>DAOPZC010000085.1:0-15999 GCA_035353175.1 Kiritimatiellia bacterium | reverse complement strand
CCGGCATCGAGCAGATCAAGTTCGGCGACTCCAAGTTCACGGACCTCATCAAGGGGTTCAAGGACAAGAACAACCGCGTGTTCGCTACGGCATGCGGGCGATGCGGACGAGCTTTTTTGCGGGAGTACCCGCCGCCGGAATACCGGCTAAAAAATCAAAGTCCGCCCCGCCCGTATGCGCTCCGCTTTTATAGGGTGGGCTGACGCCGGAGTGAGAGAGGTCGGGCGGCGTGTACGCCATCCCGCCCGCGCCTGTCACGTCCGCTCCGGCGGCGGACTCCCGTTTGGACTTTATTGTGGCGCTTTCTTTGCGCCACGGGCGGGTGCTGTGAAAGACTGTAGGATGTCGACTACCTGGACTACGGCGAGGCGGGCTCCCCGACGCGCCGGACCCTGGCCCCGACGTTCAAATGCCAGGACATCACGATCACCGGCACCCTACTGACCTGCGCCGTGCGCATGGGCTTCCAGGCCATGGTGATCGAGCGCAACTTCCACTAGAACATTTTCAGAAATACTGTAGCCGTTCTGACAGGACATAATCGCGAGGCCTCCCAGTCGGGATTGCTATCCCGACCTACCGTTGCTCACGGCCAGGCCACACAAAAAATTAAACTGCTCTTACACGTTCACGACATTCTGCGGGCATCCTGCTTGAAACGCCTTCACATTCGCAACCGTGATGTCGAGGAGCCGCTGCCTGGCCGCCCGCGTCGCCCACGCGCAGTGCGGCGTGATCACGGTGTTCTTTGCCCGCAGCAACGGATTGGCCGGGTCGGGCGGCTCCGCCGACAACACGTCGACGCCCGCCCCCGCCAGCCGGCCCTCGCCGAGCGCCTGCGCCAACGCGGCCTCGTCCACAAGCCCTCCGCGGCTGGTGTTGAGCAGCAGCGCGGTCGGCTTCATCAGCGCCAGCGTCCGTCCGCAGATGATCCGCTCGGTCTCGGCCGTGAGCGGACAGTGCAGCGAAATCACGTCCGCGCATCGGAACAGCTCGTCGTGAGTCGCCCACGCCACGCCCTCCGGCAGCCTGGCCAGGCGTGTCCGCGAGGCGACGAGCACCCTCATGCCGAACGACAGCGCCGTCTGCGCGACCGCCCTGCCAATCATGCCGAACCCCACAATGCCGAAGGTGAGCCCGTCCAGTTCCAGCAGCGGCCGGAGCTGGAACGTCACGTCGCGGCAGCGGCACCACGCCCCGTCTTTGACCGCCCGGTCATGCGCGCCGCACTGCTGGGTCAGCTCCAGCAGCAGCGCGAAAGTCATCTGCTGCACGGAGCGTGTACTGTAGGCGGGCGCGTTGGATACGGGAACGCCGCGCTCCCGCGCCGCCGCGAGATCGACCACGTTGTAGCCGGTGGCGAGCACATCGATGAACCGCAACGCGGGCAGCGCTTCGATCATCGCGCGCGACAGCGGCGTCTTGTTCGTGAACAAGACCTCCGCACCAGCCGCGCGCTCCGGGATCTTGTCCGCGGGCGTGCGCTCATAGACCGTCAGATCGCCCAAGGCCTCCAACGTCTGCCACTCCAGATCGCCGGGGTTCATCGTGAAACCGTCCAACACCACCAGTCTCATCCGTCTTCCTTTCACGGCCGATCACTCGGCCAGATCCACGCGCTGGCCAACCCGCAGCGCCACCGGGCCGAGCAGGCCCGCCGGCTGCAAAGAGGCTGCCTTGTCGGGGCCTTTGATTGTCCACGTCTTGCGTTCCGCCTCGGGCAACCCGGCGTCGTAGACCAGCCGATTGAACCACGTGCCCGTCACCTCCACCGCCAACCGGTTGGTGCCGGGCTTGACGGCGCGCGTCACGTCGACCCGGTACGGTGCCGCCCATACGGTTCCGACCGGCACACCGTTGAGGCGCACGCCCGCAATCATCTCCACGCGTCCCAGATCGAGTTCGACGCGCGCGCCCGGGGGCAAAGCGTCCAGCGCAAAATCCAAGGTGTAGCACGCCGTGCCGGAGAACGCCTTCGCTTCCGCCGGCAGGTCCAGCTCCGTCCACGACGCGAGGGACTCTACGCGCACGCTCTCGGGTGCGCCCCACCCCTTCGGGAAAGACAGCGTCCACGCGCCGGATAGCGGCACGCGACGCGCGTCACGCGCCACCCGCTCTTTGACCGCGCCGTCCGTCCGCGTCACGCGATAACGTCCGGGCTCCCACACCACCAGCGCCGCTCCGCCCTCCACGACCTCGCAGACTTTCGGCGCCGCCGGAACAGGCTCCAGCAGCGGCACCGTCTCGCCCTCGCCCGCCTCACGGACCGTCTCTCGCCCGTCCGCCAGTCTCAGCGTGAGGTCGAAACGCTTACGCGTGCCCAGTGCCGGATCGCCACCCGCCCACTCGTTGCCCGGACGTATCGCCGCGTCGCCCTTCGCCAGCGCCGCACGCACCAGCTCCGACACGTCTTTCCAGCGGCCCTCTTTCGTCAGGTCGCCGTAACGGGCCGACACCACCTGCGGCAGCGGCACCACGCCCCCGTCCGCGCGCGTATCGATGACCGGAAGGCCTTCGCGTTCCACGCGCGCGACAGTCGCCCCGGATTTTTTGCCCCAACGGAACACCACGAAACAAGCGCCCGCGGGCGGCAGATCCAGCGCGACGCGGCTGCGCGAGCCGTCGCGCGTCACCGCCCCCGCCTCCGTCGCGGCACCGGACACGGGATCCCACAGTTCCACCTTGCCGAGGCTGCGGAAGCCGAGCGCGCCGCGAAACCCGCGCTGCGCCGGAGCCGCCACGAAATACCACTCCGCATCCCTTGTCTGCCGATGGCACCACATGACGCCCTCTCCGGTCACGTCCGGATCGAGGCCCAGCCGGACGAGCGCGTCGCCGAGAGCCAGCCCGGACAGCACGCGTCCTTTTCCGACGCGCCCGCCGCCCGCCGCAGCATCCTGACCCCACAGCGCGTCCACGGCCGCATCGAAACGCTTCTGCGCCTTGTCGCCGCCGCTCAGCGTGGCGAGGCCCTGCGGACGATCGCCGACCACCGTCGCGCCCTTGCGAACGAGCGCAACGATCTTTTCGAGCGTCTCCGGCAGCATGCGCCGGCAATCGCGCAGCCAGAGCACGCGGTAGCGCAAGCCTTCCGGCGTCACGAGCATGCCGTCGCGGACCGACAAGCGGTTGAGCAGAATATCGGGATTGCAGTAGTCGTACTTGAAGCCCGCGGGGAACGGCATCTCCTGCGGCGGCTTGTGGTCCTGCTCGTCGCCGAGATACAGCAGCACGTCTGACACCGGACGGCCGCGCTCCAGCAGGTACCCGCAGCGCGCCAGATATCCCGAAAATTCGGGCATGTGCCGCCACCACGTCTGGCCGCGCAGGAAGGGCGTTCCGATCCCCGACCCGAACGAGGTGCCCGGCGGCAGCCAATCGTTCCGAGGATTGTGGGTGTAGGTGTGAAAGACAAGGTGTGTCACACCTTCTGCGAAATGAATGTTCGCAACGTCCTTGAGCATATCCCAGTGCTCGTTCCACGTCAGCGCAAACGACGTGAAGGCTTCGGCGGCCACGCGCGGCTTGCCATACAGCCGCGCCGCCGACGCGCAGGGCTTGATCGGCTTGAAGTCGAGGCTCCCGACAAACGCCTCCGAGCGCGGCTGCCAGAACTCGCACATCGGCACATCCGCGTGCTTGTAGTACTCGAGGAGGTCGCCGGGAAACACATCGCCGCTCGCGGTCTCGAGCGAGAGCGCGAGGTTGTTCCGGCGCGCGCGCTCCGCCAGACGCCCGTAAAAATTTCCGACCAGCAGGTCGTTGATGCAGCTCCGCCAGTCGCGCAGAAAGCGGGCCGTCCGCTCCTCGTCGCCGACCACATACCCGCAGAGCGCCGGCATCCAAGGCAGCAAGTCGTAGCCGCGGCGGCGCTTGAACGCCTGCTCCAGGCCCGGCGTCCACGTCTGGGTGTGGCACTCCCAGCTATCCGTCAGCAGCCCCTTGAGCAACCCGCCTTCCAGCGCCCCGCCCTTGCCCGAAAGCCGCCCGATGTAGCCGTCGAAATGCGCATCCGCCCCGGCCTTGGAAAGCTTGTCGCACTCCCAGCCGGTGCCCTCTTTTGGCGCGGGGCCGTTGCGGGCGCCGGTGTTGCTGTGCCCCCAGCGCTGCACCAGCCAGCGCCCCGCCGGCACCTCCCACGACAACCGCCCGTCGGCCGCCAGACGCCCCGTCAAATCGACGACCTCTCCCACCGTCTCCGCGGCCGATGCGGAACCCTGCGCACTGAGCGCCGGCCGTTTTTCTCCCTCAAAAAGCCCCCCCAGCACCCATCCCGCCTCCGCCTCCCAGTTGTTTTTGAGCGGCGCGGCCGACAGCGTGATGTGGCTCATGTTCACGTCCTGCCCGCCGGTCAGCGACACGCGGTAAGTCTTGGCTTCGGACGCCGCGCAGGCCAAGGTCACGGCCCGGTTCCCCTGCCAGTTGCTCTGCGGCAGCTTCGCGTCCAGCACCGCGCGGCGCGAGCCGTCCGGCAACACCGCCTCCACCCGGATACGGACGTCGGGCACGTAACACCGCGCATGGCTCACCTGCTGTGCGCTCGGGACCTCCACGCTTCGCAGCGCAAACGGCTCCGCGAACGTCGCCTCGACCCAGAGCGGCTCGGCGCCCAGCGTGCACCGCAGCGCGCCCTCTTTTTGCGAACGGAAAAATTTGTCCCACGGAAAATCCGGGCGGCTGCTGGCGAACGCGACCGGATACGCCGGTTTCTGAGCCGCGCCCTCCGGCGCGCGATACGCGATGACCGCGATGTCGCGGTAGTCGCTGTCGCCGCCGGGCTTGGCCGGCTCCGGCAGCGCGAGCGACTGGACACCCTTGCCGCCCTCGGCGGCCACCGTGCTCCACACCAGCTGCCGCATGGCGTTGCTCGCGGCGATCCAAGGCCCGCCCGCGTACGACCAGCCCGGGCAGTTCTGCATCGAGAAGCGCAGCCCCAGCCGCCGGCACTCGTCCGCCGCGAAGCGGACCAGCCCGTCCCACTCCGGGCTGAGGCACTGGATCTGGTTGGTCACGCCGGGCCAAGGCCCGCCGAACTGTCCGTGAAAGAGCTGGATGCCCTCGATGCCCGCGCCCGCGATCGCCTCGAGATCGGCCGTCAGCCCCGCGCGCGCCACATTGCCCCCGATGAAGTGGAACCACGTCTCCGGGTAAAAAATCTTCTGCGGCGACCGGAACGCCTCGACATCCCGCTCGCCGAAAGCGCGCCCCAGCATCTTTCGTGACGGCACGGCTTCCGCCGGCCCGTCCGCGGCTCCGGCCGCGGACATCGTGCCCAACACCGCCAACAGCCCCCACACCATCCGTTTCATCGTGTCCCCCAAGAGAAACAGGCGTTCTCCAACGCCTATTTCTGATCGGCTAATTTCTCATTCATGCTGCCCATGCGGTATCCCTGCAGATCGAGCGTCACGTAGCGGTACCCCGCCGCCCTCACCGCGCGCACGACCTCCTCCCGGAGGCCCTCCGCGAGCAAGCGCGGCAGCTCCGCCACCGCCACTTCGATGCGCGCGATATCGCCGTGATGGCGCACGCGGCACTGCGCGAAACCCGCCGCGCGCAGCGCGTCCTCGGCCCGCTCGACCTGCCCCAGCACCTCCGCCGTCACGCGCGTCCCGTACGGGATGCGCGAGGCCAAGCAGGCCATCGCCGGCTTGTCGGCGGTCGGCAGCCCCGCGCGCGCGGAAAGCGCGCGGATCTCGGCCTTGGTCAGCCCCGCCTCCATGAGTGGACTTTTGACGCCCAGTTCCACAGCCGCCCGGCGTCCCGGCCGGTAATCGCCCGCATCGTCGGCATTATTGCCGTCCAAAACGGTCGCAAAACCTTTTTCGGCTGCAACCCGTGCGATCATCGAGAACAAGCACTTCTTGCAGAAATAGCAGCGGTCGGCCGGATTCGCGGCATACGCCGGATCGCTCAACTCGTCCGGGTCGATCACGGCGCACTCAGCCCCCATCGGCTCCGCCAGGCGCAGCGCCTCGGCGAACTCCTTGCGCGGCAGGCTCGGCGTATCGGCGATCAGGGCCAGCACGTTTCCGCTGCCCAGCACGTCCACCGCCACGCGCAGCAGCAGCGTGCTGTCCACGCCGCCGGAAAAACCGACCGCCACGCACCCATACCCCTTCAGCAGTGCGTGCAGCTTCTTCTCTTTGTCGTCCAACAAGGACATCGGCACTCCCCTCCCAAGTTTCGAATCGCACGTTTCCGGCAGGGGCGACCGGCCGGCCGCCCCTACAGCACCCGATTATCGATCAACCGCGTCCGGCCGCAATACACGGCGATGAGCGCCACATGCCCCTGCCGCGCCTCGGAAACGGGTTCCAGCGTTTCCGCGTCCACGATTTCGACATAGTCGATCTTGAGCGCGTGCTTCTCCAACACCTCGCGCATCTGTCCGCGCACCGCGCCCGCCGCGCAAGGCCCGGCTGCGATGGTCTGCGCCGCAGTCTGCAACGCGCGGCTCAGGCCCAGCGCGCGACTCCGCTCATCGCCGACAAGATACACGTTTCGAGAACTCATGGCCAGCCCGTCCGCCTCGCGCACGATCGGCGCCACCACGACCTCGAGCGGGAAGTTGAGGTCCCGGACCATGCGGCGGATAACCGCCGCCTGCTGATAATCCTTCTGGCCAAACACCGCAACCTGCGGCAACGCGATGTTGAAGAGCTTGGCGACCACCGTACAGACGCCGCGGAAATGGCCCGGGCGTTTCGCGCCGCACAGCCCGTTGCCGAGCCGCTCCTCGGTGACGAAGACGCTCGCGTCCGGCGCGTACATCGCGGACACCTGCGGCAGAAACACAACCGCCGCCCCGGCCTTCTCGCAGAGCTCCAAGTCCCGCGCCTCATTGCGCGGATATTTCTCAAAGTCCTCGTTCGGGCCGAACTGTACGGGGTTGACGAAAATGCTGACGACCACGCGATCGGCGTGCTTTCCTGCTTCGGCGATCAGCGAGAGATGCCCCGCGTGCAAATATCCCATCGTTGGAACCAGCCCGATGCGCAAACCCTGCGCACGCTGGGCCATCGCCCATTTCTGAACCTCCTCCGCACTCGTGATCACCAACATGCTCATCTTTGTACACCACCTTCAATCTCCGTCCCGTTCCACACCTATTCCCAAGGCCGGACCGGAGCAGGATACACTTGGGTTTTCAAAAAGACGAAGCGCAAGCGGACGATTCACCCGTGTGGCCGGCAGCGGACGAAGGCCGTGATCCTCGCCCATCTGCCGGGGCGCTCAGCCCACCACCGCCTGCGCGAACGACATCACCTCGTCCTCGCTGTGCGCGGCGGAGATGAAGCCGATCTCGAACTGCGACGGGGGCAGATAATAACCGCGGTTGAGGATCGCATGGAATAATTGCGCATAAGCCCGCGTGTCGCACCGCTTGGTGTCCGACAGGGACCTGATCGGCGCCTGCGTGAAGAAAAGCGTGAAGACGCCGTGATACTGCGCGCAATGGAACGGCAGCCCCTTGGAAGCCGCGGCGGTGTTGATGAATTCGGCCATGCGATGGCCGAGGGCCGCCATGCGCGGATACGGATCGTCACGCGCCAAAATCTCAAGCGTCTTAAGTCCCGCCGCCACGGCCAGCGGATTCCCCGAAAGCGTGCCCGCCTGATAGATCTTGCCTTGCGGAGCAAGTTCATCCATGAACACCGCCGCGCCGCCGACGGCCGCCAAAGGCAGCCCGCCGCCGATCACCTTCCCCAATGTAATGAGGTCGGGCTTCACGCCGACGGTCTTGGCATACGAAGAGAGCGCGAAGCGGAACCCGTCGATCACCTCGTCGAAAATCAGCAACGCGCCGCAACGGTCGGCGGAGCGGCGCAGCTTTGCAAGAAATTCGGGCTCCGGCAGCACGAGCCCCATGTTGCCCGCGACGGGCTCAACGATGATCGCGGCGATCTCAGAACCCTTCTCGCGGATCAGCTCGTTGACCGCGTTGTTATCGTTATACGGCGCGACGAACGTGTCGCTGGCCACATGCCGGGACACGCCCAGCGAACTGACCATCCCGCCGGTCAGCAACCCGCTGCCGGCGGAAACCAGCACGCTGTCGCTGTGGCCGTGATAGCAGCCGTCGAACTTGATGATGCGTTTGCGGCCCGTCACGCCCCGCGCAATGCGCAGGGCGGTCATCACCGCCTCGGTGCCGGAGTTCACCAGGCGCACCCGTTCCATGCCCGGCACGAGCGCGCAGAGCCGCTCCGCGAAGGCCACCTCGTCCGGCGTGTTGATGCCGAAGGTCGTTCCCTTCGCAGCCTGGGCCTGGATCGCGGCCACGACCTCGTCGTTCGCGTGTCCGAGGATCATCGCGCCCCACGAGCAGCAAAAGTCGGTCAGCGTGCGGCCGTCCGCCGTGCGGATCTTGGAGCCTTTGCCCGACTCGACATAGAGCGGGGTCCCCCCGACTCCGTTGAACGCGCGCACCGGGCTATTGACCCCGCCCGGGATCACATTGCACGCGCGCTGGAACAGACTCTCATGCGTCATCATGCCGGAACCTCAACCGTTCGTAACCCGCCAATCAAGAAAGGGAAATCCCCGGGCCGTTCGCAGCACGTCCGGGGAACACACCCAGCCAGACCGAGTGCTCACGCCATCTCGATCACCGCCTTGGACTTCAGCTCCTCCACATACGCCGTCATGGCTTCGCCGCGACGCGCATGCCGGAGGAAATCGCGGATCTGCTCGCGCACCTGGTCTAACTCCGCCTCGCCGGCCGCCTCGTGGTCGGTCTTGTAGATGATGTGGTAGCCGAACTGCGTTTCGATGATGTCGCTGACCTCGCCGACACTCATCGAAAAAACGGCCTGGTCGAACTCCGGCACCATCATGCCGCGGCTGAACCAGCCGAGGCTGCCGCCCTCTTTGCCGCTGGGGCACATGGAGTGCGCCGCCGCCTCATCCGCGAACGTTTTTCCGCCGAGCACGCGCGCCCGGATCGCCGCGATCTTGGTTTTCGCCTCGTCTTTGGAGGCCTGCGTGTCGCCGTCGGGCGTGATCAGGATGTGCTGCGCCAGCACGCGCTCGCCTTTCGAGTACTCCTCCCGGTGCTCTTCAAAATGCGTTTTGATGTCCGCTTCGGTCGGCTCGGCCACACCGACAACGGACTTCTCGACGAGCTTGTCGACGCGGCGCCCGCGCTTCAGCTGCTCGCGGAACACGGCCTCGGTGGTTTTCTGCTGCGCAAGTGCGGCCTCGAACGCCGAGCGCCCGCCGACCTGCTCCACGATTTTCACGACCTGCTCATCGATTTCGGCTTCGCTCACCGGGAAATCAAACTTGCTGGCCTCGTCCATCAACAGCTTGGCGCCGATCGCCTGTTCCGTCGCCTTCTGGACCAACGCGGGCAACTGGGCGCGCACCTGGTCCTGCGACATGCCATGCTCGGCATAGAAACGGACGAGCCGCTCCAGCTCGAACTGAATGGCCTCTTGCGGGATAACCTGTCCGTTCACTTTGACTGTCTTCTGCATGTGTCCCTTTCGATCGGGTGCGGCACAGCGTCCAGCCCCGACATGATTTCTCATCCTATTTTTTTGCTTCTTTCGCCCAGGAGTCTTTCAGCGTCACCGTCCGGTTGAAAACCGGCTTGCCGGGTTTGGTCTCGTAGGCGTCCGCACAGAAATAACCGATCCGCTCAAATTGGAACTTCTCGCCCGGCGCGGCTTCCGCCAACAACGGCTCGACATACGCCGTGATGGTCTTGAGGGAGTCCGGATTCAAGAACTCAAGAAAATCGCGGGCCGCGTCGCCCATCGGGTCTGGCACCGTAAAGAGGCGGTCGTACAGGCGGACCGTCGCCGGCACGGCATGGGCCGCCGACACCCAGTGGATCGTCCCTTTGATCTTGCGGCCGTCGGGCGCGTTGCCACCCTTGGAGTCCGGGTCATACGTGCCATGAATCACCGTCACCACGCCCGCGGCGTCCTTTTCCACATGCGTGCAGGTGAAGAGGCACGCAGCCCGCAACCGCACCTCCTGTCCGGGCGCCATGCGGAAGAACTTCTTGGCCGGCACTTCCATGAAATCCTCGCGCTCGATGAACACCTCGCGTCCGAAAGGCACCCGGCGCGTGCCCGCATTCGGATCTTCGGGATTGTTCTGGGCCTCCACGTATTCGGACTGCCCCTCCGGGTAGTTGTCGATCACCACTTTGACCGGATCGAGCACCGCCATCCGGCGCAGCGCCCGCTTGTTGAGGTCGTCGCGCAAACAGTACTCGAGCAGCGCCACATCGGTCTCGCTGCCGTACTTCGAAACGCCGATCCGGTCGCAGAAGTCTCGGATCGCCTCGGGCGTGTAGCCGCGGCGGCGCAGGCCGCACACCGTCGGCATGCGGGGGTCGTCCCAGCCGAGCACGAGGTTCTCCTGCACGAGCTGCAGCAGCTTGCGCTTGCTCATCACGGTGTACGTCAGGTTCAGCCGCGCAAACTCGCGCTGCTGCGGACGGATCTTCACGCCGTTGCGGACCACCAGCAGTCCCATCTCGTCCATGCGGTCAATCACCCAATCGTAGAGCGGGCGGTGAACCTCAAACTCGAGCGTGCACATCGAATGCGTCACGCCCTCAAACGCGTCCTCGATCGGGTGCGCGAAATCGTACATCGGATAGATGCACCACGTGTCGCCCGCATGGTAGTGCGGCACATGCATGATGCGGTAGATCACCGGATCGCGGAAATGGATGTTGGGGGAAGCCATGTCGATCTTCGCGCGCAGGCAGAGCGTGCCATCCGCGAACTCGCCCGCCTTCATGCGGCGGAACAGCGCGAGGTTCTCTTCCGGCGAGCGGTTGCGCGTCGGGCTCTCTTTGCCCGGCTCGGTCGGGATGCCGCGGTACTCTTTCCACTGGTCCTGCGTCAGGCCGCAGACGTACGCGTGGCCGCCCCGGATCAGGTTCTCGGCGATCTGATACATCTTGTCGAAGAGGTCCGCCGCGCTGTAGAAGCCGTCGCCCCAGTCGAAACCGAGCCAGCGGATGTCCTGCTTGATGCTCTCCGCATACTCGTCCGACTCCTTCGAGGGGTTGGTGTCGTCCATGCGCAGGTTGCACTGTCCGCCGAACTCTTTCGCCATGCCGAAATCGATGCAGATCGCTTTGGCATGGCCGATGTGGATATACCCGTTGGGCTCGGGAGGAAAACGCGTCACCACCTGTCCGCCCGTTTTTCCTGCCGCCACATCGTCCGCAATCCATTGCTTCAAAAAATGCCGGCTTGTATCCGACTCCGCCGTCTTATTCTCGTCGCTCATCTTTCACCTTTCGGACAGGCCAAGAGCCCGCCCCTAAAAAAATCTCACGGCCGCCAAACGCGCACGTTCATCTTTTTGCGGCCCCATGCCTGGGCCTCCCCGTGCGAGGGAAACCAGAGGTCCAGACAACGTCCCGTGATCGCGCCGCCGCGGTCCTCCACGCGCCCGTACCCGTACCCCGGCACATACACAATCGCGCCGAAGGGCAACACCGCCGTGTCCGCGGCGATCGTGCCGTAGCGTGCGCGCGTGCCGCTCGCCGTCACGCCGACCGCTTTGGGCTTGCCCTTGTTCAATCCGCCGCTGATGACCGGAGCCCCGAGCCCGAACCAGCCCCGCTCCCAGCTGCAGCACAGCCCGCAGTTACAATAGCCGGTCACTTCCATGGCCATCACGGTCGACGCGCCACCGCGCGGCGGCCGAATGCGCTCGGTCAAACAACCGGACCACCAGACCAGCAACGGGAGGCACAGGCCCGCGAAGATCGCGGGCAAACGCTCGCGCCATCGGCCCCGAGGCCGTCTGTGATGCGGTTTAGGCATGTGGTTTTTAGAATACCAGAACCCGCGCCCCCCCGCAATGCCGCACCGCTTCAAAACCCGAAGTCGAGCTGGCCGGAAACGACCACTTTGCGCCCGTCCGCCAAAGACGGATCAGAGGTGTCGTACACGCAGAACTTGATGCCGGGAAACCGTTTGGCGAGCTCTTCCTGAATGTAGCGCTCGATGGCCGCCACATTGCACTGGTCGTCGTCCGAGAAGCCCACGCTGATCGGACGACGGAGAGACTCCGCCCCCGTGCGGCTCAGGATCTTGATGACGTGTTCGACGAAATCGCGGATCGCGAACTGCTTGGCGTTTTCCGAGGACGGCCGCCCGCCCGACTCCGCCGCCATCCATTTCCGGAACCCGGGATTCGTCACCGCGTGATATTTATTGAGGGCGAGGTAATACTCGAGCTCTTCCGCGTCCGTCCCGAAGGTCGAGCGGCCGTCGAAGCAGGCGCGGTAGCCGCGCAGATTGGCCATCATCTCCTCCCGCTCCTTCGGCGTGAGCACCACTTCGATGAACAGCCGGACCGCCTTCTTCAGCGACTCGGACTCGTGTCCGCGGGCCGTGACGATCGCGAACAGGCGGCCCTCCCGCAGCGTCTCGCGCAGCGTCTCGAAGCTCGGTGCGGGGAGCACCTCGCCTTTCAGCACCCTTTCGAGCGAGACGCGGGTGTCGCTCAAAAAGCGGCTCTCGCTCTCGCCGGCCGTATCCTGGAACTCGACAAAGGCGTTGTCCCACACCCCGCCCGGCGCGCGGTAGTTCTCCTTGTCGTTGCGCACGACGGCAAAGGCCGCCGTCGAAACGCTATGCGGCTGCCACATGCCGTCCGCCATCTTCTTCTCAAGATGGATCCGCGTGGGCATGTGCAAGATATTGTCGTCCCAATCAAAGATATAGTATTTGAAATCCCGCTCTGCGACCCGGGAATTCACGTTTTGGACATGACGGCTCATCGGCATTTAAGGTATGATGATGCCCGTCGCTTGTCAACCCCATGAACCGAACAGCCCTCATCACCGGCGCGGCCATCCGCATCGGGAACGTCATTGCCCGCACCCTCGCCCGTGCGGGGTGGAACGTCGTTGTCCACGCCCACCGTTCCGTCACCGAGGCCGACGCGCTCTGCGCAGACCTTGCGGCCGGCGGAGCCCGCGCCTGGCGCGTGACGGGCGACCTGGCCGACGACGGCGGCCCCGCGGCGGTCTTCGAGGCGGGCATCGCCTGCGCCGGACAGATCGACGCGCTGATCAACAACGCCGCCGTTTTCGAACGCCAGCCGCTCGCGTCCGCCACCGCCGCCGATTTCGAGCGCCTGTGGCGGATTAACACCCTGGCGCCGATTCTGCTGACGCAACGTCTTGCGGCCCACGTGACGGCCCGGAAGGCGTGCGGCAGTGCCGTCAACCTGCTCGACCAACGGCTCTCCCGCGCGAGCGCAGGCGCGCTTCCCTATATGCTTTCGAAAAGCGCGCTCGAAACGTTCACGCTCTCGGCGGCCCTCGAATACGCGCCCGATTTACGCGTCAACGCCGTCGCGCCGGGCGCGGTGCTTCCCCCGCCCGCGCAGTCCGGCACGAAAGAACCGGCAGGCGCGTTTCCTCTCGGAACCCGGCCCGCCGCCGAACACGTCGCCGCGGCGGTGCGTTTCCTGCTCGACGCCGAGTCCGTCACGGGCCAAGTCCTCTTTGTCGACGGCGGGCAGCATCTGACATCGTAATCCGCGCGGGCAGCCGCCAGGCCGCTCCGATTTCATCCATGACCAAAGGAACCTCAGCATGAACCCTTCAAACACACTTCGTCTTCTCCTCGCCACCTTCCTCCTCGGCGGCTGCGCCTCATTCTCATCCCGTTCCCCGGGCGTGGGCTCCATCCCCTGCACCTACCGCTTCAAAATGCTCGCCCGCCCCGCGGACCAGGCCCGCGTCGAAGCCGCCATCCATGCCGTCGCGGTGGGCACCGTCGCAAAATCGGGGACCGTCACATTTCCAGAATACCGTTTCCGCGTCGCTCGGCTCGCCGACCTCGACACGTTGAATCCCCAACTGCTCTACAGCCGGACCGATTCGTTCCTACCCGCCAACCGCCAGCAAACGCTCAACCTCCGCGCGGCGGGCGTCGACGTCACGTTCGACTCCACCGACGTGTCGGCCTCAGCCACGACCACGATCACGTTTCATGTCAAGCCCGGCTCCCGCCTTTACTACAAAAATCCGGGCGGAGTCGAGTCCGATATCACGGCCAGGGTCGGGAAAAACGGCAAGGTCAGCTTCCCGACCACCATCAAAGAGGGGCAGAAATTCATTTATGCCCGCGCCATGAAGGACAACGTGACCCGCTACATCCGCATCAACATCTTCACCAACGAGGTCCAGGACATCAGCAAACACAGCTACTGACCGCCTGTTGCGCGACGATTTTCCTGCTCGTTTTCCTTCATGACGATTTCCCTTGCGGCAAAATAGCACCGCTGATATTATAAGTTGGCATGTATTTTAATTGCAGAGATTGGGTGGGATGCCGGGGCGGCATCTGCCTATCTTCGTGCTTGCGGATCTTTTGCGTGCTTTCGCTCTGCGCCGTATATTTGGTGACGTCCGGTGCAACACGTGTGCAGGAGCTGTCCCCTTCCGGAAGCAGCCTGCTCCAAAATACAGGCTCGGAAGACACGAGCGGCGGCTTATGTTGCGGCAGCCAGGACATCAAAGCGGACGCGATGCTGAGCAGCGAACGCGAAACCAACCCTTTTCTGTTTCTTCTCGCCTTGCGTGCCGATCTTATTCCTTGCCCCTTTCTGCGAACGGTCCCAACGGCGCCCTCACGTGACAAACGCCTGACATCCGCTGCGACTCCCGGCCTCTTGTCCGTCCGATCGCATATTCTCGCGCAAGCCGCGCGACTTCTCTGCTGACCCGTCGGCAGATTCTTCCCCATTCACGCATCCGAACCGTTGTCCGTCCGGGTGCGTGGCGGATCCTCGCATTCACGCGCACAAAATGTGCCTGGCGAGGAGATCCTTCAGCAGTATTCCCTTGGCAGCGATTGATTCGTTGCCGTCGAAGTCCAGATGTTTTCATTTCTTTGGTACGTATTGAGAGGAGCGGATGGTATGGCGAATGTTCCGGTGAATCGCGAGACGGTGTTGGAGTTCCACAGGGGCGGCAAGGTGGGGATGCGGCTGGCGAAGCCGCTGAAGACGCAGAACGACCTGTGCCTGGCGTACACGCCGGGGGTGGCGCACGCGGTGAAGGAGATCGCGGCGAAGCCCGGGACAGTGTTCGACTACACGGCGAAGCGGAGCCTGGTGGCGGTGGTGTCGGACGGCACGGCGATCCTCGGGCTCGGGGACCTGGGCGCGGCGGCGAGCATCCCGGTGATGGAGGGCAAGGCGGTTCTCTTCAAGGCGTTCGGCGACGTGGACGCCTGGCCGGTGCCGGTGAACCACTGCCGGCAGGGCGGGGCGGACACGGGCAAGACGGACCCGAAGCGGGTGATCGAGGTGTGCCGGGCGATCGCGCCGATGTACGGCGGGATCAACCTGGAGGACATCGCGGCGCCGGCGTGCTTCGAGATCGAGGACACGCTGGACGCGGAGCTGGACATCCCGGTGTTCCACGACGACCAGTGGGGCACGGCGGTGATCTCGGTGGCGGGCCTGCTGAACTACTCGGCCCTGTGCGGGCGCAAGATGGCCGACATCCGGGTGGTGATGAACGGCGCGGGCGCGGCGGGCATCCGCATCGCGGACATGTGCAAGGCGGCGGGCGTGGAGGACCTGGTGATGTGCGACACCAAGGGCGTGATCCACGCCGGGCGGACCGACCTGAACGACCACAAGCGGCGCCACGTTTCGGCGACCAAGGCCCGCACGCTGCAGGAGGCGCTGAAGGGCGCGCACGCCTTCATCGGCGTGTCGGCGGCCGACTGCGTGACCGCGGACGACGTCCGCGGGATGGCGGAGTACCCGGCCATTTTCGCGATGTCGAACCCCGACCCCGAGATCCGCCCCGAGATCGTGGCCGAAGTCATGGGCGACAAGCCCTACGTGATGGCCACCGGGCGCTCGGACTACCCCAACCAGGTCAACAACGTGCTCGGGTTCCCGTACCTGTTCCGCGGGGCGCTGGACGCGCGCGCGCGGACGATCAACACGGCGATGAAGGTGGCGGCGTCGCAGGCGCTGGCGCTG
>DAOPZC010000084.1:0-16071 GCA_035353175.1 Kiritimatiellia bacterium | reverse complement strand
TCTACCGTCCGCAAACCGCCGCCGAGAAACTGGCGGGCGCGCTCACCATCGCCGGTCAGAAACTCGACATCGCGGCGTTCTCCCCGACCGGCATCGTGGCCGAGTCCAACGGCGGCGTCCGCTACGACGACCCCGTCGTCAAATTCGGCGGCCCTTCGGTCGGCGCGGGACAATACGTGGAGCTGACCACGACAAACTTCACTGGCGACGGCGTGCTGCTGTTCTGGTGGAAGGGCAACGCGGAAACCGCGTATGACGAGATCGAAGTCATCGTCAACGGCACCACGCTCGTCGGCGCCGTCTCCGGCAAAAACAACGCGTGGAAGGCGATGACGAACTTCGTCTCGGGCGCCACCTCGATCTCGCTGCGCTTCCAGCGCGACGGCAGCTATTTCGTCCGCGACAACACCATCACGCTCGACCGTCTGATCTGGATCCCGCAGGCGATGGTCGACGCGACGGGCTGCGCCCCGGACGTCCCGGACGTCAACGGCGAGTCCTCGATCGCGACGTTCGACGGCGAGGACGGCGGCGTGACGTGGGTCAACGACGCGCCGGGCGGCAACAGCGCGATCCGCTTCGGCCAGTTCGGCTACGTCAACAACAGCCAGCACGCCAAGCTCAGCGTGACCAATTTCGGCACGGGCATCCTGATGTGGCAGTGGGCCTCCTGCAGCGAAGCGGTGGCCGACCGTCTGGACTTCTGGCTGGATTACAAGGGCGAGGTGGACGACAAGCCCGAATGCTGGATTTCCGGCAAAGAGGAGAGCTGGTCCACCGCTTCGGTCGTGGTGAAGAACGGGTTATCCGACCGCGAGACCGCCCGGAAGACGCGGCACGACTTCCTGTTCGACTACACGAAAGACATCGACGTGAGCGTCTTCAAGGACTGCGCCTGGATGCGCGACGGGTTCTGGACACCGACCTCCAAGCTCACGCTCTCAGACGCGACGAACACGGTCTATGTGATCCCCTCGATCTTCGCCGGACTGCCCGACGTCATCGAAGAGGCGCGCGACCGTATGATCTACCCGCAGGGGACGGCGCTGACCGTGGAAGCCAGAGCTCCGGGCGACGGCTATGTCTTCGTCGGCTGGGTCGGCGATGTCTATGTCCTGACCAACAGCGGTCCGATCGTCACCTTCTTGATGCCCGAACGGGACGTGAAACTGGGCGCCCTCTTCGTGCTGGCGTCGACATTGCCGACCCCGCCGGCTTCGGCGCAGGCGCGCGTCACGGCGCTGTCGCTCACGCCGGCCGCCATGGCGAGCCGCAGCGTCAGCAGCGCGGCGGGCGACGCCGCCGCGACAGGCGGATCCGTCGCGCTCATGGTGGAGGGCTATCTCCAGGTCGACTACACCTTGGAGTGGACCCCCTCGCTGACCGGTTCGGCGGCTGACTGGCAGACCTTGCCGGTCGTCTACCGCGAGATCCTCGGCACCACCCTGGACGGACGCCGCCAGATCCTGCTGAGAGCCGAGATCCCCGCGCAGGCCAAGCAAGGCTTCTTCCGCGTGAAAAACCCCTAGCCGCATGATCCGCTAACGTCAAAGGAACAGAGCCATGGCTTTCATTGACCGCTTCCTCGTCCCGCTGGTTTCCGGCGAAAGCAGCGACCTGCACCTCTGCGCAGGCCGCACGCCATACATCCGCGTGCACGGCACCCTCTCGCCGATCGCCGGCGAGCCGGCGCTCTCCAGCCAGCAGGTGTTCGACCTCGTGAAAGAGATCATGCCGGAGGATAACATCGGGCAGCTCGAGCACGAGTGGGACACCGACTGCGCGTACGAGATTCCCGGCACGGCGCGTTTTCGCGTCAACGGGTATCGCGACATGTGCGGGTGGAGCGCGTCCCTGCGCGTGATTCCTGAGCGGATCCCAACCTTCGAGGACCTCAACCTGCCGGACGTCATGCGCGAGTTCTGCATGCTTTCAAAAGGCCTCGTCATCGTCACCGGCCCGACCGGCAGCGGCAAGTCCACCACCCTGTCGGCCATGATCGACTACATCAACCGACAGCGCAACGAGCACATCATCACGATCGAAGACCCGATCGAGTTCGTCCACACGCCGCACCAGTGCATCATCAACCAGCGCGAGGTCCACCGCGACACCACGAGCTTTGCCCGCGCGCTGCGCGCCGCCCTGCGCGAAGACCCGGACATCGTGCTCATCGGCGAAATCCGCGACCTTGAGACCATGGAAATCGCCATCGAGACCGCCGAAACGGGTCACCTGGTCTTCGCCACCCTGCACACCAACAGCGCGGCGTCGACCGTCGAACGCATGA
Source organism: Kiritimatiellia bacterium (assembly GCA_035353175.1). Classification (GTDB taxonomy): domain Bacteria; phylum Verrucomicrobiota; class Kiritimatiellia; order RFP12; family UBA1067; genus DAOPZC01. Next base: position 13,781 of record DAOPZC010000084.1, on the reverse strand, counting down.
TCGACAAATTCCCGGCTGGACAGCAGAACCAGATCCGCTCCATGCTGGCCGATACGCTCAAAGGCGTCGTGGCCCAAACCCTCTGCAAAAAAATCGAGGGCGGGCGGATCGCCGCCTTCGAGGTGCTGGTCGTCAACACGCCGGTTTCGGCCCTGATCCGCGAGGCGAAGACCCACATGATCCCGTCGGTGATGCAGACCGGCCGAACGGCGGGCATGCAGACCTTCAGCGACGAACTCACGCGCCTGGCGGCCAAAGGCATCATCACCGCTGAAGACGCCTACATCAAGGCCGTGGACAAAGTGGACATCGAGACCAAATTCCGGCTCGCCGGCATCAGTCTGGACTTCAAGAAAAAGGCCGAAGAGGCGTTGCGCCAAGGGCGTATGGCCAAATCGCGCGAACTCTTGCAGACTGCCCGGGCCGCCCTGGCCGAGGACGCCAAGAACACCGGCGCGATGTGCGAAGTGGCGTGGATCCTGGCGACGTCGCCGTTCCCAGAACTGCGGGACGGCAAAGAGGCCGTCAAACTGGCCGAGAAGGCGAACGACCTGCTCCGCGACAAAGACGCGACAGCCCTTGAGGTGCTCGGCGCCGCCCAAGCGGAGTACGGTTCTTTCCGCCGGGCGCTCGACGCCACCCGCCGGGCCGCCGCGATCTACACGCAGAACGGCGACACGACACACGCGGCCGCGCTCACGACGCGGCTCACCATGTTCGAACAGAACAAGCCTTACCGCGATGAATAGGAAGCGGAAAGCGTCTTTCCAATCAGCTCCTCGTTCCGGAGAGCCCCGGAAGCAAGCCCTGCCGCGGCAAACAGGAAGCGGAATACGTTTCTCACATCTGCAGGATCGACCCCGCGACGCCCGTGATGTTCGAGCCGCTCTGCACCGGTGCCAAGGAGATTTCGAGTTTGAGCGGCATCCCGTCCGGCGTCGCGACGCTGATCTTCTCATGGACCTTCTCGCCGCAGGCCGCCCTCAGGAAAAAGCGGGCCGCATCGGGCAACAGATCCACGAACCGCACGCTTTTCGCCTGGGCCGCATCCGGTATTCCGAACGCGTCGAGCAGCGTCTGGTTGACCATCTGGAAGAACCCGTCGGTATCACACACAAACACCGGCACCAACGCGACGTCGAGCGCCGCCTGACACTTGCGGAGGTCCTCCATCGCGGTCTTGCGCCGTTCCACATTGCGGATCGCGAAAACGATATTTGAACCGGTGGTCAGCGAGAGCGTGCTCACGCCAACCTCGCCCGAGAACGAGGTGCCGTCCTGGCGAGAGCACCGCGCGTCGATCAGCACATGGTTGCTCTCTGACAAACTGCGCCTGAGATGCTCGAACATCTGCCGCGTCATCCCGGTAATGATCTTATCAATGCCCAAGTCCCACGTGTCTTCGCGCGAATACCCCAAGAGTTCCGACACCCGCTTGCTGGAGTCCACGACATGCCCCTGATCGTCCAGGATCAGGACCGCATCGTACAGACCGTTCATCAGCTGGTAATAGAGCGCCCGCTGATCGGTCTTCGGGCGGATCAGCTCGTTCCCGTCGCCAGGCCCGCCCGCCATTTTTCCGGCGGGAGCGGGGCCGCCTTCAGTCTGAACCCCCGTCGGAGGCGTTATCTCCGCCCCCGCGGCCGGCGCGGCCGTCGAGTCGTTTTTCGGCCGTAACGCGAAAACCGGGCGTCCGGCACCTGCGACCGGGGCCGATCCCGCCGTCTGCGGCCCACTCCCTGCGGGGTGCACTGCCGTCAAACGGACCGGGGCGATTCCTCCGACCGCTTTCAGTACCGTCCGCGGAACGTCGGCCGTTTCCGCGGCAGGAGATGAAGAGGCGCTCCCCTTGTTCACTCCGGCCTCGGGCCCTGACACCGTCTGCGGCGACACCGCCAAGGGCAGCGGCGCCGCGCTACCCACGTCCACCGCCGCACGGGGTGCCGGCGGGATTCCGGCAGACGGGCTTCCGCCGACGGAAACAGCGTCCGGACCTTGCGGCACGGCAGACGTCGCCGATTCTGCGGGAGACGGCGGAGCGCCACTTTCCGCACGATTCGGCGTCGCCACGGGAAGGGCACCGGTCGCGCCCGCGCTCTCATCCGGCTCCGTACCTTTTTTGCCAAACCAGAATTTCATGGCCATGATTGACTGTTCCCCAACGCAAGATTCATTTCGTAAAAAACTTAAAAAGCAGAATTAATGCCAAACATTCACAGCCCCAAAAGCCACGTATTGGCACACTACTTGCATATAGACTTAACTATTAACCTTCTAATGAGCAAATGCAATGAAAAAAACGACCTATAACAAGACGACCTTGGTTCGGGAATTGGCTTTTAGCACGGGGATCACGCAGAAATCAGCCCGTTTTGTACTGGAAGCATTGCGGCATATCGCCTATCGGGAGGCGTGTGACCAAGGATTCACTATTCCGGGAATCTGCCGACTGGATGTTATCAAGCGCAAGGCGAGGAAGATGAAAAATCCTCAATCCGGAGAAACGATTCTCATTGCTGAGCACGACACCCTGCGGGTGCGCGTATTGAAAAAGGCGCGCAACGCTGTCACACCCACCCCGGACAACCTGATCACGGTCCTCCCAAAGGAGGTCCCTCCGCAGGTTCACGAAGACTTCTCAACCGCCGTCTCGTTCTGCTGTAAGCAGTGTCGGCAGGAGATCGAGGCGCCACTGTCGGCCGCCGGCGTACAGGCCCAGTGCCCCGCCTGCGGGGCGTCCGTCACGGTGCCCACAGAATCCGAACCCGGCACGCTGCACGGCAAGCCCTTGCCCGCACCGGCCGCCGCCCCCGCACCGGCCGCCGCCCCCGCACCGGCCGCCGCTCCAGCGCCAGCCGCTCCCAATGCGGCCCCAGACCCCGCGGCCAGCCCGACCCCGGGAGGGGATCTGAAGAGCAAAGGCGGGCAAACCATTCGCATCGACCTGGCCGCCTTGGGTTTTGACAATGCCAGCGCGCCCGCCGTCCAAAAGACGCTGCCCTCCAAGCGCATGCTCTCCTTCTTCTGCAAAAACTGCCGCCAGGAGATCGAGGCGCCGGCCGACATGGCGGGATCCGCCTCAGAATGCCCCGCGTGCGGTGCGAGCTTCGAAGTGCCCTTCTTCTCCGACCCCGGCACGCTGCACGGCAGCGACCTCGACCAGAAGAAAGTCGCGGCCACGGATCTCAAGGACATGCGGGCGCGCACGATCCGCATCGAAGTCCCGGACGACATGTGAGCCGGAACACGCGCCCCTCCGCAACAGGCGGCACATTCACTCATATACGGGACCATCATGTGATTATTTTGAAATAATTCCTCGCGGCATGAACTTTTTCCTGATACTGTCGTTTACTGTTTATATGAAGAACCCGGCACATAACACCCAGCGCAGGACGCCTCTTCGGGGGCGGCCTGAGTCCCGCGCATATGAGAGGAAGTCCTGAGGATGAAACCGTGGCCTTTCGGCAACCGCAGGAACGGTCATCTGCGGAAGAGCGCCTCTTTCCCCGGCGGGCGAGGCGGATTCACGTTGTTCGAGGTCGTGTTTGCTTCGGCCATCAGCCTCCTGCTGTTTCTGGTCCTGTTCGAGGCCCTGCTCTTCTGCCGTCGGAGCGCGTCAAACCTCAAGTGGCGTCTGGCGGCAGACGCCCTCGCCTACGACGTCGCCTGGGAAACCTTCAACCGGAAGACCTCGTGGTTCGAAGACAATTTCGCCGTTGATCATACGGAATGGCGCACCGTGGCCGAAGACCGCACGAGCGTTTGGCTCGCGGGCCAGCACGCCACGTATTGCCTGTCCGTCCTTCCCGTGGGCACGCCGGTCACGCACTGGCAGATCATCACCGATGTCGTGTGGCCGCTTCCCGACGGGGGCTGGGGCCGCCTGCCGACCCCCTATGTCATCGAGCGACACCGCGTCGAGCGAAATCTCTTCCGGAACACCCCGTGAGGACTAACCGATGCAGGTGGCACCAAATAAACGAAAAAGGCGGCGGAACGGATTCACGCTGACCGAACTGATGATCTCGACCGCGCTGACCGCGGTCATCATGTCCCAGGCCATCGCGGCGCTGGTCTCGTCGCAGCGGTTGCTCGAAGAGACCGTGGCCGACCTTGAACTGACCTTGCAGTCGCGCGCCTTGCGCGAAAAACTGCTCTTCAACATCGTCCCGGAAGAAGGCGGACTCATGAACGCCAGCCTGAGCGAATTGTCGGTGGAGAACAAGAAGAACAAGGGGGGCAACGGTTTGAAATTTAAACCCAAGAAAGGGGCTTCGAACCGCCTCGCCCTCGGCAGCGACAAAAAGCTGTCCGCGGACCGGGGCAAGGCGAAATGGATCGCGGGCGGGACGCCGGTCTTTCAGACAGAAGAGATTTTTCAAGTCGTGTCGAACGATACCGGCACGGTCATCATCAATTTAGATCTCGCACTTCAAGTCTCCACCCGGAAATACAAGCAGCAGAGTCAGGCGCAAGTCCAGATCATGAACCCGTGAAGGAGCCACGCTATGAACGACACGTCTAAACCGTCCGCCGGATTTGTCATGCCGGTCGTCGTGGCCTGCCTGCTGGTGGTCGGCATCATCGCGGGCGGCGCGCTGGAATACATTCTGAACGGGACCCGGGCGGCGGGCGTCTACACCACCGGCTCCCTGTGCCGGCTGAGCGCCCAGTCCGCGCTCGACAAGGAGAAAGCCGACATCTTCCGCGACTTCAGGGCCTACTACGCCGCCTATCCGACGACGTGGAACAACCTGTCGTGGTTCGACAGCCACTCCGGCCAAAGCATCGGGACCGCCGGCTACATCAGCTACCTGATGCAGAACCAGACGCTCAACGGCTGCGTCGTGACGGTCTCGCTGACGGACATGGAACGCTCCGCCAGCAGTTCCATCCGACAGTTCGCGCGCCTGACCTTGCGAGCCACCGCCACGTGCAAATCGCCCTCGGGCGTCACCATTTCCAAAATCATCGAGGAAACGGTGGAGTATGCGCTGCGGCGCTCCTCGGTTTTCGACTACGCCTACTTCGTCAACAACTACGGGTGGTTCATGGGCGGCGGCGTGACGGCGAACGGCAACATCCGCGCCAACGGGAACCTGTTTCTGGACGGGAAATCCTGGGTCAACGGCTCCGCCTACGCGGCCGCGAACAGCGAGCTGGGGTCGCTGGGCGCCATTTCGGGAACCGCCCAGTTTTTTACGCTGGCGCAGTACTGGAGCGAGAACAACCTGAGAACGCGCCCGACCAGCCCGACCGCCGCCGGAGGCGACACGTGGGAAATGGGCTACGAGGGATCAAACGAACTGCTGCCCTATCAGGAATCGCTGGAAATGCCCTTTCTCGGCGATCTGGCCGACTACCGGGAGATCGCCAACAACGCCGGCGCCACCATCAAGCAGGGCGGCAACGTCTTGGTGGACGGTTGCTACAGCGGCGCCGGCCCCTCCGGCCTCGCCAACGGGGCCGACAAAGGCTGCATCGTGCTGGACGGGACCTCGAAGCCGATCGAGATCGACGGGCCCGTCGTGGTCGACAGCGACGTCATCATCAAAGGAACGGTCACGGGACAAGGCGCCATCTATTCGGGACGGAACATCTACATCGTCGGCAACCTGACGTATAAGAATCCGCCTTCTTGGTCAAAGCCCGACAATGATCCGACTCAGACCGTGAAAAAGAACGAATCGAGCGATATGCTTGGGCTGGCCGCAAAGGGCAACATCGTGCTCGGGAACTACACGAATTCCGCATGGATGGCCAGCGTGCAGCAGTACATCACACCGCCCTTCGTAAATGCTTACGCGAGCGACCCCACCGACGCCTCGATCGGCTACGACTCGACCTTCAGCGGGGACTACACCGCCAAAGACTCCGGGAAAAAAGTGGAGTACGTTTACGACAAGAAAACAAAAAAGTGGCTGCCCTCCGCCGAATCGGCCCGCCGCTATTACGAGAGCGCGGCCGGCGATTATGTGATCGGCAAGAACGCGCAGAAAGCAGCCATCACCCAAATCGATGCGGTGCTCTACAACAACCACGCCACGATGGGCACGATCGGACAATGCCAAATCAACGGCGCGCTCATCTGCCGGGACGAGGGGATCATCTACGGTTCGACCGTGAGGTTCAACTGGGACATCCGCCTCGGCTCGACGAGTCCCGACGGCGTAGATTTCTTCATTTACCTGCCGATGTCCCCCGCCACGCCGCGCGTGATCAGCTGGCAAGAGGTGCTGCCGTGAATACGATCCCCTTCCTTCGCTTGACCGTGTGTGCCGCCGTCGCCGGGGTGTGCCTCTCCGCGCATGCCATCGTCGAGGAGAGCCTGGTGCCCGAATTCGCGGTCCGCGACAAACTGGACGAGGATGCGCGCGCCGCGGCGCAAGGATCCGTTCCGCTGGCCGAACGGGAGAACCGCCGCGCCGCGGCCAAGCAGCGGGCCGAGAAAATCCGCGCCTTGCCGGCGGACCGCGTGGACGACTGGATGCGGTCCAGCCAGACCGACCAAGAGCTGCATCGGCTGTCTGCGGAACCGATGGCGGCGCAGACGCCGCCACGCCCCCGACCGAAGGCCCCGGCGCGTTTGATCCGACTGTCGCTGGCGGCCGCAACCGCGATCGTGCTGGCGATCCTCTTGCAGCAGCGACGCAAAAGCGATGGTGCCCGGACGGCCAAGCAAAGCGGGAAACGGCCCTGATCCGCAAACCCGCCCGCGCAGTGACATCCCGGAATTGCATTCTGCCCGAAGTTTGGGCATACTAATTGACTTTTCAATGCAAAAGGCTTCCCGTCATGAGTTTTCTCTCCGAATTGACCCGCGGCATCATTAAAGAAAATCCGACCTTCCGTCTGGTGCTCGGAATGTGCCCCACCCTTGCCCTCACCACCTCGCTCGAGAACGCGCTCGGCATGGGCCTGGCCTGCGTCTTTGTGCTGATCTGCTCGAACGCCGCCATCTCGGCCCTGCGCAACATCATCCCCTCCGCCGTGCGTATCCCCTGCTACATCGTCGTCATCGCGGCCTTCGTCCAGGTGGTCGACCTCCTGATGCAGGCTTACACGCCCGCGCTGGCCGAGAGCCTCGGCATTTTCATCCCGCTCATCGTGGTGAACTGCATCATCCTCGGCCGCGCCGAAGCCTTCGCCTCCAAAAACGGCGTGCTCTACAGCGCCGCGGACGGCGCGGGCATGGGCCTCGGCTTCACGCTCTCGCTCTCTATCATCGCGACGATCCGCGAGTTCCTCGGCAACGGCTCGGTCACCGTCTGGGGCGACTGCGCCATCCAGAACATCCACAATCACGCCATGGTGCTGATCGTCCTGCCGGCTGGCGGTTTCGTCACCCTCGGGCTGATCCTCGCCTTCATCAACAACCTGCAGGCCGTGGCCGCCCGGAAGCGGGGCGAAGCCGCCCCGCTTCCGCTGGAGCTCGACTGCCGCCACTGCGCCCTCTGCAAGATCGGCGACTGAGCGAAACGGCCGTTTGCGGTCGAACGGTGGCCCGCGCGCGTCAACCGACGTGACGACACGCAAACGCCCCGCGCGGGAGTCACAAGACCCGGGCGCGGGGCGTCCTACGTTCAGTGTTCTCGGCGAATCCTACAGCTGTGATCCCCGGGACGGACGCAGCAAAATATTCGTGATTTTGTTCGCCGTATCCTTGTAGCGCGGATCCGCTTTCAGCGCGTTCCAGTCCGGATGGCCTCGGAACCGTTTCCAGGCCGCATCCTTCTCTTCCTTGTTGGCGAACCCCAGCATGTAGGTCAGGTTCGCCAGTTTGTCTCCCGCCAGGGCCTGCCCGAAAAAGACCGGCTGCATGCCACACGCGCGGAAGATCCCGATCTCGCCGCCCTGCTCGAACATCTCGATCTTCCGGACGTTGCGCTCGATCGTGTAGCTGTTGTAGATGCGGAGCTGTAGCACGCGGTCCGCGGAGGCCGTCACCTGGGACACCTGCGGACACGTCGCAAACGCCTGCAGCAAAGCGCTCGAACAGGTGTCGTACAGCGGCGCGGCCATCGGCGCGCCGAACAGCGCCGCCGCGTCCCGCATGAACTGCGCGTCCGCCAGCAGCCGGCGGTCCTCCGAGACGAACGACTCCAGCGCCGGATGCGGGATCACCACGTAGAGGTTCGTCGCGTACGCCGCATTCCCGTCGTTCACCTCGCCGCTGCTCCAAAAGACGCCCACTTTCTTGATGTCCTGCCGGTTCAACGCCGGAATCAACGCCGTGTCGAAAAGGCCCATCAGCGCGTCGCGCTTCTCCACACTGGAACAGGTATACGTCTTGATCTCGATGAACTCCCGCTGTGCCGGCGCCGCGACGTCCTGTCCTTGCGCCCCGATCGCCGTCACCACCGCGGCACCCGCCGCCGCCAGAAAACCTCTCCGCCTCATCATCGCTTTTCTCCTTGCTCTGCGGGCGGCCGTACGGACGCCCCTCGATAAAGAAAGGGTTCCCTCGATCTTTGAGGGAACCCCTATGCGTAACCGCATATTGTGTCGTTACTCAGAACACACTTCCTTTCGCATTGTCCTATCGCACACATCCGGTTCGCCCTGTGGCGTCCCGGGGCTATGTTACCCACTTTACCCTTTCTCATGCTTCGGTGAAAACGTTCCGATTTTTCCAGTCAGCTGATGAGTATCGCATTGCCTGACTTTGTACTGGTCCCGCCGGCAACCTGTTTTTTTCTGGCGTAAGCCGCCGTGCATGTTGCCCGGTCACTTCCTCCATCCGGCAAGCCCCTCATCGTCTGTGTGGGCCCGATCGCCCGATCAGTCGATTTCCACACGCCCATGGCCATTATCAGGACTTTCGTCCGACGGTCTGCTCCTGGGCTACAGAGCTTCGAAAAGATAAATCCTTAAATCGCCTCCTTTCTCCTATGTGTCCCTTAGGTCGGTACTCTCTTCCCAACCTTCGACGATATTGTATCCGGTGGCTTGCCATCTGTCAACACCCATTCCCCAAAAAAATGAGTGAAAAAAAGGGCGCTTCGCCAGAATCTGTGGTTAGCCAACGCGCAGCTGACGGCATGAACGAGGGAAAGAATGCAGCATTGCCATACTTAACGCGGGCTCTCAAAGCAAACTCATCAACGTTCCCGAGTGATCCTTCAACACCCGAAGGATCCCCGTGCCCGAAAAGTGCGTGTCGTCCTTGATGCCCGCACCGCTACCGGAGGAACCATAGGTTCCGGCGCGCATGTAAACGCTGCCGTAGTAGAGCCAACTGACCGTCTCGTTCACGCCCGGTGCGAGGTTGATCTTGGCCGTGGCCGTACCGGCCGCCGGCATCCAGACCGCCGCCGAGTCGGCGATCGCGACCGAATTGGACAGAAGCAGAGTTCCCGTGCCGCCCACGAAGATGTTGGTACTGTTCGGGCCGAATGTGCCTTTGTTCGACACCGTCAGCGTGCCGTTGCTTACGGCGAAACTGCCAGACGTCGAGATGAACGCGTTGGTCAGTGTCAGATTGCCCGTCCCGAGCTTGGCGATGCTCACGGCACCGGTGACGCTGCCGTTGAACAGGGTGTTGGCGCTCTGGTTGACCGTCAGCGTTGCGGGAGCCACGCTGAAGAGGATACGCGGCTCCGAGTTGTCGCGCTGCGTTTGCCACAGGCCCACGGTCTGACTGTTGCCGTTGAGGTTCAGCACCGAGGCACCGTTACCGCCGTCGCCTTGGGTCAGCGAGCAGTTGGGCGGCCAGGCGTTCGGCACATCGATGCGCACGAAATAGCCGCACGCGTTGAACGAAGTGAACAAGTTGCCGGCGACCGCGATGATCACGCCGCCATCACCCGTGTGGCTGGTGAGCGCGCCGGCGGTGATCGGTTTCTCGGTAAAGCGGATCCAGCGGCTACCGTAGGCCGAGCAGACCAGCGAGGAGCCGTCGACGCCACCCTGGATCTCAAAGCAGGCTCCACTTTCGCAGCGGAGACGCGCGCCGTTGGAGGTGATTTTGCCGGTCCAGATGTTGCTGCCGGTGTTGCTTCGGAGTGTGCCGCCGTAGCCGAGAGCCTGGTCGCCCGTCATGGTGATCGGCTCGGGGATGGTGAGCCCGCCGCCGCTGCCGCCGTCGATCCGGAGGTATCCGCCGTTTTCAATCTCCGTGATCCCGCTTGCGCTGCCCAGCGCGTTGGCATGCTTGAGGACGATGTAGCCGTTGGTCTGCACAGTGGTCTTGCCCGTGTATGAGCTGTCGCCGGCGAGAACCAGGATGCCGTTGCCGCGCTTGGTCAGGGCGAACGCCTGGTTGCCGTCGGATATGGCTCCGGTCACGTTCAGGGTTGTGGTACCCGCGCCGCTGTTGGTGATGCTCCAGAACTGGTGATCGCCCAAGACGATGTCTTCCGCGAGGGTGTAAGTGCGCGAGGTGGTGTTCGGGACGCCCGCCTTGATGCCGCCCGCGCCGTTCGTGATGACGCCCGCGCCGGCCGCCACCGTGAAGTTCGTATTCGCGTTGAAAATCATTTTAGAGAAGGCGGCGGGGGTGTCGACGGTCGCCAAGGCACCGCCGGAGGCGAAGATTGCGCGCGCGTAGCCCTCGAAGGAGGGCTGGATGTCGCCGTCCCAGTTGGCCGCCGTGCTCAGGTTGGTGTCCGTGCCGCCGCCGTCCCAGAGCGCGTCCGCGTAAGGGACGGGCGTGCCGCTCACCACGTTGAGGACGCCGCCGCCGGTGAAGTAGGCGTCGTTCACGTTGGCCGCGCCGCTGCCGGTCGCGCCCCACGTTCCGCCTGCCTGCTGCTCGCCGTCCAGAAACAGCTTATCGACGGTTTCCGTGACGCCAGCCTTGATCTTGATTTTCGCGCCGTCCAAGACCCTGACCGTGGCCGCGTCGGAGAGGGAGGCCCCGTTACGGATTTCAAACGTGCCGCCGTTGATCCGAATGCTCGCACTGTTGGTGAACCCGGCGTTTTCGGCCACGATGATCGAACCCGCGTTCAGAACGATTTCACCGGATGTGGTCGAGAACGCGTTGGTGAAGGTGATGGTTCCGCCGCTGTTCTTGACAAAACGGACCGCGCCCGCCAAGGCGGCCGCGTATGTGGAGCCGCCGCCCTGGTTGGCCGTCAGCGTGGCCGGCACGGCGCTGGTCACGGCCAGATAACCTGGATTGGTCGCGTGGGCATCTGTTCTAAGGAGAGCTACCGTCGCGTCGAACCCGTTCATGTTAAAAAGCCCGTTCTGCGCCCAGCTTGCGCCGATGACAAGCGTGCAGGAAGGCGGAATCGCATTGGAAGCTTCGAGGCGCACTTTGCTCTGGTTGCCGATCTGCAGTTGGGTAAAGGTGTTGCCCGCAACGCCGAGCACGACGGTGCCGCCTTCTTCCGTCAGGATGCTGGTGGAGGTGCCGAAGTTGATCGGCTTGTCCAGAAAGATCATCTCCGCGCCGGTGGCGGGATTGAGGGCCATTTGGCCGCCATTGACATGGATGAGACCGCCGCGGAAGATCAGCTTGTTGTTTCCCGCCTCCACCCGCATGCGGCCGTCGATTTCCTTGTAGACGGGGCCGGTGATCACGTTGGAGCCGCTGTTGCAAGTCAGGGACGATATCCACGGCAGGATCTGTCCTTTGAGGGTAATCGGCTCGGCGACCTCGATGTTGCCGCTGAGCGTGAGGTTGCCGTTCAAGCGTCCCCAGACGACGGTGCCTTGGTTGGTGCTGCCGAGCGCGTTAGCGTGTGTGATCCACAGGCGGCAGTTGGTCACGGACGTCGGGCCCTCATAGCTGTTGTTGCCCTTGATCGTGACGGTTTTGTTGGTCGAGTCCAGGTGCAGGCCACCGGGGCCGCTCAGGACGCCATTCACCGTGAAGTCGGTGTTCGAGCCGTAGATCGTACGGATGCCGGTCAGCGTCATCGGCAGGTTGAAGGTTTGGGCGTTGGCTGAAAAGTTCGAGATGTTGCCGTTCAGAGTGATGCCGGAGCCGCCGAGCGCGAAGGCTCCCGCGCCGAGGTTGAAACCGATGCCGGAAACCGCGAGGCCGTCGCTGATGTCGTTGCTGTTGCTTGTCCGGGACGCGCCTCCGAAAAAGAGGGTGTCGCCCGCGACCGGCGCGGTGCCGCCCCAGTTGGCGCCGATGCTCCAATTATTGTCGGTTCCGGCACCGCTCCACGTCCGGTCTGCCGCGCTGACGGCGAACGTAACAAAGGCCAAACCCAAGGCCGAAACCATCCGTTTCATACCCGCTCCGATCATGCTCATGCTCGTCTCCTTTTCGCTTTCTTCCCGCTCGTTACCGCCTGCCAGCCGCAGCGGCAAACGAAACAGGGCCGCGCCAAACACGAACCAACCCTGAGATCCATATGATAACCTTGAGTTTCATTATGCGGGGGGGCGGTCGAAAAAGTCAACCCCTCGCTGCGGATTCCCCATTTCACTGTCGCATGGCACGCGCGTCCGTGTTATATTCAGAGCTTGTTCAACTGTTCTGAAGAAGCTATGCACCGTTATGCGCTCCGCCTTTCTTTTTGATATCGACGGCACGCTCCTCTACGCGCGCGGCGTGGGCCGCGCCGCGTTCGGCGCCGCCTTTCACGCCGCCTACGGCGTGCCCTACCCCGACGTCGAGGGCCTGTGCTTTGTCGGCGCGACCGACTCCCATGTCGTCCGCGCCATGGCCGCCCGGTGCGGCGTCACCAGCACCCGCGCCAAGGAGGAGCACTTCTTTCTGCGGCTCGCCCGCGACATCGATGCCGCGCTGGCCGAAAACCGGCCGCTCGTTTATCCCGGCGTTCCCGAGCTGATCGCACGGCTCAGCGGACGCAACCACGCGCTCGGCATCATCACCGGCAACGTGCGCGCCACCGCCTGGAGCAAGCTGCGCCACGCGGACCTCGACCACGCCTTCCTCTTCGGCGCCTACGGCGACGAACACCATGACCGGTCCGCCATCGCGGCCATCGCCGTCACCCGGGTTCCGGCCGACGCCGCCGTCCGCATCCTGGTCGGCGACACCCCCCTCGACGTCCAGGCCGCCCACGCCAACGGCCTCAAAGCCGTCGCGGTCGCCACCGGCTGGGTCACGGCCGACGAACTCGCGGCCGCGGGCGCCGACCTCGTGCTTCCCGACTTTTCCGACACCGATGCCGCCGTCGCGAAACTCGAAGCCCTCCTGTGAGGGCGGGCGGCAACCCCTTAACGAAAGGCCCCATGCGCAACCTGCTCCACATCGTTTGCTCCATCGCCCTGTGCGCGGCCGCCGCGCACGCGGATCCCGCGGCCTGGCTCTACCCGCAGACCGACGCCTTCCGCGCCCGCCTGGAAGCCGCACACGACCGCGGCTTGCGGCTGACCGATTACCATATCCATCTCCGCGGCGGCATGACCCCCGAGAAAGCCGCACAGCGCCAGGAGCAGAGCGGCATCCGCAGCGCCGTGCTGGAGAACTTCGGCCGCGAGTGGCCGCTCTCGAACAACGTCGCGCTCGCCGCGTTCATCGACGCCGCCGCGCAAGCCCGTGCCAACGGGCAGCCCCTCCCCGTCGGCATTCAGGTCAACGACCGCGACTGGGCGCAGCAGATCGACCCCGCCCTGCTCAAGCGCCTCGATTTCGTCCTGGCCGACACCATGATCATGGGCGTCACCGCCGCGGGCACGCCGCGCCGCCTCTGGCTGCCGGACGTGGCCATCGACAACCCCGAAGCCTGGATGAAGGAGTACCTCGCCCATAACCTGCGCATCCTCGACGAGCCGGTCTCGATCCTCGCCAACCCCACCTACCTGCCGCCCTGCATCTCCAACCGCTACGACCAGCTCTGGACCGAGCC
>DAOPZC010000083.1:0-16304 GCA_035353175.1 Kiritimatiellia bacterium | reverse complement strand
AGGAGGCGCGGATCGGCCTGGGCGGCGTCTGTTCCGCTGTGGTTCCCGTGTTCGGGCCCAAACCCGACTTTGTCAGAAAACGAAAACAGGGAGTTTGACGATGAGAGTTCATTGTGAACGGATCGTTTCGATAATCGCGGCGTGTGTCGCGGGCTGGACGTGGAGTGCGTTCGGTACCACGTACTACGCCGATTTCCACGGCACCAAGTCGCTATATGCCTACGATTGGTTCAACGTGGACAACTGGCGGGTGATGAACGCGGAAGACCAGCTCGTTCAGCCGTCCCAAGTACCGCAGGAAGGCGACGATGTGATCGTCAACGCCGGCTGCGGGCAGATGTCCGCATTCCCGGACGGTGCCACAATGAACCCGCTCAACAGCATGACCTTCAACGTCGCGCCCTCTCCTATTCACCAGGGGTTCATCGGATTTCTTGCGAATGGCGTCGGACTAAAGGTGATGGACAACGTAAACGTTTCCACCTGGGCGGGTCTGGCGGTTAAGGGGACGGGCGACTTCGTGGTCGACATCGGCGCCGGCGGCAGCTACAACAACCAGAAGTGCGTTGAACTGTATTCGGGCTCCTCCAATATCACGCTCATCAAGAAGGGGTCTGGCATCTTCCATCCTGTATATGAAGCCAGTACCACCTATAGGCCGGTGCGAACGATCCTGATGGGCGGCACGTTCCAGGCCAATGGCGCGAGTCCGGCGAGCGGACACGAGTTCGTCTTCGGGTCGAATGACGGTGGACTCAGGCTGAAGCTGGCCACCGATTCGAAGACCGGTAGTGTTTTCGACTTCAAACTGCCCAATGGCGCACTCATCGAATCGAACGAGGTCGACAACACGACGCACGGTATTACGGCCACTGACAGCACGAGCGGCTTCTATGTGCGCCTCACGGGCACGCCGAAACTCGCCGAGCAGCGCTTCACCGGTTCGCTCTACGCTTCGGCCGGCATTGCGTTCTGCCCCGATGCGAAGCAGGCGGGCGGTGCGGACTACGTCTTCACGATCGCCAAGGCGGTCAACCCTGTGGACCAGGGGCGTCTCGTGGTGACGAACGGCACGCTGCGCCTCACCGAGGGTGCATCCTTCCTGCGGCTCCAGAAACTCAACGTGGGCCCCACCGGCACCTTCAAGATCGAAAGCGGTTCCGGCGCGGCCGCGTTTGCGAGCGAACTCGATGTTGCCGCCGGCGGCAAGCTCAACCTGGCCGCGGGCGTGACGCTCACCGCTTACGAGACCAAAATCGGCGGAGCGAAGATGGCGGCAGGCACCTACACCACCAGCAACTGTTCGGCGATCGACGGCGAAGGTACGCTCGTCGTGACGCCTTATTCGACGACCAACCCGATCATCCTCGACATCGCCGACGAGGCCTTCATCGAAGACGCGCTGACGGCGTACAACACCGCCAACAACGAGAGTGTCTCGATCGCCACGCTGAACGGCGGCGTGGACAAGGACCGTCCGCTCGTCAAGCGCGGCGCGGGACTCCTCAAGATGAACAAGCCGATGTCGAACTACAGTGCGAGCGTCTTCGTGGAAGGAGGCGCACTGCGCACCGAGGTGCAGTACTCGATCGGCAAGGAGAACAACGACCTCGCACCCGTCTACGTGCGCGCCGGCGCCACGTTTACGTCGCTCACCACCAACACGGTGATGAACGCCAACCGCATCTTCCACATCGCCGGCAATGGCAACGGCACCTATGGGGCCGCACTCCACTGCTATGGCAATGGCGTGCCGAACAATTACGGCAACACCGGCTGTCTGGGTAAGACGGTGATTCTCGACGCCGACGCCACAGGCCACGTCGAGTCATGGATGTTCCTCGGAAGCAGCCGCCTCGAATTGAATGGCCATACGCTCACGTTCCATCTGCAGGGGAGCGAGAACACGGATCGTCCGGGCCACCTGCCTTCGACCATCGTCGGGCCGGGCGAAATCGTCGTCAAGGGCGGTCAGTGGCGCTTTGGCGGCACCACAACCTTCCAGGGCACCGGCAAGGTGACGTTCAACGGAGCGGGCGGCATGCGATTAACGGGCCTCGAAAATCATTTCGCCGGCACCTACAAGAGCTGGCCTTTCCAGTTCGACGGCCCCACGCGGAATGTCTTCTATGGTGACTACAACATTGATCCGCGCGATGCCAACCACAACAATCTGAACATCCCCGTCGTTGTCAATGCGCCGATTGCGCTCTGGAACCAGGGCGACCGCAACCGCAACTACCTGCTGGTGAAAACGCCCATATCCGGCACAGGCGGTTTCTCCACGGGGATGAGCTCCTACACGAGCTTCCTGCACCTTCTCAATCCGGATCAGACGTACACGGGGGGCATCACCTTCAATCTGGGCGTGATCTGGGTGTATCCCGACGGTGCGATCCCCGCCGGCGAGGGGACGGGTGCCGTGACGTTGACGCCGACGCAGACCCCGCTCAAGACGACCAACAGCGGGGGCTTCACCAATACCTTCAACGGTGTGGCGTTCATGTGCCCCGTCACCTACCATCTGCCGGACCTCGTCATGCAGGGTAGCAAGTCCGCCCGCGTGCAGAACGGTCAGGGTACGTGGAAGACGGTGACGCAGAACGGTACGGGCGATCTTGAGTACTTCTCCTCGCTCGGCGCCGACACGCTCGACGTGAAGAAAGGTACGGTGAAGTTCGGCCGCGGCATGATGGCAGGTCTCTGGGAGGGTACGAACATTTACGCGAGCGCGGCCGCCGCCACGGCGGCGTACGGGACGAGCGTGTGTTTCACCAACCTCGCGGTACGTGGGCCGTCGAGCGCCATTTGCGAGCCTGGCCATAACTACACCTCGTGGAAGACGAACGAGGTCATCACCTACACGGGATACATCTGGAACCGCGGCAGCGACACGGTCACCTGGTCGCTCGCGAGCGCCCTCACGGGCAGCGTGACGGTGAAGGTCGACGGTCAGGAGGTTCTCTCCGGCACCAACCAGATCCTGCACGGCAACGTGACGCTCGTACCCGGACCTCACGCGTTCGTGTATCGTGCCTGCTGCGCCAATACGATCACCGCCGCCGCGCCGATCACCACGGGCTGGGCGGGGCGTCTCGGCTTCGCGATCGATTTCCAGGGGCGCAACACGGCAAATGCCGCCGACTACGTGATGGGCGTCGATACGGGCGATGGAGCGCTCTTCACGCGCACGGTCGAGGGCGGGATGCCGCAGTTCGGCGAGATGAAGTTCGCGAAGGGTACGACGCTCGACCTGAACGGCAACGCCTACACGGCGTCCGTCGTGCGCGGTTTCCCCTCGGTCACCAACACGGCCGCGGATGCCTCTGCCGCCGCGTCGCTCACGATCACGAACCAGTTTGTCGTTTTCAGAGAGGACATCGACGTGTCCGCGCCGGGCCGGCTCACCACGGTGCTGCCGCTCTCCTTCGGCTCGACGGGTTCGGTGCTGGCGACGAACCTCGCTCAACTCGCGCACGGCAAGTACACGATTGCCGAGACGACGGGCAACAGCGCAATCGACTTTGGCGGTGCGGTGCCGACGCGTCAGCGCCTGAAGACGGATTCCATGGGCTGGGTGATCTTCCTCTCGGACGACGGCAAGTCCCTCTCGCTGGAGTACTCTGCGGGGACGCTCGTGATGGTTCACTAGACTCGGCGCGACGCCTCGGTTACGCGGTCGCGGCGGGCGGCGGCACCTTGGTCTAAATGGGAACTAAGGGACAGGGCTTTAGAGACCTTCAGCTCATGATCGACTACAATGTCGGGGTTTCCACCATTGCGACCTACGAACTGAAAAAGATCGACGCCGACTATTTCACGGAAGAGTGAATCATCAATGGCTTTGCTGAGAGCGATGGCATGTGCGTAATATTCAAATAAGGTTGACCGTAAAGATGAAGACGCTACTGTTCGCGGTGCTTGCCGTTACCGCTTCCGTCGTGTCCGCCGAAGAGACGGCCGTGCCGTTTTCGATTGTCCGCTTCGGGGCCGATGTCACCGGCGAGAAGCTCTGGCGGGATACGCTGCCGGTGCTGGTGAAGAACCGTGAGGTCTGCGACGAGGTCTGGTTTTCGACCGGCTGCGATATGCCGCCGCTTGAATTGCACGCGAAGCGGGCCCAGGATATCGCCCGTTGCGCCGAGGAGCTCCGCAAGGCCGGAATCATCGCCTCGCTGCAGGTGCAGGCGACGGTCGGCCATGCTGAAGACGTGAAAGGCGGCAAGCCCCCGCTGCACAGGAATTGGAAGGGTTTCACGGATCCGTCGGGTTACGAATCGGTTATCTGCAACTGTCCGCGCGATCCGGCGTTCCTCGCCTATTTCACCGCGGCGATGAAACCGTATGCGGCCTGGAAACCCGGCAGTGTCTGGATCGACGACGACCTCCGGCTCGACTGCCACGGCGTCATTGGAACCGGATGCTTCTGCGACATCTGCCTTGCATCGTTCTCTGAAAAAGAGGGCCGGACCTGGTCCCTTCAGGATCTCGTCGCCGCCCTGAAGTCAAACCCGGATCTTGCCGGCCGCTGGCGCCGCCATGGTTTCGAAGGACTTGCCGGCCTTGCCGCGGCGATCGTGAAGGTCTTCCACGACGAGTCGCCGACGACTCGGATGGGCCTGCAGTACCCGTGGTGCGACGAGGGCCAACTCGTGCTCATCGAGGCCATGAGTAAGGCGTCCGGAGGCGCGAAGATCGGCATCCGTCCCGGCTGCGGGGCGTATTCGGACCGCGATCCGTTCAGTCAGATCGACAAGTGCAACCGTCTCGCGCGGCAGATGAAGACGCTGCTCCGGCGTCCGGAACTCTATTCCCAAATCTGTCCCGAGATCGAGACCTGCCCGCGGACCTTCGGGATGCGCACGGGCCAGTCGCTCGCGTTCGAGGCGCTCATCCATCTGGCGCAGGGCTGTGACTCCCTGAGCTGGTACATGATGAACGGCGACGACCCTGCGGAATGGGCTGATCGCAATCTCTTCCGGGCGCTCCGCGAGAACATGCCGCTCTTCAAGGAATACGTGAAGCGGAACCGCGGCACGGTGCTGAGCGGGTTCGACTGCCCCGATACCGGTGAAAACCCCGAAGCGCCGAATTTCCCGGTCGGCTGCGCGGTGACCGGCGTACCGCTCTGCTTTACGGGTGAGGATGTGCTCGGAACATACCTGACGCCCGGTTTCGTGCAGAATCTCCCCGAGGAGGCGCTGGCCGACTGTCTCAAGGGCGCGGTGCTGACTGACATGCACGGTCTCCGGCAGCTCCAGCGTCGGAAGCTCCTGCCGGACGCGATCAAGGGCCCGGGACGGTATGCGACGCCGCAGAAGGGGCGCATCGGCATCTCCCCGGATCTCGATCCGATGCTGGCGAGCGGCGCGGAGAACTGCCGGTACCGTTCGCGGGCACTGTTCGCCGCCGGTCATTTGCCGGTTGAGGTGCTCGACCCGTGCATCGCTTCTGTCTGGTGCCGTGTTCGCAAAGACGGCGCCTTCGCGTCGATGGTGATGCTTAACGCCCGGATCGGCTGGCAGGAACCGGTCCGCGTGCGACTTTCGAATTTCCCGTCCACGAAGGCGGTCTGGTGGCCGCTCTGGGGCAAGTCGGCCGAACTTGATGTTAGGCATGAGCAGGGCCAGAGGAAATCTGCCGAAGTCACGCTGCCGGAGCTCGGGGCCTGGAACGCCGGCGTGCTGCTGCCGAAGGACGTGACGACCGGGGTCGTCGGCCCGGCGGGGAAGGGGCGTTTCCTCACGCAGCGTACGCTCTAGCACAACGACTATCCTTTCGCGACCGGGGCACCCTGCCCCCGTACGGCGCAGATCGACTTCAGACGTTTCGATGACAAATAACAAGGGAAAGACAGAGTATGGGAAGGACATTGATTAACCGGAAGGGCTTTCTTAAGGGGCTCGCAGCCGGTGTCGCCGTCGCCTCGACCAGAGATGCGCTCGCGGCTGCCTCCGCGGGAGGCGATGGGGCAGCGAGGATCTCGTTCCTCGGCACGAGCCACGGCTCTGTGACGCCGCTTCGGTTCTCCTCGTGTACGCTTTTGCAGTACGGAGGCAAGAACTACGTGATCGACGCTGCGGACGGTGCCGTGAGCCGTCTCATGCAGACAGGCGTGAAGGCGCCGGATCTCGACGCGGTGTTCATCACCCATCCGCACAGCGATCACTTTGGCGGGCTCCCCATGCTGCTGGTGCAACACGGGTTCCAGAACCTCAGTTACCGCGCGAACGTCAAGGTGAAGAAACCGGTCGAAGTGCTGCTGCCGGGACCGGAGCTTGAACAGACGATCCGGGCGATCCACGATCTCGCGCATTTCGGCAAGCTTCAGGACTGCCAGCATCTCAAGGCCTATCGGGCGGGCGTCATTTTTGATGACGGCAACGTGAAGGTGACGGCCTACGGCAACGACCACATGGGACGCCGCGCCGACGGGACTCAGTTTGCGCATTCGCTCCTCATCGAGCTTTCCAACGGCAGGCGCATCTACTTTTCCGGCGATGTCAACAAGGACTTCGACCTGCCGCTCGGCCCCTTCGATAAGGGCCGGGTCGATCTGCTCGTCTGCGAGCTCGTCCATTATCCGATCGCGAAGGCCGTCGAACGCCTGAAGGGACGCGACATCGCGAAGATCTGCTTCCAGCATTACGGCGACGGCTGGGAGGCCCCCGGCTGGCAGGAGCGTTTTGCAGCGTTTGCTTTGCAGCTCGGCATTCCGTCCGAGCGTGTTACCGACCTCGACGTCCGATATGTCTGATATTCCACGGTAAAAATTGTCATGAGAGATTTGAAAGACGCGACGATGCGGACGAGAGGGTGCTTGGCGTTCCTATTCCTATCTTTGGCACTGATGACGTCAGCGGTCGGGGCGAAGGAGCCCGGTGCGTCCGCGCGGTTCATGGGCTTCAACATCTGGGGCGACTACTTCAACAATCCGCCCCACGAGCGCGAGGACGGCATCCTGACCGTGATACGGCGCTGGAAACCCGACATTCTGGCCTTGCAGGAGGTGACGGACGCCTGGTGGACGTCAAAGCTTTTCCCCGAACTGGCCAAGGATGGCTATGAGGTCGTGAAGGGCGACGAGCAGGCAGCGTTCAAGGCTGCCCGGGCGACGGACCTTTCCGTCAAGCATACTCGCAACCATGTTCCACTTCTTTACAGGACGGACCGCTACCGCCTGATCGAGTCCGGCTTTGACGTCTTCCATGCACGCCTCGATTGGAACAAGGGCGCGACGTGGGCCGTCCTCGAAGACCGCCTGACGGGCAAGGGCGTTATCACCTTTTCGACGCACTTCTGGTGGCAGTCAAACGGCAAGGAGTCCGATACGATCCGCGAACAGAACGCGGAGCTTCTCCTGTGGCGGCTCCGGACACTGAAGGCGAAGTTTCCCTACGCAGTCATCGGCGGCGGTGACCTCAATTCTCGTCCGGGCAGCTGGGCGTATGACGCGCTCACGGCCGCCTGCTACTGCACGGCCGCCGAAGTGGCGGACGAGGCGTCTCAGCTCTCGACCCACCACGGAGACCCGAAACGCGATGTGACGGGACGGTACCGCGGGGGCCTGCGTCCGGAGGACAACACGCCAGCGACGTCCATCGACCACGTCTTTGTCGAGACGAACGCCATTCGAGCCCTGAAGCACGTCGTCGTCACCGATCAGGACGCACTGGACTCGTCAGACCATTCGCCCGTCGTCGTCGATTTTGCCGTGGTCGGACGATAGACGTCCGTCGCCGCTGAATCCGCGACGGGTATTATGGTTTGGGCAAAATGCCGAAAGGCAAACGGCGAAGTACCCCTGTTCGCGGAGTGATTGAGAAGTGTTGATTGAGAAGTGTTGAGAGTTGAGTAAGGAGACCGTTCAATGAACATCAACGTGTCCAGACGGCATTTTCTTGTCGGGACTTCGGCCTTTCCCCTGGTCATGGTTGCGAATCCCGTTGCGGCCAGCATATCGAAGCCGAATCTCAGGTTCGGCGTGTTGAGCGACATCCACGTCACGGACTGGACGTCGACAGAGATCTTCCGCAAGACCCTGCAGTATTTTCGGGACCAGAACGTCGACGCGGTGCTGATTGCCGGTGACATGGCCGACCACGGCATCCTTCCCCAGCTTCAGAACATCGCTAAAGCGTGGTTCTCGGTTTTTCCCGACGACAAGGGACTGGGGGAAAAGAAGGTGGAGCGCCTGTTCGTCTACGGCAACCATGACCCAGATGGGCTCGCCTACCGCGACGCGGCCATGGACAAGGCCTTCAAGGCGATGAACATGACCTACGAAGAAGCTGAGAAGTTCGTGCTGACAAAGATCGGCCTCGGAAAGGCCTGGGAGACCTGCTTCCACGAGCCGTATGCGCCGATCTACACGAAGAACGTGAAGGGCTATGACTTCATCGGCGGACACTGGGACAAGGCGAACGGCAGCGGATGGGGGGCGGGGCCGGCGATTGGTGAATGGATGAAGGCGAACGCTTCGAAGATCGACACCTCGAAACCGTTTTTCTATTTCCAGCACCCCCACCCGAAGGGCACGGTCTTCGCCGGAGATAGCTGGGGCGAAGACGCCGGCGACTCGACGTGCACCTTCGCCGACTATCCCTTCGCCACGGTGTTCTCTGGCCATGCCCACCGTCCGATCACCGATGACCGAAACTACTGGCGCGAGGAGTTCACGTCGATCGGAACTGGGACGCTCAGCTATCTCTGCATGCCGGACGGACGCAAAGGCCGCAAGAACTATCGCGACAGGCTGGACGGCCGCTGCGGGCAGATCGTGGACGTCTTTGACGACCGGCTTGTCGTCGCGCGCCGCGATTTCTTCAACGACGAAGATCTCGACGATAAGGTCGTGCTGGAAATGCCGGTGAAAACGAGCTCGTTCTCGGTGCGTTCGTTGCGCAAGGAGGAACGGCCTCTGTTCGACAAGGCGGCGAAGGTGGACGTCAAGGTCGCGGAACGCAAGATGCTCGACTTCAGTTTCCCGGGAGCCTTCGCCAACCCGACCGCGCGTCCGTTCGACTACACCGTCAAGGTCGAATCCCGCGTTCCAGGCAAATCGGCCTCGCAGAGCTGGTCGAAGAGCGAGCTGTGGGCACAGCCGGAGGCCGTCATGTCCCGAAAACGCGCGATCTCCGCGGGAGATGTCAAGGGCCAGATCGATCTTTCGGGACTTCCTGCCGAAGCGAACGCGGTTCGGGTGCGTGTCTCCGCCCGCAACAGCTATGGCGTCGCCGGGAGCGAATTGGTCAGCGCGTGGCGTGAATTCGCCTGAGAAGCAGAGCACTTGGAACGTGCGGTGGAGAGGAGTCGCGGTGGAGAGGGGGCGACTTTGTACAAAGGCGTTTCCGACTGCATCGAGTTTCGCCAGATTTGTCTCATTCGCGGTTGGTCGCGGATGTCGGGGGAGAGTCCCTCGAAAAAAGACGGGCACAGCGTCGCTTGCGGCGGCTCTTCGCGAACGAGAACACCGCGTTGTGCGTCACCCCCTGTTGGAATATTGGTTTGAGGGAAAGGAGCCGTGTGCTATTGTGATGACAGGATGGTGGTCAGTCGCCAGAGACAGGCGGCCGAGCGGTAAAGAGATCACAGGGGGGCTTATGTTTGCGAGACTGACAGGCTTGGGGATCGCGGTGGCGGGGCTGACGGCTGCGGCCGCATCGTTTGAGATCGTGTTGCCGAAAGAGCCGGCGCCGGCGGAAGAAACCGCGGCGCTAGAGCTGCGGCACTATTTGGAGCGGACCGTTGACGGGAGGCTTTCCGTCGAGGGCCGCACGCCGGTGCGTTTCTTGATCGGCGATTCGCCGGAGGCGCGAGCGGCGGGAATCTTGGTGACCAACCTTGCGGAAGAGGCTTGGCGGATTCGCTCGTCGGGCGGGGATGTGGTGCTGGCGGGCGGGGGCCGGCGCGGCACGCTCTTCGCGACTTATCATTTCCTCGAAGACGTGCTCGGCGTGTGCTGGTGGAGCGCGCAGGAGGAGGATGTGCCGGCAGCTGCCGCACGCGACTTTCCGAAGCTCGACCTGTCGGGCAAGCCCTATTTCCTTCAGCGGGACATGAATTTCGGCAGCGGGTGGAACCGCGAGGCCGCCGCGCGCTGGGCAGCACGGAACCGCTTGAACCGGTTCGGCGACGATTACAAGATCGGCGCGGCGTACGGCGGCATGCTCGATTTCGGCGGTCCGCACTTCGTGCACACGTTCGCCCTCTACATCCCCAAGGCCAAGTATTTCGACCAGCACCCCGAGTGGTTCTCGCTGAACGCGGAAGGCAAGCGGGTCGGCGAGCCGCTGAAATCGCAGCTGTGTCTGACGAACGAGGAGATGCGAAAGGCGTTTCTGGCCGAAGTGAAGGCCGCGATCGAGCGGGACGAGGCGAGCGCCCGCAAGGCGGGGGTGCCGCCGCCGCAGATCTACGACGTCAGCTGCAACGACTGCCGCGAGCCGTGCCAGTGCGCGGCGTGCCAGGCGGTCGCAAAGGCGGAGGAGTCCGAGTCCGGTCCGCTGATTCACTTCGTCAACTGGATGGCCGACGAGCTGGCGAAGTTCCGGCCCGGCCTGTACGTGAGCACCCTGGCGTATTTCCACACCCACAAGCCGCCCAAAACGGTTCGCCCGCGGGACAACGTCTTCATCCGCCTGTGCGATACGAACACCAATCAGGCGTTCGATTACGAGGCCGGGCGTAACCGCGCTTTTCCCGAGCGGATGCGGGAGTGGCACGCGATCACGAAAAACCTGGCCATCTGGGACTACAGCATCACCTACGGCGCTTCGACGGGCCTGCCTTTTCCGCACGAGTACACGCTCCCATACAATTTCGCCGCGTTCGCGAAGAACGGCGTGAGCGTGTATTTCACGGAGCACGAGCACGTCGACATCGCGGACATGCACACGCTGACGAGCTGGCTCGAGACGAAGTTCATGGAGAACCCGCAGGCCGATTTCGACGCGCTGCACAAGACGTTCATGACGCGCTACTACGGGGCTGCTGCACCGCTCGTCACCGCGTACCGCGAGGCGGTCCGTGACGCGGCGCGCGACAACGGCGCGGACATCGACTGGTTCGCGGGCGTCGCGAACTTCAGCTACTTGAAGCGACCGGCCGTGCGCCGCTGCCAGAGCCTGCTGGATCAGGCGGAGCAGGCGGTCGCCCAGGACCCGGCGCGGCTGGCGCGCGTGGGGCGGGCGCGGCTGTCGCTCGACCGGTACGTCGGTCTGAACAAAAACCTCTTTCGCGACGAGCTGGCGGAGGACGGGGCGGACGGACAGGCGAGGAAGGCGGCCGAAGAGGAGCTGCGGGCGTGCGTCGCGCGCATGGAGAAGAACTGGCGGGCTGCGATCGCCGCGCTGGCGCCGGGGTCCGGCCTGGTCAAGACCTCTGAACAGAAGCTGCGTGAGAATCTGGCAACCGCGAAGACGCCGTTGATGACGCGGTCGGAAAAGTTCAAAGGCAAGAAGGGCGTGCTCGAATACGCGTCCGGAACGGTTTCGATTTGGAACGACTCGGCGGAGGTCGTCGAGGACGGCGAGGCGGAGGGCGGCTATGCGGTGAGGCTGGCACTGCCGGAGGACGCGGGCAAATACGCGCTGCCGATGCCCTGCGGGCTCTACTCGGTGGCGCGGAAGAAGGGGCTTGGCGGCGGGAAGATTGCTGCCGAGCACGTTCCCGGGGCGGGCTATCACTGGTATAAGCTCTTCTCGGCGGCGCCTGAGTGCACCGCCTATGTCTATTTCTTCTGGAGCTGGGTGGTCCAATATCCGCTGGGGCTTCCGCAAGAGCCCGGCGGTGACGCCTACACCTTCTGGGCGAAAATCAAGTTCACGGGGCCGGCCTTTCCCCATGCCCGCGCGGGCGAGAAAAACGGTGTTTTCATCGAGCGCGTGGCGCTGGAGAAAGTCGAGCCGGCCAAGCCAGCCAGCGGGAAATGAGGCGAGGGGACATTACAGTCAAAGCAAGCTGAGGCTGGGGATGTGCCCCGCGTCACTTTACAGAACAGGGCGCTTGTCCAGTTCACGGTGAACCAAAACAGGACGTTGATTATCTTCAGGTGAGTGCATGATTTTCTCGCCGACACTGTCGATCATGAAGGTGTGGCTGCCGTTCATGCTTTCTGCGATTTTTGCTGAGCCGTTGGATGAGACGGCCAAGCTTCAGTCTCAAATTGACGCAGTGAGTGCGGCGGGCGGCGGGAAAGTAGAAATTCCGGCTGGCATACATTGGATTCGTCCGATCGAACTGAAGAGTGGCGTTGAGTTGTGTTTGGCCGAAGGCGCCCGCCTGCTCGGATCTGGTGACTGGAAAGACTATCCCGATCATAAACTCCGTCATGCGGACTCAACGAAATGTCCGCGAGGCCGTGCCTCTTCGTTGATCTGGGCTGACGAGGCGACAAACATCGCCATCACGGGCAAAGGGACTCTCGATGGCAACGGTGCGTGTTTTCTCACAAATGCAACACCCGCACAACTTGCCTGGGGATTCAAGTATGTGCGAAGGGGCGGCACGGAAGAGTCCCCTCCGCGGATGATGCTCTTGGCAGGATGTAGCAACGTGCTCGTGGAGGGAGTAACCTTTACTGGACTTCCGGGTGGATGGGCCGTTTGGCTGCATGATTGTGACCATGCGGTCTTTGACGGTGTCAAGGTCGACGCGGACGTCAATTGCGCGAACAACGATGGCATCCACGTCAATTGTTCCCGTGATGTGCTCATTCGCAATTGCGACATTACGACGGGTGACGATGCAATCGTTGTACGGGCGAACAGCCGTTCACTCCGTGAGAATCGTGTATGCGAACGCGTAACTGTGACGAACTGCAATCTCCGCAGTTGGTCGTGTGGCGTACGCATTGGCTGGTGTAACGACGGAACGATTCGTGAATGCGTGTTCGAGGACTTACGGATCCGTGACTCCACCTTCGGCGTCGGTATTGTTCTGCCGCCGAAGCGGTGGATACCCTCTGACTACGGCCGCGAAGCGACGCGTATTGAAAATTTAATTTTCAGAGACATAACGCTGGATGGCATCTATGCCCATCCGCTCTACTGCCGAACGTGGGACGATCCCAACTCTTTGTTCGACGGTATCAGAGACATCCTGTTTGAGAATGTTCGCGGGTATGGGCTTGAGAATCCCTATTTTGAAGGGACGCCGACGCGTCCATTTGAGCGCTTCACGTTTCTGGGTTGCGCCTGGAAGACTGTCGGGGATGACATCTTGCCAGGTTCCAGCTTGCATGGCGCGGCGGCGCGCGAACGTTTCACGGGCGGGAAAATGCTGCACACAAAGGCATTTCAGGGAAGTTTTCTGGGGCCCATCACATCAGATTGAGCGTTCGGCGGATGGCCCGCGCTGACAGCGCATCGCCTCATTTTCGGTGCAGTTATTTTGAGGCAACGCGAGGCATTGCAATCGGACGCTGAAAGTTCTTGCCCATGAAGCATCTCTGGAATATCATCACATACATTTTATTGGAGGGGCATCGCATGCACTATCTACGAACCGGTGTCGTTTGCAGGACAACTTTTCTCTGGCCCCTTCACATAGCCCCATTCCAGGGCCCATACGGGTGCGTCTCGCAGCTCGCTGCGCTGCTGTTTCTTGCCGCCTCAGCGTCTGCCGAGATGCTGGAGTCTTTCGAGTACTCGGTTCCGCCACCCGGATGGACCAAGACAAATCTTTTGGGCGGGTCGGGGTGGTATCGGCTCCCGATAGGCGTTATGCCGCTTCCCGGCTGGGCGAGCGGCACGAGCTCCGTCCCGCCGACACCTGAGGCGGGCTCTCACAACGCCTATTGCAGCTGGACAACAGGCGGCGGTGCCTCGGAAGGTTATCACAACGACCAATGGCTGATTTCCCCCAAACTGAGTGGCCTGACCGCCACCTCGACGGTGTCCTACTGGCTCCGTTTCTCTTTCACCAATTTCCCGGACACGGTGAACGTTCGCATCTCCACCACCGGCCCGGCCCCGGCGAACTTTACCATCGTCGCTCATACCAACGTCTGGGCGAGAAGCAGCGGTGGGAGCCAATTCGGCCCCTGGTCCAATCGCACGATCAAACTGGGCGACTATGGCATCCCGCCGGGGACGCCTATCTGGATCGCGTTTCAGGAATACGAATGGGATAACACATGGAACGGCGCGGCCATCGAACTGGATGTCATCTCCTCGGACCTGACCGCGCCGCCACAGCCGATCACAAGTCCAACATCGCTGACGTTTGTCGCCTACAACGATGGGACGAATCCTCCGGACCAGACATTCTCGCTCCAAAATATCGGTTGCAGCGGGCTTAGCTTCTCGAATCGCCTGACCTTCGGATCAGGGCCCACCAACTGGCTGACCGTGTCGGGTCCGTCTACTGGAACCGTCGCGCGGATGAAGAGTCAGGTCTATACCGCCGCCGTGGCGAAGTCCGGCCTGGACCTGGGTTCGTATTGCGCCACGAACATCATCACCATCCCGGGCGCAGCCAACAGTCCGCTTCGAATTCCCATCACATTCAACGTAACTCGGCGTCCCCAAACCATTACTTTCCCAAATCCGGGACCCCAGATCACGACGAATATCGTGCATCTTGCAGGAACATCCAGTTCGGGCCTACCACTTATCTACTCCTTGTATTCCGGCCCCGGCACGCTCTCAGAAGGCTCCAATCTGGCCTTCACCGCCGCCGGCGTGGTTAGGGTGGTGGCCTGGCAACTCGGCGACCCATTCTGGGACTTGGCCTCGCCTGTCACGAACTCGATCACCGTCACCAAGGCGGGCCAGACCATTGATTTCCCCGCCATCGGCAACCAATGCGTAACCAGCACGGTAACGCTCGCGGCAACGGTGTCGAGCAGACTGCCGGTTGCGTTCGAGGTGGCTTCGGGCCCGGCGGTCATCGCCGACGTCACCAACCTCGCTTTCACCGGAGCTGGTGCCGTCAGCATTCTGGCGTCGCAGGCGGGCAACGCGATGTACGATGCCGCCCCGCCTGTGTCCAATGCATTCCGGGTGAGTGATCTCTACTCGTTAACGGTCGTTTCTCCCTACGGAACCGCTTGTCCTGCGGCAGGCGAGCATACCTACTGGGGAGGAACGGTCCTGACCAACACGGTCAGCACACCGGATACGCGTGGCGCCACGCAGTATGTCTGCGCGGGCTGGGTCATGAGCAGCCACGCTTCAGCTTCCGGATCGGGCACACAGGTCGTCATGACCGTAACCAACAGCACCGTCCTGACGTGGCTATGGACTACGAACTACTGGCTGGAGCCCGTCGCCGGGCCGAACGGCTCGATCAACGCCAACGGCGGCTGGTGCAAGGCCGATGCCACAACACAGATAACGGCGATCGGGGACTCGTACTATCACTTCTCTAACTGGTCCGGCGACGCTGCGGGAAGCGCAAACCCACTCAACCTGCTGATGAACACGCCCAAGTCCGTGACCGCGCACTTTGCGGAAAACCGGACCACCAGCCGGCCAACACCGGAATGGTGGTTGGCGCAACATGGCTTCATTAATAACAACTTCGAGACGGCAGTCAATGACGATCCAGACCATGACGGTGCGACGACCGGCGACGAATATGTCATGAACACCGATCCGACCAACGGGCTCTCCGTCCTGCGCCTGATCGGCATCGCCCCGTCAGCCGCCGGATGGATACTGACGTGGCCATGCGCCACGGACCGCGTATATGACGTACAGTTCGCCTCCACCCTGTCGGATCATGCCTGGTTGCCTGTGCCTGGCAAGACCAATCTCATGTCGATCACGGAGACGCTGTCCGTAACGAATCTTCCCGACGCTGACACGCGCCAGTTCTACCGCCTGAAGGTGCGCATGCCGTAATGTGCCCGCACCCGGCCGGAGCGCGATTATCCTTGAAGCTTCTATTGTTCCATTCACCGCTACCCGCGGAGCCGCTCAAGGCGGTATCGGGAGGGTGGCAGGGTTCGTCGTTCGACTTTTCACAAAGTCGTTTCCGACAATTTTCACATTCGCCCGATTCGCCTCATTCGCGGTTGCCCGCGGCTCTGCGCTTAACAGACGTATTGTTTTTTCGCGAATCCTCGCGAATGGGAGCGGCCGCACCGGGTGGGGAAGCGGGATAAGCGGGAGGGGGACGGAAGTGGGGGGCAGCACGCGCCCCGCGACTTTTCAGTTCCGGTGTCATAAATGGTGAGGAGCGCGGGAGGCGCGTACACGCCGGACTCGGGCTCGACAGCCCGCGGCCTGAGTGTTAATTTAATAAGATGCTTGGGCACTTGACTCCTACGATCTGAGTTGCACAAGCGACACATGGTT
>DAOPZC010000082.1:0-16557 GCA_035353175.1 Kiritimatiellia bacterium | reverse complement strand
ACGCCGACCCCCGCATGCCGGTGAACCTGGCCGAGCCGATCGCGAAGGCCGGCATTCCCGTGCTGCTGCTCTACGGCGGGCAGGACCAAACGGTGCCGCCGGCGAAGAACTGCGAGCTGTTCGCATCCCGCTTCAAGGCTGCCGGAGGGAAGATCGACGTCGTCAAGCGCGGTCTCTTCGGCCACCATCCGCACGGCGTCGACCCGGACAAGACGGAGACCGTCACGGGGTTCTTCCTGCGCTGACGCGCGGAGTGCCGAACGCCCCGGCAACAGCGGCAATGATTTTCTTCGGCAAGGAGTGTTGGTGTGAAAGCAGATTGTGAAGGGCAGGGTATCGATCTGCGTCAGGGGCTGGTCAGGATGATGGTGTTGACCATGCTGGGGTTCCTGACGCTGCTGGGCGTCGCCGTCGAGTGTTATCCGGGGCACGATGCGGCGGCGGGAGGATACCGCTTTGGCTACGACTTCATCAGCGCGCTCGGCATGACGCGGACGCAGGGCGGGCTCGACAATTACTGGGCCAGTCTCCTTTTCAACAGCGGGCTGGGGGCGGCCATGTTGTTGCTCATCCCGTACTGGTATGTGCGGTCGGATTGCGTGCGGGGACCGCGTTTCGTCAAATGGCTGGCGTTCATGTGTTGCGCCGGTTTTTCGCTGGGCGTGTTCGGGGTGGCGCTGACGCCCTATGATCTGCGGCCGAACGCGCATAACGTCTGCATCTACTCGGCCTTCGCGCTGATCGTCCCCGGCATTCTGCTGATGCTGCTGGGCGCAGAGTCGTCTTTTGCGAGGCGGAGATACAAAACGGCGTGGCTGTTGTTTGCAGTGCTCCTGCTGTCGGGAGAAGGGGTGTTGACGGCGATGGTCCGCGACCATTTGTTGCCGTCGCGTCCGGTGAATCCCGTCTTGCAGAAGATCAACGTGGCGGTCTTCGTGGCGTGGATGGTGGCCGACCTGTGTCTGTTCAACGCGTATCTGAGGCGCGGAAAAGAGGTGCGCGCATGATGCGGGTGGGTGCGATTCAGTTGAGTTAAAACGGAAGCACGCCCAAGGAATCGGCCTGTCACGCGATGGGGTGGAAGAGGTTGAAGAAATTCTCGGCGAGCTGGCGCAGTTGCGGGCGGCGGCGCCATTCGGCGTAAAGGATTTCCTGCGAATGGGTGATGTCGTTCAGGACGGCCGCTTTGAGCTGCGCGGCAAAGCGGCCGTCAAAGGCCACGAGGTTGGTTTCGTAATTGAGGAAGAGGCTGCGCGGATCGAAGTTGGCGCTGCCGATGATGGCGACGGCGTCGTCGATGATCGCGGCTTTGGCATGGATGAAGGGCGGCTCGCGCTCGAAAATGCGGATGCCCGATAACAGCAAGGACGCGTAGAGCGCTTGCGAGGCGAGTTGGAGGGTCGGGTGGTTGTTGATGGCGGGCACGAGCACCTTGACGTCCACGCCCCGGTAGGCGGCTTGGCGCAAGGCCAGAATAAGCGGCTCGGGCGGCACGAAGTATGGCGTAACGATCAGGATTTGCTTGCGTGCCAGGTTGATCGCAGCGAAGAAGGTGTCGAGCGCCGCGCCCGTTTCGGCGCGGGTCGGGCCGCTGTTCTGCAGGCGCACGGCGACGTCGCCCATGTGTTCGGGGGCCGGGAAGAAATCCTTGGCGAGCAGTTTTTCCGCGGGTTCGTCTGTCATGTAGTACCAGTCGCGGAGGAAGGTGTACTGGAGTTCCAGGACGGCGGGCCCGAGGATGCGGAAGTGATAATCGATCGTGCCCGGCGCGTTTGCACGGGAGAGGTAGACGTCGTGGAAATTGACGCCGCCGGTAAAGGCGAGGGAGCCGTCGACGACGAGGATCTTGCGGTGGTTTCGGAGGTTGAGCTGAAACTTGCGCTTGAGCATGTTGGCCTGCGAGAATCCGATGATCTGCAGGTTAGGGACGTGTCGCTGCCGCCAGAAGAAGAGGCGCAGATTCGCGCCGGCGGAGCCGAAGGCGTCGTAAAGGACTCGCACCTGCACGCCGGCATTGGCCCGCTCCACCAGCAGAGCCATGAGGCGGTGCCCGATGACGTCGTCGTTGAAAATATAGGTCGAGAGGTGGATGTGGTGGCGGGCGCTCTGGATGGCGATAAACATCTGCTCCAATGCCATGCCCGCCGGCTCCAGGAGCTGGATGTCGTTCCCTCCCAGGAGCGGGTGGTTGGCCGAAAGGTTGTCCAAGATCCGGTTGAGGGGGGCCAGCGCGCTGTCAGAGGGCATGACGCGCAGGGTGTTCCGTTGCGTGTGCATGGTGGAGAGGGGGTGGGTCGTGCGGATGTTCAGCCGCTGCCGTTTCTGGAAGGCGCTGTCGGAATACTGTTTTTGCCACCCTTTGTTGGGAATCGTGTTGATGCCGAACAGCACATAGGCCAGCGGCCCGACTACGGGGAATACAGAGGTGAAGAAGATCCAGAGCAAGGACGTGCGCGCGTCTCGCGGCTTGTTGAGCAGGTGGAGTATGACCATGAGGGACAGCGAGATGTGCAGGACGGTCCCGTAGCCGATCGACTCGGGAAGTGTCACCGATGCCCATGCGAGAAACGCGGTTTCCATGTGTGCTCCGTTGTTAAAGGGGAAACGCGTCGAATTCAGTTCCGCTTAACCGACAGGGAGAGGTCGCCAACGATCTTCCAGATGTTCCCGTCGCGTTTCACCCGGAGCCCCCTGCCGGGGAGGACCTCTTCGAGCCCGTCTTGGATGAGCTGGACGGCTTTCTTTTGGATGAGTCCGGCCTGTTTTTCGGGAAGCGTCTCCAGCGTGACCATGTCGAACCTCAGCTCGTAACCCTTGCCGAGTTCTGATCCGAACCCGGGCGTGAAACGCGCCGTCACGCGGAACAGCCCATCGTGCTGGGGGTTCGAGGTGCTCCCATGGGAAGGCCTGGCGGGGTGTCGGGCGAGCTGTGCCCCATACAATTCCTCCAACCTCTGGTCGACCCGCTTAAGCAAAACGTCGAGTTTCATCTCCCACTCTTCAACACGCTGATTCAACATGAAAACAATGTAGCACACAGGGCATGCCGGAAGAAATGCCATTTTGCGCTTCGCGGTTTAGAAAAGTTGTCCTTGCGAGAGGAGCGATTCAAGGTTAAATTAGTAACCCTGTCATTGTTTGTTTTTGGAAAAAAGTATGATGAATAAGCTGTTTTCGGGCGACTCCCGCCAGGGTGCCTTCTTCCGTCGTATCGACTGGTCCGCGTTCTGGACCGCGACGATCATTTCCTTTCTGGTCTATTTCTTTACGTTGGGCCCGTCGGTGACGCTGGAAGATTCCGGTGAGCTGGCCGTAGCCGGCGACCATCTGGGGGTGCCGCATCCGCCCGGATATCCGATTTGGACCATGTGCGCCTACGTGTTCGCGCGCCTGTTCAGCTGGGTCACCTATCAGGGGCAGCCCACGCCGGCGTGGAGCATTTCGCTGATGTCGGGCTTTTTCGCAGCGCTGGCGGCCGGTTTCACCGCAATGCTGATCACGCGTTCGGCATCGGACATGATGCGCGATGCGCATGAGGGCGAGGAGAACTTCGACGAAGGCCAGAGCAATGTTTTGTGCTGGGCCGGCGGCGTGGGCGGCAGTCTCGTGTTCGCCTTCAGCCCGGTGATGTGGTCGCAGGCCACCATCGTCGAGGTGTACACGCTCAACGCCTTTTTCCTGATGTGGATTTTTCTGCTGACCTACCGCTGGATGCGGCGTCCCTCCGATAAGATCCTGTGGCTGACGGCGTTTGTATTCGGCCTCGGCTTGACGAACTATCAGGTGCTGCTGCTGGCGGCCCTGCCGCTGGTGGTGATGATTTTTCTGCGCGACATCGCGCTGTTCCGCGATTTCATTTTGGTCGGTATTCCGGTGCTGCTGACCGCGCACGTCTTGCAGATCGGCTCCCTGATGCCGGCCAAACCGGGGATGGGGGGGCCGGCCTATCCGAAGTTCGATCCGATCTCCACCGTCGCGGTGCCTTCGATGACCTTCCTGGTGGCCGGCGCGGTCTTCGTCTTTCTCGCGATCATCGCGGCTTTGATTCTGAACGCCAGCCGCAACGGGAAGGGCCGTCCGGCACGTTTCGCCGGCTTGTCGAAATTCAGCGATCAGGGCGCGCTGATCGCGGCCGGCCTCGCGTCCTTCGGCGCATTGCTGATCTTCTTTTCCATGGGTGCGGCGGCGCAAGTCGCGGTCGCGGCGACGGACGCCCCGCTTCTGCCGCCCTCGGTGTATACCAGCGTGGCCGGGCTGATCGTGTTGATCCTGGCCCTGTGCATCGGCGGCGCCTATGCCTACAAAGACAAGTTGAATGACAAGGCGGCGCTCACGTGGTTGATTCCGGCCTGCGCGATGTTGCTGATCCTTTTTTTCCGTCTCTCGGCCATCAAGGGTGCAACCGCTCCGGGATACATGGGAACGCCGTTCGACTGGTCGCTGCCTTCGGTGGCGCTGGTGGGGGCTCTGGCGGTGCTTTTTCTGCTCGGTGCAACCATCCCCCGCGGTATCTTTTTCGCGCTGCCGGTGGCGGCGGTGCAGCTGGCCGTCTTTGTCCTGTTGCGTAAGGGCGGCATGAACGGCCTGACGCATCCGACCTCTTGGTGGTTCTGGTGGCCTGTGCTCTGGAACTTTGTGGTCATCGGCCTGGCCTGGCTGGCGTTGCCGAATGGGCGCACGGTGGCGCTGACGACGCTCTTCGCGGAGTTGGGCGTATCGTTCTACATCTACATGCCGATCGTTTCCGACCTGCGCAACCCGCCGATGAATTGGGGCTATCCGCGCACGTGGGAGGGCTTCAAACACGCCATCACGCGCGGCCAATATGAGAAACTCGCGCCGTCCGACGTGTTCACCTCGAAGTTTCTGTTTCAGCTCGGCACCTACTTCACCGACATGCGCGTGCAGTTCACCTTGATCGCCGCCACGCTCGGCTTCATTCCGTTTACCCTGTGGAGTTTCCGGCTCCCGAAACGCCGCGGGGCGGATGAGCCGTCCCCGAAAAAAGCTCCGCACCGCTTCCGCGCGGTGTACGTCGCGAGCGCGCTCTACCTGTTGACCTGCGTGGTCGTGGTTCTTTCCGAGTTCATGGGCGGTGAACCCTTGTTGCGGCTGGACAAGCTTTTCATCGGTCTGATCTTTCTGTTGCTGCTGGTGGGCGTGGTGACGATCGTGTTCCGTCAGATCGAGGAATTCGCGCTTCGCACGTGGAAATCGAACAACCTCTCCGAGCGGTTGACCGCGGGCATTTCGCTGGCGGGTGTCGCTGCGGTCGTCGGCCTGTTTCTGGCCAAGGGCCTCATCCATATGATGTCGGTCGCGCCGGTGCCGGGGGCGGCCCCTTCCGATCCGGGAATGGGCGTGAAGCTGGGCGCGATGGCGCTGGCGTTGGTGATCATGGTGGCGGTCGGCGCCGGGTGGTACTTCTTTCGCACGTTCGCCGAAGAGCGGGCCGAGTTCCGGTCCGACATGGACATGGTGACGCAGCAGTGGATCATTTCGACCGCCGCGGGGTTTCTGGTGATGAGCGTGCTGCTGGTGGTGCTGGCCAACATCAAAGGCGACCTGCAGGACGCGTTTATCCAGAAAGTGAAGTTCGTCAGCTCGCACGGCCTTTTTGCCATCTGGATCGGCTACGGGTTGGCCTTCGGCCTGTCGGTCGGCAATCGGCTGTTGAAAGCCTTGGCCAAGCGGGGATGGCTGTCTGATGCGCTGTTGCCTTCTTTGCGCTTGTGCATGGTGTGTGCGGCGCTGCTGATCGCGGCGATCCCGGTGTATGAGAACTACACCAACGACTATCTCGTTTTCTCGATGAGCGGCGCGGAGCAGAACGATCACGACTACGGCTGGCAATTCGGCAACTACCAGCTGCGCGGCGCCGACGCCATCACGGAAGAGCTGGAGGCCGACGAAGAACCTCTGCCCAATCCGATCTTCCCTGCCGAGATGGAGCCGAACGCGATCTTTTTCGGCGGCACGGACCCCGGGCGGTTCGTCCCGACCTATATGATCTACTCGGCGCGAGTGCGTCCGGACGTCTTCCTCATCACGCAGAACGCGCTCGCCGACAACACCTACATGAACACCATGCGGGACCTCTACGGGAACCCGATTTGGATCCCGACGCCGGACGACAGCGCGCGCGCGTTCCAGATTTATGTCGATGAGGTGCAGGCGGGCAAGCGTCCTAAGAACGCCGATTTGACGATTGAGAACGGGCGCGTGCAGGTGAGCGGCGCGCTGGGCGTGATGGAAATCAACGGTATTCTGTGCGACATGATCTTTCAGAAAAACAAGGCGCGCCATGCCTTTTATATCGAAGAAAGCTATGTCATCAACTGGATGTTCCCGTACCTGACGCCGCACGGATTGATCATGAAGATCAATTCCGAGCAGACGGCGATCGACCGGACAACGGTCCAGAACGACATGTCGTTCTGGGACTGGTATACGCGCCGCCTGTTGCGCTCGGCCATGTTCCGCCGCGACCTGCCGGCCCAAAAATCTTTTTCCAAACTGCGCAGCGCCATTGCCGGCCTTTATGCGGCGCGCGGCATGATGACGGAGAGCGAACGCGCGTTCCAAGAGGCGCGCACGCTCTATCCCGTGAGCCCGGAAGCGAATTTCCGCCTCATCCAGGAGGTGCTGCTGCGCCAGGCACGCTACGCCGAGGCGATCGATATCTTGGACGAATACAACCGGCGCGATCCGAACAACGGGCGCGGTTTTGAGTTCGTCAAGTTCATCCGGCGGGTGCGCGACACCGAAACGAAAGTTCGCGAGCTGACCGCCAAGGCGCAGGCCAGCAAGACGCTCGCGCCCGAGGATGCGTTTGAGCTGGCGCTCGCCTATCGCGAACTCGGCCAGAACGAATCGGCCGCCATCTATCTCAACCAGCTGGCGGGCCTGCCCAACCTTCCCGTCGAGAAGCTCTTCGAGATCGGATCGCTGCTGGGCAGCATCAAAAAGACCGCCGAAGCGGCCAAGGCAATGGACGGCGTAATGGCTCGGCTGCCTGCGAATATGCCGCCGGAGAAGCTCCTCGAGATCGTGCGTGTCTTCGGTGAGGCCGGGCAGCC
The DNA here is from genome assembly GCA_035353175.1 of Kiritimatiellia bacterium. Taxonomy (GTDB): domain Bacteria; phylum Verrucomicrobiota; class Kiritimatiellia; order RFP12; family UBA1067; genus DAOPZC01. The sequence continues at coordinate 9,478 of DAOPZC010000082.1, read as the reverse complement.
CGACAAGATGGCCATCCCGCTGTCCCAATACTTGCAGCAGCGGCCGAACGATTGGCAGGCGTGGCTGGACATGGCGACGCTGAGCGCAATGAAGCAGCAGCAACAGCAGATGCAGTATGCCATCCGGAAGGCGCTCGATTTGGGCAAGATGCAGGCGCTGCAGCGCATTCAGGAGAACGCCATCCTGCGGCAGGCCGCCGCGCCGATGCTGCAGCAAATGATGCAACAGGGCCCGGTCGGGTTGTCTCCCCTCGGGACGCGGGGACGCTGAAAATGAATTCCCCGTGTCCGTCACGCATGAGCTGGTGGGTGTCCGCACTGGGGGTCGCGTTTGTGGCTTTGGCGTTGCGTCTGCCGCGTCTTGACCAGCGCCCGATGCACGGGGATGAGGCCAATCAGGCGGTGCGTGCCGGAGTTCTGCTGGAAACCGGCACCTATCACTACGACCCGTCCGATCACCACGGCCCCGTCCTCTATTTCGCGGCGATGCCTTTCTGCCGCGCCACGGCCACGTCGTTCGCGGACACGACGGAATGGAATTTCCGCCTGGTGCCGGTCACCTTCAGCGTCCTCACGTTGCTCTTGATGTTGTGCCTCGGGACGAAGGGCGAGGGCGGCCTTTTCCGGGAACGGACTGGCCTGCTGGCCGCCGCGCTGCTGACCGCGCTCTCCCCTCCGATGGTGTACTACAGCCGTTTCTTTATCCAGGAGTCGATGTTTGTCACTTTCTTGACCGGCATGCTGGTGTGCGCGGTCCGGTATGTGAACGCGCGTTCGGGGGCGGATCTGCCGCGCACGGCGGCAGGGTGGGCCGCCGGGTTCGGTGTTTTCGCGGGGTTGGCCGTGGCGACGAAGGAGACGTTCGTGCTCTCTTTCGCGGCGGCGGCGGTGGCGGCCGTGGCCGCCTGCGGATTCCGGCGGCTGTGGAACGCGTGGCGCACGCGCGACGCCCTCATCGCCGCAGGCGCGGCGGCGGTCGTGGCCGTCCTCTTTTACTCCTCGTTTTTCACCTACCCCAAGGGCGTCTACGACGCGCTCTTTTCAACGGTTTCCGCCTATTTTGCGCGGGCGACAGCCGTGCCGGAACATCAGCACCCGTGGAACTTCTATCTCAAGATCCTTTTCTGGTTCAAGTACGGTAAAGGCCCGGTCTGGAGCGAGGCGGCGTTGCTTCTGCCCGCGGCCGTCGCCGTGGCCGTCTCGTTCTGGCCGCGCCGCGACGCGCCGCCGACGCAGACGCGTTGGACGCGGTTTGTCGCGGTCTACACGTTGGCGCTGACCGCCCTTTACAGCGCCATTCCTTACAAGACGCCGTGGTGCGCATTGAGTTTCCTCCACGGCTTCCTGCTGCTGGCCGGCCTTGGCTTCGGCGAGGCTTTCCACCGTTTTGCCGCCCGGCCCGCGTGGGGCGGCGCCGCCGGTCGGATTGCCCTTTACGCGTTGTTGCTCGCCGTGCTGCTCCACCAGCAGTCACGGGCGGTGCGGGCCTGCTTCCGGCTGCCGGCCGACCCTCGCAACCCTTACGTCTATGCGCATACGGGGACTGACGCGATGAATCTGGTGGGCGAAATCGAGAAGGCCGCTCAAAAGGAAGAGGGATTTGATACAATGATCGCCATCGCGGTCCCCACCCCTGACACGTGGCCGCTGCCGTGGTACCTGCGCAAATACCGGCGGGTCGGGTATTGGACGCGCGTCGAAGACATCCCCGCGTCAGTCCGCCCGGCAGTCGTGGTGGCGGCGGCGGATCAGGGAGACGCGGCGGACGCGCGGTTCGGCCTGGGCAAGCGCGCATCGTTTTTCGGGATCCGCCCCGGCGTGCTTTTGAACGTTTTTGTGCCGGCCGAGACGGCCGGAGGAAAGAGAGAGTAAGACCATGTTTCAGCCCGTATCCAACAAGTCCGATTTCCCCAACATGGAGCGCGAGATCCTGGCGTTCTGGGAGGCGCACGGCACGTTCAAGAAAAGCGTTGAGCGCAATAAGGACAAACGCGATTACGTGTTTTACGACGGGCCTCCGTTCGCGACCGGCCTGCCGCACTACGGGCACCTCTTGGCGGGAACGATCAAGGATATCGTGCCGCGGTACCAGACGATGCGCGGCTATCACGTGGAGCGCCGCTTCGGCTGGGACTGCCACGGCTTGCCGATCGAGGCTTTGGCGCAGGAGGCGCTGGGGGTGAACGGTACGCACGAGATTCGCCAGCTCGGCGTGGACAAGTTCAACGAGCAGTGCCGTGCGATGGTGCTCAAGTATGTGGACGAGTGGCGCAAAACCGTCACGCGCATGGGCCGCTGGGTCGATTTCGACAACGACTACAAAACCATGGACCCCGCTTTCATGGAGAGCATCTGGTGGGTCTTCAAGCAGCTGTGGGACCAAGGCCGCGTGTACAAGTCGTACCGGATCATGCCGTACAGCTGGAAACTCAGCACGCCGCTCAGCAATTTCGAGGCGGGCAGTAATTACAAGGACGTGCAGGACCCCGCGGTCACCGTGCGGGCGAAGGTGCTCACGGGCGCCGATCCCGCGTGGGGAGAGACGAGCCTCCTGATCTGGACCACCACGCCGTGGACGCTGCCCGAGAATCTGGCGATCTGCGCCGGGCCGGAAATCGATTACGTGGCCGTGCGCGATGTGACGGACAACGTGTGCTTCGTCATGGCCGAGGCGCGCGTGTCCGCGTACTACAAGAAGCCGGAGGAGTATCAGGTGCTGGCCCGCATGAAGGGCGCGGATCTGAAGGGGTGGACCTACGAGCCGATTTTTCCATATTTCGCCGAGTATGCGACGGCGGGCGCGTTCCGCGTTTTGAATGACGCGTTTGTGAGCACGGGCGACGGCACCGGCTTGGTGCATATCGCACCGGCCTATGGCGAAGACGATTTCCGCGTCTGCAAAGAGGCAGGGCTGAACGTCATCGTCGACCCGCTCGACGCCTCCTGCAATTTCACCGAGACGCTACCCGAGTACAAGGGACGCTTCTGCAAAGACTGCGACAAGGATCTGATCAAACGGCTGAAGCACGAGGGCAAGCTGGTCCATCAGACCACGATCGTGCACAGCTATCCCTTCTGCGACCGCACGGATACGCCGCTCGTCTACCGCGCCATCGAGGCGTGGTACGTGCGCGTCGAAGACCTGCATGACCGCCTGACGCGCAACAACGACAGCGTGCACTGGATGCCCGACTACGTGGGCGACAAGCGCTTCGGCAATTGGCTCAAGGAGGCGCGCGACTGGAACATCAGCCGCAACCGCTTCTGGGGCTCCTGCATCCCTGTGTGGGTCAACGAGCGCGATGCCGAAGACACGATCTGCGTCGGTTCCGTGGCCGAACTGGAGGCGCTCTCCGGAGTTAAAGTCACCGACCTGCATAAGCACTTCGTCGACAAGGTGGTCATCCATCGGGACGGCAAAACCTACCGCCGCACGCCGGAGGTGCTCGACTGCTGGTTCGAGTCCGGCGCGATGCCTTACGCGCAGCAGCACTATCCCTTCGGGGAAGGAAACGTGAGGAGTGAGGCGTTAGGCGTTGGTGTGGACGATGTCTCAAGATTCTTCCCGGCCGACTTCATCGCCGAAGGGCTCGATCAGACGCGCGGCTGGTTCTACACGCTGATGGTGCTCGGCACCTGCCTTTTCGACAAGTCGCCGTATAAAAACGTGGTGGTGAACGGGCTCGTTCTGGCCGAAGACGGCAAGAAAATGTCCAAGCGCCTGAAGAACTATCCCGATCCCACGCACGTCCTCGACGCGTACGGCGCGGATGCGCTGCGCCTCTACATGATCTACTCGCCGGTGGTGCGCGCCGAGAACCTGCGCTTCTCCGAAAACGGCGTGAAGCAGATTCTGCGCGATCTGCTGATTCCGTGGTGGAACGCCTACAGTTTCTTCGTGACCTACGCCAACGTGGACGGATTCCATGACGCCGAACTGGTCAAGCCGTCTAGCCCGAACGTGCTCGACCGCTGGATCGTCAGCTCGCTGGAGACGCTCGTACACGACGTGGCCGAGGCGATGGACGTTTACGATCTTCAGCGCTCGGTGCGCCCGTTCGTTAATTTCGTCGAAGACCTGACCAACTGGTACATCCGCCGCAGCCGCCGGCGTTTCTGGAAATCGCAGAACGACGACGACAAGATGCAGGCCTACCGTACGCTGCGGTATGTGCTGGTGCAGCTCTGTAAAGTCGCGGCGCCGTTCACCCCGTTCATCAGCGAGGCCATCTACCGAAATCTCAAGGGCGCGTCCATGCCCGAGTCGGTGCACCTGTGCGATTTTCCCGAGGCGGATGCCGCGGCCCGCGACGAGGCGCTCGAGCGCCGCATGGCGCGGGTGCAGACGGTGGTGCGTCTCGGCCGACAGCTGCGCACGGAGAATGACCTCAAAGTGCGTCAGCCGCTCTCGGTGATCCATGTGGTATCTGCCAACCCCGAGGTCCGTGCCATGCTGGAAGGCTTTGAAGAGCTGGTCACCGACGAACTCAACATCAAGTCCGTGGCCTACGGCGCTGATGAGACCGCGCTGGCGGAGGTTTCTGTGAAGGCCGATTTCCGCAAGCTTGGTCCCAAATTCGGTCCGCGGATGAAGGCGGTGGCCACTGCGATCGCGGGCCTTTCTTCCGCCCAGGCTGCGGCGCTGGCGGCGAACCGCGAGGTCACGCTGGAGATCGCCGGCGAGACCGTCGCTTTGAGCGCCGAGGATGTGGTGGCCCAACGCACGCCCAAGGCCGGCATGGTGGTCGCCTCAGAAGGCGACGTGATCGTCGGCCTCGAGACGGCGCTGACACCCGAACTGGTGCAGGAGGGCCTGGCCCGCGAATTCGTCAGCCGCGTGCAGAACCTGCGCAAGGACGCCGACTTCGAGGTGACGCAGCGCATCGCCGTGACGGTCGATTGCGATGCGGAGTTCCGGGCAGCCGTTGAGATGTTCGCCGACTATGTGAAGGCCGAGACGCTCTGTGAGCACCTGACGTTCGGACTCGTCTGCGACGGCCTCTGCGTCCTGAATGACCACGACGTCAAGATCGCGGTGGCGAGGGTGTGACGTGGACGGGCTCATGACTCGGCGTTGTGCCCGGCTTTTCTCGGTGAGCGCCGAGGCGAGCCGGGTCTTTTTGTTTGCGGAGGAGGCTTTTCAATGAACAGATCATTGGTTGTTGCTTGTGTTGTGCTGTCTGGTCTGTCGCTGTGGGCAGGTCTGTTGCCCACGAGGCTGCGCTGTGAGTATCGCGAGAACCCGCCGGCCATCGACGAGTCCCGTCCGCGGTTCGAGTGGATCAACGGGGCGGACAAAGGCGAGCGTGGCCAGCGGCAGACCGCGTGGCAGGTGCAGACGGCGGTTTCGCCGGCGGCATTCGGTTCGCGGACTGCGGTCTGGGACAGCGGGAGGGTGTCCTCGCGTGAATCCACGCAGATCGTCTACGGAGGGGCGCCGCTGACGCCGCGCACTGATTATTGGTGGCGTGTGCGCGTGTGGGACAAATCCGGCCAGGTGTCCGACTGGAGCGCGCCCGCGCGCTTCGGGACCGGCATGCTGGGTGAACCGTGGCAGGCCAAATGGATCGGGGCCCCGTGGCAGCAGGAAGACGGCAAAGCGGATGCCGACGCCGCGCCGCTGTTGCGGAAAACCTTCGACCTTCCGCAGGGCATTGTGCAGGCCCGGGCGTATGTGACGGGGGTGGGATATTTCGAGCTGTACGTGAATGGCCGGAAAGCGGGCGACGATGTGCTCACGCCTGCGCAGACTGACTACGGAAGGCGCGAGAACATCAAGGTCGGCCATCCGATCGATCCCGCGTTCAGCGGGCACCGCGTGCTTTATCTGTCTTACGATGTGACGTCCTTGCTCACGCCGGGCGCGAACGCGGTGGGGGCGATGTTGGGCAACGGCTGGTATAATCGGCACGACCGGCGCGAGGGCGAACTGGGGTACGGCGCGCCGCGTTTCCTGCTGCAGTTGCATGTGCGGTTTGCGGACGGGACGGAGCGGGTCATCGTGTCGGATGAGCGCTGGAAGGCGGCGAAAGGGCCGGTCGTGTTCAACCGCATCTATGAGGGCGAGCATTATGACGCGCGATTGGAGCAGCCCGGATGGGGAACCGCTTCTTTTGATGACCGCGTCTGGCAGCCCGTCGCGCTGCGCCGCGCGCCCGGCGGCGTGCTGCAGGCTCACCACGCGCCGACCGACCGCGTGATGGAGGTCGTTAAGCCGCAACAGATCACGCGGCTCGGCGACGGCCGTTACCGGCTCACATTCCCGGAGGAGATTTCGGGATGGTTGCGGTTCCGCGTGAAGGGCACGCCGGGCCAGAAGATCGAGGTGCGCTGGCTCGCGCAGGATACGACGGACAAGCAGGACTACAACGGCAAGAATAGCTACACGTTGCGGGGCGGCGGCGACGAGACGTATGCGCCCCGCTTCACCTGGTTCGTCTTCAAGGATGTGGAGCTGATCGGCTGGCCGGGTGATTTGACGCCGGAAATGGTTCAGGCCGAGGCGGTCTATACGGGTGTGGAAACCACCGGACGCTTCGCCTGCTCGAATCCGCTTTTCGAAAAGATCCAGCGGATCTACTGGCGCAGTCAAACGGACAACATGCACGGGGCGCTGTCCAGCGACTGTCCGCACCGCGAGCGTTTGGGATATACCGGCGACGGCCAAGCCTCCTGCATCACCGCGATCCATACGTTCGACCTCGCGGCCTTTTATACCAAGTGGGTGCAGGACTACTTTGATACGCAGCATCCGGTCTCCGGCTATGTGACGGACACCGCGCCGTTCGAGGGCGGCGGCGGCGGGGTGGCGTGGGGGGCGGCCTGTATTCTGGTCCCGTGGCAGGTCTACGTTCACTACGGCGACAGACGCATGCTGGAGCGGCACTACACGGGGATGAAGCGTTACCTGATGTGGATGTTCACGCAGGTGGGCTCAGACGGTGTCATGTTCAGCAAACTGCCGGACGGCAAGGACACGTTCTGGCTCAATCTCGGCGACTGGTGCGCGCCGGACAAGAAGCAGCCTCCGAGGGATCTCGTCCATACCTTTTACCTGTGGCGGTGCTGCGATTTCATGACGAGGATCGCCACGGCGTTGGGCCGTGAGGGCGACGCCGTGACGTACCGTGCGTTGGCGGACAAGACGGCGGCGGCGTTTCATGCGAAGTTCTATGACGCGGCGAAGGGTACTTACGGGCCGGTCGGCGGCAACGTCTTCGCGCTGGTGATGGGCGTGCCGCAGGAACGCCAGGCGCGCGTGCGACACGCGCTGAAAGCGGACATCGAAGCGAATGGCGGCCATCTCGATACCGGCATTTTCGGCACGGGTTTTCTGTTCGAGGCGCTGTGTGATAACGGCTTGAACGACGTGGCCTACAGCATGATGGACAAACGCACGTGCCCGAGTTTCGGCTGGTGGATCGAGCAGGGGTGGACGACGACAAGCGAATATTGGGAGGGCGGGGCTTCGCGCAACCATCCGATGTTCGGTGGCGGGCTGGCGTGGTTCTACCGCCGGCTGGCCGGCATGCGTTGCGATGAGCGCGAACCGGGGTATCGCCGGATCGTGATCTGGCCGCAGCCGGCGGCCGGCGCGGCACGCGCCTCGTACGCCACGCGTACGCCCTATGGCGAGGTGTCGGTTTCTTGGGAAAAGAAGGCTGGCGCGTTCGCACTGGAGGCTTTGGTTCCTGTGGGCTCGACCGCGAACATCGTTCTGCCCGGCGCGGATCCTGCCGCCGTTCGCGAAAGCGGGCGGGACCTGGGCCAGGCGGAAGGCGTGCGGGTAGTGCGAAACGGGCCAGACGGCGTGGTCTGCGAGGTCGGCTCCGGAAAATATGCGTTCACGGTGCCGCAGAACGTGAAATAAGCGCCGCGTCAGGCCTTGAAACAGGCGCACATGTGGCCGGCCGCAGCGGTCAGCGGCGTTAAGGCCGGCGCGGCGGCGCGGCACGCGTCGTCGGCCAGAGGACAGCGCGGCGCAAAGGCGCATCCGCATCGGCCGCCAGAACGTGCGGCATCGGCGGGAACCGTGACGTCTTCGGGCAAGGGGACGCCGATCTTCGGCACAGCGCGCAGCAGAAGCTGTGTGTAGGGATGGGCGGGCGTGTTGAGCACAATCTCCGCGGGGCCCGTCTCGACGATCTTGCCGAGGTACATCACCGCAATGCGGTCGGCGATGTGCTGCACGACGCCGATGTCGTGGGTGATAAACAGGTAAGAGAGCCTGTGTTTGTCTTTCAGCTCCTGAAGCAGGTTCAGCACCTGCGCCCTCACGGAGAGGTCGAGGGCGCTGACCGCCTCGTCGCAGATGAGCAGCTTGGGTGCGAGGGCGAGGGCGCGGGCAATGCAAATGCGCTGGCGCTGTCCGCCCGAAAAGGCGTGGGGGTAGCGGTCGAGGATGTCGCCGGGCAGTCCCACGTCGCCGAGCAGCCGAACGGCGGCTTCGCGGCGCCCCTCGCGCGTGACGAGCCCCTGAACGAGCATGGCTTCCGTGAGCAGGTCGAGTACCGTGTGTCGCGGGTTGAGCGAGGCGTGCGGGTCTTGGAAAACCACTTGGACCGCGCGCCGGAAAGCGGACAGTGCGCGGCCCCGCAATGAAAACACGTCCTGCCCGTTCAGAAAGACGGAACCTTCACGGGGCTTTTCGAGCCGCAGGACCGTGCGGGCGAGGGTTGATTTTCCGCAGCCGGACTCGCCGACGATCCCGAGCGTCTCGCCGCTTTTCAAGGTCAGATCCACGCCGTCGACAGCGCGCACATAACCGGCGGTTCGGGCGAAGACGCCCTTTTTGATCGGGTACCAGGTTTTCAGTCCGCGGATGTCGAGCAGCGGTGTGGCAGAATCAGGCATGGGGTTTTTATAACATAAACAGGGAAGCGGGGGACAGAGCAAAAGGGTCACTTTTTTCTCCTGATGTATCAGGCGGGGATCAGGGGAAAAGGAAATGGGAACGTGGGCGTTTTATGCTTGCGTCCGGTGTTTGGAATGTGACAAGATTTTTATAAATGGAAATGACATTCACATGTGAAAATGCGGTTTTCGCTAATGGAAACGTGCGTTTGCGCGATCATGCCTTTTAATCCTGGACGGTTAATGAACAGAGGGAGTGGAAACATGGACGCTTGGAAACGGATGGAGAATGGACGGTCTTGCCGTTTCGGAAGACAGCCGGCTCTTCGGGCGGGCGTTGTTGTGGCCCTGCTGGCCGGAGTCGCGTCGGCGGAAACCTACACGTGGAGCACGAATGCGACGGGCGCGGCAACCGACGGCTCCGGCGCATGGAACACATCGACCGCGAACTGGGTCGGCGCGGGGGACGCGCATACGACATGGGACAACGGCAGCGGCGACACGGCGGCCTTCGGGGCGGGAGGCACGGCCGGAACGGTGACCGTGGCATCGGCGGGGATTTCGATCGGGGGGCTGACCTTCAATTCGGGGGTGACCGGCGCATACCTGCTGTCAGGGGGTCCTC
>DAOPZC010000081.1:0-16973 GCA_035353175.1 Kiritimatiellia bacterium | reverse complement strand
GAGGTCAGACCAAACATCTCCTCTTTCGGAAAAGACTGTGTCAGCTTATAAACCATAAGCGCAATCTCGTCCGCTATCTCAAACGCTTTCAGTTTCGAATGTTCTCTCATCGGATCCTCCCGCCTTTTCTCCAGCCTACAGCCTATAGCCTACAGTCTACAGCCTATCTCTTCGGCGGCTCCACGCTCAGCTGCACGATCGCCTCGCGCACGCGTGCGGCCTGTTCTGGGCTCATGGTCAGGAAGCGGTCTCGACCCTTGCCGTCCCGCGACGGGCGGAACCACGTGGCGCCGTTGTCCTCGACCGTGACCGTGCCCGCCGGCGACAGCGTGAAGTAGCCGCGGTCCGGAAGCACGGCGGCCAGCAGCGCGGTCGGGTCCCACGTGGGACGGTCGTGCGGCGGAGGGTTGTACAGGTAGTACGCCTCTTTGAGCGGATGGTGCTTCACATAGTCGAGGTCATGCTCGATCACGGCATGCGGAAACGCAGCCGCCACGCCGATCTCGTAGCCGCTCCACAAGATCGGCGTCGGCCAGTCCTTCGCCAGCGTTTGAGCTGCGGGAATATCTTTGACCACGTTGTATTCGAGATGCCGCGTGTTCCAGTCCACCGTCTGGAAGGCCCCCGCCATGATCGAAAGCAGCTTCACCTTCTTGGCGATCAGATCCCGCCCGCTGAGCGGCGACACGACGTCCGGCCGCGACGCGAGCAAGCGCTGGAAGTTGGTGAAGAAGCCCACCTGCACCAGCGTCACGCTGCCGTCCGGTTGCGCGGCCAAGAGCTTGCGGATCAGACCGGTCGCCTCGGGAGCATCCGCCCCGCGCGCCAGATCATGCGGATAGCGCAGGCTGCCGTCCTCGTTCTTAGCGTCGGCCAGCAGATTGAACTTTCCCGGTTCCGGCGTCGCGCCGCCCTTCACAACGCCGATGGGGATGTCCGGCCGCCCGTAGAAGGTGTTCACCGCATCCACGAAAGCCGCGGCCTGCGGATGGTCCTTCGTGACCGTGACCGCGAGCAGCTCGACCGCGCCGCGCGACTGCAGCGCGTGGATCATGCACAGCGCCATCACGTCGTCCGTGTCGTTGCCCATATCGGTATCGAAAACAAGTCTGATCGGCTCGGCCTGCACCATGGCAACGGCCAACACCCCCGCCAGCCACCAACTGCTATTCATCGCCCCTCCTTTGCGTGCGCACAAACAACTCAGATGATTCCGTTGTAGAATAAACAACGGAACTCCTCAAGGACGAAGCATCAGGCGGCAAATAAACCTGCATAGTCATTACAGCGCTCAGCCAAGCTCCCACCCCTTGCGGCACTCTTCTTTGATGAAGGCATCGGCCTCGGGCGCATTGACGGCCCGCATGGCGGACGGATCCCACAGAATCTTTTTGCCGACGCGCAAGGCGACATTGCCCAGCAGCGCCACTTCGGTCAGACGCGCGCTGTATTCGAAATTCGCACTGGCTGCCGGGCCGCCCTTGCAGGCGGACAACCAGTCGGCGTGGTGACCCTTGACCCTCGGCAGCGTCGGCGCAGGGCGCTGATACTCCTTGTGCAGCGCGAGCGGCAATAGCCGCGGAGCACCGCCGTAGGCGGGGCACGTGATCCAGCCCTTGTCGCCGACCAGCAGCAGACCCTCCGCGTTATCGCCCAAGCGCTGACGCGGATCGTCCGAGTCGATCCCTTCGGGAACAGCCGGACGCAGGCCGCCATCGTACCACGTCATCTTCACAGGCGGCATCTCGCCGCGCGCGCCGAAGCGATACGTGTAGATGCCGCCGTAGGCCGACACCTCGCTGTCGCAGCCGCCGGTCGTGGACGCTTCCACGCTGAGCGGATGCTCCAACTTCAGCGCCCACACGGCCGCATCGATATTATGGCATGCCAAGTTTCCGAGCGACCCGGTTCCGAACGCCCACCAATCGCGCCAGATGTACGGCGCATAGGCCGGATGATACGGACGGAACTCGCGCGGCCCGAGCCACAGATCCCAGTTGAAACTCGCTGGCACCGACGGCGTTTCCAGCGGCCGCCCCGGCTCTTTCCGCCAGTGCCGCGACGGGCTCCAGGCGTGGACTTCGCGCACAGGGCCGATCGCGCCGTCCCAAATCCATTCGCATGTCGTGCGCATGCCGGAACTCGAGTGCCCGTGGTTGCCCATCTGTGTCGCCGCGCCCGTTTCTTTCGCTACCTGCGCTACGCGGCGCGTCTCCCAGACGTTGTGCGCGAGGGGCTTCTCGCAGTAGACGTGCTTGCCGAGCCGCATCGCGGTGATCGTGATGTACGCGTGCGAATGGTCCGGCGTCGCGCACAAGACCGCGTCGATGCCCTTCTCTTTTTCGAACAGGACGCGAAAGTCCTCATAGTCAGCGCAGCGGTAGTTCGGCGTCGTCTTGGCGTACGCCTCCTCGATGAGCACCTTCACCGGACGTCGCCCGGCATGGCACTTGTACCAGTAGGTGCTGAGATCGGTCTCTTCTGCCACGTCGCAGATGGCTGCGATCCGCGCCTCGGGCTCGTTCAGCAGGCTCTGCACGTTCCTCATGCCCATGCCGCCCACGCCGATGACCGCAACATTCACCTTTTCGCTGGGGGGCACAAAGCCCGCTCCGCCCAGCACGTAGCGCGGCACAATTGAGAAAAGCGCCGTCGACCCTGCCGCGCCTTTAAGAAAACCCCGCCGTGTCGTTGTCATGTGGTATTCCGTTCCCTGTTGGAAGTTCGGTGTTCAGCGTTCGGCGTTTATGGCCTCCGCCGCCACCGACTCGATCAGCACGCCGGCCGTATCGGCCCCCGTCGCCGCGCTCTGGAGGTGCAGATAGCTGACGCCGTTGCGCGTCGGGAAGACGCGCGGAAGGTCGCACCAGGCGCCCTCGCCCACGCGGAACCGCGCGCCCTGCTCATCCCAGCGGACCTCCAAATCGGCCCAGGTGTCGGGCTTGAGACACGGCACGCCGTTGACCGCACCCCCCGCATCGAGCCTCAGCACGTGCTGCGCGTAGCGCGCCACGACCGGATCGGTCGGATTGAACCAGCGGTCGACGAGGCAGATCTGCGTGCCCTGAGCGCCCGTCGGTTGACGGAGGCGCAGATTGAGGACGCCGACTGGCCACGCCGGAAAATTCCAGACCGCGCCTTCAGGCTCGCTCACCAAGCGAGGGTCGGGGTGACACGCCACCTGCAGAACCTCGCGAGGCTTGCCGTCCGGATGCGGCACTAGCGTCGCGCCGGGCCGGCGGTTGTACGCGCAGTGTCCGCTCACGCCGCGGAAGTTGCCGGGCACGCTCTTCAGATACTGCTGCACCGACCATCCGGCAAGGCCTGCGGCAAAGGCGTCTTCCCGCTTCGTCTCAAGAAGCCAGTCGGGATCGAAAACGATCAGCTTGCGGCAGAGCGTGTGCTGGCCGAACGCGAGCAGGATCTTCCCTTCAGGAAGTTCAAGCGCCTGGGACTGGTGAATGCTCTTGTCCAGCGAAGCGGCATTGCCGCTGCTGCTGCGAAAATCGGCGTCGTTGCGGCGCTCGTTCAAATACAGTTCGCGGAAGCCGCGCCATGTTTTTCCGTCATCCGCCGAAACTGCGGCATGGAGCGCATCGCGGTTGGTAAAGAAATCCTCAGAAGAGCCCTCGATCTCGGATTTGTTCAGGCCCGGCTGGGCAATGTGGTCAAGCTCAGGCAGCGGGGTGGTATTATTCCACACGGCCAAGATCCGGCCGTCCTTCATGTGGAACAGCAGCGGCATGGTGATCGTGGCATAGAAGCGCGACGGCGCGGGCGCCGTCCACGTTTCGCCCGCGTCATCGGAAAACGATTCGTAGTGGCTGTCCCGCGAAGTGCGGATCAGCATCCAGAGCCGGCCGCTGGAGAGCTCGACCACCGATGGCTCGCAGCCATAGTTCTGCCAGCGGAAACCCTTGTGCGGCCATTCGATCTTATGCGGCGGCGGACTGGGCAACAGAATCTCGCGCCAGGAAGCGCCGTCGTCGTCAGACAACATCACGCCGGGCTGGATCGGGTTGTCCGCGCGGCGCTGGAAGGGCTGAACCCAGCGGTGGCGCTGCCGCAGCGGCAAGGGCTGGCGCGCCATAAACCCCGTGTGGGGGCTGATCAGCGCGGCAGTGAAAGGCCCATCAGGACCCTTGGCGCGCAGGGCGAAAAAGCCTTTGCCTTCGCACGATCCGAGCGCGCTCTGCCACTCGTCATCACCAACATGCCCGGTTTTGCAAAGCACCGTCAGAAAATCGTCCGACCACGGGCTGCGAGTCATGGCACCGGCCGTCGCGCCTTTGACTGAAACCTCATTCCAGCTGAGCCCGCAATCGCGGCTGGAGATGTAGACGGCGCGAACATCGTGGACCCCGCCCCTGAAGCCGCCACGGAAACCATAGTGACGAATTTCACCGTCGGGCATCATCATCAAACCGCGGCTCGCATTCTCAGGCGGAATGGCGACCACTTGAGGCGCGTGAATGTGCCGCAGCTTTTCGAGTGTTTCCAGATCAGGCGCGGCCCAAACGCTTGAACACACCCCCATCGCCGCAAGACCCGTTACGATTGTCCGTGTCATTTGCCCCCCAAAAAAAGATTCGCCTCACATTATTCGTCATGATTGTGACGGATGGCACCTTTTGACTCAAGTCCAATTCTGCGACGCCGAGAAATCGCATTCATCGGAACATCGACCGCGTAATTACAGCGGTGTTGCGGGCTACCGAAACGCCTTAAACAACGTCCCAACCGCCCGCGTCATCGCGGCCGGGTACCGCGCCACATCCGTGACCGACAGCATCCAGCGCCCGGTCGGAGCCTCGACACGCCGCCACGTCGTGCGGCCGTCGTCCGCGCAGGAGACTTCGACCGGCAGCGCCGCGAACACCGCCGCGCGGCCAGCGTCCTTGGCAAGCACAATCTCGCCCTCTTTCGTCACGCTGAACCCCGCCGCCGCAAACTGGCTGGCCGTGGACCACATGCCGCGCTTGTCGTTCAAAATCTTGTCCCATGTCGCGCCAGGCGGCATCGCCGTCATCGCGCGCAACCACTTGGGGTTCGCCGATTTGTCGAACATATACGCGAAATAGTTCGCGAGCCCAGACGAGATATCGCCGAGAGCCTCGGCGTGCGGCAGCCAGTAGAAACTGCCGTCCGCGCCACTCTCGCGCCGTTCGGTCGTATGCCAGCACGGGAACCAATAGAGCGGACATGGCAGGTCGAACATCGCCGCGTAGGCCGCAGGATCAAGCCGCACGTTGAACTCGAGCTGCGCCGGATTCGCAGGATTATCGTGCGCCGCGCCGCTGTTGAGATAGACCCCGGCACACTTGGCCTTGAACAGCGCGGGCTCGCGCAACGCGGCCACAATGATGTCCGCAGCCGACCCCACGCACATCAGCGCGAGCGGGCGATCCGCCGCACGCAACTGCGCCAGGATAAACCTCACCGCCGCCGTCTCCTGCGCCGAAGCGTCGACCAGCGCGTCTGCCCTGTTCTTCAGCCGATGCGATGTCCCAATTGAAACCGGCGCCGACAAGCCCGACAGCCGATTCATCTGCGTCACCGCCACGACCGCCGGATCGCCCGCCCGGAAGTCGGGGGGGTAGTCGATGACCACGCCCCGCAGGTCGAAGCACCCCCGTTGAACCAGCGCGTACGTCACCGCCAGGTCGAAGTGGTCGTCGGGATCGCCGTGCGGGTGGAATAAATCCGTCACATGGAGCAGCGGCGCACCGGCGGCAGCCGCTTGCGGCTGTGCGGCAGATGCTGGAACCACCGTAGCGGCCGCGCCTGCGGCCACCATACCCGTTTTCAAAAACGCTCGTCGCGAGGTGAGCATTGCTTATTCCTTAAAGAGGTGTGAATACTCAACGTCCAACGCTCAACACAGAACCCATATACTTGAGCGTTGGATGTTCAACATTGAGAGTTCTTTCTCTATTGACACAGCCGGTCCACCAGCCACGCCTCAAAGGCGGGCAGGTCTTTCCACGCGAGCGCGACATTCATCTGCCGAGCCGCCAGATCTTCGACCGTAAACCCTTCGTCGGTCACGCGGATGCCGAGCTTTTCCATCACACAGAGCTCTTGGGTGCAGGCGAGATACACGGCCACGCAGTCAAAGAGCGTGGTGCTGGCGGTCTCGGTGTCGGTCTCCTGATGGTCCTTCGCGCTATACGCCCGCCAGACGCGATAGTTTTTCAGCAGCGTCTTCACAATCGGATCATTGCAGGCGCGGATACGCGCATAGTTTTCGCCTTTGAACTGGATCAGGCCGCACGTGTCGAGTGGCGTGATCGTGATATCCCACGGTGCGGACAGCGCGGCGCGGCAGGACGCGGGATCGGCCTTGACATTCCATTCGGCGCTGGGCTTGGGGTTCCGCCCGTAGCCGAGCCGCACGCTGCCGTGCATGCCGACGAACTTGGCCTTCTGCGCGATGCGCGGCTCGCGCTTCAGTGCCTCGGCAATATTAGGACAAGGCCCGACGCAGATGAGCGTCACCGGCTCCTTGGACGCCATCACGATATCGATCAGCGCCTGCACACCGTCCGGATAAACCTTGCCGGGATAGTTTTTAAGCTCATAACCCTCGATCCACTTGGACTGGTGGTGGAGACCGACCTTCGCGCCCGCATGCACGCCCACGCCCACGGGAATATCGGTCCGCTTGTCCGCCTCCAGGATCTTGGCGATCAGCCGCGCCCGCGCCTCGGCATTGCCGTAGTCGCCGAGAATCAACTTGATGTCCAGTTCCGGACACTTCAGCGCCAGTGATACCGCCCACGTGTCGTCGATGTCATCCCCGATGTCCGTGCTGATAATCACCGGCTTGCGGACCGTCTCTGCCTGTGCAGCCGGAACATCTGTCCCAAAGAATGCCAGCAGGCCCGCCGCAACAACCGCTACGCTCCCGAATCGATTCATGATTGTCCCCCCTTTTTATCCGCGTGTCGCTCAAATGAGTTCCACATACGTTATCGTGTATTAGTTGTAGAACATAACCCGCTTCGGGCTCAATACGGAATCGGCGTTAAATGAAAAAACCTGCATACGCATTCCACCCGTCAGTGTGCGGCCCGCGGCTATTCCGTCCCCCGACCGCCTTTCTCAGGGCAACCCAAAGTCGAACGACGCCCCCACACCGTTTTTAGCTGACAACGGCCGCGCATTACGAACACGCGCGCGCACACAGCACGGTTAAGCAACTTGTCTGGGAGGGCGTAGCCGCGTCTCCTACGAACCGCAGTTCGCCCCTTGACCAACCCAATCGAAAACTGCTATACCCCACGCTATTCACAAGCGAATACAAGCCAAGACGGCTTAGGATACGCGAGGTTCCTTGATTCATTGCTGGAGGGAGAGGAGTTCCGGAATGAAGAAGATCGTTGGAGTCGCTCTCGCGGCTGGAATGTCCGCGGCGGTTTGCGGGGCGGAGCCGAAGATCGTCGCCTGCTGGGGTGACAGCGTGACGGAGGGTATGGCGATGCCCGCCGGGAAGTCCTATCCCGACCGGCTGCAGGCACGGCTCGGAGACACTTTCCGCGTGCTCAATTCTGGCGACGGCGGTGAGGATGCGGTTACGATCCCCGTGCGACAGGGCGCCTATCCGATCCGTACGGCGGCGAAGATCGCGTTCGCGGCCGGCGAGAGCAAGGTGCGCATCGGCGACGGCACCGACAACGGCTTTCGTACCGAACGGGGCGAGAAGATCAAGCTGACCGCGGCGCTGGGGCGAAAGATTCCGGTGAACGACGTGACGATCGGAGGCGACAAGTACCGGCTTTCAATGAGCGAGTACCGCTGGAACACCGCGACGAACCCGATCGGCTACAAACTGTGGTTGGAGCGGGGGGATGTGTCGAAGCCAGTCGAGATCGCGGCGGGCACGCCGGCCGTATTCGCCTCCGCCGCTGTTGCGCCGGAGGCCGCCTGCGAAATTATCTTCATGGGGGCGAACGGAGGATGGCGTCGGGATGTGAACGTGCTGATCGCGCATTACCGGGCGATGATCGCCCGCCGTGGTGCTGACAAGCCCTACTTCGTGGTGGTGCCGTACTGGGGCGCATTCAGCGCTGCCGACGCGGAGACCTTCAGGAGGGCCTTCGGCGAACACGCCATCGATTTCAGAGCCGAGGCGATCGCGCACGGACTTGCCGACCAAGGAATCTCGCCGACGGCGCTCGACCGCAGCGAAATCGCCGCGGGACGCGTGCCGCCATCGCTCCTTTACCGCAACCGTCCCGACGTGCACATGAACGAGCACGGCTACGACTTCCTTGCGCGCGTACTCTTCGAGCGCGGAAGGAAGCTCGGCTATTGGTGAGCGCCTCGCCGCCATTGCGTCGTGCGAAATCCACCTCGGCTGTATCCTGTCAGGGCCGCAATGTCCTGTTTTTAAAGGACTCAAGCATTGGACGCTCAACGCACAACGTCCAACGTTCACCGCTTAAGTGAATCACTTGAACGTTTAGCGTTGAAAATTCGGCGTGATTTCTTACAGGTGCCACGGCTCCCGCATCGGGCGGTCGAGCAACGCATTCGCTTGCTCGTCGCCCCCGAACACCTCTTTCACGGGATCCCATTTCAGAGAGCGGCCCAGCCTGAAGGAGGCGTCCACGAGGTGGCCGAGAGAGGCAGCGCGGTGGCCGATCTCCTCATGCGAGCTCGGCTGTTTCCGCGTTTTCATGCACTCGAACCAGTTCGCGTGATGGTTGTTCGCGCCGCTCACCTCTCGCGTTTTGAGCTTCATCTCTTGGAAGAGGGTGTCGGGACCGCCTGCGATCGGATGGCCGTGCTCGATGTTCAGCCAGCCGCGCTCGCCGACAAAGAGCCCGCCGAACATGCCATCCAGCTTCGCGTCCTCAGGCACCGCGTGATAGAGCGCCTTCACCTGATTCCAGCCATCGATGTGGTGGAGCAGCGTGCCGTTCGCGTACCGGCATGTCAGCGTCGGATACTGCTTGCCGGAGGGATGCAAGATCTCGACCGGACCGCTCTCCTCCACGCCGAGGGCGTATTGGATCACGTCGGCCGAATGCGAATGGTAGTTCGTCGAAACGCCGTTGCCGAAGTCGCGGCAAAATGTCCACGGCACAACGCCCGGAATCGGATTCCGGTGATAGGCTTTGTTATAGGGACGGAACGGCGCAGGTCCGACCCACAGACTCCAATCCAAGCCCTCGGGCACCGGCTCTTCGGGCAGCGTCGGGTTCTGCGTGATGCGCGAATTGCCGACGGTCGGAACATTCACGTTTCCCCAGAGCGTGAAGACCGACTTGATTTTGCCTAGTCCCCCAGCCCGGACAAAGTCAATCGCCTCGTGCATCGTCTGCATCGAGCGGTACTGGGAACCGTTCTGGAAGACGCGCTTATTCGCGCGTACGGCTTCCACCAGCGCCCGCCCCTGCCGGATCGTCATCGAAACGGGCTTCTCGCAGTACACGTCCTTGCCCGCTTGGGCCGCATAGATGGAAACCGGCGTGTGCCAATGGTCCGGCGTGGCGATGACGACGCCGTCGATGTCCTTGCGCGCCAGCAGTTCCCGAAAATCGTTGTAGGCCGCGCAACCGCTGTAGGTGCCTTTGGGCTGTGAAACCGCATAGTTGGCGTCGACGACTTCCTTGCCTTCGTCGCGGCGCGACTTGTCCACATCGCAGACGGCAAGGACCATCACATCCCGGTCACCGACAAGCCTGGACAAATGGCCCCGTCCCATGCATCCTCTCCCGATCAGGCCCATGGTGAGCCGGTTGCTCGGCGCCACCGCACCGTCGACCCCGAGCGCCGACGACGGGATGATCGTGGGCATCGCCAACGCCGACGCCGTTGCCCCGATAAATCCCCGCCGCGTCATTCCATTCCCCGTTTTCGTTGTTCTCATGTTTGTCCCCCCTTATTCACACTTTCAGACTCAGCGCGTTAAAAAATTCCGCGCATTGTTTGATTTCCGGCATCGAAGTCAGCCAGTTTTTCGAGTACTCGAGCCCGAACATCACCGGCGTATTTCCCACCTGGCGGATCTTGCGCAACAGCTCTTCCGTGCGTCCCTTGCCGGTGCCCCACGGCACGTCGGTGCCCTGCGGCCCCGCCTCGTTGAGGTCGTGCAACTGCAAGGTCGTCAACCGTTTTCCCAGCTTTTCAACCGCCGCCACGGGATCGATGCCGCCCCGCAGCCAATAGCCCACGTCCGCGCAGGCGCCGATGTACGCACTGCGTCCCTCGCACGCCTTGAGGATGCCGTCCGGATGCCAATACACCGGCGAGGCCTTCTGGTCATGGTTGTGGAGCGCCACGCGGATGTCGTACTCCTGGCAGAAGCGGTCGATCAGCGGCAACGCTTCCAGGGCGGGCTCGGCCATGAACGTCTCGATACCGAGCTTCCGTCCGAACTCAAAGATCTTTCGGCACCCCGCCTCATCGCCGGGAATTGTTTGGATGTAATAGGTCAACAGCCGCAACCCGGCCGCATCCAGCTTGAGCCGGATCTCGCGCAGCTCGTCATCGGTGAGATCGGGCGTGAAGTTCTTGGGAATTTTGTCGCTGACCTTCTGGAAGCTCAGTGCGCCGATGTAGGCGAGCCCGAGCTCCGCCGTCTTGTCGATCGACTCAAAGAACGTATATTTGTGGAACGTATACGCCTCAATCCCCAAGCGCCAGCCGAGCTTTTCCTGCGCCCGCAGTGCGGGCGTCAGCTTGCCGCTCGGCAGCGTCGGCGCGGGAAGATCGCCGAGTGCGAACTGGGTTCCCGCCAGATAGAACGCCAGCAGTTGAGGGTCCTCGAAAATCGCAGGATGGTGGCCGAACGCCGTATAGAAAACCCGTCCCCGCCCGTACTGCCGCACCCACGCCATGGCGTAGTCCTTGTCCGCCCGGTAGCAGCCGTCGTGCGGCTCGTTGGCGAGATCGGTCTTCGTCAGATCGAAACTGAGCAGCACGCGGTCGCGGTTCCGCGAATACGTCCCCTTCGGCCGGAAAAACTCATCCTGCAGCGGGAAGCCCTGTCCGCCGAAACAGGCGACGACCGGGTGGTCCGGCTCTTCGAGTTCCATGACGACCTGCTCCGTGTTCGCGCGGTGGCTCGCGCCGCGGATACCCAGCATCGCCGCGAACTCGGGCCAGTCCTCCTTGCCGCCCTCTTTCCAGCGTGTGAACGCCACCGAGGTGCCGTGCACGCCCATCAGCCCGCCGCCCCCGTAAACAAATTCCAGCAGGTTCTGCCGCAGCGCCGGGTCCTCGAACAGATTGCCGACCGTATTGTTCAGAAACACGGCATCAAAATTCTTCAGCGACTCGCGTTCGAAGATCGCCGGATCGCGCGTGACCACGGTTTCGAACGCGCCGGTCCGCTTGCCCATCAACGTGAACGCCTCGTTCGCCGCCGGAATGGACGGATGTCCGTTGCCGTATCCCACGTTCAAATCGAAGATGAGCAGCCTGCGCGGCCGCTTCGGTACGGCCGGAGCCTTTTGCGGAAGCGCCGCCTCAATACGGGCCGGCGCACCGGCATCGGCGCACAGGCCCGTCAACGGCAGCCCGGCCACCGCCGCGCCCGCCGCGATTTCGCCCAGAAACGCCCGCCGTGAAAGCGCCAATCCGCACGGCAAATCCGTTATCCCTGCCGTGTCATTCTGCTTTTGAATCGAATCTTTCATACTTCCTTCCTCAGACCGGTTGTTTACGCATCCGGTGTTGGTGTCCCACCTTTAAGCGGCTTGGTCCCATGTTCGCCGGCACACCAACTTACCGCGTTTCAGATTGTCCTTTCCATCCCTCACCACGGAGTCAGGCTTCGCGAGTCAAATACCGGTAGCTGGCCGCGATCAGCCGCTGGATCTCCTCGACCTCGCAGTCGCCCTCCGTCTCCAGTGACAGCACGCCCTTGTAACCGCGCGCTTTCAGAACGTCCAGACAGCCGCGGATGTTCACGTCGCCCTCGCCCAATGCCACACACGTCGCGCCCTTGACGTCCTTGACATGCACATGCACGACGCGGCCGGCCACCGCCTTCAGCGTCGCGACTTCGTCCTGGCGTTTTCCGAAAAGTGCCCACTTGTACGCGCCGTTCGCCGTTTCCACGTACGTAGCCCGATGCACGTTGGCGGTGTCATAGTTGACGCCGAGCCACTTCGACGACGACAGCGCCAAGACTTTCTTGAGGCCGTCGGCGGTCAGCGAAAACGTCCCGTGCGGCTCGATGGCCAGATAGACTTGGCACTTTTCCGCCACTTCTAGAATGGCCGAGAGGCGCTCGCCCAACACGTTCAGCGCGTCGGCCTCCGACACCGTGTCGGGCTTCTTTCCATCGCCCGCGTGGACGACCGGAATGCCGGCCTCCTTGGCCCACAAGAGGGTGCGGGTGATGCCCTCGACGCTTTTCGCGTCCGGGATGATGGCGCCGTGCTGGGACCAGAGGCCGGTCACGCCCTTAAAACCGATGGAGCCGACGAGCTGCCGGAATTTCTGCGGATCGTCCTTTTCAACGTCCACATGCGGACACCACGGCCCGGTCGCCTGCGTTTCGACATACTCATAGCCCGCACGCCTGATCCGTTCGAGCGCCTCCTGCAAAGGCAACTTGCGCAAGCACACGGTGCCGCACCCGATCTTCATGCCCGCACCCCCGTCGGTCGCCCCCCCTGCGGACAAGCCGCCCAGCGCCGCGGCTGCGGCCCCTTTCAGC
Organism: Kiritimatiellia bacterium; assembly: GCA_035353175.1. Taxonomy (GTDB): domain Bacteria; phylum Verrucomicrobiota; class Kiritimatiellia; order RFP12; family UBA1067; genus DAOPZC01. The sequence continues at coordinate 4,297 of DAOPZC010000081.1, read as the reverse complement.
GTTCCGTTCAGAAAACCGCGCCGCGTCATCCCTTCTTCATTTCGTTTCATGGTCCCTTCCTTTTCTACGCCAGTTCCCATCCTTTGCGATACGACTCTTTGAGATGCGCGTCGGCCTCCGGCGCGTTCGTCGCTTTCATGGCCGCCGCGTCCCACAGCAGCTTCTTTCCCGTGCGCAGCGCCACGTTGCCCAGCAGCACCAGTTCGGTCAGGCGCGCGCCGTACTCGAAGTTCGCGCTGGCGGCCGGACCGCCTTTGCACGCGGCCAACCAATCGGCGTGGTGGCCTTTGACGCGCGGCAGCGTCGCCGCAGGGCGCTTGTACTCCTTGTGCAGCGACAACGGAAGCAGTCGCGGCGCCCCGGCCCAACCCGGACAAGTGATGTAGCCCTTGTCGCCGACGAACAGAAGGCCGTTGCCTCGTTCGCCCAGGCGCTGGCGGGGGTCGTCGGGATCGACGCCTTCGGGCACGGCCGGGCGCAACCCGCCATCGTACCACACCATTTTCACGGGAGGCTGATCGCCGCGCGGACCGAACTGATAGGTATAAATACCGCCGAGCGACGTCACTTCGTTGTCGAGGTCGGTTGCAACGGCTTCCACGCTGAGCGGGCGCTCCAAATTCAGCGCCCACACGGCCGGATCCATATTGTGGCACGCCATATCGCCGATAGAACCGGTTCCGAAGGCCCACCATCCGCGCCACGTATACGGCGCGTAGGCGGAATGGTACGGACGAAATTCGCGCGGCCCAAGCCACAGATCCCAGTTGAGTCCGGCTGGCACGGGAGGCGTTTCGGCGGGCCGTCCCGGCCCCCTAACCCACTGGCTCGCATCGCTCCACGCATGGATTTCGCGGACCGGGCCGATCGCGTTGTCCCAGATCCACTCGCACGTCATGCGGATACCCGAGCCCGAGTGCCCCTGGATGCCCATCTGCGTGGCGACTCCCGTCTCCCTTGCGACCTTGGCCATCAGGCGCGTTTCCCAAACGCTGTGGGCGAGCGGCTTTTCGCAGTAGACGTGTTTGCCCATCCGCATCGCCGCGATCGACACGGGGGCGTGCGCGTGGTCGGGCGTCGCGCAGAGCACCGCATCAACACCCTTTTCCTTTTCGAGCATGAGGCGGAAATCTTCGTGTTCGGCACACCGGTAGTTCGGCGTTGCCTTGCCGTAATGATCCTCGATGAGCGCCTTCACCGGCTTGCGACCGGCCTCGCACCGATACCAGAAGGCGCGCAAGTCCGTCCGCTCGGCCACGTCGCAAACCGCGACGACCTGCGCTTCCGGTTCATTCAAGAGGCTTTGGACGTCGCGCATGCCCATGCCGCCCGCGCCGATGATCGCGACGGCCACTTTTTCGCTGGGCGCGACAAAACCGGGCCCGCCCAACACGTGGCGCGGCACGATGGAAAACGCGGTCACCGCCGCCGTTCCCTTCAAAAAAGCCCTCCGCGATGTCCCCTCCACCCGACGGCTCATTTCTCGCCCCCCGTTCTTTACACAACGTGTCCCAGTTCCCGGCCGATCGCCTCCGCCGCAGCGGCGACCCGCACCCCCATTTTCTTGACCGCCTCGCGCGGCAAACGGTCAACAGGAGCCGAAATGCCGACGGCCGCCACGATCTCCCCACTGGCATCGCGAATCGGCGCGCCGATGCACCGCACGCCTTCGTGCTCCTCCTCGTCATCCACGGCGTACCCGCAGGCGCGAGCCCCCTTGCACGCGTCGGCCAATTTCGCCGCAGACACGAGCGTGTGGCGCGTGAAACGCGGCAGGTGCTCGCCGCCCAACACTTGGACCAAACGATCGTGCTCGAAATCGGCGATCAGCGCTTTGCCCACGCCGGTGCTGTGCAGCGACACGGCGGTCCCCAAGCCCGCGCCGGTCACGCCCAGCACATTGGCCGTAAGCTGCCGTTCGATCAATATGGCCTTCGCTCCCTGGCGGATCGCCACATGCGTCGTCTCGCCCGTGTCCGCCGCGAGCGCGTCCACATGCGGCCGCGCCACCTGAAGCAACACGTTCTCAAAGCGGAACAACGACGCCAACCGCCAGATCGAGGACCCCAGCAGATAGCGCTTACTGTCCGCTTCCTGAACCAGAAAACCGCGACGCACCAATGTGTTCGCCAGCCGGAACACGCTGGAGCGATCGATCTTCAGCACGGGCATCAGCTCGGAGAGCGAAACCGGACGGCGTGCGGCGGCCACCGCCTCCAGCAGTACCAGCCCCCGGTCAAGACTCTGTATCGGTTGTGTCGTTGTCATGTGATTGTATAATACGCAATCTATTTGCAGTATACGAAATATCGGAACGAGGCGTCAAGCATGGCTGTGAACTTTTAGGAGCCGATGCGCCGTCAGAAAACAGCCCTGCAGGAACAAACCCTACAGGCTCAGCTCTCGCGTGTCATTTCTTCACATCCAAACGTTGTTCGGCCTCCAGCGCCGCACGGCCCACGGTGTCGGTCGGCCCGGTGAACCCCGGCCCGCCGCCCGCGACATAGCCGTCGCTCCGTCCCGTCGCGTCGCGGCTGACCCAAAATGCGTACAATGCGCCTTGCCGCACGCTGAAGCGGAAACGCACCGGACGTCCGCGCAACGCGTGAACGTTTTCGGCCCCGTCCCAGACCACCGGTTCCAGTGTACTGTCGGCTGCCACAGCGCGGCAGTTCGCCAGCGTATAAGGTTGGATCGTCCGTCCCTGTTCATCCAAGATTTCCACGCGCAGCTCACCCTGCTTGGTCGCCGCGTTGACAAACACGCGCGATCCCGAAAAGGTCACCGGGCGAGTGGTCAGCAGGCCGGTTTCAGCGCCTGCCTCCAGCGAGACGAATCCGTCGCGCCGCAGGAACGCGAGCCCGGTCGAACCGCACTGGTGCATGCCGTTCAGCCGGTTGACAAGGTTCGTCTTGGCGGGGTCGCCGCGGAATCCCGAATAGTAGAACCAGAGCGTGTCGCCGCGCACCGTGCAGAGATTCCCCAGCGGCTGCACATAGCCGCGGTCCCACGCGTCGCTGTACCACCGCTCCGAAGCGATGTGCGCCCGCCGGTCGGGGCGGTCCCAGTGGAAGCCGTCGCGGCTGTAGCAGAAGTTCAGGTCCGTGATTTTGGGCAGCCCGCGCTTCTCGCACACGTCGTTTTCGGGACCGTGATGGATTTCGTAAACCCCGAGCATCAGACTCTCATAGGCCACGGCGTCGAGGTTGTAGAGTTGCGGCACGCGTCCGATCGCGGGGTCTTGGGGATCGTCACGGTCCACCGCCGCCCAGTGGACCGGCTCATCGGCCTTCCACTTCGCGCCGGCCAGAAAATCGTCGCACTCCCAATAGTCGCGAGAACGGCCCCGGAAACCGGCGCGCAGGCTATAGACCCATTTCTTGCGGAACGGGTTGTAGAACAACGTGCTGCGGTCGCCACAGACGCCCGTCTGCACGCGGTTGGTCCAATGGATGCCGTCGGGCGACGTCAAGCTCATGCCCGGGATGTTGCCGCCGGGCTTGCGGAAAAAGAACTTGTAGCGTTGCTGCGGATCCTTCGCGTCCCAGTCCGGCACCACGTTTCCGGAGTCGTACCATAAATCCGGAGGAAACGCTTGGTTCGTCCCCGGTTTCACGTCCAGCGACGGCCGTTCCCAGTGCAGCCCGTCGCGGCTCGTCGCGTACGCGATCGTCGTCAGCCAGCCCGCCTCATACCAGAGCTTGAAAATCTGCCCGGCCGGATCCCACCACAGACCGCCTCCTTTGACGACCGCCGAATCGTCGAAATCGCCGCACTGCTCCAGCGGCGTCTCGGGTTTGAGCACCGGATTCCCTTTGTATTTCTCCGGACGATGAAACACGCGCCGGAGCGTGTTTGTCTCGACCAGGAAATCGTCCACGAACAGCTGACGCCCGATATCGATCGGGATCACCTTGGGCGGTGCTTTCAGGTAAGGCACGGCCATCGGCGCGGTGTCTTTCGGGACGACGTCGCGCGGCGGCCACGCGTCGGGCAGCACGATCCCGTTGTAGAGCCGCTCGCCCGCGCATGCGACCCCGACCATCAGAAGCCCCATCAGAGCCAAACCGCTCAACCGAAAACATTCGCCATGTGCATTCTTCAGATTTGCCATTTCTCAACTTTACTCCCAATCAATGGTAAACGCCACGCGAATCCCAAAAACTCCCCAAAAACTTCCCTGCCCGGCCGCTGGTCGTATCGGCGGCGCGCGTCGCAGGGCGGCAGAAAGCGGGTCCGGCCCCCGTTGCGTCAAATGAAAACGACACCGAAATTCGGTGACGTTTTCGTTTGACGC
>DAOPZC010000080.1:0-17155 GCA_035353175.1 Kiritimatiellia bacterium | reverse complement strand
AAAACGCGCGCCCGCCAGCCAGTAGCCAGTGTTGCACTGGCTACTGGCTGGCGGGACCGTGTAGCTCGACTTGCGATTGCGCTACGCGAACTCACAGAACAACAACTTCATCTCATTGAGATTGTTGTTGCGCAATTTCGACGGCCTTTTTTGGAGATCAATCGGTATCGGAATTCTGATTTAGTAAGCGAACAACTCTTGCGTGATTTTGGAGATGTTCTCCGTTTCCATCACTGCGTCTCAAAAGAAGCGCTTTCCAAGGATCGTTTTGAATATGCTCTTGAGAAAACGCTAAATATGGGCGGGGTGGATGCAGAACTTGTTGGTTCTCGGACAAACCGCGGGCATGACATCACTATACAGGGAGTACCCTTTTCACTTAAGACACAGGCGGACAAGAGCATCAAAGAAACGGAGATCTACATCTCTAAATTCATGGAATTAGGCAAGGGCCGCTGGCCAAAAACATCCAGTGGGCTTGAGATGTTGCGCGATATGTTCTTTGAGCACATGAAGGCCTACGACCGTATTTTTACGCTGCGTTGTTTATCAAAGGATCCGACGTGTTGGCGCTATGAATTGGTCGAAATTCCCAAGACTCTGCTTCTTGAAGCGCAAAAAGGGAAGTTCGAAATCTGCCGCAAGACTAAGCAGGAGACGAGGCCTGGGTATTGCCGTGTGATTGACCCCGATGGCAATTTGAGATTTGAACTATATTTTGATGCGGGTTCGGAGCGAAAATTGCAGGTTCGGCATCTTCGAAAAGACCTGTGCATTGTTCACGCCCAATGGTCATTTGCCACTGCGTAAAGGGGCAGAACATGTCCGTTCTTTGTGATGCGTTCCAACGCCATTTTTACGTAATCGGAATTTAGTTCAATGCCGACGCATTGACGCCCATACTCACGGCTAACAAGACCGACCGTTCCTGTCCCAAAAAACGGGTCAAGAATCTGCGATTCCGGTTTTGAGCCTGCAAGAAGGCACATACGTACAAGCTCCGGTGGAAACACCGCAAAATGAGCACCATGGAAGCCATTGGTGTTTATATTCCAGACCGAGCGCCTGTTTTTTGGCTCAGCGCCATTTGCCGAAGGTTCCTTAATTGACTCTGAATCGTATAAATACGACTCGGATTTGCTCATCAGAAAAACGTATTCGTGCGCACGGGTTGGACGATCTTTAACAGATTCAGGCTGACAGTTCGGTTTGTTCCAGATGATGTCAGCACGGAGATACCACCCATCAGCTTGCAAGGCAAGAGCTATGCGCCATGGGATGCCGATGAGGTCTTTTGGTTTGAGCCCCTTTGGCGTGGGGGGGCGGTAATTCATCGATCGCCCCGGATTCTTTTTGTCTGGAGCTCTCCAACGTCTGTCTCCACTGGTGTAAGAGTCACCAATATTCAGCCAGAGCGTTCCGTCCTCTCGTAGTGTACGCCGGACTTCCCGGAAGATCGCGACTAGATCAGCGATGTAGACGTCTGGGTCGTTCTCGGCGCCGATCTGTCCGGCTATGCCATAGTCTCGTAGTCCCCAATAGGGGGGACTTGTGATGCAACATTGGAAAAAATTATCAGGAAAATCCGCCAAAGCACGACGGGAGTCACCTTGTACGATACGAATATCATTTTCACAATAAACCTCTCTGAGACAGGAACTGTCTTTGGTGTTAGTTGCTCCTAGATATTGGTTTTTGATGCGAAGATCCGGTTTTGGGCACGGTTGTTTCGGCATGGTTTTCATGGGTTGGGGGTGGGGAGTACTGGTGTTTGTGCTCTTTAGTAGTTCGTCAGCTGTGACACCAAGTGTTTGTGCGAGATGCAACAGTATCGTTGTTGGAGGGTGTTTCGTCTCTCCCTCGTAATAAGCGATCATGCGTCGAGAAACGCCAAGTTTTTTTGCCAGATCTGTTTGTGTCAGGCCCGACGCTTTTCTTAATTCTGCTAGCCGCTCCCCAAAAAGAAAGTGTTTTTCCCCTTCATTCTTTGGAAGAGCTCGATCTGAATTTGAAACATGTGAATAAGGTCGGGTAGGTGCTTTCATTTCGGGCTCACTTTCTGCTCCACATAATGTACGAAAATCGTACATTATGCGTTCGCAAAAGACAAGCGTTCTTTTAAAAGTTTCGTTTTAAATTTCCTAACTTATTGTTGACTTGGATTGTAGGATGGTCTTTGAGTAAACTAATTACTTCTGTTGTACAAGGAGCGAAGTATGAAAGTCGATTCAGGTGCATTTCTCTTCTTTTGTCTCTGCGCAAGCGTTTGTCAGGCAGTGATCGACACAAATAGTTTGAGCACGACCGATAACCTGCAACACTTCGTGCGGGTGAGTCCGAGGGATTGCCGGTACTTCGAGCTGGACGACGGCAAGCCGTATATTCCGATCGGGCTGAACCTGATTGCGCCGCCCAAGGGCGACATGGCGGTGATGGACGAGTGGTTCGGCAAGCTCGCGGCGCAGGGCGGCAACTACGTGCGCATCTGGCTGGGCAACGCGTACTTCGACGTCGAACATGCGAAAAGCGGGGAGTACGACGAGGAGCAGGCGAAGCATATCGACCAGCTTTTCGCCTCCGCGCGCAAGCACAACATCCGCATCAAGCTGTGCATCGACTTCTTCCGCCACCTTGGCGAGGGCTCGCAGACGTGGGCGGCCAAGCCGCTTCAGCACGTGAAGAACGGCGGGCTCGCGACCAATATGGTTGACTGGGTCAACAGCCCGGCCTGCCGTGCGCGCTACAAGGGCAAGTACGACTTCTACGCGAAACGCTACGGCAGCGATCCGGTCGTGTTCGGCTGGGAGCTGTGGAACGAGATGAACGCGGTGGTGGGCGGCGACGTGCGCGGCTGGACGGCCGAGATGCTGCCGGAGCTGCACAGGCGGTTCCCGAAGAACCTGTGCGTGCAGAGCCTCGGCAGCTTTGATGGCGCGGGCGCGCGGCCGATCTACCGCGACGTCTGCGGTCTCGCGGACAACGACGTGGCGCAGGTGCACCGCTACCTCGACCTCGGCGCGAAGCTGGAGATCTGTCACGCCCCGGTCGACGTGTTCGCGGCCGACGCGGTGCGTGAGCTGCAGGCCTTCAATCTGAAAAAGCCGATCCTGCTGGCCGAGAGCGGGGGCGTGGAACCGAACCACAGCGGCCCCTTGAAGCTTTATGAGAAAGACCGCGACGGCCTGATCCTGCACGATGTGCTCTTTGCGCCGTTCTTCGCGGGCGCGGCCGGTCCGGGGCATATCTGGCACTGGGACGTCTACGTGGCCAAGAACGATTTGTGGTGGCACTTCGGGCGCTTCGCTCAGGCGGTGGCGGAGATCGACCCGCCTGCCGAGGCGTTTCAGGCCTCGCAGATCGAGCATGCACGCCTGCGCATATACGTGCTGCGCGGCAAACGGACGGTGTTGGCGTGGTGCCGCGACCCGCAAGTCACGTGGAAGAGCGCGCTGGAGGAGGGAAGAGCGCCTGAAACGCTGCGCGGTGTCTCGGTCACGTTGCCCGTTCCGTCAGACGGCCCCTCCGATTTAAGCGCCGTGGCCTATGACCCTTGGACGGGGGCTCGGACGGCGTTGAAGTCCGAGCGCGGTCAACTCACGCTGCCGGCTTTCTCGCGGTCGGTCGTCATAAGGCTCGGCCGTTAAACGCTTTGGTTGACCGCGCGGGTATAGATGGACGTCCAGTTGTGCTCCTTCGCTTTGGCGATGGCCGCGGCGCGGCATTTTTTCAACAGGGCCTCGTCGGCGCAGAGTTTTAGGATCGCGTCCGCCATTTCCTTCGCGTCGGCGCCTGTCACGAGTCCGAGTCCTTCCTCGCGGATTTCTTTCGATGCGGGCGGAACGGGGGTCGACACGACCGCCAGTCCGCAGGCGAAAGACAGGCGGATCTTGATCACGTCGCCGTATTTTTTGGTCGATACGTCGGTGGCGGGGTAAGGGGCCAAGCCGATCAGGCACTCGCAGGTCAAGCGGTCGAGGTCTTCGGGGCTCTCGATGTACCCTGTGAACTCGACGTTGCGAAGACCATAGTCGCGGACCTTCGCCTTGAGCTCGTCGGTCATGCTGCCTCCGCCGGTGATGACGAACTTCACACGGGGGTTGGCGGCCTGGACATGTCGGGCGATGTCCGGCAGGAACTGGGCGCCGTTGTCGACGTGGTGGCCGCCGGAGAAGATGACTTTGAATTTTTCAAGTTGATCGTACGGTTTGACCAGCCCCGCGCGGAACTCGACGCCGTAATGAACGGTGAGCTGTTTCGCCATCCGGCGCATGTCGTAGTGCAGGATGTCGCGGCGAGCCTCGGCGATCGCGTCGGTCACGTTCCAGGCGACATCGGCCCGTTCGCACGCGCGTTTGTCCAGCCAGTTGAAGGCCGCGCTCATCCATCGGTTCCGGTAGCGTTGCGGCGACCAGTCGAAGGTGTAGTAGATCACCTTGAGAATGTTGAGCGACTTCCGGAAGCTCTGGCCGACGAGCGTGTTGACGGACTCCATGCCGATCAGGAAATGGATGGTCCCGCAGTCAGGATACAGCGTGGGGATCTGCGACAGGAGATGCCGCGACGCGAGGACGTCGCGCAGCTTGAGCCTCAGGTAGGTCTTCATGACGCGTTGTCCGACGGGAATGTCGTAGAGCCGGTGGAAACGGTCGGAGACATGGGTCGCTACGAGCTGGCCGTCCCTGTAGACCTCCATCGAGCAGTCGAGGGGGATGTCGGGCAGGGGGTGCGGCTGCTCGATCACGAAAATGTAGCGGGCCCGGTTTTCCGCGAAGAACTTCAGCAGCGGCTCGATCGGGCCGCTGCCCGATGCGCGCTTCCCGTTTTTCTTGTCCGAGTGACACAGGATGATCACGTTACATTCTGCAGGAATAGCGGGCTTTTCATTCATGTCGGGCGGTCTTTGTCATTGCCTTTTGTTTAAAGGATAAAGTACCATAACACACCGGTTTTTTATGGTCAAGAAAGGGCGCGGTATGGAATTCTGGAAGAACAAGAAGGTCGTGGTGACGGGAGGTTGCGGGTTCCTTGGATCCTATCTCACGGAGGAACTGGTCTCCGTCGGGGCACACGTCACCGTGGCGGACAATCTGGAGGCCGGGACCCTCGACAACATCGCCGCCGTGGCTGACCGCGTGAAGTTCGTGCAGGCTGACTTGGTGACGTCTGACGCCTGCCTCAAAGTCGCGGAGGGTGCGGATGTCATCATGAATCTGGCTGGGCGCGTCCGCGGGGTGGGATACAGCAACAGGCACCACGGGGAAATGCTGTACCAAAACACGGTGATCCAGCTGAACATGCTGGAGGCCGCGCGGCTGAAAGGCGTGCCCCGGTTTCTGGCGGTCAGCTCATCGTGCGTGTATCCCGACGACGCGGAGGCGCCGATCCCCGAATGGCCGGTGACGATGGGCTTGCCCGAGAGCTCCAACGAGGGCTACGGGTGGGCCAAGCGGGTCGCCGAATTGCAGGCCCAATACTATTTCAAGGAGTATGGCATCGAGACCGCGATCGTCCGTCCGACGAACGCCTGCGGTTCGCGTTACCCGTGGCGGGGAGAACAGAACTCGTTCGTGATGCCCACCTTGGTGAAGAAAATCATGGACGGTGCCGACCCGCTGGTGGTGTGGGGCAACGGGCAGCAGCGCCGCAATTTCCTGCACGCCACGGACATCGCGCGGCTGTTCATGATGGTCACCGAGCGGTACGCGTGCGCGAAGCCGGTGAATATCGGGTATGAGCAGGACACGTCGATCGCGGAACTCGTCAAACTCATCTGCGAGGTCACGCAGAAGTTCCCGAAGATCGTGTTCGACACCTCGAAGCCGACCGGATGCCTGCGGAAATGTGTCGATTCGACGCTGCTTCGCAAGGTCACCGACGGATACGAACCAAGGGTCAGTCTGGAGCAGACGGTTCACGAAATGATCGCGTGGTATCACAGCACGTTCAAGGGATAGGGGGCTGCGTGACTCCCGGTCAACTCGCGGACAAAAAAATCGTCGTATTCTCGCACTACGCCACGACGGGCGCGTGCGAGGAGCTGCGCGACTGGTTGCTGAGCCTGAAGGTGCGCGAGTTGGTGTACGTCGCTTTCCCTTTTGGCTCAAACAGGGGGCGCGCTGTCCGGGTGGACCGTTTCTGTTTCGGCGAGGCCGCCGCCTCCCGCCACTCGTGGTTCAGGTGGAAGCTGCCGGAACCGGTCGCCTTTGCCAAAGATTTGTTCTACGCCCTGTTCTACGCGGTACGGTTCGCGCGCGGGGCTGAGGTGCTGGTGGCGGGGGATAACCTGTTGTCGTTGGCGGGCGTCCTGACGCGCCGGCTGACGGGCGTCCGGCACCTGGTGTATTACATGATCGACTACACTCCCGTCCGCTACGCCAGCCGGCTGTTGAACGCGATATACTATGGCGTCGACCGTTTCGCGGCCACGCGCGCGGATGCGGTTTGGCCCCTGACGCCTCACATCATCCGTGGCCGGTTCGAGTCGGGGAAATTGGACGAACGGCGTGTGCGGTGGTATACGGTGCCTTATGGGAGCCATCCGCAGGAACCGGTCCCGGCGTGCGACCGCCGCAGCGTGGTGTACATGGGCGACGTGCTCCGCAATAAGGGCGCCGAGCTGTTTGTGCCCATGGCGCGGGAACTGAAACGCCTGGTGCCGGATTTCCGCTTCACCGTCATCGGCGGCGGGAAGGACCTCCCCGCTTTGCGCGAGGAGGTCAGGTCCGCCGGGCTGGAAGACCATTTCGTGATCCGCGGGTTTGTCGAAGACATCGCGGAGGTTGTCGGGTGTCTGAGGGGCGCCGGCGTCGCCCTCGCGCCTTATTATCCGTTCGATGCCAACAGCTTCACCTTCTTTTCTGATCCGGGAAAGATCAAAGTCTACCTCGGATGCGGACTGCCGGTTGTGATGACGGATGTCCCGCCCGTCGCGAAGGAACTCGAGAAAGAGGGGGCTGGGAAGATCGCCCGCTATGACGCGGCTGAGTTCGCGCGAGCCGTTGCCGCGCTCCTCGGCGACGAGGGCTATCCGGGGCTGCGTGAAAACGCGCGGCGCATGGGTGCACGGTATGCGTGGCCCAAGGTGTTGGAGGATGCGTTCGTGCGGCTGGATGCAGGCGAAAAGAAAGGGGTTAAGAAATGACGGCTTCGGATCAGGCGGCCAAGAAACGCCGGTTTGTCGAACGCGTCGCCAAGCCGGTCTACATGTGGTTGGCCGCGTTCGGCCTGAATCCGCTGGCCCTCCGGAATGCCGTGCGGGGACTGATGGCCACGGTGCACGATTATGGCGCTCTCAAGCGGCAGAACCGACTGGCCGGAAGCCCCTTTCGCCTCCGCTTCTCGATGCCGTGTCTGGGTGACAGGTACGAGTCCAGCGGCAGCACGCGCGGCCACTATTTCTATCAGGACCTGTTGGTCGCCCGGCGCGTCTTCGAGCGCAAGCCAGAGCGCCATGTGGACGTCGGGTCGCGGGTGGACGGGTTTGTGGCGCACGTTGCGGCTTTCCGCGAGATCGAGGTTTTCGATATCCGTCCGCTGACGCTCGCCATCCCTTCAATTGTCTTCCGTCAGATGGATCTGATGAACGCGCCTGAGCAGTTCAAGGCGTGTTGCGATTCGCTCTCCTGTTTGCATGCGATCGAACATTTCGGTCTGGGGCGGTATGGCGACCCCGTGGATTTGAACGGGCACGTGAAGGGCTTCATGAGCCTCGCATCCATTCTAAAGCCTGGGGGCCTGTTGTATTTTTCGGTTCCGATCGGGCCGGAGCGCATCGACTTTAACGCGAATCGCGTGTTCTCGATACAGACCGTCCTGAATCTTGCCAAGGATTGTTTTGACCTCGAGGCGTTTTCTTATGTTGATGATGCTGGAGATTTTCACGGACAAGTTTCGCTTGCCCCCGAAAGGATCGCTGATGACTTCGGCTGTCAATACGGGTGCGGCATTTTCGAGTTCCGCAAGCGTGGCTAACGCCTGTGCGGTTGTAAATTGACCGCTAAGGTTTGCGGGAAATCCGGACGGACTGGCAACCAAGAAAGTGTGCGCGCTACTTCAGCAGGCCACACATCTTGGGAATCGCGAGTGAGAACCATGGAACATAGGTGATCAGCATCAGCGCGATGATCATCGCCAGGAAGAAGGGCAGCGCCTTGACCGTCACTTTAGCGATCGTCGTCTTGCCGACTCCGCAACCGATGAAAAGGCACGTTCCGACCGGCGGGGTGCAGAGGCCGATGCAGAGGTTGGCGATGATGATGATGCCGAAGTGAATGTCCGACAGCCCCAATTGCCGGACAACCGGAAGCAGGATCGGCGTGAAGATCAGCAGCGCGGGCGTCATGTCCATGAACATGCCCACCAGCAGCAGCATCGCGTTGATCGTCAGCAGAATGACGACCGGGTTCTTTGAGAGCCCCATGAGCGTCGCTGATACGGTCTGAGGGATGTTGGTCACGGTCATGATCCAGGACATGGCGCTGGATGATCCGATCAGCAACATGACCACGGCGGTGGTGATGCCGGTCTGCAGGCAGATTTCGGGCAACGCTTTCCAAGGGATTTCGCGGTAGATCACCACGCACAGCAGAAACGAATAAGCGACGGCGATGGCTGCGGCTTCCGTTGCCGTGAAGACCCCCAGCAGAATGCCTCCGATGATGATGAGCATCATCAGCAAGCTTGGCAGCGCGCGCCAGCACACCACCAGCGGGTGGACGCGTTTTTCAACCGGCGCGCCCGGGACCGCTTTGCCGTAGCCGTTACGGATCGAGATGATGCCCGACGCAGCCATGATGCAGAGGCCGACTAGGATGCCGGGCAGAATTCCGGCCATGAACATCGCCGCGATCGAAACCGAGCCGGCGGCCACAGAGTAGACGATCATGGAGTTGGATGGCGGAATCAGCAAGCCGGTCGTCGCCGCCGTGGCGGTCACCGCCACGTTGAATTCGCGGTTGTAGCCTTTGCGGTTCATCTCGGGGATCATGAAGCCGCCGATCGATGAGACCGCCGCTGCCGCCGAACCGGAGATTGAGCCGAAAAGCATGCAGGTCAGCGTGTTGACGTAACCCAGGCCGCCAGGAAGACGCCCCACGACTATGGCCGCAAAATCGATCAGTCGCCGTGCCAGGCCGCCGCGGCCCATGAGGTAGCCGGAGAACACGAAAAACGGGATCGCCAGCAGCGGGAAGCTGTCGACGCCGTTCGCCATGCGCTGCGCCACGGTGTAGGCCGCATCGCCGCCATTGGCGAAAATCGCCAGCATGGAGGCAACCGCAATCGCCACCGCGACAGGGGCGTTGATGAGCAGCAGCACGAAGAACGTGACAACAAGAACGAGAATGATGCCGATCATGACCTTACTCCTCCGACTTCGTTTGCGCGCCCAACAACTCGGCAGGAGTCTTGATGATTTCCATCAGATTCTCAAGCGCGAAAAGACAGATCAACACGCCGCCCAGAGGGATCGAGATGTAGACCATCCCGCGAGAGATCGGCAGCGTTGGCAACTGTTGGCCCATCTGGCCCATCGCCAACCCCCAGCCCCCGAGCATGAACACCACGGTCGACAAGGCGATGATCACGACCTGTACCAGAATGCTGAGCGTCTTGCGCGCATCAGCATGAAGCAAATTCACGAAGAAATCCACGCCGAGGTGCGCCTTGACGCCGAACGCCAGCGCGGCGCCGATCATCGTGACCCAAACCAACAGCATGCGCGCCAACTCATCGGTATATTCGGCCTGGTTGCCCAGACAAAACCGGGTGAAGACGCCCCATAGCACCGTCAGTGTCAGCATGGCCACCATGACCATCACGAGGATTTCGAGCGACCGGATGAACCCGCTCTTGACTTTTTGCAGTAGCGCGATCATCACTTCACCTCCCGGATCTCGGAGAGCACCTTCTTGATCACGAGGTACTCCTTGTCTTCGGTGATGGGCTCACAGGCTTTACGGAAGCTGTCCAAATCGGGCGTGATGACCTCGACGCCTTTCGCTTTCATGTCAACCATGCAGGCGTCGGTCGTCTCTTTCCAGAGTTTGCGCTGAAAGACTTCAGACTCATCTGCGGCCTGTTGGAGTGCTTTCCTGACATCGAGCGGGATTTTGTCCCACATCTTGGTGCTGATGATGACCATGTCCGGGATACGCTGGTGCCCGGAGAGAATGAAATATTTGCAGACTTCATAATGGCGGCTGGTCATAAACGACGGCGGATTGTTTTCGGCCGCATCCACGGTGCCCTGCGCCAGCGCGGTATAAAGCTCCCCCCAGCTGATGGGGCAGGCGCTGCCGCCCATGGCTTTGATCATGTCCATGGCGGTCCGGCTGTTCATCACGCGCACTTTCATGCCGTTCACATCGGCCACGGAGCGGATCGGCTTTTTCGTTGTATAGAAGTTGCGGTCGCCCGAGTCGTAATAGCAGAGGCCGCGGAACTGTTTTTCAACGCCCAAGCCCAGCATGCGCTTGCCGACCGGGCTGTGCATCGTGTTCCAGAAATGGGTGTCGTCGCGAAACGCGAACGGCACGCTGAACACCTTCATCTCGGGGATGAAGGCCTCGAGCGCGGCCGTGGAGACCTTGGTCATCGCCAGCTCGCCTTTCTGCACCTGTTCGAGGCAGTCGACTTCACTCCCCAACACGCCGCCGGAGTAGATGTCGAGCGAGGCTTTGCCGCCCGTCAGCTCTTCGAAACGTTTCTTCATGAACTCCATGCCCTTGTGCACGGGGTGCGTCTCGTCGAGGCCATGCGCCAGTTTCAACACGAGGACACGGCCATCCGCGCCGGTGTTGTTCCCGTCCGCCTGCTTCGGGCGGATGATGAACGCGCCTATGACGCAGGCGACCAACAGCCCGGTCGTCATGCCTGCCAAAAAAATCGATGCGGATTTGTTCATTGCTGGTGTTGCTCCCTAAAAGTTAAAGACGCTTTTTAAGCCATATATTATGCGCGAATGTCGGCAGACACGTCCAGCCAAACTTCCATCAGGGCTGTTCAACGGGGCGGAACGGCCTGGCTACCAGCCGCTTCTGATCGGCGTGATGCCGCACGTCCAGCCCTTCCTCGACGAAAATCGTGATCTCTGCGATGTTGGTCGCGTGGTCGCCGATACGTTCGAGAAAACGTGCGATCAGCAGCAGGTCGAGCCCGCGCGGAACGGCGGCGCAGTCTTGGGTCATGTAGGCGGTCAGCTCATCCGCGATGCTCGCTTTCAGGTTGTCCAGCCGGTCATCGCGCGACAGAACCTCGCGGGCCAAGTCGACATTCCGGTTCACAAAGGAGCGGAGACTGTCGCGGACCATGCCGCGCGCAAGCACCGCCATTTCGGGGATAATCTCAAAAGGCTTCAGCGGGGGGAACTTCAGCAGATGCTCGGCCTTCTGCACGATGTTGACGGCTTCGTCCGCCAGCCGCTCCAGCTCGGCGTTCGTTCTGACCGCCCCCATGATGAAGCGCAGGTCGCCGGCCGCCGGCTGATGCAGCGCGATCAGCGTCAGGCAGCTCTCGTCGATCTCGATTTCCATCTGGTTCACGAGCTCTTCGCGCTCGTAGACGGGAGAGACCGCGTCTTGGTCCCGCTCGACGACGGTTTTGACGGCGTCGGCGATCATCACCTCGGCCAACGCGCTCATTTTCATCAGGTGGTTCTTCAGCGTTTGCAGCTGTTCGTCGAAATGCCGTTCCATAGGTGTGCCCGCCTTATCCGTATCGTCCGCTGATGTAGTCTTGGGTCCGTTTGTCTTTCGGCGTGGTGAAAATGCCCGCCGTATCGCCGAATTCGATCATTTCGCCCAGCAGCATGTATCCCGAAAAATCGGAGATGCGCGCGGCCTGCTGCATGTTGTGGGTCACGATCACAATCGTATATTTGGCTTTGAGGTCGATCATCAGCTCTTCGATGCGAGTCGTGGCGATGGGGTCCAGCGCCGAGCAGGGCTCGTCCATCAGGATCACTTCCGGCTCCACCGCGAGCAGCCGTGCCACGCACAGCCGCTGCTGCTGGTCCAGAGGAAGCGACAGGGCGGAATCGTCGAGCCGGTCTTTCAGCTGATCCCAGAGCCACGCCGACGTGAGGCTGCGCTCCACGATCTCCTCGACGCGGCTGCGGTTCGTGATGCCCGCCACCCGCAAGCCGAACGCCACGTTGTCGTAGATTGAAAGCGGGAAGGGGTTGGGCCTTTGGAAGACCATCCCGACCCGTTTGCGTAACGCGCAGACGTCGGAGCCCAAGGCATAGATGTCCTTGCCTTCCAGAAGGACAGATCCCGTGACGCGCACGCCGGGGATCAGGTCGTTCATCCGGTTGAGCGTCCGCAACAGCGTCGATTTCCCGCAGCCCGAAGGACCGATCAGCGCCGTGATGCGCCGCGCCTGAACCTCCATGGGCACGCGCTTCAGGGCGTGGAAATCGCCGTAGTACAAATCCAGATTCTTCACGCTGATGATCGTGTCTGTGCTCATCCGAACCTGCCCGTCACGTATTCGTTGGTCCGCTTGTCGTCCGGCACCGTAAAGATTTTGTCGGTTGCCCCGTACTCCACCAGCTCGCCCATCAGGAAGAAGGCCGTGTCGTCGGCGACGCGTGCCGCCTGCTTGGTGTTATTGGTGACGAGGACGATGGTGTATCGCTCTTTCAGGATCGTCAGCGCGTCTTCGATCTTCGCCGTGGAAATCGGGTCCAGCCCGGAGCACGGCTCGTCGAGCAGGATCACCTCTAACTCCTCCATGGCCAGCACGCGGGCCAGACACAGCCGCTGCTGCTGTCCGCCGGAGAGCCGGAGGCCGGACATGCGAAGCCGGTCTTTGACCTCATCCCAAAGGAACGCCGCCTTCAGGCTGCGCTCGACGATCTCGTCCAGCCTTGCCCGTTTCCGGATGCCCGACAGCCTGGGGCCGTACACCACGTTCTCGTAGATGCTCATCGGCAGCGCCACGGGCAGCGCGAACAGCATGCCGACCCGTTTGCGGAGAGAAACCACGTCAAACGAGGGGTGGTAGATGTCCTCGCCGTCCAAAAGCATCTGGCCCTCGACGTGCGTGTCCGGCGCCAAGTCGTTCAGCCGGTTCAACGCGCGCAGAAAAGTGGTCTTCCCTGAGCCGGAGGGGCCGATGATCCCCAGGATTTTGTGGACGGGAATGTCCAGAGAGATTTGCCGTAACGCGTCTTCCTGCCCTTGAAAGACGCTGAAGTTCTTGACTGCGATCTTGATGTCGGCAGGCGCTTTCATTTGGACCTCTTTGCGATAAAGCGGTGCATCATGCCGTAAGCCGCAAGGTTCACCAGAAGGACCGTGATGATCAGGACCGCGGCCGTCGCGTAGGCGTTTTCAGAGGAAATGCCCTCGCGCGCCAAAATGTAGAAATGGACGGACATCGTCCGGACGGAGTCGAAGGCCGTGAGCGGCATCCGCAGCGAAGATCCCGCGGTGAAGATGACCGCCGCGGTCTCGCCGATGGAGCGTCCGATGCCCAGCATGACACCGGTGACGATGCCGGGCAGGGCGTTGGGCAACACGACTTTAAGGACCGTCTCCCAACGCGTGGCACCCAGCGAGAAACTGACTTCCCGGTAAGCGTTCGGCACCGCCCGGATGGCCTCTTCGGACGTGCGGATGATCGTCGGCAGGATCATGATCGCCAGGGTGAGCGCTCCGGAGAAGAGGCACCACCCCATTTTCAGCATGACGACAAAGAAAATGAAGCCGAACAGGCCAAAGATGATCGAGGGAATGCCGGCCAGACAGTCGGTTCCGAACCGCAGCGCGCGGGTGAAGCGCGTCTCCCGCGTGTACTCCGTCAGATACACCGCCGTGCCGACCCCGAGCGGCAACGCGACGGCGATCGCGAACAGCGGCAACAGGACGGTCCCGACCAACGTCGGGAGGATGCCGCCCGCTTTGCCCATGTCTTTGGGGGAGGAGGTGAGGAACTCCCACGTCACCCAGGGCAGGCCTTTGGCCAACACGAAGACGATGATAAACACCAGCACCACCAACGTCAGGAGGGTGGCTGCGCCCAAGAGGGCGACGGCAGCGATCTGGGTGATCTTCGGGGAGATCCTCATCGCTTGCCTCCCCGGCTTTTAATCACCGACAGGGCGATTCCGTTCAGGACCATGATGACCACAAAGAGCACGACGCCGGTGGCGAACAGGGCTTCGCGGGCCATGCCGGTGGCGTTGGACATCTCGAGCGCGATGTTGGCGGTCAGGGTCCTCACGGGATCGGTCACCGAATGGGGGATTTTGACCGTGTTGCCCGCCACCATGATGACCGCCATGGTCTCGCCCAGGGCCCGTCCCATGGCGAGGATGACGCTGGCGATGATTCCAGACCGAGCAGCTTTGACCGTCACCATGTGGACGCTCTGCCAGCGGGTCGCTCCGAGCGCCAAGGCGCCTTCGCGGTATGAGTTGGGCACCGCGCCGATGGCGTCGGTGGAGATGCTGATGACGGTGGGCAGTACCATGACGCCGAGAATCACCGAGGCGGCCAGGACCGACAGCCCGGGCCCCCCCATGTGTTCGCGAATGAAAGGGGCCAAGACCATGACACCCAGAAAGCCGAACACGACCGAGGGAATTCCTGCGAGCAGTTCGATGGTCGGCTTAATGACCCGCATCACCTGGCGGGGGAGGAACTCATTCATGAAGATCGCGCCCGCGATGCCCAACGGCGCACCGATCAGCATGGCGCCGAGCGTCACGTAGAGCGATGCCACGATCATCGGGTAGATCCCGAACTGTCCCACCTGCGGGTTCCACGTGGAAGAGAAGAGGAAGTCGCCGAACCCCACTTTCAGCATGAAGGGGAACCCCTCTTTGAAAATGAAGACCGCGATGAGCAACAGGCTGGCAAGGGCCGAAAACGCCACCACCGCCAGAATGCCTTTGGTAATTTTCTCGCCGCTGAGTTTCATGGGTGCGGTTGATCGGAGGGGGGCAGAGAGGGGGCTACTTCGCTTTGATCAGGCCGTTTTCGTGCAGCAGATTCTGGGCCTCGGATGAGAGCATGTAATCCAGAAACGCATGGCAGGCGGGCGAGACCTGATCTTTGTAGACCAGATAGACCGGACGGACCAGTCTGTAGTTGCCGTCCATGATGTCCTTCTCGGTGCAGGAATAACCGTCGACGGTCACCGGCTTGATCCTTTCGTTGATCAGGCCGTGAGAGAGGTAGCCGACCGCGTGCGTGTCGTTCGCCACAGTTTCGCGGATGGTCCCGTTCGAGTCCTGAATCAGCGCGTCCGGCGTGAGCGACACGCCCCCGATGATCTGCTCGAACGACGTGCGCGTGCCCGACCCCGCCTCGCGGGAGATCACGGCGACCGTGTGATCCGCGCCGCCGATCTCTTTCCAGTTCTTAATCGTGCCGCTGAAGAGCCCCCGTACCTGTTCCATGGTCAGGGCCGTAACCGCATTGGCCGGATTGAATACGACCGCGATGCCGTCTCTGGCCACAACCATACTTTTCATGGCTTCGGCTTCTTTGGGGAGGGTTACCAGATCCGCCATCCCGATCTGCGCCGTCCCCGACAGGGCCGATTGGATGCCCAGCGCCGAACCGCCCCCTTGGATCGTGATGGCCACCTCCGGGTGCGCGTTCATGTACTGGTCGGCCAGCTTCTCGGCGAACGGCTGGAACGCCGTCGATCCCGCCATGGTGATGTTTTCACGCGGCTTGCCGCATCCCGTTAACCACAGGGTCCCAACCGCCGCGCAGGCGCAACAGGCCGTCATCAAGATACGGGTCATGAGTGTGTTTCCTCCTGGTTTGTCGCTAACATTCCTTAAACACACCTGAATTACAACAAACTTCCGCGCAAAAGGCGACGGTTATCGTGTTAGTTTTTTGTTAGGGAACAGGCGTGGCCATGCCATTCGGCGCGGTGGCCACGCCGGGTCAGGCCGCTATGCAGCGACCATCGGGATCTTTTCCATGACCATTTCGCGTTCGTTGACCAGTTCGGCGTTCGACGCCGCGATTTTCTGGCAGGCAAAGTCGTCGTGAGCGAAATCTTTGACGATCTCGTATGTGCCCGGTGCGACTGTGCGTACCGGCATGCCCGCCCATACGCCGGGCGTGAAGCCGTATTCGCCGTTCGAGTGCACGGAGACCGAGTGAATCTCCGGGCCCGGTGTGCACAGCGAGCGGACGTGGCCGACGATCGCGTTCGCCGCCGAAAGCGCGCTTGACACCCCGCGAGCCGCAATGATGTCGGCGCCGCGTTGGCTGACGGTTTCGATGAAAGTTTCTTGCAGCCACAGCGTGTCTTTGATGACTTGCGGCACCGGTATGCCGTTGACGAGGGCGTTTGAGAAGTCTGGAAACTGGCTCGGGCTGTGATTGCCGAAGATGACCATGCGATCTATGGCCGAAACCGGCACTCCAAGTTTGTGCGCGAGCTGGTTCATGGCCCGGTTCTGGTCGAGCCGCACCATGGAAGTGAATCGCTCTTTGGGCAGCCGCTTGGCTTGGGATGCGGCGATCATGCAGTTGGTGTTGCACGGGTTGCCGACGACCATCACACGGCAGTCGTCGCTCGCGACCGCATCGATCGTGGCGCCTTGGCCCACGAAGATTTTTGCGTTGTCCTTCAGCAGGTCGGCGCGTTCCATTCCGGGGCCACGCGGTTTCGAGCCCACCAGAAGACACCAGTTGGCGTCCTTGAATGCGACTTCGGGTTCGCCGGTGCAGAGGATGTCCTGAAGGAGTGGAAACGCACAATCCTCCAGTTCCATGGCGACGCCGGCCAGCGCTTTCTGGACCTTCTCGACCGGCACCTCCAGAAGCTGCAGAATAACGGGCGTCTGTCGGCCGAACATTTCGCCGGCCGCGATGCGTTTGAGCAGGCTGTAGCAAATCTGGCCTGCGGCACCGGTTACGGCGACACGGACGGGGGGGTGTTGCTGCATCGGCGTCAGTTTCGCCACATGGCTATCGTCTGGGACACGTTCATTGCGTTGCATATTCATTATTCCTCTGGGCATAAGGCTCCGCGCCGCGCATCCGCTCTTCCGGTCGGGGATGCCAGGCGTGGCGCGCAGGCGTTCTTTCATTACGTTCCATTACGCGCGGGCGGCGTTGCGGGCGGTGAGGCTGGCCTTGAGGGCCGCGAGGTCGGTGTCCGCGGGCGCCGCGCCGGACTC
>DAOPZC010000079.1:0-17557 GCA_035353175.1 Kiritimatiellia bacterium | reverse complement strand
CCGTATCCGTAACAACTCCCGCCGCGGCATGCGCGAGATGATGTAATCGGTGCGGTACACTCACTGAAAAAGGCTCTCCGGGAAACCGGGGTGCCTTTTTTTGTTTTGTGCCCTGAAAAAATACTTGATCAAGACGAGATACGGGATTATATATAGATATTAATGGCGTTCAGTATGGCGGGTGGAAAATCGTGATCCGAGGAGGTCGTCATGATGTGTACAATCGGAGCCATCGGGAAATGCGGTCGGTTGAAGACGGCATGGGCGGGCGTCGTAACCTCTCTGCTTTTGAACGGCATGGCGGTCGGGACAGAACTGGCCGCCCCTCAGGCCGGTCCCGCCACGGAGGTGCACGCCGACCGGTTTACGGCGAATTGGTCGGCGGTGGAGGGCGCGACCGGCTATTTTCTGGATGTCTACGCGTATGACGGCATTCCGCCCACCCGTATCAAGGAGGGGTTCAACGGTTATCCGTCGGCGCTTGCCGATGGCTGGGCGGTCACGAATCTGGGCGGCATCTACACGTCGGAGGGCAATTTCGGCGAAAGCTCGCCTTCGGTGAAACTTGAAGAGGATGGTCATGCCGTTGTCACGGCGGTCTATCCGGCCCCGGTGACGAATCTTTCTTTTTGGTATAAAGGACAATCTGTCAGCAATTCGTTCCTGCGGGTCGAGGCACATGACGGAGCGGGGTGGACGGTTCTCGACACGTTGCCGGTCACGAACAAAGCGGCCACGTCCGAATTCGCATTGAGCGCCGCGGACGCTCTTCGTCAATTTCGTTTAGAGTATGTTAAAGATAGGGGGAATGTGGCGGTCGACGATGTGAGCGCAGCGTACGGGAATGCCTCGCTCGTGTTTGTGCTGACCAACGCGGCAGCGGGGAATCGGACCTCGCTGACGGTCTCTAACCTCACATCGGGTGCGTATTATTACCGCGTGCGGGCGACAGACGGCGACCGGGTTTCGTCGGATTCCGGCGTGGTTGAGGTGGATACCGCGGCCTTGCCGATCCCGCCGGTGATCCGGCCGGTCGTTCCGCAGAGCGTGCGCGTGGGGGAGACGCTGGAGTTCGCATTGACCATTGTGCCGACCGGGGGCGATCCGGTGACGGCGACCAATGTGACGCCGTCGGCAGGAATCTGTGGCGTGTGGTCGCTCGCGGAAGGGCGGTTCTGCTTCTCGCCAATGGCCGGCGATGTCGGCCTGCGCATCTTTGCGTTCGCGGCGCAGGACAAGGACGGGGTCAGCGACGCGACGGCGGCGACGGTGACGGTGCGGCGCGCGCAGGTGGCGGCGTTGCGCATCACGGGCGCGACGGGGGCCTACGTGCAGGATT
Source organism: Kiritimatiellia bacterium (assembly GCA_035353175.1). Taxonomy (GTDB): domain Bacteria; phylum Verrucomicrobiota; class Kiritimatiellia; order RFP12; family UBA1067; genus DAOPZC01. The sequence goes on along the minus strand of DAOPZC010000079.1, from coordinate 16,218 downwards.
TCGACGGGATGGCGTCCAACGGCACGGACAATGTCTGGGACAATGCGGCTGAACCGTTGGAAGCGTGGCATGCGTATGCGAATGCGACGGCGATCACAGCTTACCGGGCGGGAACGGGGAGCACCCAGAGCGGAGGGCTTTACGCGTTCGGCTCGGAGGGCAGCGCCGACCGCTCGTTGGGGTCACTTGCCTCGTCCGGGAACGCGTTTCGGTACGGTGTCGCTTTTTCGAACGAGACGGGACTCGCGGTGACCAATCTGTCCGTGCGGTATACGGCGGAGCAGCGGCGCGTCGCCGCGAATTCGGCGTCGAATACGCTGATGTTCGAATATTGCGTGACGAACCGGGTGATCCCGTTGAACGAAGGCCTCTGGAGACGAGTGAACGCCCTCTGCTTTAAGACGCCGCTGGTGACGAACGCGATTCAGCCGGCGTGCGCGGCCGACGTGTCAGCGGTGTTGTCGGCTGAGATCACGTTCCCGCTCCTGCCGGAACGGGTGCTTCTGCTGCGATGGAGTGACCCCGATGACGCGGGAAATGATCACGCGTTCGGCATCGACGATCTGGCGGTGTTTTGGACCGCGGGCGAGGCCGCCGAGTCGCTGCGAGTGGGGACGTCAGGGCGGACGGAGACGTTCGACGAAATGGGGTGTCTCGCAGGTTCGGAAATGCCGTTTCTGTGGCGAATTGAGGCGCGTGACGACGGGCCGCGCGTGAGCGGTCCGTATGCGGACGCCGGCGTGCGCGTGGCGAACGTGAACGGATCGCTCAATTTCACGGCGGCGGGCGGTTACACGTTCATGTCGGGGACTGAAAACGACGCCGCGGTGGGCGGGCTCGCCTCGCAGAGCGGAGCAAAGAGCGTGACCGTGTTTGCGAAGTTCTGCAACGGGACGTCGGCACCCATGCGGCGGTGGAATGTGCGGTATGCGGTGGAGAAGTATCGCAACGGACTGGCCGGTTGCTCTGTCCGTCTGCTGGCGTCGACAGACGGGGAGACCTGGTCCTCGGCAGGCGCGCCGACGTCGTTTGAAGCGGATGCGGATACGAACGGCTACCCCGCCGAAGAGCGTCCGTCCATAACCATCGAGGTGGAACGGTTCGTCGTGTTTGCCGCGCCGGTGATGCCCGAGGGCGTTTTTTACCTCGCCTGGCAATACTCGGTCACGGATGGCGAGGAGACGGCGGATGCGCAGGCATTGGGGATCGATGACGTTCGGATCGTGCCGGACCCGGCCAGCGTGAGCGTCTTTATTGTGCGGTGATCCGCGGTCGGGCGAGATACGTGTTTCCCAGCAGGGTTTCGGACAGAAGAAGAAGCATGACGAGAAAAAGAAGCATGCCCGTCAGGTCGCTGCCTTGACGGTAGCTGCGGACTTGGGTGTCGATCGCCGCGTCCGTTTTGAGGATGCTCACTTTTCCCTGAACCATGTCGGCGAGTTTTCCGGCGTCCATCTGGGCGAGGACGCTTTCGGAGGGGGCGGGGTTGATGGCAACGGAACGCGGGGCGGCTTGCTCGGCGGTCATGATGCCGGGTTGCCAGGTGTCGTCGAAGACGGCTTCACCTTTCTCGGCCAGGATTTGGAAACGGAGGCCGTCGCTGTGGCGGAGCGCGACCGCCTTGCCGTCGGCGGCGAGCGTGTTCAGCCGCAACAGCCTGCCGCACGTCACGGCCGCATTCTGCTGCGGGTCGTGCGCCGCATAGGTCAGCAGATGGATCATGGCGATCGGAAACGATTTCAGTTCGGGCCAGTTCCCAGCGTCGCGCCGGAGGGAGAAGGCGCAGGCGATGAAACCGCCGGCCCCGATCCGCTCTTCCGCGATCATCACGCGGCCGCGATTTTCAGCCAAGACGGTCGCGGAGGGGGACGGCGCGAGGGGGTGGAGCCGCTGCCATTTAACCAGATCCAGCTGCAGCAGATCGTTGAGTCCTGCCAGCGCGCCTTTGAAGCTGAGTCCTGAGACCGCGGCCGGGTCACGGGCACCGAAGAGCTTTCGGACATTCTCGTTCTGGAACGCGGCGAACGTCGCGGTCGTCACGTCGCCGCCTGCGAAAGCGAGCACCGAGCCGCCGCGCTCCATGTAGCGCGTGAGCATGTCGGCGGTTTGCGCGGTCAGCGGTTGGGGGTTGGCGAGGACGACGACGTGGTAGTTCTCCAACACTTTTGGCGTGAGTTCTTGGATGAACCCCAGGTCGGTCTGGATACCGTTGACGGCTTGGCCGTCGGCGGGGTCGACCGCAAGCTTCAAGAAGTGGAACGGTCGGACACGGCTCCGGATGTCCGATTCCAAAAGCAACGCGCGGATGTTCTCGCTGACGTTGACGGTGAAGAAACGCCGGTTGTCGAGCTCGAGCTGGCGGTCGGAAACCTGCACCGAACCGCTGAGGAACCCCGCATGCGTCGGCACATATTCGAAACGGCCCTTCGCGGCGTCGCCGGCGGGAACGGAAACGGTTTCGGTTCTCACGGTTTCGGTGCCGATGACCAGGCGTACGTCGGCCTCGCAAGGCGTGTCGCCGTGATTCCTGATTTCGTAAGGGATGGTCATGCTTTTGCGGACCGTCTGGGGGCGAGTGGAGAGCTTCACGTTGTCGACGGAAAGGTTTTCCGTGTTGCCGCCGATCGGCAGAAAATAGATGCGCAGCCCCTGCGCGTTCCCGAGACTGATCGGCCGGGACGGCGCCTGGTTGGCTTGGAAGTCGGAGAGGACGAAGATCTCGCGGTTGGGGTTGCCGTCTGAGGCCAAGTCGGTCAGGGCCTGCTGAAGTCCCGCGCTGTATGATCCTGTGGCGCCGGTCACGCGGGAGGCTTCCAGCAATTGCCGGACCGCCTGGCGTTTGCGCGTCAGGGCAATGCCCCTGCGGCCCGAGAGGAAGGACAGAGCGGCCGCGTCTCCGTCTGCGAGCGTGTTCAGGATCTCGTCCGCTTTCTGCACGGCCAGTTCAAAGGCGGTGGCCCCCGAGCTGAGCTTGCGGTCCATGGAAAGCGTGTCGTCGAGAAGAATGGCGGCGTTCGTGCGGACCGCGAACGAGGCCGGCAGGCTTTGGAACCGCGTCTTCGCGAGCGCCAGCACAAGGCCCAGCAGGGCGAGCGTGCGGATCAGGAGAAGCAGGATTTCGCGCAGGCGCCGGCGGTGGGCCAGATAACGCTTCCGCTGGTGAAAGAACTGCAGCGTGGAGAAGGCGATGTTGGCTTTGCGCCGCCGGAAGAAAAGATGGAGCAGAACCGGCACCGGTACGGCCAGCAGACCCCAGAGAAAGAGTGGGTTCCCGAACGACATCAGAACATCCGCTCCCGTTTGTGGAAATAGGCGAGGAGGGCACGGTCGAAGGGCGTACCCGTGCTCAGGGTCTCGAAACCCATATTCATTCGGCCGCAGGTCCGTTTCATGTCCCGGATGTGCCGGCCGAGATCGGACAGATAGGTCTCGCGACAGTCCTCGCTCTCGACCTCCAGCGCTTCGCCGGTTTCCATGTCGCGGAATTCGATGAGCCCCCGGAACGGGAACTGCGTCTCCATCGGGTCCAGGATCTGGAAGAGGAGGACCTCGCAGTTTTTGTGCTGGAATTGCCGCAGGCTGTTGATGAACGACGGGTTCGGGTCGAAGAAGTCCGAGAAGATCAGGACGATGGAGCGGCGGTGGATCTCTTCCGCAATGCGGTGGAAACAGGGGCCGGCGTCGGAACGGCCTTCGGGCACGAGCGTCTCCAGATGCGCGAGGAGACTCAGCATGTGCAGTCGCGAACCTTTGGCCGGGAAGTACGACGTGATTCTGTCAGAGTAAGAGAAGAGTCCCACCGCGTCCTTCTGCCGCTGCATGAGGTAGATGAAGGCGGCGGCCAGGTAGCAGGCGTAATGGAACTTGTGGGCCTTCGCGCTGCCCAGCGCCATCGAGCCGGAGCGGTCGAGAACCACGTATGCGCGCGTATTGGTCTCGTCCTCGTACTGTTTGACGTAATAGCGGTCGGTTTTCGCGTAGGCCACCCAATCCACGTGTTTCACCGCGTCTCCGGGGCAGTACTTCCGGTACTCGGAGAACTCCGAGGAGAAGCCGTGGTAGGGCGACCGGTGCAGGCCGGTGAGAGTCCCTTCGACCATCGCGCGCGCCACCAGCTCGAGGTTCCGCAGCGTGTCGAGCATGCGCGGTGTGAGAAGGACTGTCGTGTTGGGGGCGGGCATAAGATGGAAAACTCCGGGCCGACTGTAGCCCGTAAGGTTCAGACGCCGGTGCTGTCGGGTTCGGGGATGTGTTTCAGAAGGCGGTCGATGATCTGTATGGCATCGATGCCTTCGCCGGTCGCGTGGAAGTTGCAGGCGATGCGGTGGGTGAGCACCGCGTGCGCGTTGCGCCGCACATCGGCGCAGCTGACGTTGAGGCGCCCCGCGAGCGCGGCGCTGGCCTTAGCCGCCAAGACCAGGTGCTGTCCAGCGCGCGGGCCGGCACCGTAGCTCAGGTTCGCCTGGACGAAATCGGGGGCACCCGGTTCGCCGGGACGGGTGTTGCGGACGAGGTCAATGCAGTAGGAGAGCACGTGGTCGCTGACGGGGATGTCGCGCACGCAGCGCTGAAGCTCGAGCAGGGCCGCGCCATTGACCATGCGGGTCAGCTTGACTTCGCGGTTCGCGGTGGTCTGGCGCAGGATCTGCACTTCTTCTTGGCGTTGCGGATAGTCCATGCGCACGAGGAACATGAAGCGGTCGAGCTGCGCTTCGGGCAGCGGATAGGTGCCTTCCTGCTCGATCGGGTTCTGCGTGGCCAGCACGAAAAAGGGCTGGGGAATCGGGATGGTCCGCCCGCCGGTGGTGACGACGTTCTCCTGCATGGCTTCGAGTAGCGCCGCCTGGGTTTTGGGCGGCGTCCGGTTGATCTCGTCGGCCAGCAGCAGGTTCGTGAACACCGGCCCCGGCACAAACCGCAGGCTGCGGCGGGTGCTCCCGCTTTCCTCGTCGAGGATCTCTGTGCCGGTGATGTCGGAGGGCATCAGGTCAGGGGTGAACTGGACGCGGTTGAAAGCCAGGTCCAAAACCTCGCCCAAGCTGCGCACCAGCAGCGTTTTGGCGAGCCCCGGCACGCCGAGCAGCAGGCAGTGGCCGCGGGCGAGGATGGCGATCAACACCTGGTCGATCACTTCTTCCTGACCGACAATCACTTTGCCGATTTCCGCTTTGATGGCCCGGTGGGCGGTGGCGATGTCTTTCAGTTTCTCCGGCAAGGGTGCGGTCATCTTCAACGCTCCTGGGCTAGTTGACGGGCGGATTGGAAGAGAGAAAAAAGGAATTGCGCAATTCGCTTTCCCCAACTCCGTTCAGTATAACGCACTTCAGGCGTTTGCCGCAACCCGCAGAAGCGCGCTTGCCGGGTTCCTGCGGGTGTGCGGGGCGTGGGCACCGGCATCCTTTCGCGCGCGGGCGTCGCCTTTCGTTTGACGGGATACGGTCAATCAACTATGTTATCCACATTTAAATGTCAGCTTCGCTCCAACGCCACCCGGCGCCGGGGCCAAGATGCGGAGGTGGTGGGGATGAAGACGAGTCAACGGGTATTGGCCACAACGGTTGTCGGAATGGCGGCTTATGCTTTTGCGGCCTTGGCGCAGCCGAACACGATCGATCTCTCCGGCGAGTGGTCGGTGCGTCAGGCCGACGGCGATCAGCCGGCTATTCCCATGCAGGTGCCGGGCGATGTCCACAGCGCGCTGCTGGCCGCGAAGATGATTCCCGATCCGTATTTCGGCAAGAACGAGGAGGAGATCCAGTGGGTGGGCCAGAAGGACTGGATAGCCGAGCGCCATTTCGAGGTAACGGAGGCTTTGCTGGCCAAGCGCTCGGTCTGCCTGCGTCTCGAGCACGTTGACACCTTCTGCGAAATCAGCATAAACGGCAAGAAGGTCGGCGACACGGGCAACCGCTTCCGCCGCTATGATTTCGAGGTGAAGCCTTTCCTGAAGACCGGCCGCAACACGATCACCGCCCTGTTCCGCAGCGCGGAGCTGATCTCCGAAGAGAAGGCGAAGGCGCTGCCGTTTGCCCTGCCGATGGTGGACAACGGCAAGGTGCCGCATATCAACCTGCTGCGCAAGCCCGCGTGCCACGGCGGTTGGGACTGGGGCATCGCCATGATGATGGCCGGGTTCGCGGGCAAGACCGAACTGATCGGCACCGATCTCGCGCGCTTGGATTACGTGTACTGCGACCAGGCCCATCGGCCGGGCCGCTGCGACGTGACGGTGACCGCCGAGGTCATGTCGCCTGCGGGCGGCGAGGCCGTGCTCGCCGTGACGCTGGGTGAGGCGAAGGCCAGCGTGCCGGTGACGCTGACGGCCGGCAGCAACCGCCTCGCCGCCAAGGTCACGGTCGAGAATCCGCGCCTGTGGTGGCCCAACGGCGCCGGCGAACAGGCACTCTACGACCTCTCCGTGTCGGTCGGGGAGGACACGCTCACGCGCCGCCTCGGGCTGCGCACCATCGACGTCGTCAACAAGCCCGATGCGGGGGATGCGTCTTCACGGCCGGGCATGAGCATGACCTTCCGCGTCAACGGCGTCGACCTCTTCTGCAAGGGCGCGAACTGGATCCCCTGCGACGGCATGACCCAGCGCCAGACGGCTGAGCGTTATCGCGATCTGCTGGGGTCGGCGCAGGCCGCCAACATGAACATGCTCCGCCTGTGGGGCGGCGGGCAGTTCGAAGACGACATTTTTTATGACACCTGCGACGAGTTGGGACTGCTGGTGTGGCATGACTTCATGTTCTCGTGCGCGCTTTACCCTTCCGACCCGGCATTTATCGGCGAGGTCAAGGCTGAGTTGGCGCATCAGATCCGCCGCCTGCGCGACCACGCCGGTATCGCGGTGTGGGTCGGCGACAACGAGTGCATCGGCGCGCTGACGTGGTTCGAGCCGAGCAAAAAGAACCGCGACCTCTATCTTGTGAACTACGACCGGCTCAACCGCGCGCTCACCGAGACGGTCGAGACGTATGATCCCGGCCGCATGTTCTGGCCCTCCTCGCCTTGCGCGGGGCCCGGTGACTTCAGCGACTCTTGGCACGACGACAACCGCGGCGACATGCATTACTGGACGGTGTGGCACGAGAACAAAAACTTCTCGGCGTTCTACAACGTCAAGCCGCGCTTCTGCTCCGAATTCGGGTACCAATCCTTCTCGTCGCCCGATGTGGTGCGGACGTTTGCCGCTCCGGACCAGATGAACCCCACGGCTCCGGACTTTGAACACCACCAGAAGAATGCCGGCGGCAACGCCCGCATCCTCGAGACGATGGCTCGGTATTTCCGGTTCCCGGAAGGTTTCGAAAACATGCTCTACCTCTCGCAGGTGCAGCAGGCGATGGCGATCAAGACGGGCGTCGAGGCGTGGCGTCACCTGCAGCCGCGCTGCATGGGCACGCTCTATTGGCAGCTCAACGATAACTGGCCGGTCGCCTCGTGGTCGAGCATCGAATACGGCGGCAAGTGGAAACACCTGCACTACCAGGCCAAGCGTTTTTACGCGCCGGTCGCGGTGATGATGACGCCGGCGGACAATGGGACCAACGTCGAGTTCTGGGCCGTGAACGACGGCGGCGCTCCGGCCAAAGCCGAGGCGGCGGTGGAGCTGTGGGGTTTCGACGGGAAGAAGATCGAGACCGTGCCTCTGACCGGAGTGATCGCTCCGCGGTCGGCGCTGTTTCTCGGCAAGTTGCCGGCGTCGCGCTTCGGCAACGAGAAGGAACAGAAGGAACGATTCCTCGAAGTGGTGCTGTCGGCGGACGTGGATGGCCAGACGGCCAAGCACCGCAACGAGTGGTTCTTCAACGCCTACAAGGTTTGCGCGCTCGGCGATGCGTTGGTCGACGCGATTCCCGCCGAACGCGGCGGCAAGTGGACCGTCACGCTGACGACCGACAAGCCTGCTTTCTTCGTGTGGGCGAACGTCAGCGGCATCCGCGGCGAATTTGACGACAACAGCTTCACGCTTTTCCCGGGGCGCCCCGTGACGCTGACTTTCACGTCGAAAGACAATACCGCAACGTTTGCCGATTTCGTCAAGGCGCTGACCGTCAAGCATCTGCGCCAGACGTATGCGGGTAAGTAAACCCGGCGCTGACCGCGCGGTGCTCGCTGCGGGCGGCGCAGAAAGACGGCGATGAGAGCGGCGATCTTCGATATGGACGGCGTGTTGGCGGACTCGGAGCCGCTGATCTGCGCGGCGGCGTGCGCGATGTTCCGCGAGCGCGGACTGATCGTGCGGCCCGAAGATTTTCACCCGTTCGTCGGCGCGGGCGAGAACCGGTATATCGGTGGCGTGGCCGAAAAATACGGCGTGGCGCTGGACATCGCGCAGGCCAAGGCCCGCACGTACGAGCTCTACCTGCGCATGGTGCCCGAGAAGCTGTCCGTGTTTCCCGGCGCAGCCGCGTTGGTGGCCGCCTTGCGCGCCGAGGGCTGGCCGTGCGCGGTCGCCTCCAGCGCGGACCGGATCAAGGTCGATGCCAACCTGCGGAAGATCGGGCTGCCGGCCGCGTCGTGGCAGGCGGTCGTGACCGCGGAGGACGTGGAGCGCCGCAAGCCGGATCCCGCGATTTTCCTCAAGGCGGCCGCGCGACTGGGCGTCGAGCCCGCCCGTTGCACCGTTATCGAGGATGCGGTGAACGGCATCGCGGCAGCTAAAGCCGCAGGCATGCGTTGTGTGGCGGTGGCGACCACCTTTCCAGCCGAGAAGTTGACGCAAGCCGATGTGGTGCGCGCCTCCATTGCGGAGGTCACGCTGGCAGATTTGCGCGAGTGAGCGCATTCAAATATCGAGGAAACGGGGCGAGGTCAAAAGGGAGGGGCTGTCTATGCTGTCTGTTTTGAGGGCTGCGGGGCTGAAAGGATTCGGGGTCCTGTCGCTGATGGCCGGTTGGTCGTTCGGGGCGCAGGATGTGCTTCACGTCAATTCTCAGATCGGCAGCGACGACAATCCGGGAACGTCGGCGAAGCCGTTCGCGTCTCTGGAAAAGGCGCGGGATACGGTCCGCGCCATGAAGCGTGACGGCGTCTTTCCCGACCGTGGGGTTGCGGTCGAAATGACCGGCACTTTCGCGATGCCGGTCGTCTCGCTGCTGCTGGACGAGCGAGACGGCGGAGCGGGGGCCGCGTCTCTGGTGACCTATCGCGCGTCGGAGTCGGGTGCCCGCGTCATCGGCGGATATGCTTTGCCGGAAAAAGGTTTTCGGACGGTGACCGACGCAGCGACGTTGGCGCGGCTTCCGCCGTCTTCGCGCGGCCGCGTCGTGGCCTTCGATCTGAAGTCGGTGGGCGTCGGAAGGCTTGCGCCGCTGCCGGACAAGTTCAGCGGCTGGAGCGAGATGGAAGTGTTCAGCGGAGGCCGGGCGATGCGGCTTGCCCGCTGGCCCAACAGCGGCTGGGCGGAGATCGCCAAGGTGATCGACCGCGGCGTCAAACCCGTCGATCATGCGACTGGCGAATGGGAGTTCGGATACAAAGGCGGGACCTTCGAGTATGCCGAAGAGGCCCCGTCCCGCTGGGACGTCTCGAAAGGCATTTGGATGAACGGGTTCTGGTGCCACGACTGGGCGAATGAAACGCTGAGGATCGGGGCGATCGACAAAGAGAAGAAGCAGATCACGTCCGCAGCGATTCATACCTATGGCATCGGGAACGCTTCCCGGTGGCATACGGCGAAGCGTCGCTATTACGTGTTCAACCTGCTGGAGGAACTCGATTCTCCCGGCGAGTGGTATGTGGACCGCGAGGGCTGCGTGCTTTATTTCTTTCCGGTGGACGGCGACCTGTGTAACGTCGTGCTGGCCGTCCAGAAAAAGCCGTTGTTCGAGCTGACGAAGGTTCGGCACCTTCGCCTGGAAGGACTTTCTTTCGCGTACAGCACCGGCAAGGCGGTCTCGGTGGATGCGTGCGAGAATGTGGTCCTCGAAAATCTTCGCGTGTCGAACCTCACCGTCGACGGCATCGGGATTAACGGCGGCAAGGACTGTGGCTTGAGCCGGTGCGAGGTGTCTGACGTGGGCGGGACGTGCGCCTATGTGTACGGCGGCGACCGGAAGTCGCTGACCTCGTGCGGCCACTTCGTCACGAACTGCCGCCTGCATCACAGCGGGCGGCTGCAGCGGACGCAGGGAAAATGTTTGAGCTTCGTCGGGGTCGGCATCCGGGTGACGCACAACGTGATTTACGATGCGCCGTATATCGCGGTGGGATACGGCGGTAACGATAACGTTTTCGAGTTCAACGAGGTCCACTCTGCGATGATGGAGTCCGGCGACGGCGGCGGCCTTTACACGGGACGGGATTGGGGCTCGCAGGGGAATGTCATCCGGTGCAACTATTTTCACCATTTCGGCAAGCCCGGCGTGGACTGGCAGAAGACGCGTGGACTGAATCCGGATTACGAGCCGTTGCGCGAAAGCGTCATGGTCATGGGCGTTTATCTGGACGACTGCGACAGCGGCGACACGGTGTGCGGCAACATCTTCTACCGCACGGGCTGGTCCGCCTTCGTCGGCGGTGGCCGCTACAACAAGATTTTGAACAATCTGTTTGTCGAATGCACGTCCGCGTTGCACCTGGATGACCGCGGCCTGCAGCGCGCCCGGCCGGGGGAAGGCACGAAAGACGGCTGGGACTTGCTGGCCAAGCTGCAGGCTTTCAACTGGCAGGAGTCACCCTGGCGGGACAAATATCCGCATCTGGCGGGCATCATGCAGGACGAGCCGAAGTTGCCGCTGCACAACGTCTTCGCGAAAAACGTGGCGATCAACTGCCCGCGTTTCCTGCAGATGCACGGCAGCGTGAAGACGACGGCGCTGTCGCGATTGGATTTTCACGACAATCTCGTGTTCGGCCCGGTCAATAAAGGGGATTCGGAGAGTTTTCCGCAGACGGATGCGGGTAAGAAACGCGCCGAATTCCGTTCCGAGACCTTGCCGGACAGCGCGGATCCGGATGTGAGCGGATTCAAAGTGCAAGACAGCCCGGAGTTCAAACGGCTTGCGCCGTGGTTCGCGGCTGTCCCGTTCGCGAAGATCGGAATCGAGAAGTAGCGAGGCAAGGTTCCCCGCCGGATTTCCGCTATTTGACTTCGGCGCGCTTGGTCACCCGCTGCGCCATCTCTTCGGGCGTGATTTCTTCGACGCGGACGTTGTCGAAGTAGTAGAGGCCGTTCGGCCAATAGGCGTAGAGCCGGACCTTGAACTTTTGGATCCGCGGCGATCGGGCCGTCGGGTTGAAGCCGATCGAGGCGGTGTGCCATTCGGCAGCGCTGCAGGTGTCGGGCTCGAGCCGCGTCTGATAGCCGTCCACCCAGGTCTTGCGCGCGGGGTGCCACAGGAAGCCTTTGATCCAAACGAAGGCCTTGCCGACGCCCCTGAAGTCGGCGGTGAGCTTGTAGTTCTGCCCCGGCTTGCAGTCAATGAAATCCGAGTCGAGCATGACCCCTTCATTGCCGCCGATGCTGCCATAGCTGGCGGGGGCGATGGGCGTTTTGACGGGCGGCTTGAGCATCGGATCGGCGGTGAAAGCCTTGTGCCAGTCCAGCGCCTGCTTGCGGTCGACCAGCGTGTCCATCTTGACGATACGGCCGCGCCCCTCTTCCGTCACGTAAAAAGAGGTCAGGCCATCCGCCTGTTCCCAGTGTTCCGCCGCCGCCGCGCCTTCGTCGAAGGTGCCGTTCTTGACGAGGTTCTCGCCGGCGAAGAGGAGGGGATTGGCGAATAGCGCCAAGGCCGTTGCAAGCCCGTTGCGGTTTTGCGGCTTCGCGTGTGGGTGTGCCATTTCTATTCCTCTGTGTCGGGGTCGGCGAGGGCGCGGAAATAGGCGTCGACGCTCACCTCGTATCCGTCGGGCGTGGGCTCGTTGCTCTGGTATCGGATGGCGGCAATTCGCTTCGTCGCGGCGTGGCTCTTCTCCGAGCCGCCGACGGCTTTTGAATTCATGACGGTTTGGGCGTCTTTGAGGCTGCTGAGAAGGGCGCTCCGGATTTGCCTGACCTGCAGGCCTTGCCCGGCGGAGCGGTACTTCTGGATCTGCTCCATTTTGCTGACGGCGTCTTCCAGGTTGCCCGTCGGGAGATTGCGCACGTTCAGCTCGCGCAAAAGCGCTTCGGCTTTCTGTTTCAGCTCGGCCTGTTGACCGGGCAGCCGCTGTTGGACGTCCGGCTTCTGGTCGGGGGTGATGCCGCGCCGGCCGTCGCCGCCCACCCCGGACTGTTTCCCGCCGCCGGTCGCGCCGCCCTGGGGGTCTTTCGAACTGTCTTTGACCGTGCCTTTCTCAAAGGGGGACTGCACCAGCCGGGTCGGCGTGTCGCGTCCGCCTTTGCCGGTGGCCTCTTTTTCGACAAACTGTCCGGTGGATTTTCCGGAGCGTCCTTCGCCGGAACGGCCGCCGACTTCATTGTTGTTGGGCATGACGTTCCCGGTGATGCCGCGGGCCGACATGTTGTCCATGTTGCCGTCGCTCACCCCCCAGCCGAGGCCGTCGTCCATGGCGCTCAGAGAGGAGCCGGTGGAGTCCTCGACGTCCGCCATGTCGCTCACGTCGTCGATCAGTTCGCCGATGATGTCGGTCAGCTCTTCGGGGAGGTCTTGGAGCGGCACGTCGGGATTGACGCCGCCCTCCTCGCCATTCCATTTGATGAAATCTTTGGAATCCGAGAGCCAGCGTTCCAGGTTTGCTTCGATGCTTTCCGCCTGCTGCCCCAAAAGCTCTTCGTTGACCGTGGCGATCTCGATGTGTTCCTTCTCCAGGGCCGCGCCGGATTTCTGCAGCTCCTCGATCATCTCGACCAGCTCGTCCGCCATGGCCGAGTTGGAGAAATCCTGATTTTCGACTTTCGAGAGATCGTTGAACGCGGCTTGGAAGAACTTGGCGAAATCCTGTTGTTTGGCGGCGAGGTCGCCCAGCAGTTTCTCTTCGGAGTCGGTCCAGTCTTCGGGCTCTTTCTTGTCGATCGCCTCGAGGTCGGCCATGATTTTGCGCTGTTCCTCCTTGAAGACCGAGAGTCCTTTCTTGAGTGACTGAAGCTTCTCGGAAAGCTTCTGGTTCTGATCTTCCGCCGCGAGCCGCTCCTGTTTCAAGTCGGCCAGAGCCTTGTCGCTGCTGACCGCCCCCAGAATGCGCTGGAGCGCGGTGACGATGTCGGTCTGCGTGAGTACGATCTCGTTGAGGCCCGCCTTGCGGCGCTCGTCGTCGAGCCCGGCGATGACCGGGATCTTTTTCATCAGAGGCTCTGAGCGCGCAGCCCGCAGCTCGCTGACGCTGTCGAAGAGTCCCTTTTTGATTTTCGACCGGCGGTACAGGTCGTCGGCCAGGGTGGCGCCCAACACGATCCGTCCGTGAACGGATTCCTGCCGTTTCTGAAGTACATGGCTGAGGCGCTCGTGGCGGTCGCGCTCGATGCGTGAAGCGATCCAGTCGCGCAGCTCCTTCTGCTGGTCGAGCGCTTCGGAGAGCACGGTGAAGAGGCGGACGTAGGGATCGTCCTTGTCTCCTTCGTCCAGCGACTTGGCCAAGTCGGCGACGTGCAGTGTCAGCGGGATGATTCCTGTGCCGGACTGTGGCGGCCGGTGGTTGTCGAAGGCCCGTGCCCAAATCTTGTAGCTCGCGTTGCGCGCGAAGAGGCCCTCGGAGACCGTGATCACGCACGTCTCGTTGCGGTCACGTTTGATGTCGCGGTAAGTGAGACGCTTCAGGACCTGTTCCTCTTGATTGCGGACGGTGAAGACCTCGAGCGCGGTCAGACCGTAATCGTCGGATTCCTCGATGTCCAGAGGGAAGCTCTGCCCCACAACGGTCTGCACGTTCAGCTCGCGGTTAAGGAGCCGTACGTTTGGGACTTTATCGGTCAGGATTTTGAAACGGCACTGCCAGACGGCCGTGTGGGTGAGGCCGCGGGCATCCTTGACGTCGAGCGCGACGCCGGTGTCTGCGAGCATGTCGAATTCAAGGTCGGGTCCGGCGAGGCGCGCGTTGTCTTTGAAAAACGCGATTTCCTGCCGTGCCGGCGCGCCGGTGAGGATTTGGACGTGCGAGCCTCTGAGAATGTCGGCGTCCCGTTTGGAGGGGCTTAGCGTCCAAGCCTTGCCGCCCGTGTACTCGGGCGGGATGACGGTGACGGCGAGTCTCTCCAGACGCGGGCGGCGGATGACCGAGACCGTGTACCAGCGGCTGCTGTCGTTGCCGTTTTTGACGGCGTAACGCGTGTCGCGCGCGAGACCGCTCAACTCAAAGACAAAACCGTCTGCGGCGGACCGCATGGGGTAGAGCAGGGGGACGTTGCCGGCCTTGACCAGAAGGTCGAGGCCGGAGGCGCGGCGCCCGAACTTGACGGCCGTGGCGCGGATCATGCAGGACGATCCTTCGATAATCTCTGTGTCGCCGGGGGAGACCGCGAACTGGGTGTGGTTGAGCGGGGTTACGGAGGTGGCGGGGTTGATGAAGCGAAGAAAGGCGTTCCGCGCGTGTGCCCCGAAAGGGACGACGTAGGCGAGGAGGAGAATGCCCCCGGCGGCGCATAGCCTGAGCGCGGGTTTCAGGTGCGCATGGAGCCACACGCGGCGGAGATCGATGCCGGCACAAGATGATTCCGCGGCGTCGGAGAAAACCTCTTTGATATAGGCCGGAAGCGCGGGGTCGCGGTCGAAATGGACGGCGTTGACGAGTCGGTTGTCGCCAATGCCGTACCGCTGTTCAAGATAGACGGCCATTTTTGCCGCGTCGGGGAGCTTGTGCCAGTAGAGAAAATAGAGGCGCACCGCTCCTGCGGCAAGCGCGGCCAGCGAGGCGAGCGCGAGACCGATCCGCAAGGGGGGCGGCAAGTTGAAGAGGTTGTCGGCGGCGAAAACCGCGATTAGCCACACCGGGAACGCCGCGCAGGCCAAGAGCAGCCGGCGTAGGGTGAGGCTCAGTCGCCGGTGGAGGTCCGCCCTAGTTAAGGTCGCGTATAAAGTGCCACGCTTCATTGTTCTTCTCGTCCGGCCTGACGTGCAGCACGCTGCCGGGGACCACGGCGTCCAGCATTTTGCCGGTCATGAGTTTGCGGTTTTGCTCGCCGCCTTTCTGTTTGTGCCGGATCAGGATGTAACGCCGGTCGACCTTCCAGTCGGGGGCGGCAAGGTGCCAGCTCCAGACCTCGAGGTGCCAGAGGAACCCGCCGGGCGTCCAGCGCTGCGCCTCATAATAGTCCGCCCGGCGCTTGTAGACAAGCGCCTTGGCGAATGCCCGGTTGCCGCGGAGACGCAGGATCCAACGGTCGTTGAAGAAGTCATCGGCTTGCGGGAATTTCTCGTTGATGGAGGCGAGGTCGCCCGCCTGCAAGGCGTCGCCTGCGGCCTCGTCTGACACGGCGTCGGAGAGCCCGGTCAAGACGTGCGTGTCGGTCAGCACGCAGAGGTCGTAACAGCCGGGGAGGACGATGCCGAAATCGAAACGGTTGTCTTTCGTGACGTTGGCGGACAAAACCTGCCCGCGCCCGTTGTCCATCGCGGTGACCGACTCAACGGCGCCGAAGCCCTCGACGCTGCCGCGGAGGGGCAAGCCGTCGGAGATCGCGTTGGCGGTCATGCGGATGGAGCTGACATAGGCGAGGTCCGAGAGCTTCTCCTCTTTCGTGCCCTTGATCTGACGCTGGAGGAACAGCTTCTGCAGCCCCGAATCGGAGGTGAGGGCGAGGACCGCCGAGATCATGTGGCCTGTGACGACGCTGCCGTTGACCAGCGTGAGGCGCGTCCTGAAGTTGATCAGGGGGTGTTCGCCGTCCAGAAACACTTTCTCGGGCCGTCCCGCCTCCTTGAAGGTCCAAGGGCGTTCCATGCCGGCGGTCTCGACCTCCTGTTCAAGCGTCACCAGATCGCTGAGCTGGAACATGCGCTGCCGGTCTTCTCCGAGCGGAACGAGTGTCAACGGCCGCGTGCCGACCATCCGAATGTTTCCGGCGGCCACCGTGGCGTCAGAGAATGTGACCACGGCCGGGACCGCCTCGCCGGCGCCATACGCCTGAAGCGAAAGAAGAAAACCGAAGAGCCAGAGGCTTTTTTTGTCCTTCGCGTCCAATCCCCGTCCCCCTTTTGATGAAGGCCATTGTACCGCAGTCGGAACGTGCGCGGCAACACCTGCCCAGAATAATGAAAAAATGGGAATGGCAGTTTCGCCTGACTTGCAAGAGCAAATGCACGCAAGCGATAGAGCGGTGAGATGATTTTC
>DAOPZC010000078.1:0-18239 GCA_035353175.1 Kiritimatiellia bacterium | reverse complement strand
CCCTGTGGATGGCATCAGCCGCCTGACCCAAGCAAGTGAAACGGAGATGCGCCCATCTTGCCCTCCCTGCCCTGAATCTGCTTGATGAACAGGCCGGCCCGCGCTAACCTAATAACTCCTTTTAACCCCCTATTCGGCTCTGACCTTTTTATGTCTCTTCCGACACCGAAATCACTGAGCGCTCGGCTCTCCTTCCGCATCCGCCTGATCCTGCTCGCCGGCGTGTGCCGCCGCTTTTTTCTGAACCTGTTCCGTCCGAGCTATGTGAAAGCGAGTCTCGCGCGCCGCGCCGGGACCTGCAAACGCTGCGGCGTCTGTTGCCACCTCATCGCCAACAAGTGCGCCCGGCTCCACCTCCACCCCGAAGGGCACTCCACCTGCCGGTTCTATGATCTTTACCGGCTGCCGAACTGCTGCACCTTCCCCATCGATCCGCGCGATCTCGCGGACCGCGATCTGGTCGCGCCGGACACGCCGTGCGGCTTTTCTTGGCCCGACGCCTCAGGCCTCACTCGGCGGCCTTCTCGCGGATCATGATGAGCAGCATCTTGAAGCGCCGCTCCGCACGCAACTCGTGCGGCACCCCCGCCGGCATGATCACCAGTTCGCCCGCCCGGGCCTTCACCGGCTTGCCGCCGATCACCAGCGTCGCCTCGCCCTCCACCACCAGCACGGTCGCATCGTAAGGCGACGTGTGCTCGCTCAGCCCCTGCCCCTCGTCGAACGAGAAAAGCGTCAGCGTGCCCGCCTTCTTGTCGAGCAGCGTCTTGCTCACCACGGCCCCTTGCGCATAGTCCACAAAGCCCGCCACGCCGATCGCCTGCCCCTTGAGATCATCTGTCGTCATCGCTCATGCCCCTTTCGTTGCCACCTCTCCGTTTCGCTCATTCGCTCAACACCGGCACCATCCGGTAGAATCCCTGCGCACGCGCCACTCCGTTGGAATGGACAAAGGTGATCCTCGAGTTCTCCGCCGTGACGGTCCCGCACGGCTGCCAGGCCGGCGGACACAGCGTCAGGCTGTGCTCGACACGGTAAACGCCGCCGCTCGCGGTCGCCCACCGCGTGGCCGTCCACTCCGGCGCGAGGCTCGCGAACCCGACGCCCTCGCCCGGCTCCGGCACCCGGCTGCGGGCCACGCCCGCCACCTGCGTGTTGTCCGTCACCCGCGCCACCAGAGGCGCATTCACGCCCCACCCGTACAGCCCGACCGAAGTCCCGGTGTGCCCCGTCGTCGTCCAAAGCACGTCCGGCAACACCCCCGGCCCGTTGTCCGCCGTCACCGCAAGGCCCCCCGTCTCGTGGTCCGCCATGACCAACACAAGCGTGTCCTCCCGGCCCGCCGCCCACGCGGCGACTTTCTGCACGGCCGCATCGAGCGCCAACATCTCGCCGACGCAACGCGGCAGGTCGTTGCCGTGGCACGCGATGTCGATCAGGCCGCCCTCGACCATGAGGAAGAAGCCGTCCGGGCCCCTGTTCAGAATATCGAGCGCCTTGACCGTCATGTCCGACAACCCCGGCAGCGCCCCAAGGCCGTCATACGCGTAAGGCAGGTACGCCCAGCCGAACAGGCCGCAGAGCCGGCCGGCATCAACTCCGGCGAGCGACACACGGTCTGTGACGACCGCATACCCTGCGGCTTCGGCCGCCGCGGCGTCAAGTCCTTCGGCCCCACCGCCCATCAACACGTCGGGGCGCGTCTGGGCGAGGTAGTCCGCTGCGATCTGCGCGGAGTCGTAACGATTGCTGTCGTGCGCGCCGAAAGAGGCCGGCGTGGCGTCCGTCAGGTATGAGGTCGTGACCAGCCCGGTCCGCTTGCCCAACCCCTTGAAATGCTCCAGGAGCGTCTCCAGCTCGGCCGCGTCACCCGGCAGCGCCAAGCTGATCACGCCGCCGTTCACCTTCCGGCCCGTGGCGATCGCCGTTGCGGCCGCGGCGGAATCGGTGACGAAACCCGCCGCGTCGCAGGTCGAGACGCGACTCTGATACGGAAAGCCCTCAAAGAAAAGGTTCGTGCCCGCATAGCACCGCGCGGCCGCCACCTGCCCGGGCCCCATGCCGTCGCCGATGAACAAAACCACATTCCGGATCGGCGCGGCACCGGCGGTGCCCGTCAGCAGCAGCAAAAAACAGCACACGACCCGGCGTCCGAAATGAGCACCCCGGTCTTTCTGTCCGACCCGCAAAATGGATGTTCCCTTCTTCACGGTTGCATTATATCACCGCCCTCCCGTTTGTGAACCCTCCAAACCGCGGAACGCCCGACAAACGCGGACTATTGGGTTGACAAACCGCGCCCCTGACACGACAATCCTGCCATCTCGAACCTATGAGAAGGAATATTCCATGCCTACCGTTCTAGACCGTGTCGCCGAACTCGGCGTCGTCCCCGTCATCGCCATCGATTCCGCCGCCCACGCCCTGCCCTTGGCCGACGCCCTGCTCGCGGGCGGGCTGCCCGTCGTTGAAATCACCTTCCGCACCGCCGCCGCCGCCGAGGTCATCCGGATCCTCGCCAAAGAGCGCCCCGACCTGATCACCGGCGCGGGCACCGTCCTCACCCCCGAGACGGTCAAGATCGCCGTGGACGCGGGTGCCCGCTTCGCGGTCGCGCCGGGGCTCAATCCGCGCGTCGTCAAGGCGGCCCAGGAACTGGGACTGCCTTTCGTACCCGGCATCGCCAACCCTTCCGACATCGAGGCCGGGCTGGAACTCGGCTGCCGGCTGCTCAAGTTCTTCCCAGCCGAAGCGCTCGGCGGCACCAAGCTGCTGT
The DNA here is from genome assembly GCA_035353175.1 of Kiritimatiellia bacterium. Lineage (GTDB taxonomy): Bacteria > Verrucomicrobiota > Kiritimatiellia > RFP12 > UBA1067 > DAOPZC01. Next base: position 15,463 of record DAOPZC010000078.1, on the reverse strand, counting down.
CCGCCCTCTCCGCGCCCTACAAACACACCGGCGTGCGCTTCATGCCGACCGGCGGCGCGTCCACCGCCAACCTCGAGTCCTACCTGAAGATCGACACCGTGGCCGCGGTCGGCGGCACCTGGATCGCCAAGAAAGAGGACATGGCGGAGGGCAAGTGGGACCTGATCGCCCAGCGTTGCCGTGAAGCCCGGGCGATCGTCGCGGCCGCACGCGGGAAATAACGCGCCGACACGCGCGCAGCCAGGCGCCCGGCGTCCCGGACGCCCAGCTGAACATCATCCGCCAGAAGCGTAACGCCGGCTGTTTTCGTGTCCGCGACGGCGGGTTCCCGCCGCGCAAGACCGGACCGCTCAATAATCTCTCGCGCAGCGGAATCCGACATAATCGATCTCTTGGGAGGGTGTCCAACTCCGACGGCTCGCGCAGCGAAGTTCATCCGCGGAACTGAACCACGAGCCGCCCCGCGCGACCCGCGCCGAAAGCGGTCCGACCGGTCCCATCGGATTGCTCCCAGGCGAAACCGAGTAGTAGCCGTCGCTGTACCAGTCCCCGCACCACTGCATAACGTTACCGGCCATGTCATAAAGGCCATACCCATTCGGCAGAAAGGCCCTTTCCGGACTGGTGTACGGCTCCCCCAAAATATCGTAGTCGGGATGAAAACCCGTGGTCGGGCTCGTGTCGTAGGTCTCGGCGGTGGAATCGGCGTTGTAGTTGGCCCGCGCGTGCTGGACTGTATCCGAATCGCCCCAAGGGAAGCGCTTGCCCGAAAGCCCGCCCCGCGCCGCCTTCTCCCATTCCGCCTCCGTCGGCAGCCGGTATCCGCCGCTGACCTTAAAAAGACTATCCCTCTGCCCCGTGCGGTACGGAACAAAAATCATTCCCGAAGTAAGATAGCGATACACCGCAGGAAGACCGGCCTTCTCGCTCCGTGCGTTGCACCATTTGACACACTCGTACCAGCTGACCTCCTGAACCGGATGCATCGAGAATTTTCCCGATCCTCCGCTTACGGTGATGTCGTACCCGTTCGTTGCGGCCCATGTCGCGACGTCGTCCCAAAGCGCCTTTGTCACGAGTCCGCGGTCCATGTAGAACGCGTCCACATAGACGGTGTGCACCGGCGTCTCATTTGTTCCCGAATTATCGCGCCAGGTCATGCAGTTCCCCATCTCGAAAGCTCCGGCAGGAATGAACGACATGCCCGCGACCGGTTGAACCTCCCCCGACATCCCGGCTGACTCCAAACGCTTTTCCAGGCTCTCGAGCCGCAGCTGATTGGCCTGCGCCAGAGCGAGGGTGTTCGTTAGAGCCTGATAAATCTCCTCCAGCGAATGCATCGTTGGAGCGGGCGCCCCCGGCGGCGTCAGGCTGCCCGCCGCAAGGAGCGTCCTCACCGGCATCACAAACAACGCCGCCGCAATCGCCAAACGGCCAACCTTGATGCGCATATTCCACCTTCTTTCGTTATTCTCTAGAATGATGTCTCAATTGGACCCGATCGTCGCGGGAAAGTCAAATCACAATTGCAACGGGGCACCTCCCGCCTCCCCCCCCCCTCCGCCGCGACACCCCGTGACGCACGTCATGGCAACAGCGCCGCCATGTCCTCGGGCAAAGGTGCCTCGGCTTCGGTCAGCGCGCCGAAGCGCGGGTGATGAAACCGCAGGCTTCCCGCATGCAAGGCCTGCCGCGGCAGACGCAGCCGGCGCCGGTCTTCCTCTGTCAGCGCCTCCGTGCAGAACCGGAGAAACAGCGTCTCGTCCACGCCGTACAGCTTGTCGCCCACCACCGGATAGCCCAGCGACAGCAGCGTGGCCCGGATCTGGTGCAGGCGCCCCGTACGCGGCTGCGCGGTCACCACGCTGAAACCGTCGCACGTGCGCACCCGCTCAAACGCGGTCTCCGCCCATTCGGCCGAGGCCTCCGGCGCCGGGCTTCCCGCGGCGGCAGGCACGAAACGGCGCTTCTTGCGGATGGCTGACCCCGCATCGGACACCAGCCAGCCCGCCGCATCCGCTCGCTCGGGAAACACCCCCTCGACGAACACCGTATACCGTTTCACAACCTTGTGCGCGGCGAACTGCTTGCACAGGTTCTGCGCGGACTCATGCGTCTTGGCGACGAGCACCAGTCCGGATGTCTCGCGGTCGAGGCGGTTCACAAAGACGGGCTCTTGCAAGCCCTGCCGCTCCTTCAGGAGCGCCCAGAGCGTATGGTTGAAATACCTTCCGCCCGGATGGCAGGGCAGGTTTCCGGGCTTATCCACCACCGTCATCAGCGCGTCGTCCGACACGATCCCGTAATCCGTTCGTACCGGCGGCTCGGGAATGTCCGAAGCGTCGTACCGCAAGGTGTCATCCGTCCTCAGCACAACGTCCGGAACCGTGGCGCATCCGTTTACGCGCACTCGGTCCTCGGCGATCAGGCGGGACCATTCCGCCGCGGTGTGATAGGCGAACCGGGCGGCAAGAAACGCCACGAGCGTTTTGCCCTCATCCTTTTTGCGGACTGTGAAATTCATTTCGCGCGTCATGACTCACCTTTGGCGTTGAACCCGCCGGTTTTCCCGTGCTATAGTTGCCAAAAATTTAGGGGCCCATAGCTCAGTCGGTCAGAGCGGAGGACTCATAATCCTTTGGTCGCAGGTTCGAGCCCTGCTGGGCCCACCATCTTAAACACCTGAAAAACCGCATTTTTATTGGTGTTTTCAAATGAAACCGCTCTGTTGCTCACTTTGGCGGGTGCTGTTGAATTCCGTTGTCTACCGCTGTAAAACCAAGGTTTTTAGATACAGTTTAGATACAGTTGAATCGCACAGCGCCGACGCCTAAAAATGCGGTACGAACGTCGACGTGTCATAAAACCGTCCGAAGCAACCTGACATCGCGGTATTCGTCTCAAGAACGGCAGTAAGTTAGCACTTCACTACACCAGTACGCAAGGGGGGGGGGATACCCGACTTCGGTTATCTTGACCCGCCTAGACGTTACCGGCTACAGCCGGGCCGTGGCGCAGGTCGGGTTCCATTCGCTGCGGCATGCACATATCACCGCGTTGCTCGAGGGCGGCGTGCCGATGGACATGGTTCGCCAACAGGCCGGCCACTCGACCATCGGCATGACGGCGCATTATTATCACGCCAGCGAGAAGGCGCTGCAGGCCGCGACGCAGGCCCTGCCGCCGATCAACGGGACATCCGGCGCGGACGCGCCGGACGCGAAACTGGAGGCCGTTCTGGCGGAGTTGGAGGGACTCAGCAAGGAGGAAATGGAGAAGGTCGCGGCACGGGTGAAGGCCATGCTGGAGGTGTGAAAGAGCAAGTCATTTCGCTCAGCTGATCGCTTTCCGCGATCACTTTCCGCGGACCGGGTCTAAACACAAGCGCCAGCCAGGTTACGGCTTCTGCAGGCGGAAGAATAGCGAGGGCGACGCGGCCAGGGGAACGACATAGCGGAAGCCCGTGGCCGTCTGTTCAACGCCCGTCGTTATCGCCATCCACTCGCCCTGTAGGCTGTCGGCACACATGAGCGTCGCGCTGGCATGCGCCAGCGGCCACTCGAGCACGAACACGCGCTCTTCGCCCTCGCCGACGGCGGTTGCCGCCAGACAGAAGGGCACGACCGTTGCGGACGATCCCGCGTCCCGCGGATCGGTGCGATCCAGATATTCTTGCAGATTGGATGCGCCGTCGCCGTCCGCATCCGCCAACGGATCGTTAACTCCGAACGCCTTTTCCCACTCGTCCGGCATGCCGTCGCCGTCGGCATCCACGCTCGCGACGGTCTGCGGTTTCGGGATTTCCGCGAACGTATACGTGGCGCGCCGGATCGGCCCCGCGTTCGACTCGACCGCACTCTCCGCATACGCTTCGATCACCGCGTCGCCGGTGAGTTCAACCGACAACGCGGAACCGTCGCTCCACGGATCGGACGGTGACATGCGCCAGTAGACGTTCGCGTCTTTCGGCGTCGGCGAAAAGGTCACATTGAGATGCTCCGTCTCGCCAAGCGCCGCGTATGTGCCGCCCGGCGGATTGAATCCGATGTCTGGAACCGGCGCGCCGACGGAGGGCTCCAGCAAGCTGATGGAAACGTTCGGCAAGTACTGGTTGACAAGCGCGAACGATGCGGACGAAGGCGGATAGCAGTCGCGGCTGGAGGACGAACCCAATCCGTCCTCATCCTGCGTCATCCCCTCCACCGTCCACGACAAGCCGTTAAAGAAGGAGCCCGACGTCCAATCGAATACGCGCGTTAAGCTGATTGCCTCCGCGTCCGGCTGCACGAACGGCTCCCCTTTGACGAACACGACGTTGGAGTAGCGGCTTGCCGCGCGGACCGCAGGCAGCATGCCAGACCACGAGGGCGTCAGCACGGTCTGGCCACCAGGCGAAGTGTCCCAACGCTCAACCACGCCCGCGCGTCCGGAAAGCAACGCATCCTCGCCCAGCGGGAGCAACCAGTCGTATCCGTTTCCCGCAAGCGTCGCCCGTGCGACTGGAGCCCCCGAGCCGTCGAAATCGAAAATCCCCGCAGTGCCGTCGGTGAAGAGTACGGCCAGCCGCGTGCCCGCCGCCCACGGAATCGTGACCACGAGTTGAATGGCCTTCGCAAACGCGTATTCCGCCGGCGCATTCCACTCGAACACCTCCCATTCCGGCTCCGACACCTGCGCCGCCACCAGATTGGTCTCTCCCGGCCGGTAGAGCAAAACATGCGGATAGTCCGGCCCATCGAAGAATCCCCACGCCATGAGCGTGTTGTTCGTTCCGACCACTTCGGCGAGAATGACGCCGTCCTCGAAACCGCGGGGCGAAACGGGAGCCATGCTGACCCGCGAGCCACGGATCACGAGGGCCACCGGCGAGGACCCCACTTTGCGGACGAACGGGAATCCGCGGTGCGTACGCTCGGAAGAGTCGCGTCCTACCTTTCCGACAGACGGGGCGCCACTGAGGTTCGAAGCGAGCCTTTCGTAATAAGAGGAAGCGCCACCCGCTTCGCCGAAGACCACCAAGTCATCCGCGCCGTCCACGTAAGCGTCGAGTGCGGTCAGCCCATGCGGCATGGGCTGACCCGGACACACGTGACGCGCCGTCAGCGTCGCGTTCGTGGCGGGCAACGTGAACAGTGTGATGCGGTTCGCATCGGGCTCGGTCAACGCGATCTGGTCGCCCGCCCAGGAGCCGCCGAAACGGCCGACGCTCAGCGAGGTCGGCGAATTGAAGCCACTCGGCTGGGAAGGTCCCCACAGGAAGGAGCCGTCCGCCTGCTGCAGGCCCAAGCGGATGATCCCCGTGGCCCGGTCCACCAGCACGGCGTCGGGGAGCCCGTCGTTGTCCCAATCGCCGACGCTCGTCAGCGCGGCGGGCGTCTCGTAGGTGAACGGTGCGGCGGCCGCCGTCGCAGCGACCAGCGCCCAGAGGCTCGCATGCCTTACGAAATTCATTTCAGCACCTCCTGCGTGATGGTGACCGCGCCCGCGTCGATGATCTGGTCCGGTTCGAAATTCGAATCGAAATGCATCAGATAGTAATGGTACGTCGCGCCGACGGCGACCGGCGTATTGTCGAAGAGGCAGAGCGTCGCCATCGGATGGGCGGCATTGAATCCGCCCCTCGCCAGCGCGCCGACGAAGGGGTCGACCAAAAAGGCGAACTGAGGATTCCCGCCGGTCTCCGGCATCCAGGCGATCCGTCCGATCATCGGCGAAACTTGCGTGATGTCGGTGTCCGGTGTCGCCACCGTCGAGGACCCGACCTTGCGCGCGGTCTGCCGCCGGTAGAGCACGAACGGGAACAGCGACTGCGAGAGATCCGGCATATACACGCCGCTTCCGAGGCCCGCCACTTTGACTTTATAGAACAGGAAAGAGTGGAACAGATCGTCCGGTGCCGGACTCTGGCCGAAACGCGGAATACCGGAGACGCCGAGAACGCTGCCATAGGTACTGCTGATGATCTTCCAATTCGAAGCCGGATCGGTGGTATGGGGCTCGGCGCTTTTGAACATGATTCTCCCGATCGCGATTGCGACGGGATAGGCCGGCGCCGTATGCATGTCGAGAGTCGGCCCGCCGAACGTGAAGTCGGCCGCAGACGTTTGAAACGCGCTGAGTTCCGGCGCCCAATCGACCACCTGCGGCACGGGGCGGGACGGCCACGGGACCGTGCCCTCTTGAATGGGCGGCGTCCATGTGAACAGTTGCGGTGCGCTGGACACGGTGTTGCTCACGCTTTCACCGCAAGCCCGGACCTTGATGATGTAGTTCGTCGCAAGCGCGACGGGCAGCTCGACATCCAAGGTCAGCGCGCCATCCTCGCCGGTAAAGCGGCTCGCGATCACCGTCAGCGACTGACTGCTGAAGAACGGCTGGCTCACACCGGCGTCCGCGTCCAGATTGAACCACAGCTTGTCATCCGCGAACTGCGGCAGAAAACCTTCAGGCAGTTCGCCCACCAACGGCGGATTCACATCGATGACCAGCCGCTTCACGCCCGGGCTCGGACAGACCGCCTGGATGCGCACTTTCGGGTGGTCGATGTCGCCGGACGAAACCGGCCGACTCAGCAGAGGGATCGGCAGCTTGGGAGCCGACAGCTTGGCGCCCACCAAAACCAGTTCGCTCGGGTTGCCGTTTTCATCAAAGGCCTGTCCGTAGTACCGGATCGCTCCGCCGGCCTGCGGAATCAGCCCGTCTTCAAGCAGGACCGTCACCTCTTGATCATCCCACACGCCGGTTCCTTGCGAACGCAGAACGAGTTCGCCCGCGTCGATCCTCCGGTACAGACGGTACTCTCGGGCTCCCGCCGGAATATGCAGCGTCACCCGGATCGGCTGGATCTTTTCTGCCCCGGCGGGAAACGCCGTGTGCGGACAGTCCGCCGGATCGGGTGCGCCGGGCGGGTCCACGATACGCCACACCCGCCAGTCGTCGGTCGACAACGGGGGCAGGTGCCCGCTGAAATGAAAGAGGTTCGTGGCCGGCGAAAGCAGGGATGCGGCGCTGTTGTTCCAGTCGCCGAGGAGCCGTTTCTGAACCAGCAGAGATGCGTGTTTTCCTTCTCGATTGTACCAGAACGCCTCATAGACGCCGCTGAGCGTACCCGTGACGGGCTCTTGAGGCGTGAAGTTCCAGACCGTCTCCGATCCGGCCGACATAAAATAGGGCGTCCAGTATTTGCCGCTCGGCTGATCCGGCGTGGCCATAGCGATGACCGGCGCTCCCAGCGCGCGCCCCGTCAGAACATAGCGGGTCGATCCGTGCAGGTAAGACATCTCGCCGCCGTAAACGGAGACGAAGTGGCTCTTTCTCCCCATCGGCGTACACGCCTCGGCGCTGACGCGCCAGCCGTTTCCTTTGGGTACGACGAAATCGAACCAGACGCGATCCGTCCGTCCGAAACAGAGGCGGGGCGAATCCACAGGGCCCGCCTCCGTATCCGCCTGCAGCCGCACCCAGTCGACTTCTTTCAGCAGTCCGTCTTCGGTGCCGCGGCGGACGACGACGCGCAGCACGGCCAGCTCCGGCGCGACCGCCGCCGGCCCGTCGGGCGCAGGGATTTCATCAAAAGCGATGCCCGCGCGCGGGCAGTCGCCGACCACCGCTCCGGTCGGCGGAGGCGGCCCCACCCGATCGCGCAGGATGCCCGCCACTGCGGGGCTGGGGCTCGACAGGTTGTAGCCGAAGGGCCCCAGGTGCGCCGCGCGAATGCAGTAGAAATAGGGTCGGCCATAGTCGTCGGCCGCAGGCAACAGCGACTCGTCGTCGAAGGTTAGCTCGCTCCCGGCTTCGGCCGGATGCGCCACGGCGCCGAGGTAGATCAGGTTCTGGTGCTCGGAAGGCCGTGTGCTGCGGTTCAGCGCGTTGGTCGGCGCCGCCGTATTCGCCAGACGGTCGCGGAACACGAGGTAATGCGTCGTTGCGACGCTGCCGTCCGCGTTGGCGTTCGGCTTCCACACCACGCGCAGGCGCTGCGCGGGCAGGCCGTTGCCGATGTCAGGCTTCATGACGCTCTCGACGCGCACCACGTCCGGCACATCCGGCGGCATCGTATGGACCGCCACGCCCGTGCCGACAGCGGACAGCGGGCCGTAGCGCCCCAGCAGATCGACCGCCGCCACATAGTATCGCGAAGCCTCACCTTCCGCGTAGGCCGTTCCGACGACTTGCGACGAATCGTTTTCATCCGTGGCGAAGCGCGCGTTATCGTCCAACATGAAGAAGGTGGAGCCGTCGAGCGTGAAGTCCGCCACGTCCGGCCCCGCCTCCTTGGAGCCGCTGGCGGCGAAGAGTTTGGCCGCCGGCCCCGGCACGCGCGCGAGCGCACGCACCGGCCCCGGCACCGTGGGAAGCTTGCCGCTGCGCGCGAGCGCGTCCAGCTCATCCGCGCTCGCGGGCTCCCCGCCGCCCTCCGGCAGACGCCACACCATGAATCCGCGCGTGAGCAGGATTTGCCGGCGCAACGCCTCGGGCACCGCCCAGCGGAGCGCCACGCCGAGATCCGGCAGCCGGTCGCACTGATTCGACACCGGAAGAACAAGCGGCGTCTCTGCAGGGACGGGCAGCTCCTGCAGGAAGCCGGGCGGCACTTGGACGGGAGCGCCCGGCGCGGCCAGCGCGTCGACGAGACCCGCCGTCAGCACGACGCGGCCGACCACCCCGCCCTCCTCGCCGGTGGCGCGGCTGCGTTCGCGCAGCTCGATCACCGCCTCCTGCCCGTCGGCCACGCCGAGCGGGCCGGTCCACGCGGTGCCGGTCAGAAAGCGGAAGATCGGCCGGCTGTTGCCCATCTGCCGCAGTGCGGTCGCCGATTCGGCGAGTTGCGCGGCCCGCCCCGCCAGCATCGAGAGCCGGTCCGCGAGATCGTCCGGATACGGCTCGTCCGCCTTCCATTGGGCCAGCAACTGCCCTGCCAGATAATTGGCCACGGCCAGATCGTCGCCGAGCGACGCGGCGCGCGGCACCCAGGCGCGGATCGCGTGCGCGTCGGTCATCAGGCTCATGACGCCCTGCAGCGCGAACGCGCCGCCGGCGGGCTTGAGCCAAACCGCCACATCGCGGGTGGCGAACCAGCTCGCGTCATTGGCGTTCCAGACGACATACCCCCAAGGCTGGCCGCCCACTTGGGTCACGGTTCCCGCGCACGAGAGGCTGGGCGGCAGACGGAACGTCTGAGGCGGCGTCTGCGAGCCGCCGCCCCCGCCTCCGCCGGAAGCAGCCGACACTGACCCGACGGGCAACAGCGCAAATCCTGCCGCAGCAGCCGCAAAACCGACGTTTAGTAGTCGACGTCCCATGAGAGTCCTCCATTATCAAATTCGAGGCTGATTCCGACGCTCTTCTCGAACGTGTAGCTGAACGGATCGTATCCGACCTCGCCCTCCAGGGTGGCCCAGGCGCGGCCGTTGAGCGAGCTGAGCGTGAACACGTCCGAACCGCCGAATTCCCCCGCTCCGGCCAATACGCTGCCGAAGCGGCCGGTGACGTCGCAGATACAGAGCAACTCCCCGCTGACGGACTCGACGATCTTGAAACCGCCGACCAATTTGCTCGCGTCATCCACGAACACGAAAAACCCTTGTCCGCCGCCCAGCCGCAGATCGAGCAGGCAGCTGGGCGGGATGCCGATGAGCGGCATCAGGCTCACCTGGCCCTCGCCGTAGACCAGCCCGCCCGTGATCGGGGCGGCCAGCGACATCTGGGTCAGCACACCCGCGATATCGCGATCCGCGTTCTTGAGAATCTCGATATCGGAGGTCTTGCCGAAGAACACGCCGGCCGCCACCGGCATGGAGGCGATCTTGCCCCCGGCCCGGCCGTAGAAGTACGCGTCGTCCGGCCCCATGCCGACGCCGAGCTTGAGGTTGTTGACGGCGATGGCGCTGAGGTCGATGCTGCCGTCGAGCGCCATGTCGCCCATGAAGCTCACGGGGGAACCGGCTGAATTGAGCCCGACTTTGGCGCCCAGCGTCATGTCGGCGTACTGCTCGCCCCATTTCAACTGCGTCGTGGCGCCCGCCACGATCTCGGCGGCGATATCGCCCTCCGAGATGCCGTCCGTGCCCGGCGTGCCGGAATCCACGTCCCGCAGGAGGCACCAGCCGTCGAACTCCTGCTGGGGAAGAGGCGAGTCTCCGACATGCAGCGTCAGCTTGCCGTCGAGGCGCAGCTCGTGCAGCGAATCGCCGCAGATGCGGGCGTAGCCGCACAGGTTGTCGGCCTTCAGGTAATCGTGCAGCTTGCCGTTGGCGTGGAGCGTGTTCCCCTCTTGGGCGGTGTCGGCCACGAGCGTGCAGGCCATGCGCAGCGTATCGTCGAGCGCCTGCCGCGCGAGCGTCTGCGGGTCGGAGAGGTACTGCCGCAACAGCGTGCCGCACGAGGCGGCGAAGGCGCTTCCGGCGAAACGGTCCGCAAGCGCGAGGCTCAGGTCCTGGACGAACGCTTCGTGCGCGCCTGGCGCGTTGAAAAGCGCGTCGGCCTGCGCCGGATCGGCCGGCGCCCACCTCGGCTTCAAGTCATCGAGGGCCTGCTGCACGATCGGACTAACCGCGCTGATGTCTCCGAGCGCCAACTGAAGGCCGATCGTCAGCATGCCGCTCGTCGCGTCCAGCTCCGTTTCGACAGTGTTCAAACGCTGGGCGGCCTGCGCGAACAGAAGGGAGATCGCGGCCCTGCGGCTATCGTCGAAGCCGCCGGGGTCTTGCCACGGCAGCCCCATCCGCTGGGCCAGCGCCTGCGCGAGGGCTAAGACGCGGCCTTCATCCGCAACCAAAGCCATGGACGCCTCCAGGCCTTTACACGCGTCCGTAACCGGCTGTTCGATGTCGCGCCGCCACCGACCGTCAAGCGCGTAACCCGGCTCACTGTTGTCGGGCGCGAGCATCCGCGTCACCCAATAGGACAAACCGTCTTGGCTGTTTCCCACCAAGTCATCCAGGCGGTCCTTGCGCGCGGCCTGATTCGGCGCCGCTTTCAGGTACTGGAAGTAATCGTCATCCGCCTCCTGCCGCGCCAGCAGCGCGAGCCCCGGGTCGAGCAGCGGATGGCTGTGGTCGGCGAGCACGCCGTCCAGCGCGCGCACGCAATCCAGCGCGCTATCCACCCCGTTTTGCAGCTCCGGTTCCGCGCCGTCGAGCGTGCTGTTGCCCAGGAGCGTGCCGACGTTCACCTGCTTGGTCAACTCATCCAATACCGTCGTCAGGCGGCCGTCCAGCGTGATCTCGGCGCTGTCGGGCGTCATGGACCGCACGGCCTCGGTCAGGTTGAAGAGCATCAGCGTCTGTTCCGACACCGCCGCGCGCGACCGGATGACGCGGTCCTCTTCCATTCTGACCGGCAGCGCGAAGCTGACCAGGTCCTGCCAGTCGCGTGTCGCGACGGGATCGTAGTCCGGGTTTCTGCGGTACTCGTAGAGTGTTGTGACGGCCGGGAAACCCAGATGCGCGGGATCGAAGACGACGCCCTCCAGCGGGTCCCAGTTCTTATTCGAACGCACATAGAGCTGGGGCGTGAAATTCGGTTCCGTGTTCTTCGAGCCGGTGGAGAGAACCACGGGCATGTCGACAAAGAACGGCAAGTCGAGGAGACCGCCCACTGTCAGCGTGCCCTGGCTGCTCGCGTCGTCGACCCAGCGGTTCACCGAGATGCCGGTGACGGGGTTGACGCTCCACGCCTTGCCGCCCGTCGCCTCCGTGCCCGCGATCGTGAGCAGGCTGTCGGTCGCGAAGCGCGAGACGTTTTCGGTCCCCGCCGCGATCGGCCCGTTGTCGCCCACCGGCAGGGATTCCGTCACGATGTTGCCGTCGTAAAGGCCGAGGTTGCCGGTGAACTGGCCGCCGATCCCGGGGAGCTTGGCCGTGACGCCGACCCGGATGAAGCCTTCGTCGGGGTCTGGCGGCGGACAGACATCCGGCTGCGGGAAATCGAGCGTCAGGGGCGTGAACTTCAGGTCCCATCGTCCCGACGGCCCGAGCGTCGGGGACTGCCCTTCCGCGATTTCGGCAGCTTTCAGCTCGCCTTTTGCCCCCAAGCACAGTGCCGCGAAGACGAGCTGGAAATCGGCGGGGCTCTTGACGGAGAGCGAGCCTCCGACCCCGGACCGGATGTTCCGGCCATCCCGGTAAGAGAGGATCAGGCGAGTCAGCCTGAAGTCGGAACCGTAGGCTTGGAAGGTGATCTGTTCGCTGTCGGCCGCCGCGATATGCAGCCCGTTCACGCCGCCGGGCCGGATACAGTACCTGGCCTCGGTGGACAGGTCATAGTCCGGCGGGGAGATTTCCACGCCGGCAAGGATGCTCTTGGCGGTATACGGGTCCGCGCCCTCGGAGACCCTCAGGTTGACGCCGGGGTAGTAGGCCAAGCCGTTCTCGAAGTCGGGCGTTCCGGGACGCTCGCACCACGCGCACTCGTCGCCGAACCCGGTGAGCAGGATCGAGGCGGACCGCCGGTCTTCGGAGAGGACCTCCACATCTTTGGCGTTGTTCCGCACGGCGGTGCCGCTGGTCAGGACATACCCTTGGGAGAACCCTCCCACACCCTGATCGTTGGTGACGACCGCATGCGCGAATTTAAGGACATCGTTCTTGTCCCTGAAGCCGCCCCATTCGGGCGTCAAGGATTGCCTGTCGAACACGGGCGTCGACGAGAGATTGCCGTACGCGTACAAACCGCCGTCCGGCGTGAAGAACCAGAGGCCCTCGGCCCCCGGGTCGAAGAAGATATTCTCGTCCGCGATCGGGCTCGACGCGTTCGCACACCCATTGGAGTCGTCCGGGACGGCGCGCCGGTAAGAGGTCAGCGAGGGCAGCGGGCCATACAGGCGGCTGGATGAGCGGTCGATGGCGTCATTCGTGAAGCAGAGCCGGCTTTCCGTTCCGGTCCAGCGCACCGACATGAGCGGGTAGTGCGTCGCGAAGCCCGTGTAGGTGCCGCCGAGCGCCGTGGCGTCGAGGCTCAGCGTCAGCGCCTCGACCAGCGCCGCGCCCCCTGGGCGGGCCATGACCACAACGGGGGCGAGATCCGGCACGCCGGCCGCGATGAAATAGCCGTCGTTGGAGGGCGGAACGATGGCGGCCCCGGGCAGCCCTTCGGCCTGCTCGGCCGCGACGCGGGTGAGCTGCGGCACGCGCGTATACGCGGCATACGGGCCGTGCGTCTGCTCAAATCGGAAGCTGCCCTCCAGGGGGTGCCAAGCCAGAGACTGCGTGCTGAAGCGGACCGGAACCCGGTCAAGCACCGGGTAGAGCGTAGCGCCCGCGCCGTAACCGAACATCGCGCTGGTCAGTTCGACGACCTCATTCGTGGGCACCAGCTCCGCGCCCAAAGGCGCGTCGTAGACCCGCACGTGATCGCGCAGCAATGCGTTCTGCGCGCCGTCGCTCACCCCGAAGCCGGCCGGCAGATAGACGTCGATGTCGCCTTTCGCCCCCTCCGGTGTCAACTGGATGGTCCGCGTCCGCACCAAGGTCACGTCGCCGAGCACGTCCACGTCATCGGCCGGCTGCTGGGCGTAAGAAACCAAGACTGGGTCATACGAGACCGCCGTACCGTCGGGCAGAATATAGGCCTCGATGACGATTGGACCAAAGGAGTGCTCCGGCATGCCGGGTATCTGACCTTCGCCTTCCCCGATCTCGATGAGCACGTCGGCGATCGCGCCCGGCTCAGAAGGCTCTTCGGCCGTGGCGGCGATCGCGGCCATGTCGGGCGTATACCGGGTTTCGAAAGCGCCGAACATCAGCGTACCGTTCAGCGGCGGGAGCGGCGGCCAGCCGTCCGCCGGGGTCATGTCGGGCCAGTTGATGCCGTCGGCGTCGCTGCCGCCGAGGCTCGCGATATCCGCATTGCTCAGCTTCAAATCCCAGAACGCCACGCTGTTGACCTCGACAGGCCCGGTGTTGCCGTAATGTTCGCTGAACAGGCTGAACGCCGTCGTATTCAGCGCATAGTGGTCCTCGGGGTCGGCCCACAGACCGCCCGAGGCGGACTGCGCCGTCTCCACGCCGTCGACATAGGCGCGCAGAATGACATGGCCCGAGCCGGAATCGTAGCGGGAGGAGAACGCCAGCCGGACCCACGCATTCGTGGGGAGCGGATCAGAAGCCACGGGGCTCGGGCCTGCCGGGCCGTTCGCGTAAGAGAAAACGATCTGCCGGCTGAGGTTGAGAAAGACGTCACTGCTCCCCAAGAGCCAAGTGTGCCGCAGCAGGGCCACGCAGCCTGCGTTCGTCGGGATGCGGACGTCCATCATGACCGTCCAGGCGTTCACGTTCGTGGCGTCCGGCGGCCCGTTCGGGAGCGCCGCGTGAGGGAAAATCAGGCTTTCGCCGGCTGCCAGACCGCCGTACGGCGGCGAATCGCTGCGCAGGTCCAGCCACGTCCTGTTTCCCAGCGCCCTGTAGCCGGCCCCAGGTGGCCCATCGATCGTGAACCCGGAGGCGACGGCCGCCGACTGGCACCCCCAATAGGGCTGCAAGTCCCCGGTGAACGGCCAAAGCCCTTTGACGCTATTCAACTCGAAGGTCCCGGCCGTCGCGCGAACCGCAAGAATCAACGGCAATAAAACCTTCAGCGCCGAAAAATCAATTCGGGTGAGCCACATAGCGATCCCCCCTTCTCAACAAACACAAACGCATTTACATGGGAACAAATTATGTCCCTTGCGTCAATTTAAAAAATCTGATAACGATTAAAAACCGGTCGGTTTTCTCGACAAAACCCATATGACCCCGCGACCTTTCTAAACAACTTTCCCTCTATTGTTGCCCTGCAGAACAGATGCCTTGGGATCATGAAAGAGAAAGAAATCCGGGTGCCTGAATGTCAGCGTGGAAAACAGAACCGCCTCAAGCAGAAGAAGGCCAAGCGCGCATTTTTTTGCGCGTGAGCCAAAACAACCATACAACGCGGCGTGCCCCAGCCATTCGCCGGCGAAGACCGCGCACGCGAAAATGGCGATGTCCACCGTGAAGTGATGAGGCCCAAGAAGCGCCGTGTATCCGTAAAAAAGAGCGACGATCAGGAAAGAGGGCAGCGTGCAGCGTATCGCGGTTGCAGGCAGCCATCCCGGCAACGGGCCATAGATTCTCCGTTGAAAGGGAGTCAGCGCGAGCGTGGGCCAGAAGGCGAGTTTAAGGTGCTCCCATGTGCTTTCATTCACGGCCGCGAACACGGCGACGAGAGAAACCCGCCCGGACAGTTCCCAGGCAAAATGAAGAAACGACCCGACAAAGATCACCGTGAGCGCACTCAAGAAAGAACGCCGTTTCCAAGACTCACTCATAGTCACATCCAAAGTCCCTTGCCGTCCGGAATATCTAATGTGTCGTGGCACCCGCCGCACTTGATTTTCATGCTAACCTCCCGGCTACAGGCGCGACTCCTGGATCTGCTTGAGCGTTTGGCCTGAGATGCTTGGGCACTTGACTCCTACGATCTGAGTTGCACAAGCGACACATGG
>DAOPZC010000077.1:0-19015 GCA_035353175.1 Kiritimatiellia bacterium | reverse complement strand
TGTGGGTGATGGAGTTGCCGCCCCACGAGGTGTTGGTGTTGCCGTCGATGGCGCGCGAGGCCACGCCGCCGTTGGCGTCGGCGCTCTGCTGCGCCTTGCCCTTGAGCGCGACATTCTCGCCCTTGACGTAGATCTGCACCTCGGCCAGCGAGAGCGTGGCCTTCTCCTTCGGGATCTCCACGCGCACATAGCGCCCGGCCACCGGCGTCTGCGCGACCGCACTCCAAGCCGCCGTCACCGCACACGCGAAACCCAATCCCCGGAGCCTGTTATTCATGCTGTTATTCCCCTCAGTCGTTCGCCATAAAATGAGTTTTAAGATTATCAGAAAACGGAAGTCCTAACAACGCCGCAGGAGGCGTCGCCCGATCCATTTCGGCATTCCTTCTGGCCATGCCACGGACAGTGGAACCCTCCAGGAAGAAAGCCTCTGCTACACGTCTCACCGAAGCCTGATCAGCGTGCCGCGCGCGATCACACGGAGGACGGCGGCCTGGCTCGTCGCACAGGCCGTGCCCGAGCCGAAGACCTGAACCTCGTACGTCCCCGCGTCCGTCTGGGCGGCCGGGCCGATCTCCAGCCAGGCCTGGTTGGCGCCTTCAATGGCGACGCCGTCGCGCCGCCATTGGTAGGCTGTCGCTCCGCTGGCCTGAACATACATCCGGACCGGCTCGCCGATCAGAACCGTGCGACCGACAGGCTGGGCCAAGAGCACGGGGACGGTCCCTTGCCGGGCGCCGCCCCAGCGGGCCAGAACATAGAGGTTCTTCGCGCTGAAAAGGTGGGCGTTCGGGTGGAGGCTCCAGTCCGGGTCCTCATAGCCGCTTCCATAGGTGAATTCGGTGTTGTTTCCGATGCCCAGCGCCAGCTCGGTGGTGGTGGCCGCCCCGAAGCGGGACAAGGACAGAATCGTGTGCCCGGCCAGGTAGTTGTGGACCTGCATCGACCCGTGGCCCACGGTTGCCGTGCCGCCCGAGTCGCCGAAGTCGAACGTCTTGTCTCCGACCGCTCCGGGGATGTTCTTGCTGTTTGGGCCCGTGTAGTTGCTCGCCCAGAACTCGATGTTGCCGGAGACGATGTTGGTGCCGTTCGTGACGGGCGCGTTGGCCGAGGCGTAGACGTTCATGTTCGAGACATAGGTCTGGAACGCCGCGCCGCGGGCGGCGACGGGCACGCCGATCTTCGCGATGTCGCCCGTGAAGGCGTCCATCGAGACGTAGGCCCATTGGGTGACGCCGTTGGTGACGAGCTCTAGGCAGTAGGCGACGCGGTCGAACGGCTGCGTCTTCGCCTGCTGGAACAGGCTCTCGTCGATCGAATAGGGCGCGCCTTTCCCCACGAGGTCCGACGCGTAGCTCGGAATCGCCAGCTGATAAATCAGGTCGTACTCTGAAGACTCCGGAACGTTGCCGGACAGGATGGCCGGCAGACCTGCGGACGGAGCCGCGAACGAAACGGAGGCGCCCGCGGCGATCAGGTTGCCGCTGGAAGAGCGGTCGCGCACGCCGGAAACGCTCACCTGGTACGTCTGCCCCGGCGTGAGCGCGGTCGTGGTCAGGCAGACGCTTTTGGCGTCCGGAAGCAGCGTGGCGCCGGTCACGGTCACGCCATTGTTGAGGCTGTAGCTGCCGGCCGACGCCGCCGAGTCGGCCACGGTTTCGCTGAACGAGACCAGCACGCTGTTCAGGGCCGTCGAGGCCAAGGCGCCTGACAGAGTCGGCGCGTTGGTGTCGGCGCCTGTGACGGTGCCGGGCAACACGAACACGTGCAGCACGCGGCGCTCGTAGCTTGCGGCGTTGTACGTCGCCGTCCAGTCGGGATCGGGATATTGCACATCAGGCGTCGGATTGTTGCCGATGCCCAGAGCCACGGTGTTGCCTTTATTGTAGTGGTTGACGGCGAAGAGGGTTTGCCTTGCGCCGTAGTTGTGCACCTGCATGCAGGCGTGCCCGGCGGAGTTGGAGTTGCCCCCCGTGTCCCCGAAATCAAAGGCGTTTGCGTTCGCACCGGGAATGGGCAGCCCATTGCCCATGCTGTAATCCGAGGGCCAGAACTCGATGTTGCCGGTCGCGATGCCGGTGCCGTTTGTGACCCCGCTCACGTTGGACCGCACGTCCAGGCGCGTGACCTTCTGCTGGAAGAACGTGCCGACCACGGGAACGCCCAGCTTCATGGCATCGGCCGTGAAAGCGTCCATGGAGGTCCAAATGAAGGACGGCTCTTCGCCAGTCTTCTTCAGCTCGAGGTAATAGGCGACGCGCGAAAAGGCGCCGATGGACGCGCGGTTGTCCGTCGAATAGTAGGAGGTGGTGTTGAAGTAACCCTGCACCGGAATATTGGTGACGGAGCAGACCAGCTGGTACCCCGCCGCCTGGGGCACGTTGGCGGCCACTTCGGCGGGCAGCGGAAACAAGGTCGCGCCGCAATCCACGGCTATCGATGAACCGGGCGCGATGGGATTGCCCGCGGCGCTGTCGCGCACGCCGGTCACCGAAAGGGTCGAGACGCCGTCCGGCAGGCGCGTGGTGAGCAGGACCACGTCGAGCCGGTTCGCCGCCAGGGTCGCGCCGATGACCTGCACCCCGTTGTTCAGCGAGAAGCAGGCGCCGTTCACCGACGAGGGCGCGAGCGGCTCGGAGAAGCGCACCGTCACGTTGGTGCGTGCGGCGTCCGGCAGCGCGGAGGTCAAGGTTGGCGGCGTGGTGTCGTCGCCGACGTAGACAAGCACCTGCAGCGTCTTGACGCTATACTGACTGTCGTTGTTGTTAAAGGTCCAGTCGGGCTGACCGGTCGGCTGGTTGCCGATGCCGATCGAACACGCTCCAGACACGCACCACCCGTTGAAAGCCAACAGGGTCTTTCCCAGGGTGGTGTTGTGCACTTGCATGGAGCCGTAGTTGCCCGCCGCGATCCCGTCGCCGAAATCACAGGTGGTTGTGCTGGCGCCGGGCACGTTGGCGGAATTGGCGTACACGTAGCTGTTCGGCCAGAATTCGAGGTTGCCGGTGAAGTCGGAGCCGGAGGTGATATCCGGGTCGTTCGACTCGACCGTCAAGTGAGAGACCGACCTCTGATACACCGCTCCGGAGAGCGGGGTCGGCACGCCGAGCGCGGCCGGGTTGTTCGTGAACGCGTCCATCGAGGCCCACACGAAGGTGAGATTGCCGCCCGGCTTTTGCAGCTCCATGTAATAGGCCACCCGGCTGAAGGCGCCGATGGCGGCGTGGTTGTCGACGGAGTAGACGGGCGCGGCAGCGGAGTAGTTGGCAGAGTTAGGAATATCCAAGCTGTAGACCAACGCATAACCGGCCGAATCCGCAACATTATTTTCATAGCCGCGCGAGGCGCCGCCGGTGGAGACGGCCACCGGCGTGATCAGGTTGGTAATAGCGGGCACCCAGGCCGCCGCCATTTTGTTGTAGCCGGTCTGGTTGGGGTGCGCGGTGTCGGCCAGGTCCGCCGTTGTCAGGTAGGCGTACATGTCGAGAAAGGTCACCCGCCGCCCCAATGCGGCCTGCGCAGCGACCTTGACAGGCACGGCCGGATTGAACTGGTTGGTGATCGCCAGGTTGATCGCCGGCTCGCCGCGAGGAAGCAGCGACGTGACGATGATGTGCGCGGAGGGCCGCTTGAGCGCGATCTTGGTGATCAGCGCATCCAGCCGGTCGACGGCGTTGGAGAAGGTGCTCGGCGTGTTCGCGTCGTTGGTGCCGATATGAAGCAGCACCACGTCCGGTTCGGCGACGGCGTCCAAGAAACCGTTGACGGAAGCGTCGATGCCACTGATCGTCCAGCCGCTGTGCCCCTCATGGTCGGAGTCCGGCAAGGAAGCGGTGCCGTTGCCCGTCTGTGTCCCCACAAAGTCTACCGCATAGCCCAGCCCGGTCAGGCTGGCGTACAGCGGCGCGCGGTAACCGCCCGCGACGCTCGCTCCTAAGGTGATCGAGTCGCCGAGCGGCATGATCTTAACAGGCGTTAAAGCCGCAGCCGATGTCTCCCATGCGGCGCACAGACTCAGTGAAGCGGCGACAGAAACCCAGTCCGAACGCAGAGTTGACATAAACAAACCACCTTTGCTTTTACATGCAACTACCGTTTGACAGAAATGGTTAAAACAAACTCTTAATATGGGACTCATTAAAACACAAAAGACGAGCGCCGGTCTACCCGTCCCGTGATAATTAAGCAGGCCGGAAAGTTTGTTATTTGATATCGCGTCCAAGAGGCGCAAGAAAGCGATGGCGCTCCTGTTATCAGAGCGTTAGCCGCCTGTCTTCCGATAAGCGAAAGGCGTCACACCTATTTTACGTTTGAAAATCGCCGAGAAATGTTTCTGATCGCAGAAGCCGATGCGCTCGGCGATGGCGGTGACGCTCAGGTCGGACTGCACCAGTAGCCGGCGCGCCTCGCCGAGGCGCAGCCCGAGCTGATATTGGCCCAGCGAGGTGCCCGTCTCCGCGCGGAAAGCGGCCCGCAGGGTCGAGTAGCTTGTCCCGCACGACTTGGCGAGCGCAGCGTAGTCGGCCGGTTCGCACGGCCGGGCGGCGAGCGACGCCAGTGCGGCGGCGACACAGGGCGAACGGGCCACGCCGCTCCCTGCCGGCGCCGCCATGCCAATCAGCCCGTCTTCAATGTGCCGGGCGGCCTCTTGAAGGTTACGGATGCAGGCGAGAAGCCGCCTTTCCGGAAGTCGCTTAGCCATGCCGGTCACCCAGAGGGCGGCCACCGGCGTTTTGCGCGGATCGAGGACGGCCACGGCGCCGCAGTGGCAGCCCTCGATCTCCTCCGAGAAGTCGGTTGCGTATCCGACTGAACGGATGCGTGAGACCTCCGCCTCAAACGCGCCGCGCGTGGTGATCGTGTTCGGCGTGAACCGCCTGAACGCGAGCCGGCCCACTAATGCGCTCCGGCGTTTTTCCGGAAGTGCCGCGATGAACGCTTTGCCGGGCGCCGAAGTGTGAAGGGGAAAACCAAGGCCCACCGCGATGTTGTAACAGAACCGGTCGGGCCCGCCCACGCTGTCAAGAACGACACCGACCGCGCGTTTCTCATCGATCACGGCTATGCCGTAGGTTTCCGGCATCCGGTGCTTGATGGCGCGAAGAATCGGTGCGGCGAGTATTTTCAGGTTTTCGTATCGCATGGCTCAATTCAGCTTGTGACGATTATATTTTGGCCCGCAGCCCGAAAGCAAGCGCGCGTGTCAGATCGCAAACGGTCGCCCGCTTTCCCCCCGCCTCACAAGGACTGACGGTACGCGGCCGCGCGCGCGGCGAGCCGCCGGGGAGAGAAATACGTCGTATTGTGCGCCAAAATCAGCACGATCAGCGCTGACAAAAGATAGGTCATGTGGTGAAAGAAACCAAGGTAGGAGACGTTTCCCGACTCGAGGCCCTTGTAAAGCTGCAGGGCGATGGAGCCGGTCTGTCCGCCCGCGTCCATCACGTAGGTCATGAACACGGCGGTGCCCGTCCAGCGGCTTCCCGCGAGAACGCGGTCGTAAAAGATCGTATCGTTGGCGACATAGGCCAGGTAGCTTCCCATGCCCACCCAAATCATCCACGTGGACCCGGT
Organism: Kiritimatiellia bacterium; assembly: GCA_035353175.1. Lineage (GTDB taxonomy): Bacteria > Verrucomicrobiota > Kiritimatiellia > RFP12 > UBA1067 > DAOPZC01. The sequence goes on along the minus strand of DAOPZC010000077.1, from coordinate 13,441 downwards.
GACGGCGCCCACGTCGAATAGCAGGGTGCTGCCGCCGATGAAGAGGGCGCCCACCGCCATGCAGACCATGTTCGGCGCGACGCCCCATTTTTTGGCGTCGAAAAACTTCAGGCTGCTGAGGGCGGCCATCGCCATCAAGGCCACCCAAACCTCCGTGCGGCTGAAAATCCCGGGGACCCCGTCCAGGCCGAGCCCCTGGAAGATCTCGAGCCCAAAGCAGTCGCGGAAGTCCCGAAACGCGGTGAGCGCTATAAAAAGGATCAGCTGTAGCACGATGCCGCGCGCGAAACAGTGGATGAAGCGGTGTCGCTCGATCACACGCATGGGTTCTCTGTGTGCTCTCTGAGCCTCGTCTTCCTTCGTAGGAGGAGGAAGCTGGTCCAACATCCAGGCCGCCACCGCAAAAAGCGGAAGAAAACAGAGCCCCGTGACAAAGGGCATCCAGTATTCGCCGACGAGCCCGGAGTGCAAGAAAACCCGCCCGATATCCTTGAACACGCCGCTCGAAATGATATACGAGGAGCTCAGGCCGGCAATGAGGATTTCCGTCGCGCGGCGCCCCTCCAGATAGAGCACGCAGATTCCCCACACCATGCCGAGCGGAAGCCCGTTCGCAAAGACGGCCACCGGCTTAAGCGCGGGCGGCAGAACCGCGAAGAGCAGCCACGCCGTTTCAGCGGCCAGCGCCAAGCCGAGCAGGAGCGGGAGCCGATAGCGGCGGCGTGTTTCCGAACAGACCTTGATGCCGATGTATTTGGACAACGTATAGCCCGCGACTTGGCTGATGACGAACACCGCTTTCGCATCCAGCCCCGCCATTTCTGGACCCTCGTAAACGGTGGCGAGAAACGGCTTGCGAAAGGCGTACATGGAGAAATAGGTGACGAAACCGGCGATGCCGGCGTACAGGACAAACACCGCCGACGGCACGGTTTCGAGCCATCCGCTGAGGGGCCGGCGAGGAGACGCGAGCGGCCCGGCAGGCTGTGCGCTCTGTTCGTGACACGTCATGGGTCAGTCCTGAAAAGCGGAAGCCCGTAGCGGCGGCGATATGCGGTCGGGGTGGTTCCCTCAACCTTTCGGAAAACGACGGACATCCACTGGGCCCCGCAGAACCCGCTCTTGTCGGCGATCTCCTCCATCGTCAGATCGCTGTGGGCGAGGAACCACTTCACCCGTTCGAGAGCGACCCGCCGGATCTCCTGGCCCGGGCTTCGGCCGAGCCGCGCCGTGAACCTCCGCTCCAGCGCGCGACGATTCAGGCCCGTGTGCCTGGCCACGTCTGTCACGTCGATTCCCGCCGCCGCCTTGGACTGAATCAGCCGCAGCGCCTTTGAGAGCGCGGCATCCTCGATGGCCAGGAGGTCGGTGGACTGGCGCGTCGCGATGTGGGAAGGGGGCAGCTGCACGACGGTGGACGGCGCGACGCGACCGCTCATCAGCCCTTCGAGCAGGTGGGCGGCCTCCCAGCCCTCGCGCAGGCCCAGCAGCGCCACGCTCGAGAGGGGCGGCCGCCCCAGCCGGCAGATCAGCGGGTCGTTGTAAACGCCCATAATCGCGAGGCGCTCCGGAACGCGGATGTCGCCCTCGACGCAGATCTGGCTCGTACGGAATGCGAAAGAGTCGTTGCAGGCAAACAGCGCGGTGGGCGGCGGCAGGCCTTTGAGCCATTCGAGCAGGTCGAGATCGTTGGCGTTGAGAGGCCAAGGCCCAAAGGTCGGAGGCGCGGTCATGCGCATGACCCGGCAGGTCTTCCCGCTCTGCGCCAAGCGATCGGCGAAGCCCCGCTCGCGCAGCTGCGCGTTGCAGTGCCCCTCCCAGCCCAGATAGGCGAACGAGTCGTAACCGCGCTGGAGGAAATAGTCGGCGACCAGCCGGCCCACGGCGACGTTATCCGTAGCCGTATGCGCGAAGTCCGGCATGCCTTCGAGCGGCATGTCTTGAGACGTGTTGACCGTCGGCACTTTCCACGCGGCGACGCGCTCGTATGTCTCGCGCATGTTCATGTGGCCGATCACGCCGTCCCACGCGCGTGAGCCGAGCGCCGCGACATTCGCAGGCGTCGGCTCCACAAGATCGAGAACCCACGACGTGTGCCGCGAAACGTATTCGGTCAAACCGAGCAACAAGTCATGCCACGTTCCATGCCGTCCCATCAGCAGCAAGACATGTGGTTTACCCTTCCTCATCTTGTCGCAAAAATTAACATGAAAGACGCCTATCCACAAGGACAAAACTGACGCAGTTCTGCTATGTTATTTAAAGTTTAATGACGTATTCTTGGACGGCAGGCGCGTTTCCAGGATTGTCGCAATCGCTGTCGTTTTTGATCGGAACAGGAGGCGGAAAGCGTATGCAAGGCAAGTTCACGATTTCGGCGGATGGCCCGGTCTCTTTTCTTTCAACAGCGCGCCGTCGCCCCGACCCGGCACGGCTGCGCGCCACGGCGGCGATCCTTTTGGCGCTGTCCGGCGCCGTACATCCGGCGGACGCGGCTGACGGGACGAAAACCGACAGCACCCATGACCTCAACCTGCCAGGCTCCTGGCTGAACGGAACCTTGCCCGATGCGTCCGGCTGGGGCACGTGGGACACGACGCAGACGAGTGCAAAGACCGCGCTATTGGGTGACGATTTGACGTGGGGCGGCATTAAAACCACGAGCGCCTACAAAGGAACCATCGGCGCGACCTCCGGGAAAACACTGACGCTGATGGGTATCGGAGGCATCGGCATCGACCTGTCGTCGGCCGCCGCCGATTTTGCGGTGGCGGCTCAGCTCAAGCTGGGCGGCAGCCAGGCGTTCACGGTGGCCAGCGGCCGCACGCTGACGATTGACGGCGCGGTCGACGACGGTGACGGCGGGTTTACGCTGACCAAGGCCGGCGCGGGTACCCTGGTGTTGACCGGTGCCAACAGCCACGGGGGCGGCACCGCGCTCGGCGCGGGCACGCTGAAAATCAGCCACGGCGGCGCGCTGGGCGGCGGCGCCTTGATCTGGAATGCCGGCGGCACCACGCTGCAGATCGCCAATACCGCGGCGGTTTCGGTGCCGAACGCGGTCGCGCTGGGCGACACGGCGCAGACGTTCACGCTCGTCAAAAACGCGGTTAATAACCAGAGCGGCACGGAAACGGCCTTCAACGGCGTCATCTCCGGCGGCAACGCAGGCGCCACGCTCTTTCTCAACACGGACACGTTGTCCGATTACACCACGACACACCGCTTCAACGGGGCTAACACCTTCCGGGCCACGGTGCGGCTCAACCGCGGCGCCATCGTCGTCGGGAATCCGCAGGGGTTCGGCGACACAGCCAACGTGATCTATCTGGACGGCAACGCCAACGGGATGCTGGGCGACCTGCGGTTCGCGGTCTCCATGACGCTGACGAACGCCATCACGCTCAGCACCGAACCCAGCCCCATCAACACAGCCGCGAACTCGGTTTCGCTGGCCGGCGTCGTGTCCGGAACAGGCAACCAGTCGCTGACCAAGCTGGGCAGCGGCACGCTGACGCTCTTGGCCGCCAACACTTATTCCGGCGGCACGGCCCTGAAAGAGGGCTCGCTGACGATCACCAACGGCAACGCGCTGGGCAGCGGCGCGCTCTCGGTGAACCTCGCCAACGCGGGCACTTTCCTCACCGTCGCGAACACCAACGCGGTCGCGCTCCCGAACGCCATGGTCCTGCCAGCCCCCCCCACGGCGCAGACGTACAGGCTCGCCAAACAGTCGGCGACTATGACCAACGGCACCGGGCTCGCGCTCAGCGGCAACATCACGGGCGGCAACGCGAACACGATTCTCCAGTTCGACAGCTCGTCCGCAGGCGACAATTCGACGACCTACCGTCTCAGCGGGGCCAATACCTTCCGTGCCACCGTCAACCTGAACCGCGGCTGCATCGTGGTCGCAAACGCGAAGGGCCTCGGCGATGTGGCCAACCTGATCTACCTGAACGGCAACGGCAACGCCGTGCTGGGCGACCTGCGGTTCGCGATCCCGATGACGCTGACAAACCCGGTGCAGCTGGTGAACACCCATAGCCCAATCAACACGGACGCCCACGACGTGACGCTGGCGGGCGCGGTCTCGGGCAACAACATGACCAAGCTGGGCAGCGGCGCGCTGACCCTCCTCGGCGCCAACACCTACAGCGGCGCGACGGCGGTCAGCAACGGAATCTTTCGGATCGCGGGCGCAGGCTCGCTGGGTCGCGGCACCTATGCCGGTGCCGTCGTAAACCATGGCACCATCGATTTCGCCGGCAGCGCCACGCAGACGCTGAGCGGAGTGATTTCTGGCTCGGGCACGCTTTCCAAATCCGGCAGCGGCACGCTGACGCTGAGCGGCGTCAACACCTACAGCGGCGCGACGACGGTCAGCGGCGGCAGGCTGGTCGGCGTGGCGGGCGGCGCCTGCTCCAACAGCGCGGTGACCGTCCAGGCGGACGGGACGCTGCGCGTAACGACCGCGGATGCCGCGAAACAGTGGGCCTGCGCCGGGCTGGACTTCGCCTCTGGCGCGACGACGCTGGAGTTCACGTTCGGCGGCGTGACGCCCAGCACCAGTGTGGCCCCGCTGCGGCTCGGAGGCAACCTCACGTTCAACGGCAGCCCCGCCGTCACGGTCACCGCCTTCACCCTGCCGGTGGGAACATACCCGCTCGTCACATGGACGGGGAGCCTTTCCGGAACCGCGCCGACCGCCGTGACCCTCCCGCCGCACGTCACCGGCAGCCTGAGCGTCGCCGGTTCGACGCTCTATTTGAATGTCACAGCGGCGACGGAGCCGCTGCGGTGGGCGCTCGCCGGCGGCGGCGCCTGGGACGTGAACGCCACGCAGAACTGGAAGGACAACGCCGGTGGCGTCACGGCCTACCAAGAGGCGGGCGCAGTCGGCGACAGCGTCGTGCTCGACGACACCTACATCTCCTCGCCGACGGCCATCACCCTGGACACTACGGTTTCGCCCTTGAAGCTGACGGCCAGCAACGCCTCGCACGACTACACCGTCTCGGGAAGCGGCATGATCGCGGGCGAAACCGGCCTGACCAAGACGGGCGGCGGACGGCTGACGCTGAACACCGCCAACACCTACGCCGGGGCCTCCGTCATCTCCGGCGGTACACTCTCGGTCGCCGCGCTGGCGAACGGCGGCCAGCCGAGCGGCATCGGCGCCGCGCCCGCGGCGGCGGCCAACCTCAGCCTCAGCGGCGGGGCCACGCTCCAGTACACCGGCAACAGCGCGTCCAGCGACCGCGGCTTCACTCTGGGCTCAGGCGGCGCCACGGTGGACGTGTCCGCCGCGAACCAGACTCTGACCCTGTCGGGCACGGTCGCCGGCGCGGACCCTCTGACAAAGGCGGGGGCGGGCAATCTGTCCTTCACCGCCGCCAACGCGCTGCCCGCAGACTCGAGCGTCACCGTCGCTGCGGGCGACCTGCAGGTCGGCGCATGGACCGTGAGCGCCACCAAGACGGTGGCCGTGGCCTCCGGTGCGACCCTCACGTCGACCGGCTCCATCCAAGTTCCTACTGCCAATGTGCCGGGCCCTTATACCACATTCGCGAGCGGAGCCGGCACCTGGCGCCTGCGCGCGTCCGGCGCCTCGGCCGGTTCGCCCGACATTTTCGCGCCCAACAACGATGTCAACCAGTGGGGCGTGCGGATCGCCACGCCGCTCGACACAGGTGCCGCCGGGACGACGCGCTACATCTGCGGCTACAACCAGCACTGCAACCCGTTCAACTGGGTGAACAACAATGGCTACGGCGACCTGCTGTTCGACGGGAACATCGCCGGTGCGGGCAACCTCTGCTTCTACGGCTATCCGCACGCCGCCGAAGACATGGCGTTCATGCTGAACGCGGACAACGTGGGTTTCGCGGGCGACGTGACGATCCTGCGCGGCGACCTGTTCCTCAACCACAGCAACGCCCTGACTGCGGCCAACGCCGTGCAGCTCGCCGCGCCGGGGGCCGGCACGAACGCCGCGCTGCGCATCTGGAACAAGCGCGTGACGATCGGCGCCCTCTCCGGCGGCGGCATCAACGCGCTGGTCTCCGGCTCAGGACCGTTGGCGGCTCTGACCGTCTTCCAGAACGCGGACACGTCGTTCGCCGGCACGCTGACGCAGCAGAACGCGAAAAACCTCTACACGAGCGGCAGTATGCTCGCCTTCACGAAGAGCGGCACGGGCACGCTGACGCTCGCGTGGACGAACGGCTACACCGGCGCTACCGCCGTTGAGGCCGGCACGCTGGCCCTCGGCGCGAACGGCAAGCTGGCCAGCACCAACATTTCCATTGCGGCGGGCGCGACGTTCGACGTGACCGCGAAAGCGTCGTACGCCATGGCCGCGAATCAGGCCTTCGTCTTCGGCATCAACCCGGCGGCTTCGAACGGTGTCGGGCGCCTCGCGGCCTCGGGGCTGGACATCAGCAACGCCCGCGTGAGCTTCAGCGCGACGGGCGCGCTCACGGAGAAAGTGTACACGGTCGCCACCTACACAAACCTGACGGGCTCGGCTTTTGCGAGCGTCTCCGGCCGTCCAGAGGGCTATCTCCTCGAATATGGCTATAACGGCACGAAACAAATCGCCCTCGTGCGGCATGTGGGCCTGCTGATCAAGATTCAGTGAACGGCCGGCGGGCGCATGCGATGAAAGAACCGTTCGAATGAAAAGACTCCGCCTGACCCTTGCGGCTTTGGCCGCATCGGCGTTCCCGCTCGCCGCGCAACCGCCTGTCCCGATTCCGGATTGGGCCGAAGCTCAGATCGCGGAGTCCCAGCAGCGGTTTGAGGCGTGGCGAGGCCAAGATCAGGCCGTCGTGTTCCCGATCGTGACCGACGTCCATTCCTCCCGTCCCGCCATCGCCGAACCGCCCGACTTCTCCGACTCCAAAATGCACATCCTCTTCGCCTGCCGGGCTGCTGAAAAGTTCAAAGCGGACTTCATCGCCGACCTGGGCGACATCGGCCTCGACACGCCCGCGACGGCCGCTCCGTCGAACGCCCAGGCGCGCCTCCAGGCGAACGTTCAGCTCTTCGGCCACACGCCGGTCCCGGTGCTGTTCGCCATGGGAAACCACGACCACGGCCGCCAGGAGTTCCGCGTCACGAACAAGCTGTACGGCGAGCTGTTCAACGGCCCGATGAAGAAGCGCTTTCCGACATGCGTCACCGGCCCGGACTGCGACTACGGGTGCTTTGACGTGCCGGAAAAGAGGTGCCGCGTTTTTTTTCTCAATTCGAGCGACGGCGCGTATTACGGCTTCTCGTTGCCGCAGCTTCAGTTTCTGGCCGACAACCTCCGCCTGCCCGCCGGCCACAGCGCCGTCGTCCTTCAGCACCTGTGCGTGAACGCGATCGGCCGCTGGAAATCGTACCCCGACCGGGTGGCGCACGGCGCCGTCTATACAAAAATCCTTGAGGATTTCGCCGCAGGCGCAGCGGGGTCACTGGAAACGGTCTCTTGGGCTTTTCGGAAAAACCGCAACGCCCGCTTGGTCGGCAGCATCAGCGGCGACAGCCATTTCGACCGCCAGCTCACGACGAACGGCGTGACTTACGTCATCACCCAAGGGTACGGCGGGATCAGCCCGAAGGAGCTTTCGGAGGGCTGCGTCGTGACGCCGTTCAGCCGCGCCTCCGCGATGCTGATCGACGTGGCCGCGATCAAGCCGGAAAAGGGGGAGTTCCGAATGTTCCGCATCGGCGCAGGCGGAGCCGCCCGAGATCGTACGTTCACGTTTCCGCCATGTAGACCGGACGGCCTGAGGCGGTAGCGGTTCCGTGCGCAGTCGCGCGCGAAGGAGAGGTAGCCGATGACAGGGGGGGGGAAGCGGTGACTCAAGCGGACAGTGGCCGAAGCGCGGCGCGGGCGCTGCTGGCTGGAATCGGAGGGGCGGTGGCGCTGTTTTCTTCGGCGATGGGCGCGCCGGTCGGCGAATGGCAGTTCGACGATCCCGCCCATCCGCTGCGCGCCGCGCTGGGGCAGGATCTGACCCTGGCGGGAACGGCAACGGCGGTCACGGGCACGACGCCGTCCGACGGTGCGGTCCGCGTGGGCGTCGGCTCGTTTCTGCGGTGCGCGCACGGAATCGCACCCAACGGCGGCGGAGCCAGCGTCAACGAGTACAGCGTGGTCTGGGATTTCTGCTACCCCGACAGCAGCGCGGGGCACTGGATCTCGCTGCTGCAAACGAACGAGGCGAACACCAACGACACCGACCTCTGCATCCGGAGCCCGGACCGCGCCGTGGGGATCGGCGCCGTCGGCTACAGTTCAACGACGACGGCGCCCGCGACTTGGTATCGGCTGGCGCTGTCCGTCAAAAACGGCTCCTGGTTCCGCCTCTACCTGAACGGCGCCCTGCTGCTGAACGGCACCGTGCAGCCCGTCGACGGCCGCCACGCCCTGAGCCCCCACGTCCTGTTCGCGGCCGACGACAACGGCGAGGACTTCCCCCTCGACTTCACGCGCATCGCCGTCTACGACTACGCCCTGACCGCGAACGAGGTCGCCGCCCTTGGCGTGCCTTATGCCGCGAATGACGCCAATCACGCGCCCGAGGTTCTTTCGGCTCCGGCGGGGCCGGACACCGTGGCGACGGGCAGCGCGACGGACTTCGCCGTGCGCGGCTCGGACGCGGACGGCGATTCCATTCAGACTCGAATCAACTGGGGCGACGGACAGGTGTCGGACTGGAGCGCGTTTTCCGCGACCTCCGCCCTTTTCACCGCCTCGCACACGTATCGCAGTCCCACGTCCTGCATGCTGCGCGCCGTCGCCCGCGACGGCTTCGGCGCGACGTCGGCGTGGACAACCGTGCAAGCGCTCACGGTGACCGGCGAAGTGGTGGTGTCGCTGGTCACGCCGGCCTACCTTCAGAACATGACCCCCACCGGCATGGTCGTCATGTGCGAAAGCGGCGAGGACGTCCCGCTCCGCGTGGACTACGGCGCGACCGACGCCTACGGCGCAAGCGCGTCCACCGTGCGCCAGGCGAGCGGAAGCGGCACGTCGTGGTTCCACCGAGCCCTGTTGAGCGGGCTGGCGCCGGGCGCCGGCTACCACTGCCGCCTGTTCACGGCGGGAGGCAAGCCCGTCGGCGAAGACCTCGCCTTCCAAACGGCGGCCACCGGACGCGTCGATTTTTCCTTCGGCGTCTGGGGCGACAGCCAGGGGAATAACGGCGGCGCCTGGACGGCCGATCCGCTGGAGCCCACCGTGAGCATGATGAAACACATGGTGGCCTCGGGGGCGGCCTTCGGCCTGACGTCCGGAGATTTGGCTGAAGACGGCTCGTCGTACGGCTATGTGCGCAGCTTCTACCTCGACCGGGTGGCGCGCCATCTGGGCTCATCCGTCCCGTGGTACGTCGCCTGGGGCAACCACGACGCCTCCGCCACCAATGCGGTCATCCGCCGCGCGTCCGACTTGCCCAGCCGGCACCGCGAGGGCCTCAGCTCTGGACACGGCTCCTATGCGTTCACGTACGGCGGCTGCTTTTTCGTCTGCCTCGACTATGCCTATCAGCCCGAGATCGCGAACGGCTGGTTGGAGCAGACCTTGGGCTCGCCTGACGCGCAGCGCGCGCGCTTCCGCTTTGTGGTCAACCATGTGCCGCCGTACTGCGAGCGCTGGATCAACGGCGACGGCGCGCTGCGCGACAAGCTGGTGCCGCTGTTGGAGCGCTACCGTGTCGCCGTCTGCTTCAGCGGCCACACCCACGAATATGAGCGGGGCGCGACAAACGGCGTCTATTACGTCATCTCGGGCGGGGGCAGCTGGCTCGACTTTGCGGAGCCCATCGTCAAAGACTGGCCGCACATGACGGTGGGCGGCGCTCAGAACGTGCCGGGGTCTTGGGCCAAAGAAAGCTCGCAGGGCGTGCTGGGAGCGCCCCTGCCCATCTCGGGCGGACTGTTCAACGAGTACGTGCTGGCCTCCGTACGGGGGACCACGCTCTCGCTGCAGTGCCGGGCCTTTAACGCCGACGGCTCTTACATCGGCGCGCTCGACGCGGTCGACCTGTCTGCGCCCGCTGCCGCCATGCGCATCTGGAGCGGCAGCGGAGCCGACGGCGCGTGGAACACCGCCGGAAACTGGGAGGGCGGGGTCGCCCCCGCCGAGGGAAGCGATCTGCTGTTCGCCGGCTCGCAGCGGTTGTCGTGCAGCAACGCGGCGCTGGCCTCCGTCGGCAGCATCATCGTGTCCGCCCCGGGCTTCGCGCTGACCGGAAAGGCGCTGTCGCTGAACGGCAATCTCGCCTGCGCCGCCGCGTCGGGGCAAACCGCGTGGAGAATTCCCGTCGCGCTCGGAAACGCCTGCCGGGTGTCGGCCGCCGGCGGCTCCCTGCTGCTCGACGGCGCAATCGACAACAACGGCCACCTCCTCACCGTCGAAGGCTCCGGCAGCACCGTCGTGTCCGCGCCGCTTTGCGGCTCCGGCGGCCTGACCAAGACGGGCGGGGGAATGCTGACGCTCACGGGAACAAACACCTACGGCGGCGGCACGGCGCTCAACGGCGGCACGCTTTCCATCAGCAGCGGCAGCGCCCTCGGCAGCGGCCCTTTGGCCATCAACCTCGCTTCGGGAGGCACGTTCCTCACCGTCTCCAACGCCGCAGCCGTCGCGCTCCCCAACGCCATCGCATTGCCCGCTCCGGCTACGGCTCAGACTTACACGCTACTCAAACACGCGGCGGGAACCGGCGCGGGCACGCCCCTCGACCTCGCCGGCACGATCAGCGGCGGCAACGCGACCGCGACGCTCTTTCTGAACAGCAACACGAGCGGCGATACGACGACCACCTACCGGTTCTCGGCAGCCAACACGTTCCGGGCCACGATCAATCTGAACCGCGGCGGCGTCGTGGTCGCACACCCGCAGGGGCTCGGCAGTCCCGACAACCTCGTCTCCCTCAACGGAAACGGGAACGCGACGCTGGGCGACCTGCGCTTCGATGTCTCGGCGACGCTGCCGAACCCCGTGCAGCTCGTCAACGCGCCGAGCCCGATCAACACCGGCACGAACCGCGTCGCGCTGTCCGGCGCGGTGTCCGGCCCCGGCAAGAATCTGGTCAAGCTGGGCAGCGGTACCTTGGAGCTTCTCGGAACCAACACCTACACCGGCGCGACTGCGGTCAACGCCGGCACGCTGAAGCTGGGCCGCGACGGCTCACTCGCCAGCCCGGCTGTCACCCTCGCGTCAGGAGCCGTACTGGACGTGACCGCGCAGGCAACCTACGGCATGTCGGCGGACCACCTCTACACGTTTGACGTGAGCGCCGACGGCGCCGGTTCTGCGGGCCGGATCGATGCGGCCGGCCTCGACGTTTCGGAGGCGCGTGTGGCCCTGAATGTGACCGGCACGCTCGACGATCCCGTCTACGTGCTCGCCGAGTGCGCGAGCCTGACGGGCTCGCGTTTCGCCAGCGTGGCCGGCAGCCCGAAAGGATATGCGCTCGTCTACGGCCGCACGGCCGCCGGAAAGGTCCACATCACCCTCGTCCGCCGACCGGGCACCCAGCTCATCGTCCAATAACGTTTAAGAAAGGATCCTTCTCACATGCGACACGCCGCCGTTTGCCTCGCTGTTTTCGCCGCCGTTGCGGCTCACGCCCAGACGCTTCCGGTTTTCCGGTTCGACGCGTCGGGCTCCTTCACGCTCATGCAGCTCAGCGACATTCAGGACAACGACCAGCCGAAGCCCCGCGTGGCGGCCTTCATCGACCAGGCGGTCAAACGCTGCCGCCCCCAGCTGATCGTGCTCACGGGCGACAACACGGACTGCTGCAGCCGGAAAGGCGCGTTCGAGAAGTCCGCCTCCGCCTTCGTGGACATCTTCAAGGTGCAACACACGCCCTTCGCCGTCGCTTTCGGCAACCACGACTCCGAGAAGAAGGGCGACGGCTTCTACACGCGCGACGAACAGTACGCGCTCTACAAGCAGCTGGGCGGCGACTGTTTCGTCGATTACGACGTCCCGGCCCTCAGCGGCACGGGAAGCGGCGTGATTCCGATCCGCGCCGCGTCGGGCGACGCCGTCCGCTTCAATGTCTTTCTGATGGATTCCGGCGACTACGTGAAGGGCGGCTACGACGGCATCCGGATCGATCAGATCCAGTGGTACGAGTCCGTGAGCGGGAAAACGCCCTGCCTGTGGTTCCAGCATATTCCCGTCCCCGACTTCTTCGACACGGGTCTGCTCGTCGCCGTCCCGACCAACACGCCGAACTGCTACTTCCACACGAAAGGCGAGTACGCGGGCAAGGGATACCTGCTCGACGCCACGCGCGCGGCCGGCCTTCTGAGGGAGGTTCCGAGCCCAACGAGGCGCGTCGCCTACACCAACGCGGCGCACACGTATCAGGGACGCACCCTCTATGCGAGCTGGCTCAAGACGGGCAACCTCGCGGGCGCCTACTTCGGCCACGACCATCCCAACACGTTCGACGGCACCGACGCGAACGGCATCCGCCTCGGCTACACGAAGGCCGCCACGCTGTGCTCGTACAACGACAACAATCCCGGCTGCCGCGTGTTCACGCTCAAGGCGGACGGAACGTATACGACTCAGATCGTGACGGAATCCGACCTGAAGAACGCCGCGTCGAAATGACGTCCGTTACCTCGCCTCAGAAAGCAAGAAGCGCAGGCGCCACGGCACCCGCGCTTCTTGTGTTGACCCAAGTGGATTCAGCGCGATCTCACCCGTAGATCGGGCCGAAGTTCTTGCAGGCGCGGTAGTCGGCGCCGATCGGGTCGTCGATGCCGAACAGCCCCCACGCGTGCGGACGGAAGGCCTGTTCCTCCGGCACGTTGGACATCGCCACCGGGATGCGAAGCATCGAGGCGAGCGTGATCAGGTCCGCGCCGATGTGGCCGTAGCTGATCGCGCCGTGGTTGGCGCTCCAGTTGTTCATCACGCTGTAGACGTCGCGGAACGCGCCCGTGCCGGTCAGGCGCGGGACGAACCACGTGCACGGCCAGGTCGGATTCGTGCGGTCCATCAGCTTCTCGGAGACGCCGGCGGGCAATTCGGTGGACCAGCCTTCGGCGATCTGCAGGACAGGGCCCTGCCCCTTGACGCGGCTGATGCGCGTCATGGTCATGGGCATGCCGCCCTCCGAGAGGAAGCTGGAGGAGAACCCGCCGCCGCGGAAGTATTCGACGTCGGCCGACTCCCACCGCGTTGCCTTGAGACAGGCCTCGGCTTCTTTCGCCGTGATGTCCCAGAAGGGCTTCATCGCGGGCTTGCCCTTCTCGCGCTGCTTGCCGCAGGCATCCAAGCAGGCCGCGCCGGAGTTGAGCAGGTGGATGAAGCCGCTGGCGTTCAGGCCGGTCATCTTCTTGCCGGTCACGCGCTTGACCGCTTCCGGGCTCCAGTAGGTGCGCACGTCCGCGAAGATCTGCGCGCGGTTGGTGAGCA
>DAOPZC010000076.1:0-19083 GCA_035353175.1 Kiritimatiellia bacterium | reverse complement strand
CCGGCGATGGTGAGCGCGCCCGCCAGTTTCTCGGCGGCGGTTTGCGGACGGTAGACGGCGGTCACGGTGACGCTGTTGGAGGGCATCGTGAAGGTCGTGATGGCCGCATTGGTGTTGGCAAAGGCCGCGCCGTTGGTCGAGACCCAATAGTTGAAGGTCTGCCACAGCGGCGCCGCGTCGGCGATGATGCGCACTTCCGCGCCGGCGGGGTAAGCGCCTTCGGGCTCGCCCGTGCTCTCGTGGACCGCGTTCGGCCAGGCGCCGCCGTCGCGGCCGTTGATCATGGTCACGGTGAGGGTTTGCTGCCGGTAGAGCGCCCGCACGGTGATGTCGCGCGACGGCATCACCAGACTGGTGGCGGCGGCGTCCGGCTCGGCGAGCGTCTCCATGTCGCCGTCCCACTGGTCGAACTCCATGCCCGCCGGTGCCGGGTCGGCGGCGATGGCCACGGTTGAGCCGACCGCGTAAGTGCCGCTGCCTGAACCGTTCTGCACCGTGAGCGCGTAGGCGAACTGCGTCCAGGTGACGCTGTCGACCCAGCCGCAGTCGGAACCGACCTGAGCGGCGGAATCGTCCTTCGCGTAGATCCACTGCACGGCGTGTTCGGCGACGGAGAGCAGGTTGGTCTCGAACAGGAGCCAGCCGGATTTGTTGCCGCTGATGCGCGCGGCCTCGGCCCCGTCGATCATGAGTATCAGGAAATCATGATCCCGCTCAGAGGAGGTGCGCCAGTGGAAGGAGAGCTTGCCGCTGCCGGAATAGACGGTGCCCAGCGTGACGGACGCGCTGTTGGAGACCGTGCCGTCGCCGCCGAGGCGGACCGCGAGGTTGCTGACCGCGCCTGCGGGCGGGGCGGCGTCAAGCAACACCGCATCGAACCCGTCCGGCGCGAAGAGGGTCTTCCCGGGCGTGCCCAGCTCGGCCGCCAGCGCGTCGGGGATCCAGAGGACCTTGCCGATCATGGCGGTGTCGCTGCCCGCGAGGTCACTGACGTCTTTCACGTACGACCACTGCAGCGTGTGCGGTCCGTCGCCGGCGACGAAGTTGGTCAACACGCCGGATTGGGCGCCACTGGCCGAGAAAACGTTTGTGCCGTCGACCGAGAAGCGGAAGAAGTCGTAATCTTTCTCGCTGTTGACCTGCCACGGGAAGATCACGGTTCCGGCGTTGGTGTAGACCGTCGTGAAGAAGGCGGTCTGGTTGTCGCCGATCGGGCCGAGGGTCACGTGGTCGAGCCCGATGTTGGCGGCGGTGAGGTTGCCGAAGGTGACGGGCGGAGGAACGCCGAGCACCTGCTGGATCAGCTCATCCACGGGCACGGCGGTGAAGGTCGCGGTGACCGTGATGTTGCTGGGGCCCATCAGCACGGTGGTGGCGCTGGCCAGCGGGTCCGCGACGGTCGAGATGTCGCCGGTCCATCCGTCGAAGGTGTACCACAGGGCCGGGAGGTTCGCCGCGATGGCCACGGTTGTTCCGCTGACGTACGACCCGCTGCCGGAGCCGTCCTCGACGGTCAGCGTGTAGTGCGGCACGGGCGGCGCGTTGGTGGTATACGTCGCCGTCAAGGCAAGGTCGTAAGCCGGCATCTGGAAGGTCGGGTGGAAATTCGTGATCCCCGCGCCGAGAACCGCGAGCGCGTTGGTGCCGGTCCAGCGGTCGAAGTAATAGCCCGCCGCCGGCGGATCCGCGAGGATCGTCACGGCCGAGTTGGCGGCGAAGTAGCCCTCCTGACCGCCGCTGCCGCTGAGGATCGTGCCCTGGGTCAGGGTCAGCTTGTGGGTGGAGGTCCAGACCACGTTGCGCAGCCAGCCGCAATCCTCGAACATGCTGACGTCGTTATCCTTCTGATAGCGGAAGCAGCAGATGTTCATCGTCGTGTCTTTTCCTTCGAGCAGCTGCGGCGTGACGGCGAACGACGAACTGTACCATGAGCCGTCGAGCTTGCCGCTGATCCAGTTGGTCTTGGCGCCGTCGATGTAGAAGCCGAGCGTGTCGTAGAAGCCCTCGCTCCGGGCGGTCCATTCCCACGAGAGGACGCCGGTGCCGAAGTTGGTGAAGGCGACCTGCGCGCAGAGGTTGTTGGTGACGTAGCCGAAGCGGCCGAGGCGGATGGCGTCGCCGCCGCCGGGCGCGTCGTGCACCCAGGCTACGCCGCCGTCCTCGCCCTCGAAATCGTTCTCCTCTTTGTCGCGGTCGCGGCCCAGGAAGAGCGGGTCATATTCGGCGTTGATGTTCGGGAGGCAGGCGCCGGCGCCGAGCTCGTCGACCATGTCTTGCGGAATCCAGGTGACGCGGTCGAGCAGCAGGATGTTCTGGTGCACGTAGTAGGTGTCGTCGCGCGTGTAGCGCCAGGTGATGTTCGAGACGTTGGAGAGCCGGGCGTATCCGCACGCCCATATTTTCGTGTTGTCGACGGTGTTGGTGTCCTTCATCGAGAAGACGGCCGAGTACGGGAAGCCGTTCACTTCCAGCTGGACGCCGTCGGCATCTTCTTCGGTGTCGCCATGCCACCAGAAGATCAGAATGCCGCTGCCGGTGAAATTCGTGGTCGAGAGATACACGTCCTGGCCGGGGCCGACGGAGGGACCGCCCATCTGGACGACCGGATCGTTGTAGCGGATGCCGCCCGTGGCAACGGCGACGACGCCGGTGGGCGAGAAATCGGTCACGGCGAGCGGCTGCCCGCGGATGGTGAGGGCGCTCGCCAGCTTTTCCGCCGCGGTCTGCGTCCGGTAGGTGGCGGTGACGGTGACGTCGTTGCCCGGCATCGTGAACATCGTGACGTCGGCGTCCGCGTCCGCGAAAACCGCGCCGTTGGTGGAGACCCAGCCGTCAAAGGCCTGGCCGAACGGGGCCGGGTCGGCGACGATGCGCACGAGCGCGCCGGGCGGATAGTCGCCCTCGGGCTCGCCGGTGCTCTCGTGGACGGGGTTGGGCCAGGCGCCCGCGTCGCGGCCGTTGACGACCGTGACGTTCATGGTCAGGACCTTGTAGAGGGCGCGGACCGTGATGTCCTTGCCGGGCATGACCAAGGTGGTGGCGGCGGCGAGCAGATTCGAAACCGTGTCGGTGTCGCCGCTCCAGCTGTCGAATTCCATGCCTGCGGCGGGCGCATCGGCCGTGATGGCCACGGTCTGGCCGGCCGGATACGTGCCGCTCCCGGAGCCGTTCTCCACGACCAGCGTGTAGGTGAAGAGCGACCACGCCGCGTTGTCGATCCACACGGCGTCGGCGCCGTTGAAGCCCGAGGCGTTCTTGGCATAGGACCAGCGGACAACGTGGGCGCCCGTGGTCATCAGGTTGGTGGCGAAGGAGACCCAGCCGGTCGCTTTGCCGCTCAGGCGCGCCGCTTCGACGCCGTCGATCGTGCAGACCGCGACGTCCGAGAGCTGGTTCGAGGTGCACCAGTTGAAGGTGAACAGGCCCGAGCCGTTGAGCACGACCTCGACGCTGTTGGTGGTGCCGTCGGCGAAATAGGGGATGCCGTTGCCGTCCAGCCCGCCCAGTTTGACGGCCGCGCCGTCCACCGCGCCTGCGGGCGCGGCGGTATCGAGGAAGCAGGCCTCAAAGCCGTAGGGGAAGGGCAGGGGATCGCCTGGGCGGCCGTCGGGGAAGTTGATCGGCTGGCCGGGGACGCCGAGTTCGGCGGCGAGCGGCTCGGGAATCCACGTGACCGCGCCGACCCAGCCGGCGTCTTCCAGATCGTATCCGGCGCTGTCCTTGCTGTATTCCCAGCGGATCGTGTGCGCGCCGGCGCCGGCGACGTACTGCGTGACGACGCAGGTCGGGACGTTGCCGGAAATGGCGTTCGTCTCGACGCCGTCGATGATGAGCGCCAAGCGGTCGCAGCCCGCCTCGCTGCTGACGCGCCACGGGAAGAGCAGCGTGCCCGCGTTGGTGTAGACGCAGGAGAGGAAGGCGGTCTGACCGTCACCGATCCCGCCGAGCCTGACCTCGGGGACGCTGGGGTCGACGTCGGGGAAGTCGATGTTGTCAAACGTGACGGGCAGGGGAATTCCGAGGATCCGGCTCAGGTACTCGTCCAGCGACAGCGCCTGATAGGTGGCCGTGACGGTGATGTTGTGGTCGGGCATGACGAGCGTCGTGTTGGTGGCGGAGGTGTTCGCCACGGTGGCGGTGTCGCCGATCCAGCCGTTGAAGACGATCCACGCGTTCGTGGGGTTCGCGCCGATGGCGACCACCGTGCCGTTCGAATAGCTGCCGCTGCCGCTGCCGTTGACCACGGTCAGGTCGTTGATCGACTTCGCGCGCTCGTAGGCGCCCATGTCGACGATGGACCCCTGAATGCGCGCGCCGCCCGCGGCGTCGCGGGGCCCGTACGCATACGCGTTGTTGCCGGCATTGATGCAGGGCGAGGTGTCCGACAGCAGGAAGGTGCCGGCCTTGAAAAGCGGATCGGTGATGAGGTTGTTGCCGCCGTCGCGGGTCTCGAGGTAGTCGTTGAGGCCGGGGGCGGGGGAGGTGCACGACGAGATGAAGTACGATTTGTCGACGCTATGGATGTCGGACGGATAGTTCTCGTCATTCTGCGCGCCGTTGAACATCACGATCGAGTTGCGAACGTGGCAGCTGAAGACGCCGGCGCCGCTGGTGGTGTTGACGAAATTGCTGACGACCGTGCAGTTGTTGAGGGTGGCCCAGTGGGCGCCGCCGCCGCGGTAGGCGCCGCACTCGGTGATGATGCAGTTGTTGACCTGCGGTGTCCGGTTGCCGTCGGGCGCATAGACGCCGCCGCCGTTCTTCACCGGATTGGCCATGTCGCTGTCGCCGACGGAGGCCGCCGCGTTCGCATACCCGTATCTGAGCGTGAAGCCGTCAAGAATGCCGTCGCTCATGTAGACGCAGCGGACGCAGCCGGCGCCGAAGCGCTGGGGCGGATTCGAGAAGTCCGGTGTGCCTTCGATGACGGTTGTTGCCGCGCCGTCGGTGCTGCGCACCAGGATGGCCTTGGTGATCACGACGCGGGAATACCCAGAGGCGGGCAAACTGGTGTGGGTTCCTGTCGCGTAGGTGCCGGGGGCGACCAGGACGGTGTCGCCGGCCGCGGCGGCGTCTACGCCGCGCTGGATGGTCAAGAATGGGTCGGTGTCGGACCCCGTGGCCGTGTCGCTGCCGGAGGGCGCGACGTAGTAAGTTGCGGCTTGCAGTGCGGAGGCCATGACGGCCAGCGCAACAGAGGCAACGCACCGTACGCGAGTGAGAAATGTTTTCATGATTGCTCCTTGTCGGCCATCATGCGGGTACGCTGTAACGCGTGCCCGCACAAAGGCCGATCCCTTAACGGTGAAAAGGCGTCACTAGTTCTGCAAAAGGGGCTCGATCACCGTCGGCTTAGCGGCTTCGCGCTCGCTGATGGCAGGCGCGGGCGCCGGGGCGGCGGCGGGAGTCGGGGCGGCGGCGGGAACCGGGGCCGGTTCCGGCTGGGGCGTCGCCGTCGCGGAACTTTCTTCCACGGGTTGCTGGACGGTTTTCTTTGCGGGTTTCGGGTCTTTGAGACTGAGGACTTCCTCCTTGGTGCGGTCGCCCGGCTCTTTCATTTTGCCGTTGAGGAGATCGCGTCCCAGGATGGCGTTTTTGGGCATGCCGGTGTTTTCGGGCAGGGTGGCCGGATCGGCGATCCCGACGGTGACGAAGATGATGATCTCCTTCTGCACTTTCTCGCGGCTCTTCCAGCCGAAAATCTTGGAACCGACCCACGGCAGGCTGCGCAGGTAGGGGATGCCCGAATCGATGCTTTCTTCGGTTGTCTTGGTCAGGCCGCCGATGACGGCGGTGGAGCCGCTCTGCATGTTGAAGACCGTCTGTATGCGCTGCATGTAGATGATCGGGAAACGCGGGGTGGGGGTGTTCTCCGACACGCCGCTGAACTCGTAGTACTCTTTCAGGTTGCTGATGGCCGGCTCGGCCAGCAAGGTGATCGTGCCGGTGGGGCTGACGCGCGGCGTGACCTTGAGGCTGATGCCGTAGCTGAAGAACGCCTCGCCCGCGAAGAGCCCTTTGCCGACGCCGTCTTTGTCCCCTTTTTCGCCCGGGATGACTTCCAGGCGGGACGAGATGTCGATCTGGTCCATGTTCGTTCCCGTGCGGGTGGTGGTGATCGTGAGATTCGGCTCTTTGGTGGTCATGTCCACCATCGCCTCTTGCTCATTCGCGACGATGATCTTCGGGTTCGAGAAAATGGAGACGCCGTCGATCTGCTCGAAGGCGTTCATGGTCAGCGAGAAGGCGTCCATGGAGAGGGAGCCGGTAAAGGCGGTGTCGCGGGTATGGGTCTTGGAGGTGGTATGCGTGGCGGAGGCCGTGTCGCTCACGGCCGATTTGATCGTGCGCGTCAGCGAGTCTTTGATCGAGCCGCTGGTCGAACGCACATCGTCCACATAGGAATCATCGGTCAGGGAGGACGAGGTCCCTGTCTGTTCGTCGCTGGAGCTGCTGCCGGCGGAGGTGCTGCTGCCGCTGGTCTTCGACTTTCCGCTGGTTTTCGAGTACCCCAGCGTAGCGCCGTCGAAGTTGACGCCCCAGCCGTTGCCGCCGAGGCTGTCCCATTTCATGCCGAGCTTTTTGCTGGCGCTGGCGGAAAGCTCCGCGAAGCGCACTTCGATGTAGACTTGCGGGGTCTGCTTGTCGACGGAGCTGATGATCTTCTCGCACTCGGCGAGTTGCTGTTCGGTGGCGGTGACGATCACCACGTTGGCGGCCTTGAAAGCCGAGGCGATGCCGCCGGTGCCGAGGGTCGTTTTGAAGAGTAGTGCGACGTCTTCGGCCTTGGCGTGGTTCAGCTCGAACGTGCGGGTGACCTTGGGGATTTCGAGCGTTTTGGCGGTGACCACGAAGATGCCGGAACCGGCCGGCTGTTCGAGGAGCTGGAGTCCCTGCGGGTCAAGGATGGAGGCGAGGCCTTTGCGCCAGGGCACGTTGTCGAGCCGGATGCTGACGGCGGTCTGCAGGTTGGTGCCGCTCGAGATGATGTTGGCGCCCGTGGCGTCGCGGAACGCTTTGATCACATCGGAGAGCGGTGTTTCGTCGAACACCATGGAGACGACCTGCTCGGTGCTGTTGGCGGTGTCCACCACGCGAAAAGTCGGCTCGGCGGGCTTCGGTGCGGGCTGCGTCGGAGCGGCGGCTGCGGTGCCGGTTGCGGCTGCGGGCGCTTGGGCCAGCGACGGCAACGGAACCGCCAGAATGGCGGCTGCCATGACGGATAGACAGACAAGGACGAGACGTTTCATCTGATGCTCCTGTTTCGTGTTTATTGTTTGAGAGACGGAAGGTTGGTGTCGGTGACGCGCGCGGCTTTGACCGGCTTCAGCTCCAGCTTGAGGTGCGCGAGCGACTCGATGCGCCAGACGAACTGGATGTCGAGATTGGTGAAGCAGAGGGTGTCGCCGGGGTTGTACGTCCGGCGGTTGATCATCACCTGTGCGCGCGTCTCGCCGGTGTCGGGGCGCCGGGACTGGGTGAAGCCGCTGACGGTGAGCGCCTTGCGGGCCACGGCCCAATCGGCTTCCGTGATCGCTTTGACGGGCGGCGGCTGGGCCTTGGCCGGCTGTTGCGGGCGGGGCACCGCCTTTTGGGTGAGCGCCGCTTCGGACTCCTTGGGCTCGGGCTTGGGCGGCTCGTAGCCGATGGGCCAGAACGGGTCGCGGGCGGCTGCGGCCGGGAGTACGGCGAACAGGCCGAAAAGGACGGCGGGGAGCAAGCCGCGCGGACGCCGTGCGAAGGCGTCCCTACCTGGGTTTTTGGGCGTGTGTGCGTTCATGTGGATGACGCTCCGGCTGCATAGCGGTTAAGGGGCGGGAGGGGGGGGGACGGCGGGAAGAGTCCGTTTCTCGCCTTTGACGGGCCACTCGAAGGTGATGATCGCCTTGTGGCTTTCGGGGGTCTGCGGCTGGCCGAGGACCGTGATGCTGGCGAGTGTCGCCAGCGGCAGGGCCTCTTCGGCGCAGGAGACGAAAGCCGCGATCTGGGTATAGGACCCCTGGCCGGTGAATTCGACCAGCTGGCGTCCGTAGAGCTGCTCGGGGGGCGGCTTGGGCACCTGAAGCGGGATGAACCGGTCTTCCTTGACGCCGTTGATCGTGAAGCCGGTCTGTTTCGCGATGGGGTCGAGCAGGGATTTGCCCCGCATGGCAAACGAGCCGAGCAGCGGCTCGATCACGCCGGCGGCGATCAGGGCATCGCGTTCGGCGCCGACGGCGGCGGTCTTGGCCTGCTGTTTTTCGGTCCCGGCAATGTCCTGCTTCATGTTGGCGACGGTCGTTTTCAGCCCGTCGTTCTCGGCCCGCACAGCCAGCAGCCGTTTGCGCGCGGGCAAGATGGCCAGGAAGATCAGCGCGAGCACGATCAGCAGGCACCCGCCGGTGATGAGGATGGCGTGCCGCCAGTGGGGGTTCAGATTTTTCAGAAAAGGCACCTCGGTGTTCATTCGAACCTCCTCGGGAAGCAATCGCAGGTGATTTCGAACAGCAGCGTGTCGCGGCTTGCGGTCGCGCGGGCCGTGTCTTGACGGAAGGCCCCCTTCGGGATTTCGGCGGAACGGATGAGGTTGGTGAAAGGCGGCGTGCCGATCGACTTGAGCAGCGCGTTGACGTCGATGCTGGGGCTGTCGCCGCCGGCGCGCCCCAACAGCCGCAAGGTCACGGTTTCGAAGAGGTTGGTCGGCCCCAGCGGCGGCTTCAGCGGATCGAGCGGCGGCGGGAGCGGCGGCGGCGGCGGGACGCGCAGTTCGGTGAGTTGCAGGCTGGCGGGAACGTGCTCGGCCAGGCGCGCGAACGTCTCGCCGAAGCGGAGCCGGGAATTGCGGTAGAACGTGAGCTGCCGCAGCGTGGCGGCGTTTTCCTGTTCCTGCGCGCGCAGGCGCAGCACCTCGGCGTGGGACGGCTTCAACTGTTGGAGGTCCGCTTCCAGCGCGGACTTCTGGAGGGTCGCGGCGTGCACGCGGAAGGCGATCAGGATCCACCAGACCGCCGTGCCGAGGACGGCCAGGCCGCCGCACAGCGGCAACATCACCCGCAACCGGATCGGGTTGGGGCTCACGCGTTCCTCGTCGGTCAAAAGGTCAAGGTGCAGGGATGCGCTCATAAGTCCTCCAGCACCGCGCGCGCGGCACCGATCGCGGTCATCAGGAGCGGTGCCGCGGCGTTCAGGTCTTTCGGTAGGCAGGAGGCCGGTGCCGTCACCCGGATGCCGTCCAGCGGCAGGCAGGGCGTCAACGGCTGACTCATCATGTGGGCGAAGATCGCGGACCAGTAGCGGCTGCCCGCCGTCAGGCCGCAGACAAAGAAATGCTTCACCGGACAGTTCCTGCGCCGCAGCAGGTAATCGGCCGAGATTTCGACTTGGCGGAAAAGGGGCCGCAGGACCGGCTCGATGATGGGCGTCGGATCGATGAGCGTGTCCTCCAAGACGGCGTCTGCGAGACCGATCTCCATGTGCATCTGGGAGCTGATGGCATTGCGCAGGTGGTCCGCGCCGATGGGGTGCTCGCGGTACAGCACAAGGCGGAAATCCTGAAAGGCGGCCAGGGCGGTGTGATTGGCGAAAACAAACAGCGTGACGGCGTTGCCGCCGGCCTCCACGAAGGCGGGGTGCGGGAGGAACCCGCTCATGGCCGCGGCGACGGAAACCTGGAGCGAACAGGCCGTCGGAGGCCGGCCTTCCGGCAACAGGCGTGCGGCCCACGCGGCCTGGAATTCCGGCAGCCCCGCCGTGAACGGCGGCTGGTCAGGAACAACCACGCGGGCCGCCTGCCGATACGCGACCTGCTTTTTCTCTTGGCCTTCCTCGGCGGCCCCGGCCGACTGCCGGAAGAAGGCGAGCTTGGACGTCACCGCGATGGCGGCGTGCGGCGCCTGGAACGGGCGGGGCAGGGTCCAAACCGTCGTCCCCGGCGTCGGGGCAAAATCAGGGCTGTCGGGAAGCGTGCCGGGCAGGTGCAGGAAACCGGCGGCCAGCAGTTCGATGACGCCATCCCGTTTGCGCAGACGCACGGCCGGAACCCCGTCCGCCAGCCCGCATCCCAGCTCCAGCCCCACGATGTCCGTGTGGGGCTTGTGCGGCGGCGCGAGTTTGGTCGGCAGTGAAACTGATTTCATATGCACACAAACAGCATAAATGATGCCATCGGTCTGCCGGGCGGACGGCGCGCGGCGGCGGGCAGAGGGCCGCGCCCGGCCTGTGCGGCCGGGGTGCCCGTTGGCCCGGCCGCGGACGCGCGGCTCCGGATGCCGCGGAGGGCGGCCGCGTTTCTCCGCGCCGTTTTCTCGTTTTTGCAAAAAAGGTTTGCAGAACAGAGAAAAAAAGGCCCTTTTCGGGGCCGGTTACCCCTTGGCGCGGCATGCCGGCGGCGGCATGATTTGTGCTTGATAATAAAGCCTATGAAGACCAATGAAAAATCCCAGACGATCAAGATCGATATCCGTTCCCTGGGATACGGTCGGTTGCCGGGGACGGACGCGCAGCGCGGCACGGCCCCCGTGGATTATTTCGACAAGCTGGATTACCGTTTTCTGTTCGAGCACGCCTATGACGCGATTCTGCTGGCGGACGGCGCGGGGAAAGTGCTGGCGGCCAATGCGCGTGCGACGCGGTTCTTCGGATACGAGGAGGTCGGCCTGACGGGGCTGCCTCTCCATGCGCTGGTGGCCGGCGTGACCGACGCGCTGCTCGCCGAGATCAGGACGGTGATCGCCGAGGGCCGCTACATGCGCATTCAGGCGTTTGCGGTGCACAAGGACGACGCCTTCACCGCGGTCGAGATCGTGGCGATGGGCAACGGCACCCATTCGCCGGATCCGGTCTGTTATCTGGTCCGGGACATCCAGTCCCGCTGGCGGGCGGAACAGAAGCTGCTTTCGGCGTATCACGCCATGGACAACACCGACGCCGGCATCGGCATCGCCGACATGCGGGGCGTCATCACCTATGCCAACCGCATGATGACCGAACTGCTCGCCGAAGGGGATGAGGCCGCGGTCGTGGGCCAGCATCTGGACGCCTGGTTTGACCGCAAGGCCGTGATTGATCCGCTGCTGGCGAACATCCGGGCGGGCGAAGGCTGGACGGGCGAGCAACGGACGATGGCCCGCGAGAAGACCGGCTGGCTGATGATTTCCGCGGTTCCCGACATCAATGAGGAGAGCGAGCTGTGCGGCATGGTGCTCTCGGTCCGCGATACGGCCGAGCGGCGGCGGGCGGAGATCGCCGAGCAGCAGGCCGAGCGCAACCGGGTGATGGCGGAGAGCCTTTCCCAGGCCTGCCATTCGCTGGGGCAGCCGGCCACCGTGCTGCTGACCGGCATCGAGATCCTCAAGCTGGAGGGGGACAAGGACGAGGCGCTGCGGCGCGAGATGGTCGATTTGTGTTACGGGGCGGTCATCCAGCTGCGCGACCTGCTGCAGCAGATGAACGCCAAACGGCTGCAGGGCGGCAGGGGCGAGGAGAAGGCCGGGGAAGCCGCGCCGGCCGTGTCGCCGCCGCCCGGGGCAGCAGACGAGGAGCGTGTGCGATGAACAAGACCCGCCAACAGGGCATGACGGTCGCGGAGCTGATGGTGTCGATGGCGCTGCTGCTCATCATCATGATGGCCGCGCTGCCGCTGGTGGACCAGATGATCGCGCGGTTCCAGATGGCGCGCGACCATTACGTGGCGACCACGATCTGCCAAGGGCGCATCGAGCGCGCGCGGGCCTCGCCTTACCTGGACCTCGGCCTGCTGGCGGAAAAGGGCCTGCTGGTCGACGATTTCGGCAACCCTTCCTCGCCGGGCGGACGGTTCCGGCGCTCGACCGTGGTTCTGAAGGACACGCCCGCGGAAGGCTTGACCACCATGACGGTGCGGACGGACATCTGCATCTGTTCGCGGTGGGGCTGGCGCAAGGTTTTCCACCCCATCAAGACAGGTTCGTATCTCTGCCGGTTTACCGACGAACACGAGAAAATGACCTTTCTTTTCACCGATTACTTGGAGTGATTATGCGTCGTAACGGTTATACCTTGATGGAAACCATGTTCGCGGTCGGCATCTTCGCGCTGGTGATCGGGATGTCGCTGGGGACATGGCTGCTTTTCATGTACAAATCGAACCGCGTGAGCACGCAGGCGTCGCTGGACATGGATGTCCGCTCGGTTGTCGAACGCTTCCGCTCGGAGATCCGCAACACGGCCCGCGAGACCATCATCTTCTATCCCGAACAGAAGGAGCCCTATGAGGCGGTGGGATTCGCCTTGGCCGGCGATCAGGACAGCGACGGGCTCATGGACATGGATGCGGGCGGATCGAACATCCTGTGGCGCCAGACGGTGGTGTACCATGTCTGGAACCATTCTCCCCATCAGATGCGGCGGACGCTTTTCTCCAACCGCAACCAGGAGGCCTCGTATGCCGACCGGTACAACCAGATCGCGTCGGTGGTGACCTCCGGCGAAGGCGAGGGCTCCTGCCTCTCCGGCGAGAGCGCGAAAACCATGGTGCTGTTCTCAAACCTTTTCACGGGCCGGCTGTGGCACGCGGAGGCCAAGTTCGACGGCTACGCGCCGGTGGCGAACACGCGCGACCGTGTCTCTTTCGGAAGCTTGGCCCTGGGGCCGGGCGCGCACGCCGTCAACTTCACGATCACCGGCAAGAATCCCAACTCGACCGGCCGGGCGCTCCGGCTGGATCAGGTCACCGCCAGCGTGGCCGGCTGGCCGATGGAGGCCGAGCTGTGCACCGCGGCCGGGGTCGCCACGGCCCCCGCGTTCGTCGGCCAGGGACTGGCCTCCGCCGCTTACGGGGTGAAGGGCGCGGCCTCCACGGACGGCGACCGGCTTTCGCTCACGGTCTACAACGATGCCATCGAGGAGTGCGTCTTCGTCGGGGAAGGCCGCAACGTGACCTTCTCGAACACGGTGGTCCGGCTCGACGCCACCAATGCGCCTTCCGGTTTTGAGGATGGCGTGTACGTCGCCAAGCTCGACGGCCAGTTTGAGCTGGCCTGGCGGTCGCGGCGTCAGGCAGTCGGTTCGTTGACGCCGGTATCTTACGAGAACGAGTTCGTTACCAGCGACCTGCGCTTCGTACCGGGGACCAACTGCGCAGTCCGCATCCCGGTGCTTGGACAATTTGTGGATCGGGACGGTTTCGGCCCGATCTTCCGCATGCACTACTCGGGTTTCGTGACCCCGAACCGCTTCAAAGTCTGGGATCCCGCCTTTGCTCCGACCGAGACCACCAACAGCCCCAGCCTCAGCGTGCCGCTCACGCCGCTCCGGATTTATCAGAACGGGGTCCTGAAGGCGAAATGGGAAGACTGCACGGCCGGGTATGTCGATTTGCGGCCCGAAAAACTGGTGCCGGTCTACGCGGGCCAGAGCTTCATCCTTTCGTTCTGGCTGACCGTCGACACCCCCGCTAACGACATGATCCGGGCGATGCAGATCCCGGACGCGTCAACGTGGTGCTGCTGGATGGTGAAAGGCGGCGATGCGGGGACCGCGGCCGCGCAGGATTGGTCCGGCTACAGCGTGGAGCCGCTGCGCGCGAAAGACGCGTTCACCGGCAACGTCAAACTCTGCGTTCCCGGGCTGGTCTGCATGGCGGTCAACTATGCGGAAGGCGGCGACTACGTCTCGCACGTGTTCGACACGAAGAGCGAGGCCGGTGCGGCCAAGACCATCCTGTGGGAGTCCGACGTGCCGGCCAACGCGACTCTGAAGATGTACGCGCGCGGCGGCAACGCGCTGACGGAAGACGGGTTCGGGATTTCCGACGCCTCGGCCTGGGAGAATGTGGCGGAGGTCTCGAGCGGCAGTACGTTTTCGGGAAACACGGGCCGGTATGTCCAGTTCCGGTCCGTCTTCACGGCGCAGCCGGCCAGTTTGTATCCGGCCGCAGGCAGCGGCTTCGGCAGCGCGGGCCCTTATCGGAGCAACTCGCCGCGGCTTCGCCGCGTGCTCTTCACGTGGGACGGTGAGGAGAAGTACGTGGACGTGGCGGCGCAATTGCTGAAATCGCCTGATTGTGGTATCTTCAGGGTAGATGTTGACGGACGCGATTTGGTGCAGGGCGTCACGATGGAAATCGAAATCTTCAAGGATGTCAGGACCCAAGGTGCCGCGAAAGAGCGGTTGCGGTCGGCCATGACGGCTGAGGTCGAACCGCGCAACAGCGGCAAGTAGAGCCGGGTCAGCCCGTGACGGGTTCACCCGGCCGAAAGGAAGGTGCGTATGAAACGGAAACGTGAAGAAGGGTCGGCCATTCTGGTCGTCCTCGGAATCATCGCGGTGGTCAGCATCGCGATCGGCATGTTGGACTTCACCGCATCGCAGCAGATGCGGTCATCCCAGATCACGCGCGAGATGCTGAAGGCGCGGCTGATCGCGGAGTCGGGGCTGAACAAGGCCTATAATTCGGTCAAAAAAGACTTCTCCAAAGTCTCGTCGGGCTATACCGACGCGGCGTCCTTCGGCGACGGCACGTATGCGGTGAAGACGCTGCTGACGGCGGGGAACGCGAACCGTGTGCAGCTCGTGTCCGAAGGCAAGTGCGGCCTCGGCAAGGCGGTGGTATCGGTG
Source organism: Kiritimatiellia bacterium (assembly GCA_035353175.1). GTDB lineage: Bacteria > Verrucomicrobiota > Kiritimatiellia > RFP12 > UBA1067 > DAOPZC01. The sequence continues at coordinate 4,509 of DAOPZC010000076.1, read as the reverse complement.
GATCTCGAGAACCGGCCGATCACGACCTCGGACGGGGATACGGCCGACGACTATTTCGACCTGCTGTTCGACCTGCTGGTGGGCGGAACGCTGGACCTGAAAGGGAACTTCAAGGCGAACGTCACGGATATCCACGCCAACGGCAACGCGACCATCACGGGAAGCGCCGAAACGGACGCGAAGACCGTCTCGAGCGGCGGCACGGTAACGTGGAAGAAGCCAAACGGAACCGTCACGCTGTTGTCCAACCAGTCCTCGGTGGAGATCCTGTCCGACGCGCTGGTGGCGGCCATCAACCAGTTCATCGAATATGCAGCGGAAAACGACGCGGTCTACGGTAGCGGGTCCGACATCCCGTCGTCGCCGCCCGGCGGCGTGGCCTACTGCACGGGCGACGCTTCGGGGTGGAGCCGCACGGGCTCCGGCTGTTTCATCTTCGCAGGCGACGCCTCCTTCCAGGGGAATGCGGTGAACGTCTCGTCGGTGGACGGCTATCCTGCGATCATCGTGCTGGGGTCGGGCGAAGTGAAGTTCAACTCGGGCACGGAGGTCCATGGCGCGATTCTCGTTCCCAACGGGAGCGTCAGGCTGAATGGCCACGCGGCCATCTACGGGGCGATCCTGGTGGGCCAGGGGATGACCGGCAACGGCACGGCGGATCTCTACGCCGGCGACGGCCAGGGGTTCAATCTGCCGCCGGATGAAACCACGACCGACAACGTGGTCGTCACGGCGTGGCACTAGTAGGCTGTACAAGTTAGATTGCCGGATTTTAAAGGTAAGCCCGCTGCCTGGGGTTCCGGGATTGAAGGGATAGGACATTTTTTTGAACGATTAAGATTAGGATTACGATTACGAAGATTGCGAATGCGCCATCTTAATCTTAATCTTAATCTTGCCTATAACTTCAAGTTACCTCAGTGTTTTCTCGCGGCGCAGCCGCGCGGCGGGCTTAATCCTAATCCTAATCCTAATCCGGTTCAAGTGACCGGCAGGAGGGGGGGGCGGGGGACCATGGCGTACACGAAAATTCCAGTGAACGATGCGGTTCTGCTTGTCCGGGCGTTGGGGCTGTTGGTGAGCCAGGCGGGGATTTACGGCCCCTCGCACAAGGTTACGCAGAGTGCGGCGAAGACGGTGTTTGCCGAACTCGAAGAGGCGGTCAGGAAGTACGGACCGGTCGAAATCGCCCTGAAGGACAAGCGGGTGCTGCTGAACGGTTCCATTGACGGGCTGGATGTCGCAGCGGGCAAGAACCTGGTGGACCGCATGAATCTGCACAAGATCGGGGGCATGATTTTTCTGCCGCCGCCCGATCTGAGCGAGTTTCTGACGTGCATCACCCTGTTCGGTACGCCGCCTGCGAGTTTGGCGGCCCAAGGGGGGTTCGGGGATGCTTTGAAAAAGGCCGGGCTGCGCAGCGTACAGGTCGTGACGGTGGAGTATCAGCGCGTGGCCGATCAGGAGATTGCGATGCCGCTCGCTCCGCCGTCGGCCGAAACGCTCGAAAAAGCGGCCCAGCGCCGGTCCGCGGCGGACTCCGGCATACTGGATCTTTCAGCCGCGTGGGAACGCGACTTCGGGATGAAGACCGCGGAGCCGGAAACCCCGCCGCCCGAGATGTCGCCGCGGTCGGTGCGTCAGGAACGGGCCGCGACGCTGGCGGCGCTCTTGCGCGATACGGCCGCGTTGCTGGAGCAGGAGGGGGCTTTGTCCGACGAGGCGCAACACCAGAAGGTGCTCTCGGCGATCACCCGCATCCGCGACACGCTGGTCAAGTCGACCGCCGAGTCCGAGCGTCAGATCGCGGCCTTGGCGGATCAGGTGGATGATGACCGCCAGACCATCGCCAGCATCGAGTCTGCGGCCAAACGGCGGGGCATCGGGCTCAAGATTTCGCGCGCTGAACTGGTCGAGCGGTACGCCGAGCTGAACCAGGAGATCGTGCAGCCGCTCACCGTCTCCACGGGCGTGATCGATCTGTTGCATTCGGGCAAGGGTGGGCCGCTGACGGAGTCCCAGCGAGACCTGCTGAAACTCGCCTCCGACAGCGTGGAGCGCGTCAACCAGCTGGTGGCCTACATGAGCCGCATCGCCGGACTGCCCGAGAGTTTCACGCCGGACAGCACCATCATCTCCGATTCGTACCGGTGAACGGAACGCCGTGTGGCGTCCCATTTTCTGGAGATTCTTTCCCGGATCCCGGCCGGCCGCGCGTCGCCTGCGCCGCTGTCGTGCGAACCACCCTGTGGCAAAAAAAAACAGACGCCCCATGACAGGGCGTCTGTTTCTGATACGTAACGTGAATCGCGTCTACGCTTAGGGCAGAACGTGGTCGCCAACGGTAGCGTTGCACGTCACTTTGAAAGGAGCATCAGTCGTCTCGTCGGTGAGGGTGTAGGTTCCTTTGGCCGGGCACTTCGGCTCGGTCTTGAGGAAACCTTGGCCGTTAGCGTACAGCAGGGCAATCGTCGGCGCTGCGGTGTTGCCGGCCAGCTTGAACTGCTCGACCGCGCCCACGATCTGCTTCATGTTCGCGATGCAGGCGTTCTTCTGCGACTCACGGCGGGACTTGACGAAGTTCGGAATGGCGATGGCGGCCAAGATGCCGATAATCGCGACCACGATCATGATCTCAACCAGCGTGAAACCTTTGCGATTCATCTTCATGAGTTACTTCCTTCATTCGGGGTTAACCAGCAACCGGCATCCTCTGTCGGTTCGCGGTTTCTATTTAGCAGGCCGCGTGCCAAGATGGGCAGGGGTTGCGGCGGCGGGTGTAATTCAGCCTGAAAAGAGCAGAAGGATTAAGATTAGGATTAAGATTACGAGTAAGAAGAGAAACGTTTATTCCTAATCGTAATCTACTTGAAGTGATCGGTAAGCCGGACCTGCCCAAAAGGCGCCTGCCGCGCCTTTTTCTCAAAAATGACACGCATTTTTGCAAAAACGAAAAACCGGGTCAGTTTGCCGGGGTGTCCGCCGACTCGTCGGAGAGCTTCCGGTAGAGGGTGGCGAGGCTGACTTGGAGGGTCTGGGCGGCCTTTTCCTTGTCGCCGTGCGTGGAGGTGAGGATCTGGTCGAGATACTCCTTCTCCTTGAGCTTGAGAAACCCCTTGAGCGAGGTGCTCCCCATCGTCGCGGACGCGGGGTGCTCCGCCTGTAGGGCCTTGGCCTCATTGGCGCGGCTGACGATGCGCGGCGGCAGGAGGTCGGGCGAGATCGTGTCGGACTGCAGGAACGTCACGGCGTGTTTGATGGCGTTTTCCAGTTCGCGCACGTTGCCGGGCCACTTATATGCCACCAGCACGTCGGCCGCCTCTTGGGAAAGTCCGGGCTGGGCCTTGAATCCGGCGGTCTCGGAGCGGATGAAATGGCGCGCGAGGGGCAGGATGTCTTCCGGGCGGTCGCGCAGCGCGGGGATGTCGAGCGTGATGACGGCAAAGCGGTAATAGAGGTCGGCCCGGAAAGTGCCCTGGGCCACCAGTTGCTCCAGGTTGGAGTTGCTGGCCGCGATCACGCGCACGTCGACCGGGATGTTTTTGGTGCCGCCGACGCGCCGGATTTCCTTTTCCTGCAAAACGCGCAGGAGCTTGCCCTGCAGCAGGAGCGGGAGGGAAGAGATTTCGTCCAGAAAGAGCGTGCCGTTGTTGGCGGTTTCGAAAAGCCCCTCTTTTTCGACCACGGCGCCGGTGAAAGCGCCTTTGACGTGGCCGAACATCTCGGATTCGAGCAGGTTCTCGGGCAGCGCCGCGCAGTTCACCGCCACCCAGGGTTTTTCCTTGCGGGGGCTGGTGTTGTGGATGGTGCGGGCGATGACCTCCTTGCCGGTGCCGCTCTCGCCGTTGATGAGGACCGTGGCGGCGGTGGGGCCGACGCGCTGGATCATGTCGCACACCTGCAGCATGGTGCTGTTGGTGGCGATGAGGTTCTCGAACTGGTAGCGGAGCGGGGCGTTGGGATCCGTGGAAATGACGGCGGCGCGGCTCTTGACGTGCTCTTCCGCGCGCTTGACGGTGGTGAGCATCTCGTCGACTTTGAACGGCTTGGTGAGATAGTCGAAGGCCCCGTTCTTCATGGCGTCGATGGCGGTTTCGACCGAGGCATAGGCCGTCAGCAGGATGACCGGCAAATCGGGATGCAGCGTTTTGATCTCGCGGAAAAGCGTCATGCCGTCCATCGGCGCCATGCGCAGGTCGGTAATGACCAGGTCGAAGGCGTCCTTCTTGATAAGATCGAGCGCGGCATTCCCGTCTTTGGCCGTCACGGTTTCGTACCCGTTGGCCTTCAGCAGGCTCTGAAGCAGGAGCAGAATGCGCGCTTCATCATCTACGATCAGGATTTTAGACATGACAGACAGTTCCGGGTCCGGTAAAGGTTGCCGAGTTATTAGGCCGCCAGTATACCGGAAACCGGATCAGAAGACAATCCCCGAGATGATGGTCAATTGTTGACCGCGAAGCGCAAAATGAAACGCACGCGTCGGAAAGAAAGGCGGCTCCGACTGAG
>DAOPZC010000075.1:0-20279 GCA_035353175.1 Kiritimatiellia bacterium | reverse complement strand
AGGTTCTCGACGCGTGTGCCGTCCGTCATCGATTCGTCGTTGTCGATGGAGATCGCCCCCCTGACCGTCGCGAGCCGCTGTCCGCCGCCCCCGAGCGCGCCGATTATCTTCACGCGTTTCGCCGCGCTCGCGTTCTCCGCATAGTTGCCTTCCAGGAGATTGACCGTGCCATCTTGGGCAACGCCGTCGAGGCCACCCTGCAACGTCTTGAAGGCGTCGTAGCCCCAGACGTGCCCGTCGCAGTTGTCGAAGCCGGTCCAGTCGTCGTCAACATAGACAACCGGCGACTGTGCCGTCGCCGTGACCGTGAAGGTCCGCGCCGCGCTCTCGCCGCCTCCCGCCGCCGGCGTCACGACCTTCACCTGCGCCGTCCCCGCCGACGCCACGTCCCCTGCCGGAATGACTGCCGTCAGTGTGGTCGCGTCCACAAAGGCCGTCGCGTGCTCTGCTCCGTTCCAAAGAACTCTGGAGGTCGGAACGAAGCCCGAGCCCGTCAGCGTCAGCGTGAACTGCGCGCTGCCGGCCGCGGTCCAGAGCTGGCTGATGCTCGACAGCACCGGCAGCGGATTGAGAATCTCGAAGGTCGCGCTCTCCGTGCCCTGAATCGGCGCGGCCGCAGTGGCCGCGAGCGTGAAGCCCGAGCCGCCGCCGACCGTCACGCTCAGGTCTGTGAAAGCCGCCACGCCGCCTACGGCCGCCTGTGTTAGCACGCCGCCGAGCACGCCGTTGTTGGGATTGGATCCGAACGCCAGCGTCACGTTGCCGGTGAACTGGGTCGCCACGTTGCCGGTCTCGTTGGTCACCGCCAGCACGGGTTGCCGCGAGAGGGCCAAGCCCAGGCCCACATTGCCCACCGGCTGCGTAATGAATGCCACGCCGACCGGCGCGTACAAGAGGGTCCCGACGATCGGCTGGAAGCCGGCGGCTGCGGGGTCCAAGTCGGTCCCGTACCCCAGCCAGGGCGAGTACTCAACCGGGCCGGACACGGCCACGCCCGTGCCGCCGGGATTGGTCGCAACCGATGGCCCGCTGGAGCTTCCAAACCAGTTGTTCTCGGCCTTGACCATCGCGGCGGTGTTATTCAGGACACCATACTGCTCGGCTTCGAGGCTGTTTCCGACGATATTGACGGTGGCCGCGCCCGTATTGGTTTCCACCATGACGCCGATATTAACCGCCCGCACCAGATTGTTCGACACCGTCGCTCCCGGCGTGTTTCCGCCCAGCGAAATGCCGGCTGCGATTCCGCCAGTCACTTGCGCGACGTCGTTGTTGCGGATGATCGCGTCTTCGACGTAGCCTGAGCTGTTCCACCCCGTGCCGATGATGATGCCCCACGCGTTCTTCGTCGAAGCCGTCACCCGGACGTTCCTGACCACGTTGCGCTCGACCAGTACCCCGGACAGCTTGCCCGTCGAGGTGCTCTGCCCGAAGTAGACCGCTCCCGCGCTGCCCGCCAACGTCGCGCTGTTGCCGATATTTTCGAACAGGTTGTCTGCCACCGTGATGTTTGCAGGTGCGTCGCTCGCCAACATGTAGTGGAATCCGTAGATGTTACCCGATCCGCGCGTCGTGCCGATATCGTGGACGTGGTTGAACACAAAGGTGAGATTGCTTCGGCCGGTTGGCGCCGACAGCGTGCCGTTGTCGCTTGTGACCGCATTATTCGACAGCGGTCCATAGAGCTCGAATCCATTGACCGTCACGTTGTCCGCACGCACGGTGAGGAGGGTGTTTCCCCCTGTCTGCTGGATCTTGCTTTCGGGGCCGCGTGATCCCCACGCCACACCGGCGTTTGCGCCGCTGAGCTGGAGCGGCTTCGTGATGCTTACACTTTCGTCAAACGTCCCGGCCGCCACGTTGACCGTGTCGCCCGCAAATGCGGCGTCCACGCCGCGCTGGATGCTGCCACTGGCGGTCGTCACGTAGACGTTGGCCGCATTCACTCGCACGAGCCCCAGCGTCGCCACATCAGTGGCGTGATAGATCTTGTCCTCCAGCGAGAACAGGTTAGCCGCCGCCATCGCAGCGGGCAACTGCGCCCCTGTGCCGACGTCGAACAGATTCTGCGTCGCGTCGATCGCCGCGCTGAACGGTGCCATGACCGTGGTGCCGCAGGCCGCATAAGCGGCACGGGCACTCAGTTTCGAGTCGCCCAGCACCTCGTTGTCCAAGTGAATGTAACGGTCCAGCCCCGCCGCAAACGTGTTGGCCAGCGCTCCGGCACCGCCGACCGTGATGGTGCCGAACGTCGCGCCCGTCGCGTTGTGGTTCAGGAACTCGATCGCCCGGCCACCGGGCATTGTAGACGCGCAGAAGACGTTGCCCTGGATAACCGCGTTCATCTGCACGGGTGCAGGCGAGGCACCAGTCATCACCTTATTGCCGATCTGGACATAGCTGAAGTCCGAGTCGCCATCGGCGGCTCTGAACTCGTTGCCGCTGATCGTCATGCTCTTGGAGTTGCCCGCGAGCACCGCCACCGCCTGCACGTTGGTGAAGAGGTTGTTGAGGACGTTGACCTCCGCCCCGGACATGTTGTTCTTGACCATCAGGCTGCGCACATGCGCGCTGCCCGAAGGCGTCGCCTCAGCGAACGGTTCGACCGTGTTGTTCTGGAACACAATGCTGCCGGTGCCGTTCGGTTCCGTAAAATCGATCTGCGCACCCTTCACATCGCGCCCGCCCTTGCCCAAAAAGCGGTTGCCGCTGATAAGCAGCTGTCCGTTGGAAACGAACTGGGCGCACAGGTCGTGGGCGTCACCGTAGACGGTATTGCCGGAGATGGTGCCTTTGCCCTCGCGCAGGAAGATCGCGCGATCAAACATCGCCGTCGGAGCGGTAGTCGAATCAGGCAGAATCTCGTTGTTCAGCAACTGAATCGTCGGGAAACCGCCCGCGCCGTTGACCGCGATTGCCGTCGAATACGTTCCGAACCCGATATAGGCGTCAGCCCCGGCTGAGTCGATGGTGCCCGAAATCGTGAAGCGGCAGTTCTGAACCGTCAGCGCCGTGTCGGGATCGGCGGCAGTCGAATCCATGAATATGCCCGCCGTTGCGTCCGGCTGGTTGACCGCGAGAACAAAGCCGTCGACCGTCACGTTGCTGGCGTCGACCGTAACCAAGGCCGCCTTGCTGGCCGCGCCGGGAGCCGTCACCGTCGCGCTCAGCGCGGGCTCGTTGACCAGTGTCAGCGCCTTGGCGACCGCGACAAGTTCCGTGTAAGAACCGGCCTCAACATGGACAGTCCCGCCCACATCCACGCCCGCAACGCCGTTTTGCACCGTCGAAAAGGCATTACGACCAAACTGAAGATAGGTTCCGGCCGCTCGCGGCTTCGGGATGCCGGCGCCGTTCGGTGTGCCAGCCCACGAGCCGTCCACGTAGACGACGTCCGTGCCGGTTTCCCCGCTGTACGAGACGGGATTCCCGGCGGCGTCCGTGATGGTGGTCACCGTGGAGCCTTGGCCGTCGTAGACCAGCGCCAGCGCAATGGCCTCGTTGACGTCGCCGTCGGCGAAAGTTGTGGTCGCGCTTGAGGCGATCACATAGGAATACCCTGTGATGTTGAGGCCGGAGACGCCGGGATCCTGAACGTAAATCGCTTGGATCTCGCCGAAGCTGTTCTTCTTAAGATCGGCCGTCACGTTGACGCAACTGCTCGCTGAATACGAGGAGTTGTACAACGCAACACCGCCCCACACGTTTCCGCTCGTGGTGCAGCCCGTGAGTGTCACATCTGTGCAGCCCGTAATCTGGATGCCGTTGCCGCGGGCGGTGTTCAAAGCGGAGAGCCCGTCCAGCGTCGCCCCGTTGACCGCGTGCAGGTCGAAGGCCGTGCGATAGGAACCGCTGATGGCGATGTCGCGGAGAACGAGATTCGCGATCGAGACGCCGGGTTTCACCGGTTCGGGCGCGGCATGGATCGGGTAACCGCCGCCGGTCTCGTTTTCCGGAATGACCGTGAAGTGTTCGAGCGTCACGTCGTCGGCCTCGACATGGATACCCCAGGCGGAACCGCATGCAGAGACGTCGATACAGACGTCGGTGCGCGAAGCGCCCGTCAGGGTAAGCCCCGGCTTGGCGAGCGTCAACGTGCCCGTTTGCACATAGGTTCCGGCCGCGACGTGGATCGTATCGCCGGGGTTGGCAGCGGCATACGCCGCCTGGATCGTCTTGAAATGCGTCGCGTCTTCGCTGCCGTTGCCGTCCACGTAGAGGTCATAATAGTGGAGCGTGGTCAACGGCACCGAGACGTAATAGTTTCCGATAGTCACCGGCCCGATGATTGCGTCGCCCGTGCCGAAGTAGCCGATGCCCGAGGGCCCGAAGGCGGTGCCCCAGTAGTTGCAGGATGCAGCCAACGTCCCGGTGCTGCCGTTGTAGATGCCGGCATGGCTGTTGCCGACAAACGTGTTCTGGGACACCGTAATCGACGTGTCTGCAAGAACATCGCCGTTCCGCACGGCCAGGCCGTTGAAGCTGTTCTCGATGTAGTTGCCGATGATCGCGACGTTGTAGGGTTGCCCCGCAGCCACACGGATGCGGATGCCGCCGACGTCCACCTCGTTACTCGTATTGGCGCCAACGATGTGATTATAGGAGCAAACGCCGCTCACGATGGGGCCGCCCAGCTTGAAGGCTTCCGCGCCCAAGTTGCTGCAGACGTTGTTGGTGATCGTGACGCTCGTCGAGCCCACCAGCTGCACGGCGTTCCAGCCGATGTTCGAGAATGAGTTGCCCGCCGCGGTCAGCGAACCGATGTTCTGACAGACCAAGGCGTTCGCGCCGGCGCCGAGCGTGTCGAACTGGTTGTCAGTCGCTGTCAGACTCCTGACGTTGAAGGTGCTCACCGCATTCGAGTTCATGTTGGCGAAACGATTGCGGGTCACCACCACGTCGCGCCAGTTAAGGTTGACGTAACCGGTGTCGCTGTAAATGGCGCCAGAAGCCTCGACGAGATTGTTCTGGAAGGTCCAGTCTGCCGTCTGCTTGCTCTCCGCATTGTTCGCGCCGAACATGAGATGCGGCGTGACGTTGAACTTGAAGCCATCGATCATAACCGTCGTGTCTTTGCCGGTCATGTTGACCACCGAGGTGATGACCGCTTCGTCGGCGCGCGTACCGTATCCGGCTACACCCGCGTTGGCGCCGAGCAGATTCACCGACTTCGTGAGCGTCGCGCCGTCATACGAGCCCGCGGCGACATGCACGTTGCCGTACTGCGACACCGCGTCCACACCGCCCTGGATGGTCTTGAATCGATTGCCCGATTCCGTGGCGAAGGCGCCGTCGACAAAGACCGTGAAGTAACGGAGATCGGTCAGAGCGGCGTCGGCGTAGAAGCTGTCGGTCACGACGTCCCCGAGCACCAGCGCGTCGATGTTGGGCGTCGCCGAGCCCCAATAGTTGCCGTTCACCGTTACGGCAATCGCCGTGACGTTCCGAACGCCGGCCAGAACCTCGGAGAAGCTGTTGCTGACGATCGAGACGCTCGCCGCGGCGGGATTCGCCTCAACCATGATGCCGACGGCGTCGGGATTGGCCGGCGACTTGTGGTCGATGATCCGCGCGATAATGTTGCCTTGCACCACGGCACCCGGCGTGTTGCCTTCAAGTCCTACGGCATGGGCCCAGACACCGTCCAGGTCGGCAATTAGGTTGTCCTTTATGAGCGGCGCGACTGTTTGGCCCGTGCCAGTGCTCGCGTGATTGATGATGATACCGTAAGCGCCGCGACCGCCGTCGTCATACGCGATGGGTCTGGCGACGATGTTAGAGATGACGTTGCCCTGGATGACCAAGCCGGTGATGTCGAAGTTCCCTGACGAGTCGCCCACCCAGACGCCGTTGGCACCCGTCTTGTTGCCCTGGCTCCTGATACCGCGGATCATGTTGTCGACGACCGCGATGTCGTTCATGGCCGCGCTAGTGGAGTAGATCATGACGCCGCACACGGCGGAACCCGGCGCGGCAACTCCGGAGCCGACGTTCTCGACGGTATTGCCGGTGATCGACAGATCGTTCCGGTTGAGCGCATAGATGCCATGCACTCCGTTCGGGTTCTGGACGGTGAAGCCCGAGATGCTCACGCCATCGGCCGCGACAGTCACGGCATCCGTGGCGGTGCCGACGATTATGGCTTCGCCGACTGCGACGAGGTTGAGCGGCTTGCTGACGGTCACACTCTGCGTATAGGTGCCGGCGGCGACGGCGATCTTGCCGTTCGCCTGCACGGCGTTGACCGCATCTTGGATGGACGCGAAGGCGTACTGGCCCCAGCCGCTGGTCGCGGCGGTGTAGTCGTCGTCGACATAGACGACGTAGTACAGGTTGTCCACGCCGGCCAGCGGCGTGGCGGAAAGATTGGCGATCTCGCCGTTGATCGTCGTTCCGGTGACCGCCAGCGTGCCGCTGGCCGCCTCGCGCACGAGGATCGCGTGGAAGTAGGTGCCGGCGTCAGGCGTCAGGCCGTTGGCGTCAACCGTCAAGGAGCCGCCGATGATAGTCAGATTCTGCGCCGTGCCGCTGCTGCTGCCGAAGCGCACGCAGTAGGTGTCATTGGCCACGCCCTGCGCAACCACGCTGATGCCGGTGTTGGTCACGGTCAAACCAGCGCCAGAGGCGTACTGCATGTTGATGCCGCTCTTGACGTTCTCAAGCGTGCAATTCTTGACCACCAGGTTGTCCGCGCGGCCCTGGATCGTGACATAGTACCCGTCGCGGAAGGTGCAGGCGTCAAACGTGATGTTCTGGCAGGCGCTGTCCAACTGGACGGCCACGACTTGGGGCAGCGCCATGAAGCGCTCGTCAGCGTCGAAGTCGCAGCCCTTGACCGTCAGGTTCTTGACCCCGACGAGCTTGAGGTTGTTCTTGTCGGTCGCGTTGACCTTGAAATCGATATTCTCGATGGTGGTTGCCCAGCCTGCGGTATGCGTGGCGGTGAGCATGCCGACGATCAGCGGCTTGTCGCCCGTTGTGGGGCCGACGAGGCTGACAGGCTGCGCCAGCGTGACGGACTCATTATAGGTCCCGGCGGCGACATGGATCGTGCCGCCCGGCGCGACGGCGGCGACCGCCCCGGCAAGCGTCTTGAAGTGGGTGGCGTCCTCGGCGGCCAAGCTGCCGTCGACGTAGACGGTGAGGACGTTGAGGTCACTGAACACGCCGGTCCCGGCATCGTAGGCAGCGAAGTAGGTGTCGACCGTCACATCGCCCGCGACATGCTCGGCCATGTTGGGCGTCGTCTCACCCCAGTAGTTGCCGTTGGCGGTCAACGCACCTGTACCGCCATTGTAGACGCCGGCGTTGGAGTTGCCTTCAAAGACGTTTTCAGTCACGAGAATCGTCGCGCCGGCGAGACTATCCCCGTCCCTGACCGCCACACCGTTGAAGCTGTCGATGAGCGTATTGTTGATGATCGTCAGACTGTACGGCAGCGTGACGCCGCGGATGCGGATCGCGCCCACGTCGATTTCTCTGCTGGTGTTGGCATTGCTGATCGTGTTGTTCGAACACATCCCGTTCAGGATCGGCCCCCCGAACTTGAGCGCCTCGTTGGTGGTGTTGGAAATCTCGTTCCCATCGACCAGGACGTCACCGGACGCCCCGACGAGCTGCAGCGCGTTGAAGCCGCCCGTGAACCGGTTGTCTTTGACCGAAAGATTGCGGACGTTCGCGAGGCGGAGGGCGCTGCTGCCGCCCGTGACGGTGAACATGTTGCTGACCACCGTGACGTCGCGCCAGTTGCTGGTACCCTCGTTGTAGCAGGCGCAGCCCGAGCCGCCGGCCACGAGGTTGTTCTTGAAAATCCAATCCGTCGTGCTCGGGGCTGCTCCGTACAGCAATGCATAGTTCGACGCCGTGAACTGGAAGCCGTTGAACGAAACCGTGTTGTTCTGCCCTTTGACGTGGATCGTCGACGTGATGACCGACTCGGCGCCGCGCGTGCCGTACCCGGCCACGTCCTTGTTGGCTCCTTCGAACGTCAGCGAGCCCGTGATCGTCTGACCACCGGCGTACGTGCCATCCGCCACGCGCACCAGGCCGCCATCGGGAACCACGGCCATGGCGGCAGTCAACGTCGGGAAGGCGTCCTGCCCCCAGGCATGTCCGACCACGTTTTCGGGACCGGTCCAGTCGTCGTCGACGTAGACGATGCGCACCGTCTCGAACGCGCCGATGTCGGGGGCGTTGCCCTGGGCGCGCGGCACGCCGCGCTGGTCAAAGGCGACCGTGTCGGCCATGCCGGCGTTGAGGGCTGGGCTGTCCGCGAGCAGCGCGTGCGTCGGCGTCGGCCCACCGTTGTCGGCGAGCGCGACGAGCTTGGCATCCTGGTCGACGAGATTGTTCGATCCGCCGGGGATTGTGCCGTTTACGTTGTCGGACACTGTTCCGGCTATGGCATCCGTGTTGCCGCAAACGATGGTGTTGTTGATCGCACCCGATGCGCCGCTCAGGCTCAGACCGCCGCCCCGATTGGCCGTGTTGCCCGTGAAGGTTGCAAAGTTAATCTGACATGCCGTGGCACCCGCTAGAAAAACGCCGCCACCGTCGCGAGCCGCCGTATTGCCGCTCACGGTGCAATTCTCCACCGTCAACTCGCCGCCGTATGTATAGATGCCGCCTCCACCAGCACCAGGCCCCGTGCCGGATGCCGTGTTGCCGGAAATCGTCGTGCCGATCAACGTGACGTCTTCGCCCCACCCGCCCGTCGCAAGTCCGCCGCCCGAAGTGACCGCCGTGTTGTCCTTCAGCACACAATCCACGAGAGACAGGGTGAGACCGACTCCGGCAGCCTCGGCATAGACGCCAGCGCCGTATGTTGCCGCTGTCCCGCCGCCGTTCTGGATCGTCAAGCCTTCGATCGCGACGTCGATGTCGCCGTCCACGATGAAAACGCTGCCCGCGTCATGGCCGTCGACGATCGTCGTCGCAGCCCCAGCGCCGACGATGTTGAGGCTCTTGCCCACGTAGACGTTTTCGGTGTAGGTGCCCGCCGCGATGTAGACCGTGCCGCTGGCCGCGACGGTGTTGACGCCGCCCTGGATGGTCTTAAAGCGGTAGTTGTTCCAGCCTTTTGTCGCTTCGGTGAAGTCGTCGTCGACATAGACGGCACTGCCGTCGACCTCGCGCACCGTGTACGTGTCGTCCCCGGACGCGTAGGCCACGAAGCCCTCCGCCCAGACCCCAGCATCGGGCAGTGTCTCGTATGTGCCTCCCGAGACCAGAAGGGTCCCCGCCGCGTCGCCCGCGATCGGGAGCCCGGCGTAGTCCTCCGCGCCGTCGTACACGCCGCCCGTCACCCGCAGGACGCCCGCCGCATTCCCGAAGCGTCCGAAGATGGCGTCCGTGCCCGTCCCGTTAGATTTAACCGTGTTGCCGCTGACTTCCGCGCTCACGCCGATGCCGCCTGTGTGGGTCGTCCCGTTAACCGTGGTCTCGGCACCGGCAACGCCGACAGTGCCGATCACAGAGCCGGCCTTGATGGTCGAGGTGCCCGTCGATGTGACCGTGTTGTTGCTGACCGCGGTGTCCGCGATGACGACCTCCGTCCAGGCGTCGCCCGTCGCGTGGCCGATGACGCCGCCGGCCGAGCCCTTGCCCGTCACCGAGCAGCCAGACACAGAGCAGTTCGTGACCAGGACCGACTCGAACACCGGTCCGTCCGTCCCGCTGTAACCGGTCGCGTAGCCGATCAGGCCGCCCGTCCAGTGACCGCCCTCGACCGAGCTGTCCACCAGGTGGCAGTCCTCCAGTGTGACCCGGTGGGTCGCCGACAAAATGCCAAAGAAGGCCCCCACACCCGTCGTTCCCGTAGAGTCCCCCGCGTCGCGGACGATCGCAGATTTTTTGATCGTCAGGTTCTTGATTGTCAGGCTCTGCCCCACCCATGTCGAGGCGATCAGCGTGTCGCTCAGGCCCGCGATGCTCTTCCCGTTGCCGTCCAGCGTCAGACTCCGGAAACCGCCGCTGTAGCCGTTCAGCGACGCGGCGTCCCAAACAGTGTTAGTCAGGTCGATGTCGGCCAGGAGCGTCACCGTCACGTCGTCGTGGGAGTCGCCCGCAGCCTTGATGGCCGTGTCGAGGGACGTGTACAGGTTCGTCGTCACGCCGCCCGAGCCCACCACCCGCGCTACAGGTATTTGGGCCACTGCGGTAAATGTGTAAACAGCCCATACGCACGCTGCCGCAAAGATTCTTCTTGCGAAACCGCTGATGTTCACCCGCTGTGTGTTCATTATTTTTCCCTTATTGATCCAAGCGCCGATTGCCACATCCAAAGCCTGTAAACACGGTTTTTGCATTTTCTTCAAGCATCCCCGAGAAATACGCACATAACCGCGAACAAGGCAAAAATGCCCTGTCTGCGTAATGCTTGATCTGAAAACACAAAACCGCGCATGAATATTAAAGGGCTTGGGCTTCTTTTATACAATCAGACGGGAAGCTGATTTATGCATAGGCCTTTTTATTAAGTATGCTAAGCAATTGTATCTTTTGTTACAGTAATATGCTGAGAGTCACAGCGTTTTTTTCCTATAGCTGCTACGCATTTGTTCTTGAGTGATCGCGCATGCGGACGGCAACCTCTTGCCGGCGATGTTGGAATGGACGGCGGACACGTGCTATACCCCTTTTTCGTCCCGTATCCACTGCGTGGCGGAATGAACAAGCGCCATGGCGGAACTCAGCCCGAGTTTGCGCTTTATGTGCTCCCGGTACGTCTGGACCGTCTTCGTGCTCAGGTTCAGCTGTGAGGCGATCTCCTTCGTGGAAAGACCGTTCCCGATGAGCGTGTAGACTTGCAGTTCGCGGTCGCCCAGCCGTGCGGGGCCGGTTTTCAGACTGACGGCGGGCGTGTCCGAGGCAAACGTCTGCAACAAGCTGGAAACGAGTGCGGGGCTCGCATAGACACCACCGGACAGCACGCAACGTATCGCCTCGATGACTTTCTCGCCGGGTTCCTGTTTCATGATGTAACCTTTAGCCCCGGCGCGCAAAACGCGTCCGGCATAGACACTCTCCTCGTGCATCGAGAGAACCAGCACAGGCAGGTCCGGATAACCGATCTTCACGTCTTTCAGCAGATCGAGCCCGCTGGTCCCCGGCAGCGAAATATCGAGGATCAGCAGGTCTGGCACCTCTTCCGCAATCATCTGCAACGCCGCAGGGGCATTGCTGGCCATCCAACTGATCTCCAGATCAGGGGTTGTGCACATCATTGTTTTGAGTCCTTGGCCGACCAGAGGATGGTCATCGACCAGCATGATTTTTTTCTTAGCGGTCACCAGCCCGTGCTTGTCGCCCGAGTTACCCTTGTACGCTATCATTTTTTCTCCTTTTGCGTTCCCTTTCCCCCTGAGAAGCAGAAACCATAAAATGACATTTAACCGATATGCCGCCCGTGTCCCGTTTGTTCACGGACAACTTGCCGTTCAGGATATCCGCACGGTACTTCATGATCTTGAGTCCGGATCCTTCTGGTCGAATGCCTTCAACGTCAAAACCGCACCCGTCGTCGTCGATCCTCAAAAACCCCATGTCGGCATCATTCTTGAGCGTGATGACGATTTTCTTCGCGCCGCCGTGCCTCACAGCGTTCGCCACAGCCTCTTGCGCGATCTGATAGAGATGGTTCTCCCCCATGGGATCAAGCAGTGTGGCCCCGCAGGCATCATGCAGCTCGCATGCAACGTTCATCCGAGACCGCACGTTCTCGCACAGGCGCAGTAAACCGTCCCTCAGGCTCTCGTCCACGGAAAGCGGCAACAGCCCGCGAACAATCTCTCTGAGTTGCTGATGGGCCGTCCTGCAAATGACCGTGACTTGGGAAGCGGTACCCGCATGCTCAAGCCGCTCATTCTGAAGGCCGCGCCAGAGCGCCTCCGAGAGATACGCCATGCCGACCAATTGTTGTCCGATGGAGTCGTGCAGGTCCTGACCGATCCTCGCCCTCTCCCACTCGTCGATCTTCAGGATCTCCAGTTCAAGTCTCTTGCGTTCCGAGATGTCTTTGTAGACGCATAAAAACGCGCGCCGCCCCAACCATTCGGTCGCCTTGATGCTGACTTCCACAGCGAAGGACCCTCCGCCCTTTCGACGCATAACCGTTTCGTATATATCAGGAACGGAAAGTCCAGCCACCCTTTTTTCAAATCGTTCAACACAGGCAGGGATCTTGCTCGCATCGAGCACCAGTTCAAATCTTGACCCCAGCAGTTCGCTGCTGGAATAGCCGGTCAACTGCGTCATCCGCGTGTTACAAAACAGGTAACGCCCTTCAACATCCGAAAGCGTAAGCGCGTCGAAAGCCCCGTCCGCAACCGCTTTGAATAACGCTTCTCTTTTTTTCAACAGTCTTTCAGCCTCGCGCCTTTCTGAGATGTCGCGCGCCGAAACGAACACGCACGGCTCATTGTGCCACACGCTTCGGCTCACGCTCAGCTCGACGGAAATCAGTTTACCCGCTTTATCGCGAACATCCATCTCATAGCGCGAAGAGACGGCCGTTTC
Source organism: Kiritimatiellia bacterium (assembly GCA_035353175.1). GTDB lineage: Bacteria > Verrucomicrobiota > Kiritimatiellia > RFP12 > UBA1067 > DAOPZC01. The sequence goes on along the minus strand of DAOPZC010000075.1, from coordinate 7,763 downwards.
CTTCATCAGCGCCTCTAAACGCGCTTGTGCCAACCCCCATTGCGAAGGCTTCATCAAATCACGAAATATATACGGAGAAAGGCACACTTCATCTGCCGCATATCCCGTGAGAATTTCGAATTGCCGGTTGACGTAAGTGAACATGCCTTTCCGGTCTATGATGGCGATCACGTCCAGATTGTTTTCGGCAAGATTCCGGAAGTTCGCCTCGCTCTCCTGCAAGGCTTCCCATGTTCGCCACCTCTCGGAAACATCCTTGGTCATGATCAAAACCAGACGTGCGGACTGCGACGGAAGGGTCAGCGGCCGCATCGTGACCTCGAAGCACAAATGTTCGTTGTCGATTTGGAACCGGCTGACGAACTCAATCGTTTCGCTTTTCTCAAGAACCCGCCGAATCTGATTCTGGCGACGTTTCCCGCATTCTTTTGCGAAGGCCGCCTCGATCGAGCGACGTTCCTGGCAATCTTGGACGCCGTTGCAGGCTACAGACGGCAGCACATTGTCGAAAATCACATCCCCGGACGCGTTGACCACCATCATGCTCACCCCGGCATGCTCAATCATCATCCGGAACCGTTCCTCGTTCTGACTCAGCTGCTCTTTCGCCTTCAGACGGCTGATCGCGCCACCCATCAACATCGCCAGCGATTCGAGACCGCTCATCGTATTGGCCGGAAAATCGGTTACCGTATGCGAGGCGATGGCCAGCGAGGCGATGACCTCCGACCCGTATTTGACCGGCGCGATCAGAAATGCAGTCACCCCCTCTTCCATCAATGCGGAATCGCAATTCACCTTAGGCATGTCGTTGCCATTCACGCAAACGTGCTGACCCTTCAGTATTTCTGCGCTGCCCGGGATGCTTGCATCGTGAATCGCAAACTTTTTCGCAAACGCGTCGCTGACTCCTCGACACGTCGCCAATTTCAGTTTTCCCTCCATCGGGTCTGCCAGATAAACCCCGCTGTAATCAATGCCGGCTATCCTCAAGACCAGAGACGTCGCCCGGTCCAAACAGGACTGCAGTGTAGAAGACTCGCTCATCGCCGCCGCAAAATCGCGCTGCAACCCAAGCATAAGCTCCGCCTCCACAAGTGCGCGGTTCTCCTGCTCCAACTTTCGATTGGACTCTGCCAGGGCTGATGTCTTGCGAGCGACAATAGCCCCGAGCATCCACACCAGCACGCTCAAGAAAACGATGACGCAAAGAGCCGCTGAGAGAACGACCTTGAGACGATAGACCCAACGACGATTATGATGCCTGACGAATTCGGTAAAGAGAAATGTATCGGCTTTTTCAGCAGAAACCGATGCGGGCGAATGGCCCTGGATCATCGCGAAACGTCTCATCATATTTCTCCAGCGGTCCGGGCTCACATGGCCGAGTTCAACCAGATCGGAGGCCATCAGCCCGCGAAGCGTCCGTGCCTCATATTCCAGTTCGTCTCGATCCGCATCGGACGCATATGATTCGATGATCAGATCAATGGCCTCGTCCACATGCGTGACCGCATACGCCCAACCGCGCATACTGGCATCTCGAAAAGCCTGCACACGTTCCGGCTGTGCCCGAGCCCTCTGCCGTGAGGTTACGAGCAACTCTCCATAAGCATCCACATTAAACTCGCGCGGGATAAAGGCCTCATACGGCACACGCCTCATTTGCAGGATATAGGGTTCATCGGTCATGTATCCGACACAGGCGTCGACCCGCCCATCAATCAAGGAACCAAGCGTCTGATCATACGGGGCCGTCTCGATTTCACTGAGCGAAACGCCTTGGGATAAAAACATGGTCTCCACCTCGAAACCCGGCCGGTCTGCCGCCATCATGACGCGCTTGCCGGCCAAGTCTTTCAGCGAATGGATCCCCGTCTGCTTCGGCACTAACACCATGAACGGGGAGTGCTGCAACACTGCCGCCAACACCACCACGGGCTCCCCGCGCAGGCAATCCACGAGCAAACGCGTGTCACACACGCCGAAATCGGCACGCCCGGCCACAACCTCTCCGACACTGTCGGAACCGGCAACAGCTTCGCGGAATGCGACATCGAATCCTGATTCCCGATAATATCCCTTCTTTTGCGCTATGTAATATCCGGCAAACTGGAACTGGTGCCGCCAATGCATTTGCAGGACGACACGTTCACAGGCAATCGGATGCGCCCCTTGCACCGGCAGTCCGCTTTCTTCCGCATACAACACGTGTTGTACCCCGAGAAAACCAATCGCCACATACAGGTATAAGCCACGCCGCATCAAAACATGCCCCCTTAGTATTTTATGTCAGTATGACGCATTTTTTGGATCTTTTCAAGCATAATCTATTCACTTGTTAACTCAGTATTTCTTAAATTTATAAAGCGTATTCGGTTATAACAAAATAGAGCGAAAAGGATCCTGCACTACGCCCATCACCACGAGGTTTCTGACAGGCATAGAGGTTGTCGTCGCAACCATTCCGTCACTTTGTCGGCTCAACCGGTTCGAAATCGCTCTCGTTCACCCAATCGGCGGGAAGCTTTTGCCCCCGGCTCCGCTTTTCGTAATACCCCCGCATCTTTTCATTGGCGTGCGGATACGCATCGAAGATCTTGCCGTCGCCGGCGACGCGGGGATCACCCTGCGCCTTGAGCGCATCGAAAAGATGACGCCTGAGCAAAGCCGCATCCCGTTTCCCGGCCAGATTGTCCAGGCAGTCGGGGTCGCTCCGCAAGTCATAAAGCTCGTCCGTCCCGCGCTTGCCGAAACAGGCGTCCCAGAACTTTTTCGCAGCCGGCGTGACGCGCGCCTTGAGCACTTCGGTCTTCGTGGGGCTGCCGTCCGTATCCAGATACCCCGTCTCGGGATTGCAGGCGGGCCAGCGCGACGGCTCGAAGTTGTGCAGGTAGAGCGTGTCTTCTTTGACGATGCCGCGCACGGGATAGCCCCCGTCGTGCGGACGGCCGATGTCATTGCGCTCTCGGCCGAGGATCACGTGGTCGCGCGCAGGAACCACGCGGCCTGCTTTTCCGGAGAATAGAATCTCGGTCAGGCTGCGGCCCTGCGGCGGCGCCATTCCGGCCTGCTCCCAGGCGAGTCCGGCGGCCTCCAGAAAGGTCGGCGCAAGATCGATGAAACTCACATAGTCGTCCACCGTGCGGCCCGGCACTTTCACGGCGCCCTTCCACATCACGGCCAGCGGCAGATGGTTCGAATCGCGGTAGGTCTGGCCCTTGCTGTGCGGGAACGGCATGCCGTTGTCGCCCGTCACCACCACCAGCGTGTTGTCGAGCAGGCCGCGCCGCTCCAGCGCCGCCAGCATGCGGCCGAGATGCGCATCGAAGTGCTCGACCTCGAAAGCATAGTCCAGCATGTCGTTGCGGACCACCTCGTTGTCCGGCCAGTACCCCGGCACGCGCGGCACGTCCTCCAGTTTCTTCCCCCCCTTGGCCACGCCGCTGCCGTATTCATAGCCGCGGTGCGGCTCGACGCAGCCGTACCAGAAACACCACGGCTGCCCTGTGGGAGCGGCGTCGAGGAAATCCGCGAAGTTGGCCGCGTAATCATTGTCGCTGATGCCCTTCGTCGGCGGCGTCAGCTTGCGCCGGTTGAACGGCCTCCCCGCCATGTGCCGGTCCTTCCCCGACGCGTCCTTCGCCACGCCCGGCGCCCAGCCCTTCAGCGTGCGGCCGACAAAGTAGCCGTGCTCTTCCAGCGCCTCGGCGTAGGTCTTGAACTCCGAAGGGAAGTAACACCAGTGGTTCGCTGCGGCCTTGAGCTGCCACGGATTCCGGCCGGTCAAGATACTCGCCCGCGACGGCGCGCACTTGGCGGTCGGCGTGTAGGCGTGCGTGAAGAGCACGCCCTCCCGCGCCACGCGGTCGAAGGCGGGCGTCTTCACCCAGGCGCAGCCGTATGCGCCCGCGTGGCCGTACCCCCAGTCGTCCGCCAGCGCGAACAGGATGTTGGGCCGCGTCGGGCCCCCTTCGGCAGCCGCCCCGCAGGCCCCGGCCAGCAGACCGGCCCCCAGGAACACAGCAGCCTTCGCGAAAAGAAGCGATTTGCCCATTTTCCACCCTCCGCCCGTCATTCCCTTGACGCATCATCCCCGCGCGCCGGCCGCGTGTCCAGCCCGAGTCCGGCCTCAAGGATGCTTGCCATGAATGTACCATGAAGGGCCGGCCGGGTGCGATCCAACTTCGTCGAATCCACACCCGCCGCTTCCGTCTCTCCGTTTTTTCGCTAGAGGGCCGCGGCGCTTTTGCTTTATAGTGTTGTATAAGGTTTTTTAATTATGGGGGACATGACGTGACAACGAACGCGCCGATGCGTCTGCTGGCCTTTCTTTCGCTTGCCGCACTTTCTTCCGCAGCCCGCGCCGACGGCGGGTGGCCTCAATTCCGGGGACCGACCGGCCAGGGGCTTTCTGAGGCGAAGGGCCTGCCGCTGACCTGGAGTGAAACGAACCATGTCGTCTGGAAGACCGCGATCCCCGGCATGGGCCACTCCTCGCCCGTCGCCTCCGGCGACCGCGTCTGGCTCACCAGCTCGCCCGACAAAGGCAAGACGCGCCACGTGCTGCGCGCCGATTTCAAGACCGGCCGCATCACGCTCGACCTCCCGCTGTTCGCGACGGACATCACCGAGCCCTGCCACGCGATGAACAGCTTCGCCACGCCCACGCCGGTCCTGGAGGGCGACCGGGTCTACGTGACCTTCGGCAATGCCGGCACGGCCTGCCTCGACGCCGAGACCGGCAAGACGATCTGGGAACGCCGCGACATCAGGACCCGTTACTTCGACGTCGGCGCCGCCAGCTCGCCGGTCCTGTGCAAAGACCTGCTCGTCCTCACCTGCGACGGCCAGTCCGATGCGGAGCGCTTCGTCATCGCGCTGGACAAAAATACGGGCAAGACCCGCTGGCGCACGGACCGCGCCTTCCCGAACAACACGGTCCCCAAAAAGACGCACTCCTCCAGCATCCCCTTGGTCATCGACGTCGCCGGCAAGGCCCTGATCGTCAGTCCCGGCGGCCACGGCGTGCGCGCCTACGAGGCCGAAACGGGCCGTGAGCAGTGGTGCGCCCGTTACGAAACGTGGTCCGTGGTCCCGCGGCCGGTCTTCGCCGACGGGATCCTCATCGTCTGCGGCGGCTCCGCCCGTCCGACGATGTACGGGATCCGCCCCGAGGCCGCCTCCGGAGAGGTCACCAACACGCCGGCCCTCCTGTGGAAAGGCTCGCGCAACGTGCCCACGATGCCGTCGCCCGTCTTGACCGGCAAGCGTCTCTACACGATGACCGCCACGACGTTGAGCTGCCTCGACCCCGCCACCGGCAAGGAATTCTGGTCAGGCAACATTCCCGGCCAGCATCTGGCTTCTCCCGTCGCGGCCGAAGGACGCCTCTACCTCTTCAACACGACCGGCGGCGGGGCGGTCGCCGCGCAGGGTGACACCTTCAGGATCCTGGCCACCAACCGGCTGGACAGCGGCTGCTACGCGTCGCCGGCTATCGTCGGCAAGTCGCTCCTCGTCCGCACCAGCTCGCATCTCTACCGCATCGAAGAGTGAGGGCGGAGGTCCTGTCCGCGCAATTTCACCGGCTGAAGGGAGCCAACATAACAAAATGAAGAGGAATCACAGAGTCGGTTTCGCTGCGGCGCTTCTCCTCGCGGGCGGGGCGGTCGCCGGTGAAACTATCATGGATTTCGCGGATCCGGCGAACACGTTCAACCTCGAGGCGGGAAAGTATTTGGACCCTGCCGAAGCGGCCACGCAATTGGAGGCGAAGCCGGACGGGCTTCATCTTCATTTGGACGCGGCAAAGATGAACGCAGCCCCGCAGTGGTGTACGCTGACGGTTCCCGACCGATTGGCCAAGGCGCGTCCCTGGCTGGCGCAAGGGGTTGTCCTCGTCATGCGCAAGGCCCCGTTTCGCCGAGTGACGAAAACCATGGCGCTCAACCTCACGGACCGCGACGGCGAGACGTTCCAATTTTTGCCGCGCAAGATCAAGACAAACCTGGCGGACGGCACGCTCAGGTGCAGCTACACCTTCAACGAGGCCGGCCACTCCCGCCCTTGGGGCGGAGGCTCCAAGGCCAATGGGCGCATGGACGCCCCGGTCCGCCTGACGACGATCAATGCGCACTATTCGCAGGCCAGCGGCGAGGGCGAGGTCGTCTTCGTGCGCCTGCAGGAGGAGCCGCAAGCCGCGACGGTCGCGCGGACGGTCCGTTCGGTCGAGCCGATCTCCGTCGACACCACGTACCCCGGTGCGGCACCGTTCCCCGGCGCAAAGTCGCTCGCGTTCCAGCTCTCGCCCGCTTTCCGCGGCACGGCCACACTCACCCTCTCGTATGACTCGCACGGCAACGCGATGCAAGGCGCGATGACCAACCTGACGGCCTGCACGACGGACGGCACGCTGCGCTTCCCCTGCGACCTCTCGCGCCAGAGCCAATTCCAATTCGTGAAACTCGACTTCACGCCCGCCGTCGATTCGCCCACGGGACCGTGGAAGATCGTCAGGGCCGAAGCCTCGTTCGAGCAAACCTCCGCCGAAGCGTTCCGCCTGGACGTCGAGACGGGTAATTACCTGCACATCGTCCGAGCCGAAAAGGCGAACGAGAGGCCCGTCGTCACGATCCGCAACCCGGCGGACACGCCGCAGACGTGGAAAACCACCTTGAAATTCTCGGACGTGTTCGACCGCCGCTTCGAGATTCCCTTTAACCGGACGCTCGCGCCCGGGGAGACGGTGCGGATTCCCGTGCCGTGGCCGTTGCCCGCTAAGGGCATATGGTACCTGACGGCGGACGTGCGCGGCGCGGACGGCTCGACGATGACGCACGAGGCGCGTTTCGCATCCATCGACCTGCATGAGCGCACGCCAATCGTCGCCAAGCCGAAATTCCGCTTCGGCATCCACTACCACGGCATCCTATATCTTCCGGACCTCGTGGACCCCACCATCGACGCGCTCGTGGCCGCCGGCGCGAAATTCACACGCACGGATTACGGGTTCATGTTCGGAGACGTGAGGCCCAGTCCGGACGTTACGGATTGGTCCAAGGCCGACGACCTCCTGCGCCGCCTGCGCGATGCGGGCCTAGCCCTCGATATCATCGTCCAGTCCACGCCCGGATGGGCGGTGGATCCGGAGATTCTGAAGGCGCGCCAGAATGTCAGCCGCAAAGGCTGCCTTCCCATCCGCCCTGGCCTTCTGCGCGAGTACTGCCACGCGATCGCGGCCCGTTACGGGACGCAGATCGATTATTACGAGATCGGAAACGAATGGGACCTCGTGACGACGAACACCCTCACCCACGCCGAGGCGGTGCGCATGCAGCGCGAGGCCATGGAAGGCGTTCACGCGGCGTGTCCCGCGACCTGCGTGACGCCCAACGGCTGGGCCGTGGCGGCCTCCGAGGGCTCCAAGGGGTGGAACCGCGCGAACCCGGGGCTGATCGAACGCTTCGCCGACGAACCCGACCTGTATGACGTGTGGGCGCTCCACTGCCATGGCTCGTTCGATTCGTATGTCAAAAGCCTGCAGGATCAGTTCTTCCCGCTCCGCGAACGCACCGGCATGAAGAACAAGCCGTGGTCGTCGCACGAAACGGCGATGACCAGTTACGGCGACGCCGAGCTGGACGTGGCACGCACGGTGTGGGCGAAGACGCTTTACGCGTGGTCTTGGGGCGCATGCGATTACATTTGGTACAACCTGCGCGCGACGGGATGGCTGGAGGGCAGCGAGCCCGGTTACGGCC
>DAOPZC010000074.1:0-20469 GCA_035353175.1 Kiritimatiellia bacterium | reverse complement strand
GTTACAACCTGTTCTGCGAAGTCTGATTTTGACCATTTTCTCCTCCGTGAAACGTGGTACAATACCAACATTGCACCCCGCGTTGCAAGCGGGATTTTTTCATTTGTCCTGTTTTTTGACGCGCTTGGGACGCTTCTTCGTTTTCGCCGCGGTTTTCTTGCCCGCCGCGCCTTCCTTTTCGGCCGGCTCGTCCGCCGCCGTCCGGACCGTCACCTCTCCCGGCTGCGGCGTACGCAGCGGCAATTCGTCCCGCATGCGGAACGTCAGCCCCTGTTTGTCGTCCGCCACGCCGGCCTCGATCACACCCTCGGCCAGCACGCCGCGCAGCAGCTCCTCGGCCAACGGGTCCTCAAGAAACCGTTCCACCGTGCGCCGCAACGGACGCGCGCCCAATGCGGGATCATAGCCCTTCCCGATCAGGAACTCGGTGGCCGCCTCGTTCAGCTCAAGCTTGATCGCCTTGGCTTCCAGACGCTGCCGCACCTTGGCCAGCTCGAGTCCGAGAATCTGGACCACATCCGCTTTCTCCAGCTTCTTGAAGACGATCACGTCGTCGAAACGGTTCATGAGTTCAGGCTTGAACACCTGCTTGGCGGCATTGATCATGCGGTCGCGCAGCCGGCCGTAGTCGTCCGCCTGGCTTTCGCGCATGAAGCCCAGCCCCTGCCCCTGCTTCTCATAGTCGAAACCGAGGTTGGAAGTCAGGATCACCACCGTGTTGCGGAAATCGACCTGACGGCCCAAACTGTCCGTGAGCCGGCCCTCTTCCAGAATCTGCAACAGCATGTGCATCACGTCCGGATGGGCCTTCTCGACCTCATCGAACAGCACCACGCTGTACGGCCGCCGACGCACGCGCTCGGTCAGCTGGCCGCCCTCCTCGTGCCCGATATAGCCGGGCGGCGAGCCGATCAGGCGCGACACCGTAAACTTCTCCATGTACTCCGACATGTCGATCTGGATCAGAGCCTTGTCGTCGCCGAACATCTTCTCCGCCAGAACCTTGGCGAGCAGCGTCTTGCCCACGCCCGTGGGGCCCAGGAAAATGAACGAGCCGATCGGCCGCTTCGGATCCTTGAGGTCCGCCCGCGAACGCCGCAGCGCGCGCGCCACCGCCTGGATCGCCGGGGTTTGCCCCACTACCGCCTGCTGCAGCTCCTGCTCGATGTTGAGCATCCTCGCCAGCTCGGTCTGGCTCATCCGCTTGATCGGCACGCCCGTGATGTGCGCCACCGTCTCCGTCACGTCGTCCACGGTCACCGCCAACGCCTTTTCGGCGTGCTCGGCCTTCCAGGCGGACACGATGTTCTCGAGGTCCTGCTTGGCCTTGCGCTCCTCGTCGCGCAGGGCGGCCGCCTCCTCGAAATGCTGGTCGCGGATCGCGATGTCCTTTTTCTGGCCCAGCTCGCGGATGTGCTGCTCATGCTCGCGCACGTCCGGCGGGCGCGCCGAAACGCGCATCCGGACGCGGGCGCCCGACTCGTCGATCGCATCGATCGCCTTGTCCGGCAACTGCCGCCCCGGCTGGTAGCGGGCGGTCAGTTTCGCGGCCGCCTCGAGCGCCGCGCCGTCATACAGCACATTGTGGTGCGCCTCATACCGCGGCGCGATGCCCTTGAGGATCGCGATCGTCTCCTCGACCGTCGGCTCGTCCACGCGCACGGTCTGGAACCGCCGCTCGAGCGCCCCGTCTTTCTCGATGTGCAGACGGTATTCGTTCAGCGTGGTCGCGCCGATGCACTGCAGTTCTCCGCGCGCCAGCGCGGGCTTGATGATGTTGGCCGCGTCCATCGCGCCCTCGGCACCGCCCGCGCCCACGATCGTGTGCAACTCATCCAGAAAAAGCACGACGTTCTTCTCGCGCCGGATCTCGTCCACCACCGCCTTGAGGCGCTCCTCGAACTGGCCGCGGTACTTGGTCCCGGCCACCAGCAAAGCCATGTCCAGCGCGATCACGCGCTTGTCGCGCATGCGCTCCGGCACCTCGCCGGCCACGATCGCCTGCGCCAGTCCCTCGACCACGGCGGTCTTGCCCACGCCCGGTTCGCCCAAGAGCGCCGCGTTGTTCTTTGAGCGGCGGCAGAGGATCTGGATCACGCGCTCCAGCTCGTTCTTCCGCCCGACGACGGGATCCAGCTCGTTCTTCTTGGCCAGCTCCGTCAGATCCCGTCCGAACGCATTCAGTGCGGGCGTCTTGGTCTTTTCCTTCTTGGCGGCGGAGATGCCGGGGGGCGGCATCGCCGAAGGCTCGGACATTCCGTCCTGCTCGCCTTCCGCCCCCCCCTCATCGGAGGACGGTTCAAACCCGTTGGGCTCGTCCTCCTCCATCCCTTCGAGGCACCGGCGGATACCGTCGAGCACGTCATCCAGACGCACGTTCAGCGACTGCAAAACCTGCGCGGCGACGCCCTCGCCCTCGCGCAACAGGGCCAACAGCAGATGCTCCGTTCCGGCCAGCGGCTGCTGCAAGGCATGCGCCTCGGAAACGGCCAGCTGCAACACCTTTTTCGTACGCGGCGTGTAGGGCAGTTCGCCCTTGGTCTTGGTCTCGCCGCCGAAACCGACCATCCGCTCCACCGCAATGCGCACATCGTCGAGCGCGACGCCCATCTCCTCCAACACCTCGACCGCCACGCCCTCGCCGAGCGCCACCAAGCCCAGCAGCAGATGCTCCGTGCCGATGTAAGGGTGGTTGAAACGGTCCGCCTCGCGGGCCGCCAGCTGGATCGCACGTTGCGCGCGCGCCGTAAAATTTCCGAATCCGTCCATGTCGTTTGTTTCTCCTCGGTTGGCGGGGATCGCGACCCCGGCGCACATTCAGCACTTCAACTTCACATTCGCGACCTTGCGGCTCAGGAACTCCGCCCGCATCTCGTCGCGCTCGTCGGAGGTCATCGCCGTTCCCATGCCCTTCTGCAGATGCCCCGGTTGCATCAGCAGGATCAGCTTGTCCACATCCTGCACCTTCAGCCGCGTGCACAGGCCCAGAGACGCGCCCAGGCGCATCGCCGACAAAAACTCGAGCGCCTCGGACGTCGCCAGCAGCCGCGCGTTCTGAAGCACGCTCAGCGAGCGCGCCAAGCAGTCCACCAGCACCAGCGGCGACTCCTGGATCAGCCGCACCCGCGCGTTGTATTCCTGCCGCACCACTTCCGCGCAGATGCGCGCCACACGCCGCACGACCGTGGCCTCGTCTGCGCCGAGCGTGTCCATGTTCGAGATCTGATAGATCTGCCCGGCCGCTTCAGAGCCTTCGCCCCCGATCCCGCGCACCAGCAGGCGCATCCGCTCCAAACCGCGCACGACAGGCTCGACCTCGCCCAGCAGCCGCAAACCCAGCAGATGGAGCATCGCGCTTGCGCGCAAGCCGGTACCCACGTTGCTCGGGCACGCGGTCAAATAGCCCAGTCGCGGCGTCCACGCGTAGTTCAGATGCCGCTCCAGCCGCGTGTCGAGCGCGTCCGCCGCCGACCACGCCGTCTGCATGTCGAGCCCGCCCGCAAAGCCCTGGATGCGCAGGTGGTCCTCCTCGTTGATCATCACGCACACCGAGCCGTCCACCGCATACGCCACGCCGCCGCCCGCCGCCCGATCCAACAGGTCCTTGCTGATCAGATGCGATTCGCACAACACGTCGCGGTCCTGCTCCTCGAAGCCCGCCACGGGCTCCACCCTCAAATCCGGCGCCTCCACGCGCAAGGCCTCCCGCACGCCGGCGAAAACGCGCTCGCGGTCGTGTTCGGTGGCCCAGTCGGGGAACCTCTCGCCCACCAGATTACGGGCGAGCCGCACGCGGCAGCTCATCGCGATATCGTCCGTCGGCACATGCCGGGCCTTCTTCGGCAACACGCCCCACTCCGGATTCAGCATCATGCCGGACCTCCCTCTTTCTCCGCTTCAGGCCCGTCCAGCTTCCGGAGCTGGTCCCGCAGGGCGATCGCCTCCTCATAGCGCTGCGCCTCGACCGCCGCATCCAACTTGTCCGCAAGCTGTTTACGCTGCCAAAAGGCCTTCGCCTTCTCGGGGGTCTTGCCGACATGCTGCGAAGCGCGGTGCAAATCAAGGATCGCCGCGTCCAGCTCCTTTGAAAAAGCCTCGTAACAGGCGGGACACCCCAGGCGCGACCGCTTGCGGTACTCGTTGCGCAGTATCCCGCACACGGGGCAAGCCGGTTCCGCGAGGCTCTTCGCCCGGCCCACGATCTCGAAAGCGGCGTCGAGGATCATCCCCATCAGAGGAAGCACCGGGACGCCGTCGGTTCCTCCCGGCTGGGCCGAAGGTTCGGAAGCGGCAGGCTCTTGACGCTGCGCCTCTTTTTTGGCGCACGCCTGACACACGTACAGCTCTTGGCTTTCGCCCGCCACGTGTTTCCGGATCGCAGTTTCTGCCTCGGCCTTATGACACAGTTCACATTTCATCTTATCCGCCCAAACGTAAATACATTAGATTAGCAAAAAACCTCCCCAGCCGCAAACCCGCTTAACCGGACCGTTACACTTTTTTCGTCATCCACTTGAAGCGGCCCCATGCATTTAGTATGATATTCGAACTTTTTTTATCGATTCCTCACCGATGGGGGTTGTTCCATGGAGTACCTGCTTCTGATCATCAGCGCGATTCTGGTCAACAATTTCGTGCTGAGCCGTTTTCTGGGCATCTGCCCCTTTCTGGGCGTTTCAAAGAAGATTTCCACGGCCCTGGGCATGTCGGGCGCGGTGATTTTCGTCATCACCATCGCCTCGGCCGTCACGTGGTGCCTGCAGAAGTACCTGCTGGAGCCCCTCGGGCTCGAACGGTTCCTCCAGACGCTTTCCTTCATCCTCGTGATCGCCGCGCTGGTGCAGCTTATCGACATCGTGATGAAGCGCTTCGCGCCGCCGCTGCACGCCGCGCTGGGCATCTTCCTGCCCCTCATCACCACGAACTGCGCCGTGCTCGGCGTCGCCGTGTTGAACATGAAGGACGGCAACGGCTTCTTCAAGTCCGTCCTCTTCGGTTTCTCCGCCTCGGTCGGCTTCGCTTTCGCCCTTCTGATTTTCACGGGGCTGCGCGAAAAAATCGAGCGTGCCGCCCCGCCCCGTTGCTTCAAAGGCGTGGCCATCTCCCTTGTCACCGCCGGGCTCCTCAGTTTGGCTTTCATGGGCTTCAGCGGCCTCGTCAAATAGCCTCCAACTCCCACCCCCCAATCCCCCCTACTTTTCATGGACCCCATCACCACATCAACCCTCTGTATCGGCGGCATCGGACTCGTCAGCGCCGCGGCATTGGCCGTCGCCGAAAAATACCTCAGCGTCCCCCAAGATCCCCGCATCGCCAAAGTTGCGGAACGGCTCCCCGGCGCGAACTGTGGCGGATGCGGCTTCGCAGGATGCGCCGATTACGCACGCGCCATCGTCATGGACAACGCGGAGTGCAACCTGTGCGCCCCCGGCGGCGCGGCCTGCGCCAACGCGATCGCCTCGTTCCTCGGGCGCGCCGCCGGCGCGCTGGAAAAGCGCTCCGCCCTCGTGCTCTGTTGCGGCGACAACACCGAGACCACGCGCCGCGCCGCCTACAACGGCATCAACGATTGTGCGGCCGCGCAGGCCACGGCCGGCGGCGACAAGGGCTGCGCCTACGGCTGCCTCGGGTACGGAGCCTGTGCCCGCGTCTGCCCGGTGAACGCCATTTCGGTTGTCAACGGCCTCGCCAAGGTGAACAAGGACACCTGCATCGCCTGTGGCAAGTGCGTGGCCGCCTGCCCGCGCAAAATCATCAAACTCGTGCCCGCCGCCGCGGAGATCCACGTGCTCTGCAGCTCCAAGGACAAAGGCCCAGCCGTCAAGAAGGTCTGCGGCACCGGCTGTATCGGGTGCCGCATCTGCAACAAGCTTTCGGATGGCGCAATCACCATGGACGGTTTTCTGGCGGTGGTCGACTACACCAAACCGATCACCAACGAAGAGGTCATCACCAAATGCCCGGGCAAGTGCATCCGCAAAGCCTGACGAGAAATCGCCGGGCCACTTAATCTCCAACCCCCCAACTCTGCCTTTCATGCAAACCATCCCCTCACCCTTCACTTTCCGCGGCGGCATCCATCCCGCCTACAACAAGGAGCTGTCCTCGGGCTCGCCCATCCGCGAACTGCCTTTGCCGGTCCGGCTGACCGTGCCGCTCTCGCAGCACCTCGGCGCGCCCGCCAAGCCCCTCGTCAAGGTCGGCGACGCCGTCAAGGCCGGACAGCTCATCGCCGAGCAGAACGGCTTCATCTCCGCGCCGGTCCATTCGCCCGCCTCCGGCAAAATCGCCGCCATCGAAGAGGCGCTCACCGCCGCCGGGCGCCCCTGCGGCGCGATCGTCATCGAGACCGACGGCGCGCAGGAGTGGCAGTTGCTCCCGGCCTTCCCGGCGTGGCAGAGCGCCGACAAGAAGGACCTCGTCGCCCTGATCGGCGCGGCCGGCATCGTCGGCATGGGCGGCGCAGGCTTCCCCACGCGCGTCAAGCTCGCCCCGCCCGCCGACAAACCCATCGACACCGTGATCCTGAACGGCGCGGAGTGCGAGCCCTACCTGACCTCCGACCACCGGATGATGCTGGAACACGCCGCCGAGATCCGCACCGGCGCGGAAATCATCCGTTACATTCTCGGCGCCAAAGCGCTGCGCATCGCGATCGAGGACAACAAACCGGACGCCATCGCCGCCATGGAGAAAGCCTTCCAAGGCATCGACGGCGATGTGGCCGTGACCGTGCTCCACACCAGTTATCCACAAGGCTCCGAAAAGCAGCAGATCTATTCCGTCACCGGGCGCGAGGTTCCTCGCGGCGGCCTGCCCATGGACGTCGGGTGCGTGGTAGAGAACGTCAGCACCGCTTTCGCCATCTGCGACGCCGTGATCAACGGCCGCCCGCTGGTCCGCCGCGTGATCTCCGTCACCGGCGACGCGGTCGAACAGCCCGCGAACCTGCTGGTGCCCTGCGGCACGCTCTACGGCGACCTCGTGGCGGCATGCGGCGGCATCAAAGGCAAGGCGGCCAAGGTCATCTCCGGCGGCCCGATGATGGGGTTCACGGTCGGCAGCCTCGCGGTCCCGACCAGCAAGACCTCCTCCGGACTGCTGCTGCTGTCGGCAAAGAAAGTCTCCTGCTTCACCTCGCAGGCCTGCATCTCGTGCGGACGCTGTTTAGACGCTTGCCCGATGCGCCTCACCCCGGCGGAGATCAGCCAGTGCGTCGAAGCCGACGACATCGAAGGCGCGGAGCAAGTCTCGCTGATGGACTGCATCGAATGCGGCTCCTGCGCGTTCGTCTGCCCCGCCCACCGCCCTCTCGTCCATCATATGCGACGCGGCAAAGCCGTCGTTATGGCCCGCCGCGCTGCCGCTAAAAAAGCCAACCCCTAACTCTTCCTAACTCCTCCTTACGCCCCTCCTTTCCTCATGAAACCCGAATCCCCTTCCGACCTCTTCATCGTCAGCTCCTCGCCGCACACCCACTCCGGCGAATCGGTCGAGCGCATCATGCTGGACGTGGTCATCGCGCTCCTGCCGGCATTCGCGGCGGCCCTCTGGTTCTTCAGGCTGGACGCCCTGCGCCTGACCACGGTGTGCGTGGCGACCTGCCTGCTGGTCGAGTGGCTCTGCCGCAAAACCATGAAGCGGGAATCATCCCTTTCCGATTTCAGCGCCGTGGTCACCGGCCTCCTGCTGGCCTTCAACCTGCCGCCCGGCCTCCCCTCCTGGATGGCCGCGGCGGGCTCGGTCTTCGCCATCGCCATCGCTAAACAGGTCTACGGCGGACTCGGCTACAACCCCTTCAATCCGGCGCTCGCGGGACGCGCCTTCATGCTGATCTCCTTCACCGGCGCGATGACGACATGGAGCCAGTCGCCATGGATTCAGAAGCTCTCCTACGCGGCCACAAACACGGTGACCCAAGCCACCGCCGCCGTCGACGCCACCACCACCGCGACGCCCCTCGGCTTCGCAAAAGAAGCGCTGAAGTCAGGCCAGCCGCTCCCGGTTTTCGACACGCGCCTGCTCGCCGACTTCTTCTTCGGCAACATGAATGGCTGCATCGGCGAAACCTCGGCGCTGGCCCTGTTGATCGGCGCGGCCTATCTGCTCTATCGCAAGGTCATCACCTGGCACGTCCCGGCGGCCTATCTGCTGACCGTGTTCGCCTATGCCGCCGTCCTGCATCTCGTCTCGCCGGCCACCTCGATTCCACCGCTTTTGCATGTGGTCTCCGGCGGCCTGGTTCTCGGCGCGTTCTTCATGGCCACGGACATGGTGACCACCCCGGTCACCAAGCGCGGCATGCTGATCTTCGGCGTCGGCTGCGGCATCATCACCATGTTGATCCGCACGGTCAAAACCGGCGCCTACCCTGAAGGCGTCAGTTTCGCCATCCTGATCATGAACGCTTTCACGCCGCTCATTAACCGCGCCACCCGCAACCGCGTTTTCGGCTCGAAGAAGTAGGGTGAAACAATCCATGAAAGAAACGATCCAACTCATTCTCGTTCTCACGGTTATCTGCGCGGTCAGTTCCGCCTTGCTGGCAGCGGTCTATAGCAAAACCAAGGACCCCATCGCGGCCGCGCTGGAATTGCGAACCGCGAATGCGGCGGCCAAGGTGCTGCCCGAGGGGGTCGCCACGCCGGAAAAGAAAGTCGTCGATGGCGTGACCTTTTTCGTCGCCAAGAAAGAGGACCGGTTTGCGGGCATCGCGCTGGAGGGGCGCTCCAAGAACGGCTATGGCGGCGACATTGTCCTGATGGTCGGCCTCAGTGCGGACGGCAAGCTGGTGAACTATCAGAAGCTCGTCGCCAACGAGACCCCCGGCCTCGGCACCAAGATGGAATCCGAAAAATTCCGCACCCCCCTGCTGGGCCGCCCCATCAAGGCCGACTGGCACGTGAAAAAAGACGGCGGCGACGTCGACGCCATCACCGCGGCCACAATCTCTTCCCGCGCCGTCATGGAATGCCTCCGCGACGCCTTCGCCAAGTATGAGAAAGCCGCACTTCAGCTGGGAGTCCGGAATTAGCCCCCACGCCCAAGCGGTTCTTTTCATGTGCGATCAGTTGACCGCCGCCGACCAGACGGTGATTTCGGCCAACACGGACGAAAAAGGCGAGCCGCAAATCTTTGCGCAGGACGGCGCGGGCAAGCTGGCCTTCTACTTCGTGCGAGCCGACGCGCCTGAGCCGTCTTCCGCAGACATCGCGCGCTTCCGCGCCCTCGCGTCCCAGCATGAGGTCGCCGCCTATTACGCGCCCGTCACCCTCGCGCCCTCGCCCCAGAGCCTGGGCGTGAGAGCGCTCTAGCGCATGGCTGCGCCCGGGCGTCACTCGCAAACGAGTACGCGCGGCTTCGCGCCGCACGCGGGAATCGCGGCCGTCAGCGTCCCCGCCGCAGCATTCCAGGTTGAATTCGTCACCGACACGCCGTCGAGCGTGATGGACTTCGGGCGCGCCGCCAACGTGAGCGTCGCCGTGAAGTCGCGCGTTGCGGGCATGCCGTCGTAGCGTCCCTCGCGCCCGCCCACCGTCAACGTGACCGCCTTGCCTTTGGGTTCGCACGTCAGACGCGTGCGGGCCGACATCCCGGTGCGGTAGCCGAGGCTGACGCCGTCGTCTTCGTACAGCGTGAATGCGCCCGGCGCATCGGGATAAACGAGCAGGCCGACCTCCTCGTTCCAGCCTTTGGACACATGGCTCTTCGGAGGCCACGTGGGGATGATCGCACCGGCCTTGACCAGCAGCGCGCCGCCGTGCTCGTCCGTCACGTTGACCGGCAGAACCGCCGGGCCGTCCACCTTCGCCCCTGTCCAGAAGTCGGTCCAACGACCGGCGGGAACACGGACCTCTTTGGCATAGGCAGAGACGAGCAGGGAATCGCCCAGCAGATACTGTCCCAGACAGCCGTCCCACGACGGGTCATCCGCATAGACCAGCGGCATTGCGCGCATCACCGGATACCCCGTCTGCGCCGCTTCCGCCGCGCTGGAGTAGAGGTACGGCAGGAGTTTGTAACGCAACTGCCCGTAAGCGCGGAACGCGGGAATCAGCTTGTCGTGATTGAGCCAGGGCTGATACCAGTAGTCCCAGTTGTTCTGCTGCGCCCAAGTCTGCAAGAAGCCGAAGTGGATTCCCGCAGCGCTGTTGATGTCCATGTCGCAGGAGTGGTTCGAGTGGCCCGAGAAACCGAGGTTCAGCATGGAGGCCAGCGGCTTGGCGCCGCCGCCGGTATCGCCCGCCCACGTAGCGACATACTGCTGCACGC
This sequence comes from Kiritimatiellia bacterium, assembly GCA_035353175.1. Classification (GTDB taxonomy): domain Bacteria; phylum Verrucomicrobiota; class Kiritimatiellia; order RFP12; family UBA1067; genus DAOPZC01. Next base: position 10,197 of record DAOPZC010000074.1, on the reverse strand, counting down.
CCGCGTATCCGCCCGCGGAGTACACCATCGCACGCCGCTTGGTGTGGCCCTCGAACCCGCGCGACATCTGCTTGGCATAGATCACGGGGAAGAGGTTGTGCATCTCGCCGTCGGACATGCCGTTACCCCACTGACGCTTCGGATGCTCGACCACCTGGTTCGCGCCGTCCAGCTTGAATGCCGAAACCCCTTGATCTACAAAAAACTTCAGATGTTCGAACCACGGTTCCGTCCCTTCCGGTGCTTGCTTCTGCTCTTTTGCCGCTGACCTAGCCTTGTCTTTCGCACCGGTCAGATGTTCGTCGTGGAAAACCTCGGGCACGCCGTCCGGCACAGCGGACTTCGAGCTTGAGATCTGCGGCTTTTGCCCGGCCGCGCACTGCTCTTCGTACACGCCCAAGTCGTAGTCGCAGCAGAGCCAGAGACTGAGTTTGAAGCCCTTACGCGCCAATGCGCCGACGAACGTGTGGCCGCCCTTCGGTGCCCAATACGGAAAATAAAACCGTTGCGGGTGCCATTTCTTTCCGGTCGAAAAATCGTAGAATTTCGACATCCAACCCGGCTCGAGGCCCATCACATCGCAGGGCATGTCTTGGCGCCGGAACTCCAGCGCCTCGTTCACCAGGTTGAACGCGTCGATATTCTGGTTGCACACGTAGGTGAAGGCGTAGCCCCAGATCGGCAGCAGGGCCGGACGTCCGGCCAGTCCCGTATAGGTGTCGAGCAGACTCCGATAGCCAGCTCCGCAGAACAGGTAGTAGTCGAGATCGCTTTGTGCCGCGGCACAGATCAGCGCGTCGGGATCGCTCTTGCCCACATCAAAAGTGTTGCGCCACGTCGTGTTCATCAGCAGGCCCCAGCCGCGCTGGCTCAGGATCATCGGGACCGGAATATACGAAGTCACATTGAGCACCCAGAAGTCGTACACGCCGCCGCGCCGCATAACGTTGTCGCGATTGACGTCACCCAGCCCGTACAGGCGCTCGTCCTTTTCAAGGCCGAACCGCACCTCGTAGCCGTTCGAAGCCGTGAGCTGCGGCGCGGCCGTCTGGCGCGTCAGGCGTTTGCCGTCGGCCGAGGCCAGCGAGACCGCGCCGCCCTTACGAGCCACCGAGAGTTTCGCTTGCGACGTGGTGAACGTATACAGGCCCTCCGCCTCCGCACGCCGAAAAGCGGCCGCCGGGAACGCCTGGGTCAGGATGCCGTACCGATTGAGAGCGGACTCCCTCCACTGCGAGGTTTTTGCGTGACGGATCCGGAACAGCCGTTCGCCCAGCACATCCACGCGCACGAATGTCCCGTCCTCGAGCGCGAGCACCGCATTCTGCGCCGTCAGCGGCGCGGTGTCGGCCCATACGGGCACCGCATTCGATTCCGCCGCGCACACCGCACCGGCCCCTGCGAAAAAAGCAACCGCCACCCTCCATGCCGACAACGTCTTCATTCCGTGTCCTCCCCCCTCTTGAGTTAAAGCATACGGTTCGGAGGGATACCTGTCAATGCGCACCGCGGTGCGGACCGCATTGACAATCGGCCCGGCAGCCTATACGGTAAAGCAGAACTCGGGCAAGGCGGCGGCAGGCGCCACGGCGCAGGAAGGGGCAACGATGGACGGAGAACGAGGCCATATTCGGAAAAGCCGGAATACGGGAGCACACAAAACCGCGCTCGGCGCACTGCTGCTGGGAAGCACCCTCGGCGTCTGGGCGCAAGCCGGCACAGGCGCCGTTCTGCTCTCTGCCAATGGCGTCGCCTGCGAGAAGGGAACACTCCGGCTCGCCTGGGCCAGCCGAACGCTGTTGGAGGAAACGTTCCCCAACGGTTCAGGCAACTGGGTGACTGAAAATTACGCGAACGCGCTGACGTTCGAGCGGCAGCAGGAAGCCGGCGCGGCATATCTTTCCATTCGCCGCAAAGGGGAAAAGTGCGACACCGCGTTCAGCCTTTGTTCCCGCGCGGTCGCCGTCACGCCGGGCACGCGCTTTGAGCTGCGCATCACCGCGCGCGGCGATGCCGTCTTCGCCCGGACGCGCGGCCATCAAGGCAAGTATTCGATGTGCGTCCAATGGTTCGCTGCGGACGGCCGTGAGGCCGGCGCCCAGCCGTTCGGGCTGAACTGCACGGACGGTGCGTGGCAAGACACCCTTGTCGCAGGCACCGTGCCTGACGGCGCCGTCAGTGCGCTCGTCCGCATCGGCGCAGACACGCCCAACATTGAGTCCGGCCTGCCGCTGGACATCCGCCACGTGGTCTTCACCGCCCAGACGCGCGGTGAACACATGCTCGTCGGCACGGCGGTCTCGCGCCCGTTCCCGTGCGCGGCATCTTCGGCCAAACTGCTGTGGAATGCCACCTGCCCGGCAGGCACTAAGGCGAGTTTCCAGATTTCAGCGGCGCCCGATGACCGCGGCGCCCCCGGCGTATGGGCACCCTTCGTCGGCCCGGACGGCACGTCGACCGCTGCGTTCGACATATCAGGACAGCGCCTGCCGCCGTTGCCAGACAAGGCCCGCTGGCTGCGCTACTGCGTCAAGCTGCAGTCCGACAGCGCGAAGCAAAGCCCGGTCATCACGCGGATGCAAATCGGGGACTTCACGGACGAGGCGTGGAATGGCGTAGACGACACGCCGCCCACGCTGGAAGTCCTGTCCCCCAAGCTGACAACCAACGCCCGTGCCCCGATCCTTTTTCGCGTGTCGGACCCGGCTTCAATCAACGCCACTACGCTCCGCTTCTGGGTGGACGACAACGAGGAGACCGCGCGTCTCCGGAAAAAAGACGGGGCGTTCATGTTCACACCTGCGGCACCTCTTACCCCCATCGGGAAAGCGCGTGATCCGTCTGACATTCCGCCCAATCTGCACCTCATCCGCCTGACCATCGAGGACCAGGCGGCCAACCGCCTGGACGCCCGTTGGCCGCTGCTCATCGGCGGGCAGAACACGCGCCCCCCCGTCACGCTCAGGGACGATGGCGCCGTTCTCATCGGCAAGGAACCGTTTTTTCCGATCGGCATCTACGCCGTCTGGAAAAAAGAGTTCAACAGCAACAGCTTCGACCGCGCCTTCGCGGAACTGAAAGCCAACGGGTTCAACGTCGCCCACACGTATCAATCAGGCCGCACCGCCGATTTCCGCGATTTCATGGACGCTGCCGCCCGCCACAACCTGCGCTTGTTCCTCGCCTCTGGACAAGGCGCAAACTGCATGAGGGTTCGCGAAGTCCTCGAGGATGTCGCGCGCGAGCGGTCTCACCCCGCCGTGCTCGCCTGGTATCTGGCCGATGACACCGCCATGCATGTCATGCCCCGGCATCTGACGGGGCTCTCCGAAGCCATCCGCGCAATCGACCCCGATCACATCACCGTCCAAGCCGACGGCGTCGGGGCTCCTCCCCTGTCGAATTATTCCGCGTTCGTCGGCGCGACCGACGGATTCTTGCCGGAGCTCTACCCCATCCGGACCGACGACAACGTGCCGCAGATCATCACCGACATGCAAACCCTGCGCGCCGACATCCGGGCTGCCGGCAACCCGGTGAAGACCGTCTGGCCGATCATTCAATATTTCGAGGGCTGGGGCTGGCCGCGCTTCCCCACCGCGGATGAACTGCGGGCCATGAGCTTCCTCGCGCTCATCCATGGCGCAAACGGCATCACGTGGTACACGTACGGCGGACACGGTCAGAACCACGGCGCGACGCACTCGGCCGAGACTTGGCGCACGATGTGTGGCGTCGCCCAAGAGATCAGCGGCCTGCAGACGGTCCTGCTATCCGAAACCGCGCCTGTGCCGCACATGACGGTCGTCGCAGGCCCCCCGAAAGACAGCCAAGGCCATCCCTCCCTCAACGTTTTGGAAAAGCGATATATGGGGAAACGGTATCTGCTCTGCGCCAATTCGGCGAAGGCGGAAATCACGGCGGCCCTCGTTCTCGGGAAGGCCGGAAAGGTCTCGGACCGTCAGGCTCCCGCCCGGCCGATCGCCTTCGCGCAGGGCGTTCTGACCGACACGTTCCCGCCTTACGGCGTCCGCGTTTATGTCGCGGAATAACGCGTAACGCCGACCCACCCCTTCCTTCGGCACAAACTTGACCTGCCCTCATAATCCATGTAACGTTCCGTCCCAACAGGTACCCCTATGAAAGAAAAATCACTTTGCAGGTTCAGCGTATCGATGGACGGCGATCTGGCGGAGCAACTCGACGGCATGGCCAAGGCCAAAGGCTATGCCAACCGTTCGCAGGCCATCGCCGCCGTCGTCCGCGACAGCCTTGTTGAGCATTACGGGCAACAGGGAAAGCACGAGATCGCCGGCACGATCACGCTCGTCTACGATCATCACAAGCGGAACATCCAGTCGCTCCTGACGGACATCCAACACGATCACGGCGACGTCATCATCGCGGCCATGCATGTGCACCTGGACCACCAAAACTGCATGGAAGTGCTGGCCGTCCGCGGCCGGGCCGACAGCGTGAAGGAAGTCGCGGATAAGCTGATCGCCGCGAAAGGCGTCAAGCACGGACGGCTCACCGTCACCACGACGGGCAAAGAGTTCCACAAATAGAAGCCCCTTCGCCTTCGCGAACCGCCCAACGGAATGCCGCATGGCCCAGCGCTGGGCCGTGTGGCATTTTTTCGGCACAATTTCTCGGACCGCTTGACGCCGCCGCAGGATGTATGTTACTTTTTTTGAAAATGTTAACATCACTGCGCCACAGCCGAACCCGCCTTTCACCGCGACTCTTCCTGCTGGCAGTAGAGCACGGCGGCAGAACCGCCGTCCAGTACAACAAGGTGCCCAGACCATGCATATGGCAGACGCGTTGATTTCACCGGCGGTCGGCGGCACCATGTGGGCCATCTCGGGAGGACTCATCACCTATTGCGCACGGAGGGTGAAAGACTCCCTGAGAGACAATCTTGTCCCGCTGATGGGCGTGCTCGGCGCCTTTATTTTCACGGCGCAGACGATCAACTTCTCGATCCCCGGCACAGGATCAAGCGGTCATTTAGGCGGCGGGCTGATCCTGGCCGTGCTGCTGGGGCCCCATGCGGCCTTCCTGGTCATCGCGTCGGTATTGACCGTTCAGGCTTTCTTTTTCGCGGACGGGGGGTTGTTGGCCCTGGGATGCAATATTTTCAACCTCGGATTCTATCCGTCTTTCGTTGCCTATCCGTTCCTCTATCGGGCCATCGCGAACAACCGCTACGTGTCGCCGCGTGCGGTGGTCGCGGCCATTGCCGCCGCCGTCGCGGGCTTGCAGCTCGGCGCGTTCAGCGTCGTCCTTGAAACGAAAGCGTCCGGCCTATCCGATTTGCCGTTCGGAACCTTCGTGCTGCTGATGCAACCGATCCACTTGGCGATCGGGCTCGTGGAAGGCCTGACGACCGCGGCCGTGGTTTCTTTCGTAGCCCGCGCAAGGCCGGAGGTCATGCCGACCGCGTGTCCCGCCGCCAGCGCGGCCGTCAACATGCGGCCGGTCCTGCTGGGGCTGCTGACGGCCGCCGTGGCCGTCGGCGGAGCGCTCAGCTGGTTTGCCTCCACGCACCCGGACGGGCTGGAGTGGTCGATCGCCAAAATCACGGGCAAGGATGAAATCGCTGGGGCGGAAAGCGGCTTGCGCAGGCGTTTGTCCGAGGTGCAGGAAACAACCGCCGTGCTGCCCGATTACGGTTTCAAGGCGCCTGCGGACACCGCTTCAGGCAAAATGGCATCCGCAGGTGAAGAGTCTTCCGCCGCGTGGCCGGCCGTCAGCGCCGGGACGTCCGTTGCGGGACTTGCGGGTGGTGCCGCAACGATGGTTCTGGTAAGCTTGGTTGGATTTGTGTTGAATAGGTGGCACGCCCGCGCGGCGCGCTGTCGCGGGGAGAGCCAGAAGGCGCGTTGAATGGGACTGGAAACGTGGATCGAGGTCAGCCGCATGGACGAACTGGGGCGGCAGGATACACCCGTGCATCGGCTCGATGCGCGGGTGAAAACTGTCACGACGTTCCTCTTCATCGTTTTCGTCATGTCGTTTTCACGCGATGAGGTCTCCGCGCTGACACCCTTTTTCCTTTTCCCCGTCACGCTCATGTTCCTCGGTCAGATTCCGCCGCGCAGCCTGTTCAGAAAGATTCTCGTGGCGGCGCCTTTTGCCGTTGCGGTCGGCATCTTTAATCCGCTCCTTGACCAGCGGACGGTAGCGGTCTTCGGCGCAACACCTGTTTCGGGCGGATGGTTTTCGTTCGCGTCGATCATGCTGCGGTTCGTTCTGACGGTCAGCGCGGCGCTCGTGCTGGTGGCGTGCACCGGCATGCACCGGCTGTGCGAGGGACTTGAGCGCCTGGGCGTGCCGCGCGTCTTTGCGGTCCAACTGCTTTTTCTTTACCGCTACCTGTTCATCATCGCAGATGAAGGCTCTCGCATGCTAAGGAGCATCGAACTCCGTTCCACCGGAACAAAAAAAATGCGCTTCCGCGTTTACGTTTCGCTGGTGGGCCATCTTCTGCTGAGATCGATGGCGCGGGCCGATCGGGTCTATCGCTCCATGCTGGCGCGCGGCTTTGACGGCCAGGTGCGGGTGTCACGCCCTGCCCCGCTCCGGTGGGCCGATCCGGCATTCTTATTCGGCTGGGCCGCCTTCTTTGTTGTGGCGCGGACGTGGAATCTGGCCGACATGCTGGGCGGCCTGTTTATGAAAGGCGCATCGTGAGTCAACCCGTTGTTGAGATCCGCAATCTGAATTTCGCCTACCCGGACGGGACAGAGGCCTTGAAGAATATTTCCCTCAGTATCGGGCCGGGCGAAGCCGTCGCGCTGGTCGGCGCAAACGGCGCAGGCAAGTCCACGCTGCTTCTGCACCTGAACGGATACCTGCGGCCCACCTCGGGTGAAATCCTCATCGGAGGAACACGCCTGACGCGGGAGACCGCGGCGGCGGTGCGCCGTGCCGTCGGCATGGTTTTCCAAGATCCGGACGACCAGCTTTTCATGCCGACCGTCGGCGAAGATGTCGCCTTCGGCCCGCTGAACGCCGGCCTGCCGCCGGACGAGATCGAACGGCGGGTCGCGTCCGCGCTGGAACGGGTCGGGAAAAGCCATTTAAAGAATCGCCCCCCCTATAAATTGTCGGCCGGCGAGAAGCGCGCGGTTGCGATCGCGACGGTTCTGGCGCTGTCGCCGGACGTGCTGGTCATGGACGAGCCTTCCTCCAATCTCGACCCGCGTGGACGCCGCCGCCTGATCGAACAGCTCCGCTCGTTTGAACACACGCGGATCATTGCCACGCACGATCTGGAACTGGTCGTCGAGGTCTGTTCGCGCGTCGTCGTGCTGGACGGCGGGAGCGTCGTGGCGGAAGGTCCCGCCACCACGCTTTTGAACGATGAAGCGCTCATGCTGGCCCACGGCCTGGAGCGTCCGCACATTCTGCGCCACCTGCATCCGCACTGAGCCTCAGCGCTTTCGCGCCGTTTCCTGACAAGGAGAAGAACACCATGTCGACGCCTTCTCAAATAGCAGAAATCGCCCACCTGTTGAGCGACGTGCGGGTAAAGAAACCGCTCGTACACAACCTCACCAACTACGTCACGGTCAACGACTGTGCGAACGCACTGCTCGCGGTGGGCGCGTCGCCGGTGATGGCCGACGACCCCGACGACGTGCGGGACATCGCCGCGCTCGCGGATGCGGTCGTGATCAACATCGGCACGCTCAACGCGCGGACAATCCCCTCCATGTTCGCGGCCGGCAAGATAGCGGCCGCGCGCGGCCGGCCCGTGATCCTTGACCCCGTCGGAGCAGGTGCCTCCCGCCGCCGCACCGGCACCGCTTTGGAGCTGATGCGGGAGATTCCGTTCGCGGTGATCCGCGGCAACGTCTCGGAGATCAAGACGCTCCTCGGCGGAAGCGGCGCCACACGGGGCGTTGACGCCAGCGACGGTGACTTAAGCGCGGACGGATTGGCCGGGACAGCCGCGGCCGCGAAGGCGCTGGCGGATCGGACCGGCGCGATTGTTGCGGTGACCGGCGCGACGGATATTCTGACGGACGGGGTCCAAACGCTGGCGGTAAATAACGGCCATCCGCTGATGTCCCGGATCACCGGCAGCGGATGCATGCTCTCAGCGGTGACCGGCGCATTCTGCGGCGCGGCGCAGGGACGCATGCTCATGGCCGTCGCCGCGGCGCTCTGCACCCTGGGCCTCGCCGGCGAACAGGCGGCCGCACGCACGCTGAAAGAAAAAGCCGGAACAGGAAGCTTCCGCACCTATCTGATCGACTGCCTCTCGCTGATGGACGAGGCAACGCTTGCCGGAGGGATGAAGATTGAACTGTTTGCGTGAATCGCTGTTGCTTTACGCGGTGACTGACCGGGCGTGGCTCTCTGCCGCGCCCGCCGGATGTGACACACTCGAGCGGCAGGTCGAGGAAGCGATCCTCGGCGGGGCCACGATCATTCAGCTCCGCGAGAAGGATCTGGACGATGGTCCCTTCATCGCGCTGGCCCGGAAGATCAAACGGGTGACCGACGCCCTCACGGTTCCGCTGATCATCAACGACAACCTCCCTGTGGCCGTCGCGTCGGATGCAGCCGGGCTCCACATCGGGCAGGACGACGGAAACGTGCGGCAGATCCGCGGTCGCCTCGGGAAAAACAAGATCCTCGGTGTTTCGGCACAAACGGTCGAGCAGGCGCTCGCCGCGGAAGCGGACGGCGCGGACTACCTCGGCGTCGGCGCGGTCTTCCCGACGTCGACCAAGCAGGATGCGGCGGACGTGTCGCTCGCGGCCTTAGCCGGCATCTGCGCCGCGGTCCGCATCCCCGTCGTAGCCATCGGCGGCATCCACGCGGACAACGTGCGCTCGCTGGCCGGGAGCGGTATCGCAGGCATCTCGGTGGTCTCCGCCCTCTTCGCTCACCCGAACCGCGTCCGCGAAGCGGCACACGACTTGAAAGCCCTCGCGGCAGCCGTCTGCAAAAAATGACTTTTTCTTGAGCGTTTCTTCGTCAGGCATCCGCGCGCGGCGTCACCGCGCGGAGGACCGCTTCGGCGAGAACCCGGTCGATACCGGGGACGGCCACAATCTCCTCGGGCGTGGCGCGGGCAAGGCGATAGACCGAGCCGAAGTGTTTCAGCAGCGCCGCTTTCTTCGCGGGACCGATGCCCGGTATCTCATCGAGCGCGGATTCGCGGATGAGGCGGTTGCGCAGGCGGCGGTGATAATCGATCGCGAAACGGTGCGCTTCATCGCGCAGGCGGATGAGCACGCGCAGGGCATCCGACTCGCGCGGCAACAGCAGCGGCGAGCGACCGTCGTCCAGCACGATCTCCTCCATCTCTTTGGCCAGGCCGACGGCCGGCACATGGCTGAGCCCGAGCGCCGCGAGCGCTTCGCGCGCGGCGCGGAGCTGCGTGACGCCGCCGTCGATGAGGATCAGTCCCGGAAAGGGCTTTCCCTCGTCGCGGACACGGCTATAACGGCGGCGGATGACCTCCGCCATCGAGCGCGGGTCATCCGCACCTTCCACCGTGCGGATGCGGAAGCGGCGGTAGAGGCGGCGGTCCGGCAATCCCTCCGAGGCGGCGACCATGCTGGCGACCGAATACGTGCCGAACAGGTTGGAGATGTCGAAACCCTCGATGAGCGTCGGGACGGCCGGCAGGCCGATGAGGCGCTGAAGCTCGCGGATGCCGGCGAGTGCGTCGGCCGCGTGCATCTCAGGCGTGGCCACCACACGCACGCGCTGTTTGACCATCTCGCGCAGCGCGATCCACGTGTCGCGCAGCGCGGCGGCCTTCTCGTAGTCGTGCGCATCCGCGGCGGCCTGCATTTGGGCCTTCACCTCTTCGATCACGCCCAAGCGCTCGCCCCGCAGGAAGGCGCAGGCCTCGTCGAAACGCAACCGGTACTCCGCCAGCGTGACGCGGCCGACGCAGGGCGCGGAACAGAAACGCACAATATCGTTGATGCAGTGCTTGTACGTTTCGGCGTCGGGCTGGATGGGTGTGCACTTGCGCAAGCCGTACTTCTTTTCGGTGAAGTCAAGCACGGTGCGCACCACGGCTGCAGAAGGGAAAGGCCCGAAATAGCGCGCGCTGTCGTCGCGCAGGATACGGCACGTGGCGAGGCGCGGCACGGGGTCGCGCGGGTCGGCGCGCAGGGCGAGGTAGCGCTTGTCGTCGCGCAGGACGATGTTGAAGCGCGG
>DAOPZC010000073.1:0-20613 GCA_035353175.1 Kiritimatiellia bacterium | reverse complement strand
ACAACACGCGCGGCATCCCCGAGATCCTGGAGGTCGACCAGAAGGAGGCCTCCACCTACCGCACCACCCGCGCCATCGCCATCGATTTCGCGGGCAAGCCCTTCCTCTCCGGGCACCGCCGCTCGACGCCTTTCCGCTTCCGCGCGGGCGAGTTCCTCGACGGCATGGAAATCGTCTGGGCCAAGAACCCCGGCGTGGACCACGTCTACCAGCAGGACTATTCCCGCAACCTAGCCATGAAGCGCGTGGGCTCCACCCAGGGCGCGATCGCGAGCGTGGCGGGCGCGGACCAGCGCAAGACCGCCACCGAGGTCAACGCCATGATGTCGGCGGCGAACGGCATGTCCACCGATGCGGTCGACCGCTTCGCGGAACCCTTCGCACAACTGTTCTCGATGATGTGGCTCCACATGTCGCGGCACGCGCGGACGCAGGACGGCAAGACGGGACTGATGCTCGCGGGCGGCGCGGTGCTCGCGCAGCCCGCGTGGTCGGGCGAGTACTGCATCTCGACCGGCGTGTCGGGCCGCTCGGTCAACCAGCACCGCACGCTGGCCAGCCTCACGAACATGGGGCAGCTCGCGCCGGTCATCGACAGCATGACGCAGACGCTCGGGCCGGAGTCGGTCAAGGCGTTCATGCTCTGGATCTTCAACACGGTGGACACTGAGTTGGCCCGCCGGATCCAATCCGGGCCGGGAACGAAGGAGGTCAAGAATGCAGCCGTTTGATACCACGGGCCGCAAGCTGCCGCTGCCGAAGGCGCGTTACGAAGCGCCCGAACCTTGGAAGGACGCGGACCAGAAACAGCTCCTGCAGTTTCTGAAAACGCCTTCGGGCACCAAGTTCCTGCTGACGCTGCACGATGTCGCGGCGGGCCGGGCTCTCTCGGTGGCCGAACGGACGCCGCACGATTACGGGATCACGGCGGGCATGTCGGTCATGCTCGGCCTGATCGAGAACATGGCGAGTGAAACTGACGAAGAACCCAGCGAATAGGACAAAGGAAAGTTATGAGCAAACCCGATGACGTTGCGAAGGAAGTGATTGACCAGTCTGCCGCAGACAAAGCGGTTGCCGACAAGGCTGCGGCGGATCAGGCTGCCACGGACAAGGCTGCTGCCGACAAAGCGGTTTCGGACAAAGCCGCAGCGGATCAGGCCGCTGCTGAAAAAGTTGCTGCCGACAAGGCTGCGGCGGATCAAGCTGCTGCGGACAAAGCCGCCGCTGATAAGGTCGTTGCGGACAAGGCAGCGTCTGACAAGGTTCTCGCCGAACTCACAACCGAACGGGACACACTGAAGACCGAACGCGACACGATCAAGACCGAGCGCGACGCGCTCACCGGCGAGCGCGACACCCTGAAGACAGAGCGGGACACGATCAAAACGGAACGCGATGCGCTCAAGGCCGAGGTTGACCGGCTTGAGAAGTTGACCGGCAAAGCCGCGAAACCGCCGGCAAGTGGTGGCGGCGGCGATAAGAAGCTCACTGCCGACGAATGGCTGGCCGAGGAGTTAAAGAAGGGCAAGTGAACGCTTCCGCGTCGTACGTTAATCCCACAAACAAGAAAGGCGGCTGCGCAGCCGCCTTTCGAGCATCATTTGTCAAAAAGTCAAATGAAGACAATTCACCTTCGCATTACTTTACTGTTTTCACGTAGATGGCCTGGAGTCCACCCTTTTTGACAAGCGTGCCGGTCACGGTCACGGTATCCGCCATTTTGGATAGCAGAACATCTTTGCCGGGCTGATGATCCTCGTTCCCCATGGCCAAGTACAGGTTTCCCTTTTCGTCCAGGATGCCGATGGGATTGCCGGCCTTCGCGCAAGCGATGGCGCATGCTTTATGGTCCGCGCCATGGTCCCCTCCTTCAAGGTAGCACCAGAGGTCGACGACTTCGCCTTTGATGGTTACTTCCTCGCCTTGCGGCTGGGCAAATGCCAGCCGCACGCCGATCGTTGCGATCACCGCAACGGCCATCCATCCGAACCACGTTTTTCTCATGACACGTTTCCTTTCTTAACTGGGCACCCACAGTTTGGTTATCAACCCGACCGCCGCCGCGCCCAGCACCAGCAGAGGTTCGGGAATGCCTCGGAATTTCCAGCAAAGAAACAGCGTGCCCAGCGCCATCCCGGCCGTCGGAGCGTCCGTGATCGAGCGCCGGCCGAGCACCACGACCGCACCCGCAATCGAACCGATCGCGGCGGCTGTGACTCCGTTGACGAACGCGGCCAAATCAGGCCGCGTGCCGTATTTCTTGAAATAGGGAGCCGGAAAAATCGTGAACAGGTAGCACGGCAGAAACGTTGCGAAAGCCGCCACGCAGGCCCCCGGCAGTCCGGCAACGAGGTAGCCGATAAAGCCAACCGTGATCACCACCGGCCCCGGCGTGATCATCGCCACCGCTACCGCGTCCATGAATTGCCGGTCGTTGAGCCAATGGTACTCATTCACGACCCCGCCATACAGGAACGGCACGATAGCCAGGCCGCTGCCGAACACAAATGCCCCGGCTTTTCCGAAAAACGCGAATATGCGCCACAGCACGCCGCCATCGCAGCTCGCCATGCCCGCCATCGCGATAAACAGGAACGGGGCGACCCCGTCCGCCGCCATCCTGCGGCCGATCTTGAGTTTCGGCGGCGCGCGGATCAGCCAGACCAATACGCCTGCGGCGAGGAAGATCCATACGGTCTCGGCCTCTGTGATCACGGTGACCGCCGCCGCTGCGAGGCAAACAGCAGCCAGCAACAGGTCTTTTCCAACCGTGTGTTTGATGAGCGTGCAGGCGCTCCGCGCAATGATGCCGATCACGCACGCTCCGACGCCGTAAAACGCCGCTTGCATCCACGGCAGCCCGCCGAAATGCACGTATGCCCACCCCAGCGCCACAACCATCACGAATGACGGCAACACGAAACCGAGACCCACGGCGGTTGCGCCGACCACGCCGTAGTCAACGTAACCCAGGTAGATCGCCAACTGCGCCGCCAGGGGGCCCGGCATGAGTTGGGAGAGTGTCAGCCCCACGCTATAGTCGGACTCGGATATCCATTTGCGATCCTTAACTAGGTCGCGGTACATGTAGCCAACCAACGCAATGGGCCCGCCAAAACCTAGCGTGCCCAGCTTCAGCGCATACTTGACAAGTGCGGCCAGAGAATATGGAGCCTTTGCGTGTGTATTATCCACGGTAATCGATCTCCTGGCAGAGTCACAGGGCGTTCGTCGCCGTACGACATTCACAATAATCCGGTCTCGGCTTGGCCGTTACGCGTTACGCATCATTTGTGGCTGAGGAGTGCGCCGACGTAGGCAGCAGCGATCAGAACCCATAAACCAAGCAGCGTCGCCAAACAGAACGCCCAGCCCTGAGCCCCGCGCAAAGCTTCCGGCCCGCTGAGTTTGCGCCACAGCAGCCGCGCGGCCGTCAGCGCGGCCAGCCCCAGCATCAGCGTACTGTGCACGGTCACCGAACTTTGCCAGCGGAACGCGTTCGCCCAGCGGTCTTGGAGCCCGAGCCAGAAGGGATTCCCAGAGCCGAGGTCGAGTCCGACATCATGCACGCCCGCGCATGCGGCGACAAGCATCGTCCACAGGCTGGCGTGCAGGAACCCATAAGACAGACGGGCACACTCCGCCTTTCGGGTTATCCTCCACCAACCAAGCAGAGCGGCCTCCGTCACCAGAAACGCGACAGGGAAATGCACCAGAAACGGATGCCACTGCTGAGGCGGCATCGTCACGATTTCCGAGAACGGTTTCAAAAGCGCTTCTATCATTTGGCCGTAGCCTCCGGGGGCGGCAGCAGCTTCTTCAGTTCCGCGCCGATGGTTTTCGCGTCGTGCAAGCCGTAGAACGTCTTGGCGATTTTGCCGTCCGGGCCGACCAGGACCGTCGTCGGGATGCCCTTGAAATGATAATCGTCGTTGATCTTCTTGGTTGCCAGCGCGACGGGGTACGTGATCGCGAGCTTCTCGGCCAACGGCTTCACGTCGCCGACCGTGTCCGGCGTGAGCAGCGGGTCCATCGCGATGCCGATGACGCGCAGGCCGTCTTTGCCGTAGTCTTTGTTCAGCGCGAGCAGTTCTTTAATCTCAGAGCGGCAGGGCGGGCACCAGCTGGCGAAAAAGCTGACCAGAACAGGGTGACCTTTCCAATCTTTCAGGGCCACTTCTTCCCCCTTCACGGGCTTGACGGAGAAGGCGGGCGCCTCCTGCCCGTTGAAATCGTCCGATTCGGACGGCGGTAGCGCCGCCCAGGCCGCGCCCGCCAAGAAACTGAAGAATGTGGCTGCAAGCGTGTTTTTCATTTCTGCACCTCCAGCGCCGCCTTAACCGCTTTGGCCAAATCCGCGGCCTTGCCCTTGCCCCAGTAATGCAGGAACAATGTGCGAGGCGTCTCGCCCGACATGTGATGGTGAATCGCGACAATGTTGACGCCCGCCTTGCGCAGCGATTTGAGCACGGGCTGCAGTTCGTCCTCGTGCACGGCGAAATCGCCGTCGACCACCGCGCTTTCATCACTGCCCGCGAACGCCGCCCAGGTGTTGACGCCCATCTCTTTGCCGACCTCGCAGCCGCAGCCCATCTTGACCTCCCGGCCGACAACCACTTTGAACATGCCGTCCTTGGCCATGCCCTTCAAGCCGAAGATCTCTTCGAGCGGCTGGGCGGTGATGGAGTGCTTCTCAGGCATTTTTTCGCCGCCGAAGCCCGTGGCCGGTTGCGGGCGAGCCGCGCGAATCTGTTTCACCGTATCGAGCGCCGCGCGGATGCCTTTCGCGAGCGGCTCGACGCCGCCTTCGCCCGCGAGGTGCATGAAGAACACTTTCGGCTCGTCGAAGAAGAAGTGGTTGTGCAGGGCCGTCACGCTCAGGCCGTTGTCCAACAGCGCGCTCATCACCGGATTGACCTCGTCCTGAAAAAGTACCAGGTCGCCCATCACCATGACGGCATTGACTTTGCCCACGGCAAATCCAGCCCACGATGTCAGCCCCATGAAGGGTGGCATCTCCCAACCGTCTACGGAAGCCTTCACGTCGTTTCGCGGCGACGAGACCTTGAACACGCCTTCTTGCTCGTTCATCGCACCCTTCAACCCCGTGATGGTTTCGATGGCGGCGGTGTCGAGTTTCGCGTCACCGCTGTAGGCGTTGTGCGCCACGAGCCCCAAGCCGCAGCACAGCAGCAGTGCCCTTGCGATTCCGGATTTCTGCGTTTTCATTCTTGCTTCCTCCTTCGCCCTCGGCGGCCACATAGCCTGCGGTCCATCGAGAACCCTCTTGCCACAAACGACTAAGCGGAGCGATTAGCCCCGGCTGATCCGTCAGTCCAACTGTTTGTCACCTTTTCTTTACGAATATATAATACACCCAAAAGGAACCTTCTGGCTATGGGGGAAAACCCTACCTGTGCGGGGTACGCGCTGCATGCATCGGCGGACTTTTCCCCGTACGAATTGGTTTTACTTGCCGATGGCCTACAGATATCATTTTTTGCATAAATGGGTCTGACGTTGCTTGATGCTTGTTTCTGGCGTATGGGCAGCGCGCCGCACGGTTAACCCAAACAAGGAGCCCTCCATGAGGACAACCACCGCCATGATGATCGGATCAGGCATGCTGGCCAACGCGGCATGGACACAGACCGTCAACTTCGATGACGCCACGACCGGAGCACCGCCGACAGGCTGGACGGCGACACAGACCGGCAACGGCCACGCGAAGTGGACCGTCGAAAAAGATGACACAGCCCCCAGCAAGACGAACGTCCTCAAACAGTCGGGCGAAGCGACCTACCCGGTCTGCTTCAAGGACTCCCCCAGTCTTAAGGACGGGTTCGCCGAGGTGAAGTTCAAAGCCGTCGCCGGCATAGATGTCATCGACCAGCGGAACGCCGACACCTACACGCACCGCGAACGCATCCCCACGCGTGACGGCGCACGCACGTCGTTCTTTTCCGCCGAACGCGATGTGCTGTACTTGGCCGTGCCTCAGCGCGGCGGCAAGGACGCCGAGATACGGGTCTACAAGCCGGAGTGAACGCCGCCGCGGACGAGTCCGGCTAGTGCAAGGCGATTAATCCCCGATACCCGACGTAGAGTCCGATCAGCAGAATCAGCGTGCCGGAAATGTACGGCGCCTTGCGGGCGAACTCGCCGAACCCGCTCCAGCGCTTGGAAACGTGCTTCACGCTCAAGGCTGCCAAAGTGCCGGACGCCACCATCGTCAGCGCCAGCCCGACGCTGAAACTCATGACGATGGTCGCGCCCAGCGCGATTTTCTTCAGCTGCAGGCACAGCAGCAGCACGGTTATCGAGGCCGGGCAGGGTATCAGCCCGCCCGTCAGTCCGAAAATGACGATCTGGCCTGTGGTCACTTCCCGGTTTGTGAAGCGCCTGCGGATGTCGCTGGCGTGAGCCAGCTCGTGAGGGTCCTGGTAGCCGGGGGCTGCCACATCCAGCCTTTCATTGTCTTTGATGGCATGATGTCCGTGGTCGTGCTCGACATACTCCACGTCATAGTCGTGGCTGTGGCGCTCATGCCCCAGGCTCACGCGGGCGATGAATTCGTGTGGCTCGGGAATCTCTTGCTCTGACTCGACGAAGCCGTCGCGCTGCACGAAGGTGAAGGACTGAAGGCTCCCGTCGGGCCGTTCGGTCGCGACCCTCACCTGGTCGGCGGTCCACGCGTGGCCGCGCTTGCCGTCAAAGAACAGCCGGAAGCGCGGCGGCACACCGTCTTCGAAGACTTCCATCCGCACCGTGCCGTGACCGGTATCGATGCGCTTGGTTTCGTCGTGGCTGTGCCCGTGCCCGTTTCCGTGTTCATCGCAACGACCGCTTTGCTGACGCCATGTCTGCCACAGCACCCAAACCGCCACGCCGATCATGAGCACGGCGGACGCGACCTGCAAATAAGGCTCGCTTGTCTCCGCGCTCCACCGCTGGCCGAAGTACATTCCGCCCAGCGCGATAAGCCATACCACGGCGGTGTGGGAAAACGTTGCCGCGAGTCCGAGCAGCACGGCTTGTTTCACCGTGCCGCGCACCGCCACGATGAAAGCGGCCATCATGGTCTTCGAGTGGCCGGGTTCGAGTCCGTGCAGGGCACCCAGAAAAATGGCGCTTGGGATGAACAGCCAGGCATTGCCCTGCTGCAGCAGTGTGGAAAAATCGGTCATGGCGTCGCCTTACAAGTATTTGGTGATCGCCTTGAACTCGCGGATGGTTTCGTCCGTGCCCTGTGTCCGCTCGCGCACGGCATGCTCAAGACAATGGTCGATATGGTCATGCACCAAAGTCTTCTTGGCGTTGCTGACCGCGCTTTCGACGGCTTGCAGTTGCTGGGCCACGTCCAAACAGCCGCGGCCCTCTTCGAGCATGCCGATGATGCTCTTGATGTGGCCTTCGGCCCGTTTGAGCCGCTTGATTATTTCGGGGTGGGAAGAGTGCGTTGACATGCTTCATATCGTATCCACTAGGATAGGATATGGCAACAGCAATATTCGCCCTTCTTTGCTTCCCGTCCGCCCCAACTTTACCACTTTACCCTGACTATTAAGGGACCGAATGGTTTCCCCGTTCGCTCACAAACAAGGAGAATTATGGACTCTACTACGATGAAGGGCACGGTCCAGGGCTATTTCGACCGGGCTTTCGACGAGATGACCGACAAGGAGCTTGAAACCCCGCTCGCCAACAGCGGCCTGGGTGTGAAAGCCAAGCTGGCCCCGAATTCGGGGACGTTCGTCCAGTTCCGCAAGTTCGGCGACCTGGCGCTGGCCACCGAGGCGAACAGCGATTCGCCCAAGATGTACGGCGAGACCGAGGAGCCCAGCGCCTCGATGGTCGTGCCGGACGACATCTTCCAGGTCTCGACGCAGGACCTCGCGGGCTATCTGTCGTTCCGCCCGAAGCTGCTCCTGCAGGACCCCTCGGACATCATGGCGGTCTCCAAGCGCCGCCTGAACCGCTGGGTGCGCCGCATGATCCACACGGTCGTCAACGACCGCTTCGTCCGGCCCCTGGCCGTGGCGGTGACGAACCTCGACAGCGCCTATGTGGCGGCACCCAAGCCGTTCCGCGTGATCTACGCGGGCGGCGCGGCGGCGTTCGCCGGGATGCGCGAGGACAGCTTCGTGACCATCGCGGACATCTTCCGGGGCGCGGCGCTGCTGCGCAACGGCAAGGTGCCCTCCATCGACGGGCGCTACGCCTGCGTGATGGACTCCGCCGGCATCGAGCAGATCAAGTTCGGCGACTCCAAGTTCACGGACCTCATCAAGGGCTTCGAGGACAAGAACAACCGCGTGTTCGGCGCGGGCGACATGATCGACTACGGCGGCGTGGCCTTCGTGCGTCAGGACGATCCCTACCGCTGCAACCTGCCCGACGTGGGCGGCGCGGTGCAGACCCGCTGCAACACGGGCAAGGTGCGCGTCGCGCATCTCTTCGGCGCGAACGCCTTCGGCTATCTGGACTACGGCGAGGCGGGCTCCCCGACGCGCCGGACCCTGGCCCCGACGTTCAAATGCCAGGACATCACGATCACCGGCACGCTGCTGACCTGCGCGGTGCGCATGGGCTTCCAGGCGATGGTGATCGAGCGCAACTTCGGCCTCAATCTGGCCTACACCTCGGCGTTCGATGAAGTGCCGACCGACCTCCCCGACGAGGCGGTGTAACCCACAAGTAAGAGGTAATAAGTAACAGGTAATAGGTCACTCCTGACCCCTACCCCCAAAACTTCTTACTTCTTACCCTTCACCTCTAACTTTTCTCCGAAGGAGAACATTATGAACAAGATCAATGTCACGACCGTTTCTGCGGTCGCCACCTCGGCCACCGTCGTACAGGCGGTGATTCCGGAATACCAGAAATCCAAGGCGGTCATCCGCCGTTTCTCCGCGCTCGGCAACGATGCGGCCTGCGCGTGCAACTTCTACGTCCCCAAGGCCTGCCGCTCCTTCCGTCTGCCGGTGGCGCTGGCCACGGCCGGCACCACGCTGCGCATCCCGGTGGATGTGGCGGGCGGGCATGTCTTCAAGGGCCACGCGCTGGCCTCCACGGACCTGCTCTGCCTGCTGACGCCGACCGGCTGGAAGATCGTCTCCGCCACGTACGCCGACAACGCCGGGCAGACCTACTGCACGGCCACGATCACGGCGGTGGGCGCGATCCCGGTCAACACCGTGTGCTACGTCGTCGTTCCCGCGACCGACAAGATCGCCGGCGTGCCGGTGATCGGCGCGGCCCAGGTGAGCGTCGAGTATCTGCTTTCTGGCGATACCGGCGTTCCGGTCATATTCGACATCGTGGCGACCTCGGCCAAGGTCACCACGGCCGCCGCGCTGGTGGAGTACTGGGCCTGATCTTCATGGGTACCCCCGCCGCCCGTCCCGCGTTTCTCTGTTGTCGTGGGCGGGCGGTGGGCTCTCTTAGGAAACAGCCATGACCGCAGGGGAAATCGTATCGAACGCCTGCAAGCAGGCCGGGCTTGTCGAGGACGGGACAACGACCTCCATCGTTTCGACGATGGGGATCGGCTCACTGTCGATCGGCGGCGGGATCACGGCGGACGCGGGCACGGTCCCGATCACGGCCGCAGACATCGGCCTGGCTATCCTCAACCGTTGGTATCTCTACGCGTGGCAGCGTTATCCGCACCGCGACATCAGGATCGCCAACGCGGTTGTCGAGGTGGCGGCGGGCTCCGTGGCCGTGGATCTGCCGACCGAGATGGATGTCATCCGCTCGGTGCGCATCGCGGGCGGCGCGTTGCTGCCGCTCTCCGAAGTGCGCGAGGCCGACTTCGCGGCGATCTACGCCGACGCTCCGGGAACGCCCGTGGCCTTTGTCCAGCTTGCCGACGGTGCGACGGCCGACCTGCCGCCCCTGCCGGTCAAGCGTATCCGGCTGGCCCCGTTGCCTGTGGCCCCGCTCACGCTGCACGTCAACGGGCTCAAACGCTTCTTGCCTCTGGCGGCTGCGGATGTCCCGCTGCTGCCGAAGTTCGAGTCCGCGCTGTTCTACTACGTGCTGTCCGAACTGTGCGGTTACACCAAAGACGCGGTTCAACAGAAATCCGCCTTGGCGCAGGCAGTCGACCATTTCGAAAACGCGCTCAACTGCGAGACCGGCGGCGACGCGTGCGATGACGTGTGTGTCCCGCTTCAAAGTTTTGCCAACGGCTGACCACCCCCAACTCATGCACTCATGAACTAACGCACTAACGAACTTCTCCAAAGGAGCCCCCCATGTCTGCAACTTCTATTTTCGCGCAAGCGATCAAGACCGGCAACTCGGTCATTACCGTGACGGCCGGCGGCGTTGAATACGTCGCCGAGGCCATTCCCTTCGCATCCCCCACGGCCGACGCCTGGAAGTGTTATGCGAGTTTTCCCATCGAGGGCGGACGCTTCATCAAGCACGCCCCCGGCCTGCACGCCCCCGGCTGGAACGGCGAGAACCTGCCGGGCCTGACCTATCTTCCGCAACAACCCCAACAATAAAGGAGTCCACCATGAAACAAACGCTGCTGTTCACCGCTCTCGTCCTCGCCGCCCTTGCCGGATATGCCCGCATCGAGCTTTCCGACATCCTGAAATGGGGCCTCGCCCGCCGCGCCGAGCTGCCTTCCGAAGGATACCGGATGATCTGTACGACGAACCGCACGCCTTCGTATGCGTGGGTTCTGAACGGGTATATGGACGTGGACAACGGCGGCATGTACTCGACCGCGTTCAGCGCGTCGAATCTGGTCATTCCCGGCTTGCCGAAAACGCTGGTTATGGACGGCATGAACGGGCTGGTATACGTGCCGGATTCAGGCTACCAGGTCGGAGCGTTCGATAACGGCATGGGCACCTCCGGCGTCGGCTTGCTGAACGGCATGGATCCGTTTGGCTCTGCCGGCTGTTATTCAAGCGAGAGCGTCGGCGGCTCGGGCTTCAGTTTGTCGTCCGGAATTGGGAACTACTACTGGGGCGCCATGACGATGACGCGCACGGATTACCCCGACATCCTGACGGTGACCACCAACTATGTTGCCACGGGGGGCGGGGCCGTTCTGCGCGACTACCTCAACCCTCGCAAGTTCGCCCGCCTCGAAAACGGCGTGTTCAAGGTTTACGAGATTGTCGACGTGCCGTCACACTGGGAGTTCGGCGGCGTGGATTGTCCTGAGCTGACGTTCCCGATTACCGCATTCAGTGGGACTGCGGCGGGTTACACCTGGTCCACGATGGGCGATTCGATGTTCCAGATTTACGTCTATCAGGACATGAACTTGCTTTGGCTGACAGACACGCTGACCCCGGACCCCGCTATCAGGAGCGTTCACTTCACGGGACAGAACGGCACCCCTGACCGGTCATTGCTCTACGTCAGCCCGTCAGTGGTCACCAACTCGCTCTAACTCCGGAGGAAGCCCGTGGCCCCTCACGAATGCATCCAGAAGAAACCCGTCGAAGGCCTCACGGCCCAATGCGACCGCGTGGAAAAGGAAATCTACGTCGGCCGCGAAGGGCGGCAGCCGGTCCTCGTGCGGATTGACCGTTGCGAGCGCATTGCCAACGCCCTGACGTACGTCTGTACGGCGCTCCTCATTTCGGTGTTGGTCGGCGCGGGTTCGCTTGTCCTGCAGGCGGTTCTGCGCCACGGCGGTTGATTGATTCAGATTGCCGCCCCCTCGGGTGAGGGGCGCGGGCCGCGCCGGTCCTTGCGAGATCCTTCCGGCGCGGTTTTTTTGTGCAAACAGAAAGGGAAGGTATGAACATGCTGACATCGGTACTGGTTAAACTGGGGCTGGCCGTCTTCTCGGCCTTGCCCATCGAGCGCATCCTGGCTGCGCTGCTCAACAAGTGGGTTGACCGGATCAACCCGTCGAACATCGACAAGGCGCGGAAGACGGCGGAACACCTCGCGGAACTGTCCGGGCTGTTCAACGACATCCTCGCCGACAAGGCGGTCTCGCCGGAAGAGGTGTCCGTCATGAAGGACGCGGTCATCCGCGCCCGCGAACGCCTGCTGGCCGCTTGGGCGGTCGGGGCCGACGCCAAGGCGACCCAGAAGGAACTCGCCAAGACCGGTCTGCTGGCCGATTACGTCGAGCCGCTGTTCAAGGGCGCGGGCTGCATCCTCCTGTGCGCCCTCATGCTCGGGGCGACCGGCTGCCTCACGCGCACGCGGTGCCAGGCGTTGACCTTCAAGGACTGCACGTTCCGGATCAACGAGCCCGAGAGTCTGGAAACCTCCACCTATCCCCGCTCGCTCCAGATCGGTGTCAACGATCAGCAGATCGAGGGCGGCGCTGACTCCATCGCCTCCGGCAACAAGACCGACCCCTCGCTCCAGGTGCCGATGGGCGACTCCGCCCTCAGTTACCTCGGCCAGCTTCTCGGCGGCATGTTCAAGAGCAAGGCCACGGCCACGGCCTCTGCGGCATCCCCGGCCGCGTCCACCAACGCCGCCTGCGCAGACGGCACCTGCGCCGCCCCCGCTTCCCAGTAAGCGAGAAAAGGGCTCAATTGATTAACGCACAACGGGCCGGCCCTCTATTAAAGGGCTGGCCCGTTGCCTTTAAAGCGGCATTAGTGAAGCGTCTCTACTATGAAAGGCTGGTTCCGAAAAAGAGGCCGATGTCGCTCAAATATGCGGGATCCAAGAACTACTTGTCGCGAAACTAACGTGGGGTGAGGTTTGCGAGGGCAAAACTCCCCTAATGTGCCTTCTCGATGGCCGCGCGCAGTTCTGCGATGCGCTCAGCGTGGTCGTAGCGGGCCGCTGTCGTGTCCTCGGTCCATCCCCCCAGCCGTTTAGCCAGATCGTCCGCCACCCCCGCCTCGCTCAACCTGGTGCGGAACGTGTGCCTCCAGCTGTGGAACGTGTAAAGGTTGTCGTCAATCTCTGCGGCCTTAAGAACCGTAACGAACGCCCCCGGCCCGCTTTTCAGCTTCCGGTACTGATAGGCCTTTTCGTGAAGCGGTAAAACGTGCGTGGCCTTCGTATCCTCGGCCCGCGCGGCTTTGATCTCCTCATGCAGCGGTTTCGCGAGGGGAATGGTCACCGTGATGTTGTGCCGTTTGGTCTTTGGCGGCGTGTGGCGGATCACGCCCGCCTCCAAGTCCACGTCCTCCCATTTCAGCCGCGCCACCGAACTGTACCGCAGGCCGGTGTAGCGGGCGATCTGGCAGGCCAGATACCACCCCTTGCCGGTATTCTTGGCTGCTTTCAGAAGTGCGGTTTCCTGTTCCCGCGTGAAAGCCTTGCCGCGCTCGCTGTCATTCGCCTCCGGACGCACCAGCGGCCAGGGATTGTTGAGACCGTCCCGCGTGCGCTTGAGAGCGCCCCACACGATGGACAGATCCCCGATGATGTTCTGGCGCGTCTTGCCCTTCGCGCCCGTGCCGGCAAGATAGGTTGCGAACGCGGTCGCCGCGGCCCGGTCGACGGCTTCCAGCGTGACGGCCGCCGGATAGCTTTCGTGCGTCCATTTTGCGAACCGGCGCACGGACACGGCGCGGTTGGCCAGCGACTGCTTGGTCAGCTCGCGTCCGGACGTTTTGAGCCAATCGGTATACAGGGGCCAGACATCGTCGATGCTCGTGGCGGTGGGCTTGACCCCGCACACGGCATCCAGCATGGCGTGCAGGCGGCTCGGTTCGGCCTGACCTTTGATCGCCATGAGGAAAGTTCTCTCAATGATTTCGGCCTTGGCGCGGTCCGGTGTCTCGGTCGACTTGCGAATCCGCTTCCGGTCCGCCGTCCAGATTTGAAACGTCCAATTTTTGCAACCCGGTTGTCTGTAGAGGGACATAACGCGACCTCCGATTAACTTGCATTAAGTTGATTGACGGTCACTATTTAACCATAATTGAGCCATAATTTTCAATAAAAAAAGAGACCAAAAAGAAAAACCAGCGGTCGTTGTAAACCGCTGGTATTCAACAGGTTCTTTTGATTGGCACCCCCTAGGGGAGTCGAACCCCTCTTTCCAGGATGAGAACCTGATGTCCTAGCCGATAGACGAAGGGGGCAGTGCCTGAGAAAAGAACTTTATGGTGCACCCGGAGGGACTTGAACCCCCACGTCTTGCGACATAAGAACCTGAATCTTACGTGTCTGCCAATTCCACCACGGGTGCAAAAGAGGAAAGTAGTATGCCAGAAGAGCCCCTCATCCGTCAACCCCCCTCGCGCACTTTTTTTATCGGAGAGGGCGCTTGACTTCTTTTGGCCCGATAAAGTATAGTTACTTCCGTTTTTTTAAGCCAACGTAGCTCAGCTGGTAGAGCAGATCATTCGTAATGATCAGGTCGTCCGTTCGATCCGGATCGTTGGCTCCATCTGAAACCTCGAAAACCGGCGCTGTTGTTTTTCGGGGTTTTTTTGTTCAACGGGGGAACCATGCAAGAACCCTGCCAGCCGGATTGCCGGCGCTTCATCACCTCCGTGCTCGTGCCCGACCGCGTCGGCCTGTTGCGCGACGTCACGCGGGCCGTCTTTTCGCTCGAGGGCAACATCGGCAGCATCCGCCAGACCGTGATCGACGGATTCTTCAACTTGGTCTTCACCTCCGAGCACCCGCGCCAGGTCAGCCCCGAGACGCTGCGCGCGCTGCTCGACTCGACGCTTGAATCCGACGCCGTGGTCACGGTGCTCGACAGCCCCGAGATCAAGCCTCCCGTCGTGCCGACCGGCTCGCGCTTCGTCACGATGACGCGCGGCAAAGACAAGCCCGGCACCATTTTCGCCATCACCTCGTTTCTGGTGGAGCACGGGGTCAACATCGAAGATTGGATGGTCGAGGAGGAGGACGGCCGGGTCGTCTACATCGCGCAGGTCGTGGTGCCGGAAGCCGTCGATTTCCGCATGATCCAGGAGCGCTTCCGCGAGGCGATGGCCAAACTCGGCCTGACCGGGCTGCTCTGCCATGAGAACATCTTCCGCGCCACCAACGAGATCGGCCCCATCAAGAGCCTCATCGGAAAATAGTCCCCGTCGCCCGTCGGTCAACCCAACGCAGAACCTCCCCAACCCTAATCAGGTGCCCTCCTATGTTAGCCAGACAAGCCGTTCTTTCGACCATCCGCATGGTGCGCGAGGAAAACCTCGACGTGCGCGCCGTGACGCTCGGCATCAATCTGAACGTCTGCGCCAACCCGGATCCCGACAAGCTGGTGAAGGCGGTCTACGAGCGCATCGTCGAAAAGGCCGGGAGCCTGGTGCGCTTCTGCAACGAGGTGAGCGACAAATACGGCCTGCCGATCGTCAACAAGCGCATCGCCGTCTCGCCGGCCAGCATCCTGCTGGAGGGCCACACGGTCGAAACCGCCGTGAAGCTCTGCCAGGCGCTTGACGCCGCGGCCGAAGCCGTGAAGATCGATCTGCTGGGCGGCTTCTCCGCGCTCGTGCAGAAAGGCATCACGCCCGGCGAACGCACGCTGATCGAGTCGCTGCCGCAGGCGCTCACCGCGACCCGGCGCGTCTGTTCCTCCTTCAACGTCGGCACCACCAAGGCCGGCATCAACGTGGACGCGGTCAAGCTGATCGCGCGCAAGGTCATCGAAACCGCCGAAGCCAGCCGCGCCGCGCGCGGGTTCGGCTGCGCGAAGATCGTGGTCTTCGCCAACATGCCGGAAGACAACCCCTTCATGGCCGGCGCGATGCTCGGCCCCGGCGAGCCGGAATGCGTCATCAACGTGGGCGTCAGCGGGCCGGGCGTGGTCAAACGCGCCGTGGACCGCCTGGTGCAGCTCGACCCCGAAGCGACGCTGGACGAGATCGCCGAGGAGATCAAGCACACCGCGTTCCGCGTCACCCGCACCGGCGAGCTGATCGGCCGCGAAGTCGCGGACCGCCTGGGCATCCCCTTTGGCGTCGTGGACCTGTCGCTCGCCCCGACCCCCCGCGTGGGCGACTCCGTGGGCGAGATCTATCAGAGCATGGGCGTGCGCCTGATCGGCGCGCCCGGCACCACCGCCGCCGTGATGCTGCTGAATGACGCGGTCAAGAAGGGCGGCGCCTTCGCCTCCAGCGCGGTGGGCGGACTCTCCGGCGCGTTCATCCCCGTGATGGAGGACCACGCGCTCTCGAAAGCCGTCACGGACGGCACGCTGACGCTGGAGAAGCTGGAGGCCATGACGGCGGTCTGCTCCGTCGGCCTCGACATGATCCTGCTGCCCGGCAACACCAAGGCCGAGACCGTGGCCGGCATCATTCTGGACGAGTCGGCCATCGGCATCACCAGCCGCAAGACCACGGGCGTGCGCGTGATTCCGGTTCCCGGAGCGAAGCCCGGCGAGTTCGTGGATTTCGGCGGCCTGTTCGGCGCGGGCGTGGTGACGCAGTCGGCCAGCCCCGAGGGCGCGGAAGTCTTTGTGAACCGTGGCGGGCACATTCCCGCGCCGATCCACAGCATGATGAACTGAGGCGTGTGCTTCGGAAGGCGCGCGCAACGGTGAAGGATCATCCTTCGGCGTTGCGCGTTCTGCTGCCGGTCCTTCAGGTCCGGGGGCGCCGCCGCTAGCCCTTCATGCGGACTTCAAGCTGCGGGAACGGGATCTCGATGCCGTTCTTATCGTACGCCTCTTTCACCGCCTGAATCGCCTCGAAGTAGACGGTCCAGTAGTCCTTCGGCTTGCTCCAAGGCCGGAGCACCAGATTCACGGCGGAATCGCCCAGCGTGAGGACCTCGACCTGCGGCGCCGGATCTTTCAGCACCAGCGGGTGCGCGCACAGCACGTCGCGGGCGATGCGCTTGGCCTTGGCGATATCCATGCCGTAGGCGATGCCGATCCCCAGATCCACGCGGCGCTTGTCCGTCGCCGTGTAGTTGGTGATCGCGGTGCCCCACACGACCTTGTTGGGCACGACCACTTTCTTGTTGTCGCCCGTCGCCAGCGTCGTGGCCATCATGTTCAGCTCCACGACCGAACCTTCCATGCCGCCCACCGACACGTAGTCCCCGACCTTGAACGGCTGGTTGATGGCAACCATCATGCCGGCCGCCAGATTGCCCAGCGACTCCTGGAACGCAAAGCCCAAGATGAACCCCGTGACCCCCAGGCCCGCGATCAGCGGCGCGATGTTGACGCCCAGGCGCTGCAGCACGACCATGAGCAGCATCACCCACGCGGCCTTGTTCACGACGCTGCACAGGAAATTCTGAAGCAGGGAATTCACGCGCCCCGTCTTCGCCAGCGCCTTGTGCGTGGCGCGCGTGAGCAGCCGGATCGCCTGCGCGCCGACGATCAGCAACAGCACGGCCACCAGCAGGTTCACCAGGAACGCGAGTCCGTTCTCCGCGAACCACCGCAGCGCGACGTTCACGAGCTCGCGGCCGTTGTCCACCTCGGTGGCGAGCGCCTGGGTGACCTCGCCCACCTGCTTCTGCACCACGACCGCCACGGCCTGCGTGGCGAGCTCTCCGGTTGTATTCGTCATTTGGCTGTTCCCCCTTCGAATTCCGCCGCCACTTTCGCCAGCCAGGAAGGGATGTCGATCGACTGCGGGCAGTGCTTCCGGCACTCGCCGCAGCGGATGCAGGCGGACGCCTTCTCGT
This sequence comes from Kiritimatiellia bacterium, assembly GCA_035353175.1. Classification (GTDB taxonomy): domain Bacteria; phylum Verrucomicrobiota; class Kiritimatiellia; order RFP12; family UBA1067; genus DAOPZC01. The sequence goes on along the minus strand of DAOPZC010000073.1, from coordinate 3,042 downwards.
TCTGCATCACGCTCTTGTAAAGCGCCGGCTGCAGCGTGTGCTTGCGCCCCACGAGCAGATGCTTGTTGTAGATGTCGAACATGAGCGGGATCTTCACCCCCACCGGGCAGCTCTTCAGGCAATAGCCGCATTTGCTGCACGGGATCGGCACGTTCTCGCGCATGTAGCGGCAGACCTTCTCGAGCACCTGCTTCTCGCGCTCGGTGAGCACGCCCGCGTCAGCGGTCTCGACCGCCCGCAGGTTGTCCTTCATCTGGTTCTTGTCGCTCATGCCGCTGAGCACCACGGCCGGCTCGGGCTGGTTCCAGATCCAGCGCAGCGCGCTCGACACGGGGTTGACGCCGTATTCCTCAAAGAGGAGGTTCGCGTCCGGCGGCAGCTGCGGCCCCGTCAGGAAGCCGCCGAACAGCGGCTCCATGATGGCGACGCCGATCCCCTTGTCGTGCGCGTACTGCAGCCCCTTCGTGCCCGCCTGGATATCGTGCTGCGCGTAGTTGTACTGGATCTGGCAGAAATCCCAGTCGTACGCGTCGATGATCGACTTGAACATCTCGAAATCGTCGTGGAAGGAGAATCCCGCGAAACGGATGCGGCCGCGCCGCTTCTCCTCGTCGAGCCACGCCAGGGAATCGGAGCTGAGCACGTTCTTCCAGTAGCGCTTGTTGAGCGAGTGCAGCAGATAGAAATCGATCTGCGGCGTCTGCAGGCGCGCCAGCTGCGTGCGCAGGCGCGCCTCCTGGTCGCCGGGCTTTTCGAGCTCCCAGACCGGCATCTTCGTCGCCACGTACACCTTGTCGCGCCAGCCGTTGTTCAGGGCGCGCCCGACCACCCGTTCGCTCTCGCCGTCGTTATAGACGTAAGCCGTGTCGACGTAGTTGATGCCGCCTTCGAGTCCGGTTTCGATCAGGGCGATGGCGCGCGCTTCATCGATCTTGCCGTCCACCATCGGCAGGCGCATCGCGCCGATGCCCAGCATCGAGACGAGCACGTCGGTCTTGGCACCGTAGGGACGGTACCGCATGGTCGGTTTGTAGTTCCGTATTTCCATCCGGGCACCTCGTTTCGGGCTTCGCCTCGCCAACGCCTATTTGCGCTCTTCCATCGGCCGGTACGGGCGCTGCTCGAAAATGGCCTTGTAGGCCGGGCGGATGATCGGCCCGCCGTTGAGCAGCTCCTCCATCCGGTGCGCACACCAGCCGACCACGCGCGAGATCGCGAAGATCGGCGTGTAGAGGTCGATCGGGATATTGAGCATGTCGTAGACGAAGCCGGAATAGAAGTCCACGTTCGCGCACAGGTCGCGCGGCTTGGCGCGGTTCTTGTTGAAGATGCGGGGGCCGATCTGCTCGATCATCTCGTAGAGCGCCATCTCCTCGTCGCGGCCCTTGGCTTTGGCGAGCGTCCGCGCCTTCTCGCGCAGCATGTCGGTGCGCGGGTCGGAAAGGGTGTAGACGGCGTGTCCCAGCCCGTAGATCAGCCCCGTGCCGTCGCCCGCCTCCTTGTTGAGGATCTTGGTCAGGTAGTCCGCGACTTCGCCCTCGCTGTCCCAGTGCTCGACGTGCTCCTTGATCTCGCGCATCTGGCTCATCACGCGCAGGTTGGCGCCGCCGTGGCGGGGCCCCTTGAGCGAGAGCGTCGCGGCCGCGATGGCGGCGTAGGAGTCGGTGAACGACGAGGTCACCACGTGCGTGGTGAAGGCCGAGTTGTTGCCGCCGCCGTGCTCGGCGTGCAGCACGAGGCAGAGGTCGAGCAGCTCGGCCTCGAGCTGCGTGTACATGCCGTCCTCGCGGGTCAGCATCAGGAAGTTCTCGGCCGTCCCCTTGCCCTTCTCGGGGTAGCGCATCATCAGGCTCTGCCCCATGTGGTAGTGGGCCTTGGCCTGATAGGCGTAAGCCGCGATGGTGGGAAACTGCGCGATCAGCTCAATGCTCTGCCGCAGCGTCGTCTCGATGTCCAGCTTGTCGGGCTCGGGGTCATACGTGTACGCCATCAGCACCGCGCGGGCGATGCTGTTCATGATGTCCTTGCCCGGCGACCGGATGATCGCGCCCTCTTTGAAGCCGTCCGGCAGCCGGCGGTAGCTGTCCAGCAGGTCGTTCCAGGTCTTCAGCTCGCGCGCGTCCGGCAGCTCGCCGAACAGCAACAGGTAGGCGCTCTCCTCGAACCCGAAGCGCTTCTCGCTCTGGAAGCCGTTCACCAGGTCGGAGACGTTGATGCCGCGGTAGAAAAGCTGCCCGGGCACGGAGACCTTCTCGCTCTCCGAAATCATGTAGCCGTGCACGCTGCCGATGCAGGTCAGGCCGACCAGCACCCCTGTCCCGTCCGCATTGCGAAGGCCGCGCTTGACGTTGTATTTCTCGTACAGGGCCGGATCGATCTTCCCCGTCGCGCGAATCTGGTCCGCGTACCCCTTCAACAACGTCGCGTCATCGACCAGCGGGTTTGCGGATTGTGTTGCCTTCATCTCTTGCTCCTTTGCGGAGAAGACCTCCGCGCCGCACGTAACAGGCACGTGCCGCCCTTAAAAGAGTGGTGAGTTTAGCGACTTTGACAAGCCGGGTCAACACAGCAAAAAGCGAAAAAACGCGCGCGCCGGCGGCCTCAGGTATACAGCAAGGCCTTGCGGCGCGCCGCGGCGAAAGCGCGCCGCCCGCTCGCCCATTCGCTGAAAAGCGGTTCGAGCGGCGCGTCCGTTTTAAGAAAGGCCCGCACCCGTCCGGTGCCGTAGAGCTTGTCGAGCCACGCGGGGCGAACCCCCTTGTGGCGCCAGACGCGCGCCGTGCCGTACGCCTCGCCGAACGCGCGCAGGAGCGTCAGAGAAACCTCGGCCGGCCTGAAGCGGGCGGGGTCGGTCACCGTCAGGCGGACGCCGTCGAGCTCGCGGCCGGCATAGGGCCCCGCGCCCGCCACATAGCGGCAGGGATGGAACGTCACGCCGGCGGGGCGCTTCCGCGCCAGCAGGTCGCAGAACGGCTCTGCGCGCAGCCACGGCGCGCCCAGCACGCGGAACGCGAGGTTGGTGCCGCGCCCGCAGTCGATGCC
>DAOPZC010000072.1:0-21817 GCA_035353175.1 Kiritimatiellia bacterium | reverse complement strand
CCCTGTGGATGGCATCAGCCGCCTGACCCAAGCAAGTGAAACGGAGATGCGCCCGATGGCGGCCCATGCGGGCTTTCCGTAATATCGGATTGCCTGCAAGCGGATTCTCTTTTATGATGCGTATTATCTGACATGTCACTCTGTGCCACACCGTTGCCGCCTGCTTGCGAAAAGGAACTCCAGCTTCTCGTCGCGCTGCTCTCCGATGCCGAGTTGTCGGTGCTCGTCGCCACGGAACCGGCCTTCAGGACCGGCGGCTTCCGCGCCGGCAACGGTCCGGCTGTTCGCGCCCGCATTCAGCAGATCGTCTGCGGCGCAACTGAGGTCTCCGATGCCCTGAGGCGCGCGATCGCCAACCATTCCCGGTGTCCCTCTCTGACCGGGCTGCTCACGCCTGACGCCCTTTCAGAATCCCGTCACGCGCTGGCCACGCTTCTGGGCAGCCCCGCTTTGCTGGTCGCGCTCTTGCTCGACCCGCGCCAAGAGGTGCGGACGAAGGCCGAGAGCTGGCTGCAGTTGCCTCAGCCGTTTCTCCTCCTCAATCCCAGCGAAGCCCTTGCGCGGCTGCAAGAGCTGTTCGCCGATCTTGCCGGACTGCTCGGCAGCGCCCCCTCAGACTCAGCGGCGCCGACGAGCGGGGTGTGGCGGGAACAGAAAGAACGGCTGGAGAACCGCATCCGCGACCTGCAGACGGAACACCGGCGGCTCAAGGGCGTGGACGACCGCCTATCGCAGGTCACCGTCCAGCTGAAGAAGAGCGAGGAGAAGCTTGCCGCCGCCCAGCAGAAGTCCGCGGCGGCGGAAGCCGCGCTGCGCCAGAAGACGCAGGCGCTGGAAGAGGCGACTGCCGAACTCGCGCGCGAAACGTCGCGCCGCGAAGAGCGTTTGGTCGCAGCGCTCGATCTGGCGCTCGCGAAAGAATTCCACGGCTGGCTCGCCAATGCCCGCGCGGTGGAGCGGTCCTCGATCAATCCGGGCCCGCAGAACGATCTCATCACGCAGGCCGAAACCGCCTTGCGGAAACAGAGCGAAGCCGACCGCCACAGCGGTAACCGCGCCATACTCGCCGAACGTCTGGAGCGTTTGGAACACCTTCACAAGGAAGTCCGCTCCGCGCTCCGCAACGCGCTGCGTCAGACGCCGGAGCTCAAAGCCGCCGATGCCGCCCTCGGCGAGGAAATCCGCAGGCTCGCGGGACTGCTCGAGCCGGACGCACCAGCCACGCCGCTCGAAGAGGCCCTCCTCGCACGCATCCATGCGGCCGGCGACAATGACCTGCCGCGCCTGCGCGACATGCCCGACCTGTTCGCGTCTCTGCGCGTGCTCGATGACGCGGCCATCGCGCGCATCCGCCAAGGGTACCAGAGGCGCTTAGCCGCCGTTCAGGCGCTCGGCGTGCCGCCGCCCCCGGGCGACGGCGACGAGGCGCCGCGGCATGGCTCGGCTGCGCTCGCTTTGCTTGGCCGGGCGCTCGCAGGCCACGAGCCGGCCATCTTGCTGGTCGACGGCCACAACGTCCTGTTCGGGCTGCCGACGCGCTACAACCCCGCGCGCGGCACGGCCCTGACCGAGGCCGAAAAGCGCCGGCTCCTGACCGAAGACATCGCCCGCATCGCCGCGCCCAATCCGTCGCTGCGGGTCTGGATCGTCTTTGACGGCCACACCCGCAGCGACACGCAGGCGGCGCCGAACGTGCGGGTCACCTATTCGGGCGGGCAGGGCGAGCACCGCGCCGACGGCGTGATCCTTGACAACATCCGCTTTTTCAAGTCCGCGTCGCCGGAGATCCCCGTCCTCTTGGCCAGCAACGACAACGACCTTTGTGCCGCCGCACGCCGGCTGGGAGCCCGAGAGCTTCCCGTGCTGGACCTCGGCGCATTTTTCTGACCTTCCGGGAGAGCCACATGCACGTCATCCGTATTACCGATCTGCCGACCAGCGAAGTGAAAAACGAGCCGTTCCTGGGAGGGGAATTCTCCGTCGTCTCCCACTCCGGGCTCCACCTGACTGAAACGCTGCTGCTTGAAAGCCTGCCGCGTCTCGCCTCCGCCCCAGGCGCCCTTCTCGTCGCAGGCAACCGGACCGGGGCCGCCGCGATGGCGGCGGCCTTGAGATTCCCGGAATGCAGGGTCACCTGCCACGCGTTCGACCTGCATCACGCCCGCGCCATTCTCCGCAACCTCGCCGCCAACCGGTTCACGTTCACTTTCAGCCACGATCCCTACGTCAGCACGGCCGGCACCAAAATCGAGAGCCCCGCTCCGGACCGCTCGCCCCGCTTCAATGTCGCCTGTACGGCCTCGATCCCCGCCGGGCCTTACGACGCCGCGTTTTTCATGGCGACTCCCGGCACCATGACCGGCGAACTCATCCTCGACCAATTGGAGGACATCGGCGAGAACCTCGTGGACGGCGGCACCTGCGTCATCGCCTGCGAGGCGGAATCCGGCCCGCTTTTCAAACAGATCCGCGCGATCTTCGGCAACATCTCCGTCCACTTCGATAAAGGCGGCACCTCCTGCGCGACCGTCCGCAAACAGGGCGCGCTCGCCCGACGGCGCGATTTCAGCGCCTCCTTCACCGCCTCCGTGCCGGGCGGCGAAGTCTGCACCCTCGTCTCCCTCCCCGGCGTTTTCTGCCACCGCCGCCCCGATGCGGGCGGGCTGGCCCTGGCCGAGGTTGCAGCCCGCGAACTCCAGCCCAACCAGCGCGTGCTGGACATGGGCTGCGGCTGCGGCATCGTCGGCATCCTGGCCGCCAAAAGCCAGCCCACCGTCCGCGCGACCTTCATCGACTCGCATGCGCGCGCGCTGTCCGCCACGCACCGAAACCTCGCCGCGACGGGCATCGAAAAGGCGGAACTCGTCCTTTCCGACGAGGGAACCGTGAAAACGGGCTTCCACCTCTTCGCCGGCAACCCGCCCTACTATTCCGATTTCCGCATCGCGGAGTTGTTCCTGCGGACCGCGCACGCCGCGCTACGGACCGGCGGCACCTGCCTGATGGTCGCAAAAGCCGCGCGCGCCATGGAAGCGTTGCAGCTGGAACACTTCGGCAACGCGGAGATCGTGCCCCGCCGCGGCTACGGCGTGGTGAAAAGCACCCGTTGAGCGGTTTGACGCCGCCGGCAATATCGTTCGCGGGCCGACGTTCATACGTTTGTTGCATGCAGGGAGAAAAGTCATGAACATACGCCGGTTATGCACGATTTTGTTGTGTTGTTTCGCGGCGGGACTCCAGGTCCGCGCCGCCGAATCGCAGTCCAGGTTAAACATCCTGTTCGTCTTCGCGGACGACTGGGGGCGTTACGCCAGCGCGTATGCGCCGGTCGACAAGGTCCCCTCGTTCAATGACGTCATCAAAACGCCGCACGTGGACCGCGTGGCGCGCGAAGGCGTCCTTTTCCGCAACGCCTTCGTCAGCGCGCCAAGCTGCACGCCGTGCCGCAGTTCGCTCTTCTCCGGCCGCCACTTCTTCGACACCGGCCGCGGCGCGATCCTCATCGGCGCGGTCTGGGATCCCGCCATCCCCTCTTTTCCCCTGCTGCTGCGCGACGCAGGCTACCACATCGGCAAGAGTTATAAAGTCTGGAGCCCCGGCACCCCCGCCGACGCCCCGTTCGGCGAGCAGCGCTACGCCTACGAAAAGGCGGGGCGTGCCCCGAACAATTTTTCGGAAGAGACCGAGAAACGCCTCGCCGCGGGGCTCGACGCGGCCGCCGCCCACCAGGAAATCCTGAGGCAGGTGCGCGACAACTTCGACGCGTTCCTCGCCGACCGCAAGCCGGGGCAGCCCTGGCTCTATTATTTCGGCCCGACCACCACGCACCGGACCTGGGTGAAAGGGTCCGGCAAAAAGCATTGGGGCATCGAGCCCGACACGCTCAGGGGAAAACTCCCGAAGCCGATGCCCGATGTGCCCGACGTGCGGGAGGACGTGGCCGACTACCTGGGCGAGTGCCAGGCGGTCGACGCCTGTGTGGGCGTGCTGATGAAACGACTGGAAGAATCGGGCGAACTCGAGCGCACGGCCGTGGTCCTCAGCGGCGACCACGGCTTCCCCGGCGTGCCGGACGGCAAATGCAACCTCTACTCCTGCGGCACCGCCGTCCCCCTGGTGATCCGCTGGCCCGGAGGCCGGGCCGGACGCGTGATCGATGACCTCGTCAGCCTGCCCGACCTCGCGCCGACGTTCTTGGAGATCGGCGGTGTCGCGCCCCCGGCCGGCATGACGGCGCGTTCCCTGCTCCCGCTGTTGCGGTCCGCGAAAATCGGGCAAATCGATCCGTCGCGCACGTGGGTCATCACCGGCCGCGAGCGGCATGTCGCGGAAGCGCGCGAGGGCCGCCTGCCCTATCCCATGCGCGCGCTGCACACCCCGGACTTTCTCTACGTCCGCAACTTCGCCCCCGACCGCTGGCCCATGGGCGCCCCCTATGCCGCCGACACAACCGGCGCGCTCACCGCGCAACAGCTGGAAAGCGACACGTTCTGCGCCTTCCCCGACATGGACGCCAGCCCTACCAAGGCGTGGCTCGTGCTGCACCGCGACACGTCCGAATGGCAGTGGCACTATCAGCGCGCTTTCGGCAAGCGTCCCGCCGAAGAGCTGTACGACCTGCGCACCGACCGCGACCAGACGCGGAACCTCGCCGGCGATCCGGCCTTTGCGGAGCAGAAGGCGCGGCTGGCCGCAGACCTCATGGACCGCCTGAAAACGGCCGGCGATCCGCGCGTGACGGCCGTGCCCGTTCCCTTCGAACACCCGCCCTACACCGGCGCCCGCGAAATGAAAGTCCAGAAAAGACAGCGGTAAGCCATCGGGCCAGACCGCACACGGTTGGAGCACACAGTTATGATACTCACGAAGCGGTGTGGACTGGCCTGCATTCTCGCCTTCGGGCTGTCCGTCCCCGCGTCCTCCGACGCGGCGCCGGCGCGGGTGGACAAACCCAATCTGCTGTTCATTCTAGCCGACGACCTCGGATGGGCCGACACCACCCTGTACGGGCAAACGAAATTCTACCGCACGCCCAATCTGGAGCGGCTGGCCCGGCGCGGCATGACCTTCACACGCGCCTATTCAGCCAGCCCGCTCTGCTCCCCGACCCGCGCCAGCATCATGACCGGGCTCCACCCCGCGCGGATCGGCATCACCTCTCCCGTCTGCCACCAGCCGGAAGTCATCCTGCAGCCGTCGCCGGGCCCCGCTCGCCCCTCCAGCAACAAGGCCACCGCCTGCGTCTCAGCCACGCGGCTGAAGACCGAATACAAAACCCTGGCGGAATCGCTCAAAGAAGCAGGTTACGCCACAGGACACTTCGGCAAATGGCATCTGGGAGCGGAGCCCTACTCGCCGCTCCAGCAAGGCTTCGACGTGGACGTGCCGCACTACGCCGGCCCGGGCCCCGCCGGCAGCTACGTCGCGCCGTGGAAGTTTCCCGCCTTCAAGGAGAACGCGCCGGGCGAGCACCTCGAGGACCGCATGGCGAAAGAGGCGGTCGCCTTCATGGAGGCACACCAAAGCCACCCGTTCTTTTTGAACTACTGGATGTTCTCCGTCCACGCGCCGTTCAACGCCAAGACGAACCGCATCGAGCAGTACCGCGCCCGCATCGATTCCTCCGACCCGCAGCGCTGCCCGACTTATGCCGCCATGGTCGAATCCATGGATGACGCCGTGGGGACCCTGCTCGACGCGCTGGACCGCCTCGGCCTTGCGGAAAACACCGTCGTCGTCTTTTTCTCCGACAACGGCGGAAACATGTACAACGAGGTGGACGGCACCACGCCCACCAGCAACGCCCCGCTGCGCGGCGGCAAAGCCACGCTGTATGAAGGCGGCGTCCGGGTGCCCTGCGTCGTGTGCTGGCCCGGTGCCGTCGCCGGGGGCCGCCGCAGCGACGCCGTGATTCAGAGCATCGATTTCCACCCGACGCTGCTGGAGATGCTGGGCCTCAAACCCGCCGGGAATCTGCGCTTCGATGGTATCAGCATCGTTCCCGCACTTCAGGGAAAGCCCCTTCCGCGCGACGCCCTCTTCACCTATTTTCCCCACGACCCGCGCACGCCGGACTGGCTGCCGCCCGCGGTCTCGGTGCTCTGCGACGGCTGGAAGCTGATCCGCATTTTCCATGGCGGGGAGAACGACGCCCACCGCTGGAAACTGTTCGACCTCGCGAACGATCCGGAGGAAAAACGCGATCTTGCCGCCGCAGAACCCGCGCGGGTCAACGCGCTCGACGCGCGTATCGAGGCCTTCCTGAAAGACACGCGCGCGGTTTTGCCGATCCCGAATCCGAATTTCAATCCCGCCGACGACCGTCCCGAACTCGAAGGCATCCAGCCCAAACCTGAGGTCAAGCCCGCCCCGCAGTCGCAGCACGACTGGAAAGCGCGCAACTGCGCGGTCTCTTTCACCAACGGCGTCGTGACGGTCCGAGGCACAGGCCCCGCGCCGTTCCTCGGCTTCGCGCTCGGCCGCGACCATGGCCCCGCTGCCGTGCGCATGCGGATCCGCGCCGCCGCCGCGGGCCCCGGACAGATAGAAGGCCTTGCCTCTGGCGCAACGGGATCGCGGAAACTGCCGTTCGACGTGAAAGTCGGCGGCTGGCAAATCATCAGGGCCGATATTCCGGCGGACTTTCCTCTCAACATCCTGCGCGTCTATTTGCCGGCACAGGCACAGCCCGTCGAAGTCGACTGGCTCGAAGTCTCCGCCCTCAGCGGCCGAAAACCGCGGCGCTGGGATTTCTGAAGTTGCCGCCCTTCACGACATCGTCGGCGACGGCAGAAATTCGGCCGTGAGATAAGCGCCGGCGGCGTTGCCTTCGACGACCAGCTGAGGAATCCCGTTGACGCAGTCCAGCGACGGATGATGGATGTGGCCCGCGATCACTCCCAGCAGATTGGGCGCGGCGAAGACGCCGCGCCGGAAAGCCATCGTCGTCGGCGTATGGCCCTTCTCCGGCCATCGCGGACGACGCTCGATCTGCCAATGCTTATCGTGCGCCGCATCCCACTCGGGATGACCGCAGCCAAAGCCGACACCCCGTCCCGGCGCAAAGAGCGGAATGTGCATCAGCAGCACCAGCGGCCGGCCGCTCGCAACTTGATCGCGGAAAAATGCCAACTGCTCCGGCAGGATCTCATAGGTCGAATCGTCGATCGCCACGAAGCGGACCCCGTTGATTTCGCAGGCACCCATCAGCGGGTGGTTGCCCTGATAAAGCGGACTCAGCCGCTTCGCCGTCCACTCCGCCCTCAATGCCGTTTCCGTCCCAGCCATGCCCTCGTAGTGCCAGTCGTGGTTGCCCGCGATGTAGAGATACGGGACCCCCGAGGCGTTCAGCTGCGCGTACGCCCACTCGATCGCCGCCTCAGAAGGGAAGCTGAAAATATCGCCCACCAACGCCAGAAGGTCCACCCGCTCTGTTTTCGCGAGCGCCAGCGTTTTCTCAAAGCTCTCCAGCGGATGCGTCGGCGCGCCGGTCCTGAAGTGTTTCGTTTGGTTATACGCCTTTGCCATCCGCCCGCTGTACGACGTGAACGGCTCGCCGCGCGCGTCGTCAAGAAACAGATGCGTGTCACCGATCGCCATGAGTTTCAGCGGCTTGCGAAACGCCGGACTGAAAAACCGCACGCGGTTGCCGTCGGCGGCGAACGACCGGGGCACGCCGCCTTTTTTTAGGCCAGGTTGCGAAGGGTGAACACAGCCTGAGAACGGCAACGCTGCGCCCGCCAGCGCAGTTCTCAGAATAAAATCCCGACGGGATGCCGATGTCCTCATATTCATTCCATCCTCAATAGACGTCCGGTCACTCGCTCTTTTGTGTCCACTTCAGGGCACCCAGAAAATGCTCCGGGCCGCTCCAAGCCTGTGTGACGCAGGCGCCGTTCATCCGGGCGAACGCCTTGCGCGCCATGTCGCGGTCCTTTGCCATGACGGCCAGCATCGCCGCCTTGTTGGCGATCTCCAGAGAGTCCGGATAGCGCTCCATCATCAGATTGAGCCCCTCGCGCGTCTTGGGCCACGAGGCGTCCGACTCCACAAAGATGTCGCCGTAACAATCCATCAGGTGCAACACGATGCGCACGTAAAGCTCCGCGCCCAGCCCGTCGGGCAGATCCGCCGAATTCATCGCAAAGGCCTCCCACTCGCCGGGTTTGCCATGCCAGCGCGGCATCAGGGAAAAGGCCCGCCGCGCAAAGTAGCCCCAGAACTTCGGCTCGGCGGCGTGCGCCTCGTCCACGATGGCGTCATATTCCGCTTTCGACGGCCCTTCGCCCAGCGCGACCGACAGCGCGACCATGCCGTAATACGGGTCCTTTCCCTTCAGCTTACGGGCCTCGTCCAAAACCTTGTGCGCCAAGGCCAGACGTTCGCCAAACAGCCGACGGCCCCGGGCGGTCACGCTTTCGGCAAAGCCTTCTCCGCGCGCGTACCACGCGTAGCTGACGAAATAATCCGCATAGGCCAGTCGCGCCGTGATGGAGTCCGGCTTCTTCGCGATCCAGTCCCGGTGGATGCGGTCGTGCAGCCGCCACATGCTCTCTGGCTCCGTCGAACGGCATTCCAGGGAATCGTAGAACCGCACGATCTTCCACGAGCCGTTGCCGAACCTGTCCCCGCGCACCTTCGCAGCAATTTTTTCCAACTCATCAAACTGGCTGGTGTTGTACAGCTGGCGGACATCCCCGCGAAACGTCTGAATCTCCACGTCGATCGGATCCTTGACGTACCGGATTCCGGCCGGCGGCGAAACCGCTTCGACGCGCGGTTCGAGCATCTGCGCGCCGTACCCGGCCGGCATGCAGCCCATGCACGCGGCCACCGACACACGCCGACACAGCCACGAAACAGCCCCGCTCCGAACCATCCGCCGAAACCATGCGTGACCCATACGGTCCCCTTTCCTGACTTCTTGTTCAGAAGAATCGCGCTTTTCCAGACGCCCGTGCCGCGTTATTGCAGCTTCTCCACGACCACGTTGTCGAGATAGAAAACCGTTTCCGTCGTGGCCAGCGAAATGAAGCCGGCCCAGTTGAGCCGTTTGAATGTCGGGCTGCAGGGCAAGCCGTCGAAATGCTGCGGGGCTTGGCCAGGAAGCGTGACCGTCAGATTCCACTTGGCATCGGCCGACGAGCCGGTGCTGCAAAGGACCTCGACATGAACCCATTCTCCGGCCGGCACGGTCAGCAGCTTCTTCCCGCCCGCCACCAGCGCACCGTCGGCGTCCACTCGCACATGGGGTCCGGCCCGAAAGGCGTCTCCGCTCGGCCAGTCACGCCACTCGTATGAGAGGATCGCCCCCGTCTCGTGGCGCAGATCGAACGCGCCGCGCAAGCGTCCCCCCGGGAAATCGCGCTCGTAATAGAGGTGCGGATCGTGGACATGTTTCTGCCCGGGACCGTCGGTCACGCGCAGACACTGCGTCGCTCCCGCGACGCCCGCCGCGACCACACGCACCACCGCCTGCGTATTCTCTTCGAAGACCCGTGCGAAGTCCGGCAGATCGCCCGGCGCTTCCTCTTCGAACCCGTGGCGGATCGACATGTCTTTCACGGGCACGGCTGCGGCCTCGAAAGTCCGGTGCTGAATCGTGCGCGGCAAGCGCATCCACGCCGCGTCGCCATACAGGCCGACGGTCGAAAGATCGATCGGCGCAAAACCCAACGCCAGCGCGGGCGAACCCGGCCGCAGCGTGAAGTCGCGAGACTCGGCATTCACAAATCCGGGATCGGTCACGAGGCCGTTGCGGTCATAGCCTTCGGCCTGCCACTCGGCGAAGGAGCGGCCCGCAAACGAGGGCGCGTTGGTCGACGTGCTCCAGTAGAGATTGCGGTCCGCGCCGAAGTTGCTTCCCTTCCTCCAGTTGCCGCCGCCCGTCATTCGGGCCGAGGAACCGAAAACGATATTGCGCTCCAGTAACACGTGGCGCGCCTCGTTCTCCATCACGGCATTGCGGATCAACTCCGCGTCACGGGAGAAGGCAAACACGTTATTTGTCACCACATCGCCGAACGGATACGCGTAACAGTGCAGATGCAGGCCGCCGTCGCGCGTATCGTACACGACATTGTTCGCCACGGTGATCTGCGAGCTGCCCGCATCGAAATAGATGCCCCAGCCGCCGTAGCCTTCGCGCCCGCGTTCAAAACGCGAGACGTCATGAATGCGGTTGTGGTGCAAGACGGTGCCCGGCGAAACGCCCAGCATGTAAATGGCGCCGATGTCGTTGAGCACTCCGTTGCCGATATGGTGGATGTGGTTGTAACCCACGTCGTTGTGGTGCGTGTAAGCCGGCGAGCGTCCGGTCCAACTCCAGCCGAGATGAACGCCCATCCAGCTCAAGTCGCAGATCTCGTTGTGCGTGATTTGGTTGTAGCTGGCGCTGCCGCCCAAAAACACGCCGCACGCCGCGCGGTAAACACGTCCGCCGTCGTGGATGAAATTGTTGTCGACCGCGTTGTGCGCCGTCAGGTAGCCGCCGTCCGTTTTGGCGGGCGCGCCCTCGGAAAGATAAACGCCGCCGCCGCCCAAGTCATGGAAGCGGCACCGGCGCACGACGTTCGAGACGCATCCCTCGCGCAGCGACACGCCATGCTCGCCCAGCCGCGTGAACTCGCAATTCTCAATGATGGAGAACCGCAGCCCCTTCGCGAAAACCGCGCCACGCTGCGTGTGCGCGCCCTGCACGCTGTGGGGATAGTCCGGCGAAAGGTCGGCGTCCGCATGCTGGAAAGAAATACCGCGGAATGTCAGGCGTTCCACGAACGCGTTTTTCTCCCAATCGCCGACAACCGTCACGAGGCTTGAAACCAGCTTGGGTGCGACCACCTCCGCACGGGACATCGACTCCCCCGGCACCGGATAGTAGTACAGCAAGCCCGTGTCGCGGTCGGCGTACCACTCGCCCGGCGCGTCCAGCGCGTCCAGACTGTTTTCGACATAGTAGCGCACCTCTGGGCCGAGGAAGAAAATTCCCGCCGGACGCGCGAACTCCACGCGGCGTTTCGCCCAATCGACCTGCTTCACGCGGTTGTACGAATTCACCCAGTTGTGAAAAAGCGCGATGCGCACGCCCGGCTGCCCGATCCAAGGCAACGCATCGTCTTTGTTGTACGTCAGCCCCAGACACGGCCCCGGCTCGCCTGGCGCCAGCGTCAGCCGCTTCGTGTAGAAATAAACGCCCTCGTCGGGGGTGCGGGCGCACGGGCGCCGGTTGCCGTTGACGAAGAGCTGCGCGATCGGTTCGGCCTGTTGCGAGAGCCACGGCACGTCCGCCACCCACAGCCTGTCGTTATGTTTGCGCCAGCCTCCGACGCGCACGCCGCCGCTGACCACGGGGGCCGCGCCCGGCGCCGCCTCATAGGTCACACCGGAGTCTTCCGGCGTCAACGCCAGCGGCTCGCCGAGCACATGTATGCCGGCCAACAGGCGAACCGTAACCGGCGTGGCAGACGTCTCCGCACGCCTGAGTGCCCGCGTGACATCCCGCGCATGCTGAAGCGTCGCGAAGGGCCTCCGCCTGGTTCCCGGATTCCGGTCAGAACCGCCCGGGGCAACATAAAACACAGTTCCGTCGGGTTCGTCGGCCCGGCCAGGAACCACGCGGCACCCCGACAACAGTCCCTGCATTCCCAGCGCCACTACGACGCCGAAGCCCGCCGCCACGGAGCGGAGCCCATTCGTCATGGTCATCTTCTTCCTCCTAGGTTAAAAATTTGTCGCACACCCGTTCGCCTGGCGGATCGGAACGCCACTCCGAATCGCCCGTCTCACTGCTGCGCAACGCGGAAATACGCGATGGATTCGCGGCCAGACGCCAGTTCCTTGGCCCGAATCTGCCACAGGCCCACGCGATCATTCTTGGCAAGGTTGAGCGTCACATCAAGCAGTCCGTCCTTCGCACCGTAATAGCCGCTCCACTCGGACGCGCAGCCCGCAGGATCCACGATGTCCACGCGAATCGGCACAACCGCCGCAATCGGTTTCTGGTCATCGCCGACGACAGAAATCCGGCACGCGAGCGACGCTCCTCTTTCCACCGCGTTGTCGGCGGCGATGGCCACCCCCCCGATCGCCTGATCGGAGACCATCAGCACACACCCCTCGCACGGGCCGAATGAGCGGCGGATCTGCAGCCGTCCTCGGCGGGATTCCGTCTCCAGCTCACGCCCCGCGACCAGATCGTAGACATGCCCGCGTTTGCGGCCCAGTGAAAGCGTCGCGTCCGAAGGCAAACCGTTCTCCATCACCAAACCGTGCTGGCCCACATAATCACCGAACTCGCGCCGGTCGTTGACCGCGAAGAGATAGTCGGTTGTGCCGCAGGCGCGGCAGCGCGTCACCACGTCGGCGGTCGTCGCGTCACCGTAAGGATGGTAGCGGCCGTCGAGCGCCTTGCGAAGCTCTTCGGCCTGGGCGATCAGCGCCTCGCGGTCTGCGGCGGCCTTGCGCGTCCGCGCGCAACTCTTGAGCGTGATGTCCGCCGTGATCGCCGGGCAGAGCCGCTCGTCGCCGATCACAATTCCGCCCTTGGACTGGAACGCCTTGACCTTCGCGACCACGCCGGCGGTCAACACGTCGCAATCCATCATGACCAGCACGCGGAACCCGTCGAGTCCACGCTTGATGACCGTCTCGTCAAACACGATCTCGGGCTGCAGGTGCGCCCACATCAGCATCTGATACGCGTCGCCGGACCAGCCGTTGCCCCAGCCATAGGTTCCGCGACGCGCAAACATCTGCGAGGCAAAACTCTCCAAGAAGGCCACGTCGGAAGGGCGGTCGGGCACCTGCAGCAGCATCGGGCCGAGTGGTTCGACCACCTCTCTCACCAACCGGCGCAGCTCGTGCCGCGTCTGCGGGTGCGTGTAGCGGTAAGAGCCTTCTCCCGTCCCCGGCACCAGCGAGCCCCAACCGTGATACATGATGCCCTGCACCGGCCGCGAAAGCTTGGCCCAAAACGCTTCGCGCAGATGCATCGGCGCGATCGTCGGAAACGCTGCGTCGGGGTCGGTGTCTTCCCAGGGAGACTTGGACGCCTTGGCAACCTCGTCGCCCTTCGCCGCTGGCGCGGTCTGCGAGCGGTACCAGATGATCTGCGTCATCTTCATCACCCGCTGCGGCTGTGCCGCCCCCCGCGCCATGGCGAAAAGCTCGTCCGTGGCCACACCGATGCGAATCGGATCGGGATACGAGTAGGTCCACTGCGAAACCACGTCCGCCGCGCCGCCGCTGCCGTACACGCTCGCGACGCGCGCGGCCGGGTCGTGAAACGTCCAGACGTCGGAGCGTCCGGCCGATTTGAGTCCCTTGTGCAGTTCCGTGTTCAGCCGATTCCAGCCGTCGCCATCTTTCCAGTACCACGACAGAAAGCGCAGGGTCGGATCGTCGTCGCGGATCACGCGGTCGGCCGGAAAGTCTTTCAGCTTGGTGTAATCCGCCCCGCCTTTTCCCGGCGTGTCCGCAGGATAGTCCTGGCCGGTCGTCTGACGGCACGCCGCGCGGTCGTGCGCGTGCCAGCAGACGTTGGCGCCGTCGCGCACCTCGGTGTGCAAAAGCGCCGCCTGCCAAGCGGGGAACGCGCCATACGCCTGAGCCACCGATGCGCCGACGTTGAAACAGAACGGGGCCATTTCCGGCATTGCCGCACAGAGCGAGGGTTTGTCGTCGCTGCTCTTGCCTTGTTTGTCGATCCGCCGGAACTCTTTTTTTGCGTCCGCCGCCCAGTGTCCCGGCGAAAGGGTCGCGATGATCCCGAGGTCGTTCGCCAGCGCCGTGTTCAGCATGCGTTTCACCTCGGCGACCTTCGCCGGTGAAGCCGGCGCGACCGGCTTGCCGGCGGTAAAGATCTGCGCATAGTCGGCGCCGAAGCCGAGGCAATGCGTGAAGCCGAGCTCTTTCAGGCGCGGCAGCTCCTTGAGGACACCGTCCGGCCCGTAGAGTCCCCACATCACCACCGGCATCCGCGCGGGCTGACGCGCCACCAGCGTCACCGGGAACGTTTCCTCGCTCGTATAGGGCGCGTCGCCTGGAATCGACACGCGGGCCCGCACCGTATACGTCCCCGGCCGCAGCGACGTGTCGAAGGGGACTCCGATCGTCTGCTTCGCGCCGGGTGCCAGATCGGGCAGCGAGACGTGCTTCGTTTCTGTTCCGTCGAGCGTGAAAGCGACCGTCGCCCCCTTCATTGCGACCCGCTGCAGGTTGAACACCGCGAAGACGAGCGGCGGCGCCTGCTCCATCCGCACGAAAACGTCGCGGTCGGACTCGCACCAGACCGCAGCCGAGCGGAACTCCAGCACGCCGTTACAGAGACGCACCTGCGCGATGTAGCCGGGAAAACCGTGATACAGGCTGCCGATGCGGTCACCGATGGAAAGCGGATGGTTGCCCGCCGCGATGCCGCCGCGACCCGGTTTGCCCGCGCCGCCCAGAGCCGCGCCGTCGCGGTAGAAGCGTCCCGCGCCCGCCCCGTCGTAGGTGAAGGCGACGTGGTGCCACACACCGGCCTCGTAAGCGGCCGGATCGGAAACGTAATGCTCCGAGTCCTCGCCGAAACCGAGCCGCATGTTCAGCCGCCGCTGGCCGCTCTTGTCCGCCACGCCCAGCGTGAGCTGATAGTCGGTGTGGGCGACATATTTCTTGTCCGCCAGAAACGCTTCGGGATAATCGGCGAGCTCTTTTTTCGGCTTGATCCACATTTCGAGCGTGAAGGCGCCCTTGGGCGAAAGCGCAGGCGCGTCGGCGACGACGGCCGCGTGGCGCTTGTCCTCGACCGGATAACCGCAGAACGATTCCAGGCAAGGCCCGAACTTGCCGTCAGACGCGATGGCCGCACCCTGCAATTTCGCATCGAACCCCTTGCCGGAGGCATCCTTCAGCTCCCCGAACGTCCACAGGCCAATGACGTTCGTGCCGGTCGCGTCCGCGCCTGTGTACGCCTGCCGCCACGGCTCGCACAGCCGCGGTTCGCCCTCCCCCGTCGCCGTGAGCGTCGCGGCGATCAGGAAAACGGAAAAACAGCTTGCCAGCCCCCTCAAGCCCCGTTCAATCTTCATGACTCCCCCTTCGTCGGTAACTACTATACTGCACTTCCGGGCGATGCTGTCAAGGAAAGGCCTGAGGCCTCGTCAACCCGATACGACCGTCACCCCGCGTCCGAGTCCGGGGTTGCCGCACCGCCCCGAAACCTGCCCCCGCCCGACCGCGTCGAAGACCACCAGACCCGCTAACGCATCAAAACGATTGCCGCGCCACCGGCCACGAGGCGCGAAATTCGTCCTGATAAAGGCCGATCTTTTCGACGGGAATCTTTTGGAAGCCGACTTTAAAGGCAGGCGAGTCGTCCTTGAGGCGAAAATCGCCAGCCTTCTCATCCACGAATTTCGGATCGAGGTCGAGCAGGTTGTACTGGAAGACCAGATACGGATAGGCCTTCTTCTCTATGCCATCCCACTTGCCTTTCCACTGGATGTTGCGGGCGACCACGTTGCCCTTGGGCGCCATGCGGTCGGGGTCATCGAGAATGCCCGCGAGCGTCGGATAGCGCGACCGCCAAGGCTCTTCGTTGTAGGGCATATCCGTGACGGTCTTCTCCAGCTGATTGGTGCTGTGCGCCTGCCAGCCGAGGCCACGGGCATCGATGTGGAGCGCCGGCGTGCATTCCACGAAAACGTTGTTTTCAATGGTCGTGTCGTGGCCACCGCCGATGAAAGCGGCACTGGAGACGCGACAAAAAATGTTGCCGGAAATGAGCGCGGAAGAGAACTCGTCGTCGAGGTAGACACCGACACATCCCTTGCCCTCGTATCCCGTGATATCATGCAGATAATTGTAGCGGATGACGTTCCCGCGCATGCTCCAGTTGTATCCGCAGTACATGGCCCCGGCGTCATTGGACTTCATGACGACATGGTGGATCTCATTAAACTCGATCAGCTGGTCGTTGCCGCTGAAGCCGATGGCCATGTGCGGCGCATCGTGAATCAGATTATGTGATGCGCGGTTGCCCACGCCGTCGAGCCGGATCGCCGCGCGGTAGACCGGTTTCCAGAGGCTGTAGTGATGGATGTGGTTGTTCTCCGCGACAAGTCCGCCGGGCGTCAGCGTCTTGCGGTCGCCCCCCGTCAGGCTGATGCCGCCCTGCGCGGTCTGATAGATGTCGCAACCGGCCACGCGGTGATTCCGCCCCGAAACGCCCACCGCCGAACCTCCGACGTTGCGGATCACGCAGCCAAGGATCCGATTGCCGCTGCCGCCGGAGACAGAGACGGCGTCACCGCGGCTCCCTTCCAGCGTGAACCCGCGCAGCGTCACAAAGCTTGCCTTCTCCATTGTCACCAGCCTTGGCAGAATCGAGACGAGAGCCCGGTCGCTGTTGGGATCGGCAGCCGGCGGCCAGAAGTAGAGAATGCCGCTCTCGCGGTCCAAATACCACTCGCCCGGCTGGTCGAGCTCGCACAGCAGGTTGAAGGCATAATACCACTGGCCTTTGCGGAACCCGAAGGCGTGCTGCGGTTTAGAGGGCAGGGTGATGATCCGCTGCTCGGTGTCGATGGACTCCACACGGTACCGCTGGTCGGCCCAATCCCAGAACCAATAGCCGTGCAGCATCACATCCTTCTCGCCGACCCAACGCTTCGGGCGGTCGCCCTCGTAAGTAAACGCCCCGGTCATGCTCCCCTTGGTGCCGCGGATATGATAGCCGTCCTGCACCTTCAGCTCGCCGATCGAAACCGTGCCGTTGTTCGGCCAGCGGGCCAGTGTCGTCGGCTTGTCCGCGAAAAACAATTGCAGCCCCGGCATGGAGGAAGTCCACGAGGGATCGGATTCCATCTGGCCGAGATCGGTCACGTCCTGCGCCTTGAGATCCGCCTGCCACACCTTCGTACGCGCAGTCTCGTCCAGCCGCGCGAGCACGGCGGCATCCGTCACGCGCGACCACCCTGTGACGACGCGTCCGCCGACCAAAAAAACCCTCTCTCCCTGGCGCGACCGATACATGACGGGCGCATTGCTTGTTCCGCTATCCGTTTCCGTCAACAGGAATGGTTTCTCGAGTTGATAGGTGCCGCCCCGCACCTCGACGGTCACGCCGCCCTCCGGCAAAGGGCCCTTGGCCTTCAGCTCACGCACCGCGTCCCGCGCCCGCTCCAGCGTGGCGAACGGCTGCGCCGCCGTACCGGAATTGCCATCGTTCCCGTCGGCCGCCACGCTGAAATCAGCCGCCACCACCGTCTGCCCCGCAAACACAAGCAAAAGCAGACCCCCATGCACACGACACATCTTGCCCCCCCTTCCTTTGGACCGAATATGAACCCGCGATCCGAACGGCCGAACGAATCACTCGCCTTTGACTCTCCGCATCGCGTCACGCGCCACGTCCGGATGCATATTCTGGATCGAACGGGCCATCCGCTCGACCGCCTGCGAAACTTCGGCGCGGAGGCCGGGCACGTCCAGCAGCGGCAGCGCCAGAGCCAACGCGTCCGGGTGCGCCACACCCGCCAGCGTGTTCAGGATCAGTCTGCGGTCCGCATCGCTGCGCGCACCGGCCAACAGCTGACGATAGCGCGCGATCAGAGCGGCATCCGGCTGCGCGTTCCCCTCGCCCGCCATCCGGACCAAGCCGCGCAGCGACAAGGCGCGTTGCGCATCGCTTCCGGGGCTGGCATAAACATGCGCCACCGTGTCCCAAGC
The DNA here is from genome assembly GCA_035353175.1 of Kiritimatiellia bacterium. GTDB lineage: Bacteria > Verrucomicrobiota > Kiritimatiellia > RFP12 > UBA1067 > DAOPZC01. The sequence continues at coordinate 4,108 of DAOPZC010000072.1, read as the reverse complement.
GGCAACCCCTCGCCAAGCCGCCAACGCATGCAACGCCGCCTCGCGTTTCCGGATATCACCGTCTGCCAAAGCTATCTGCACCGACTCGAGCGATGCGGCATCGCCGCCGTCGGCGATGCGGACCAGTCCCTGTCCGGCGGCACGCGCCACCGGCTCATCGGCCGAGACCGACAGCTCCAACAGCACCGGCACCGCCGTACGGCCGCCGCGGCGCGACAGCACATCGACCAACGGCAGCTTGTCCGTCCCTGCAGCGCGCCGCAACGCCTCAACGATCACCTGATCGACGGCCTCCCCCCCGCGCAGATTTACAAGTGCGCTCCGGACATCTTTTTCCTCGTCGGGCGTTGCCGCGGCCTTTACGGCTTGGACCAGCATCGCTACGGCCGAGGCGTCCTCGAGCTTCCCCACTGCCGCGACCGCCGCCCGCCGAAGGTCGGAGTCCGCCGCGCCGACCTGTGTCCGGATGGCCGCACGCGCATCCGCATCACCCCGGCACGCGAGCGCTTCTATCAGGAGAGTCTGCTCTGCACGGGGCAGACGCGGCAAAAGTCCGCCAAATTCTTTTGAGACGCCCCCTCCGGACAAGGCCGCGACACGCTCAACCGCGACCGGCGCAAGCACGGGGTCTGGCGGCACGGCTTCAAGCGTCTTGCGGATACGTTCCAAGCCTTCGTCTGCATCGCATTTCAGCATCATGCCGAACGCGCCGCGCCGGACATGCGGCGGAAAATCCGCGCCGACGCAATCGGCGCATAGCGCGGCTGCGGTCTGCGGATCACCCGCTGCGAAACGTTTGTCGGCAAAAGCCAGCAGTGCCCCCGCCACGACATCCGCATAGGCGGAATCGGCTTCTCTCCGAAGCGCGGAAACTGCCTCCCGCGCTTCGGCCGTGTCGACGTTGCCCAGCGCATGAACCGCGGCGCGCACGACGGCGGCATCCCCGTCACGGAGCAGCCCGATGAGCGGCTTCACGGACTCCGCCTCCGCGCGTTGCCCCAGCGTGACGACAATCTGGACCCGAGACACGCCTTTCGCCTCCGCCACCGCGGCGCGCAGGTGGTCTCCCGCCAGCACGCACGGCAACCGTCCGAGCGCGAAACAGGCGATGCCCACCGTTTCGTCCTGTTTGAGCAACGCGGCCAGCGCGGGCACTGACGTTTCGGTGCCATAGACGGCCAGCGTGTAGCACGCGAACCGCTTCGCCTCGAAAGAAGCGTCGGCCGCGAGCATCCGGATCAGCGCAGACTCGCCTTCGGCGCGCCGCGCGGGATTCCCGGCAGAGTCACGCAAAAGCTGTTCGAGTCGCCGCAGCGGCTCCTCGCTCATGCCCGACTCGTATTTCAAGGCCGGCGCGGCGTGCATATCGGGTCCGGCCAAAACCGGCACGGACAGCAAAACCGCGACCGCAACCCATCCGAACGGACGAAGAAATTCTTTCATAGTTCTGCCCTTTTACACGCACCACGGCGCACGCGGCTCACGCCGCAACATGCGGTTCGCTTCTTCGCAATCGAACTGTTCGCGAGCCGGATCCCATTTCAGCTTGCGGTTCAACCGCGCGCTGATGGTCATCGCCTCCACAATGCTCTGTGCGCGATGGCCGACCTCGGGATTGCACAGCGTCGGGCGCCGGCTGCGGATCGACTGGAGAAGGTCCGAGATATGGCCGCTGGCATCGCTCCATTTCGCGCCCGTGCCGGCCCGCAGTCCCAGAATGGATGCGGGGTGCGCGGTCACCAGGTCCGTCTCATCGTCCACCTGTATCCAGCCTTCATCGCCGATGAAGCGGATGTAGCGGTCTTTAAATGCGCCGCGCTGGCAGATCACGCCGTTGACGCCACTGGCGTAGCGGCACCGGAATGTGCCTGAGAGGGCGGTCTCGCTCATGAACTTCGCGGGGTCGGGCCAAACGATATCCGACGTCTCGAACTCGACAGGTCCGGTATCATCCGTTCCCAACACCCACTGCATCTGATCGGTGTAATGCGTGCCCATGTCGGTGTGCATGCCTTCGCCCGTATCCCAGAAGCACGTCCAGTGATGTACGCGCCCCGGCACAAAAGGGCGCCACTGGACAGGGCCCAGCCACAGGTCGTAATTCCACCCTTCGGGGACCGGTTCCGGTTTTCCGTGCGGAACGGCCGCACCCGTCCAGACCTGCGACTCGACCGTGTGCACGCGGCCGATACGCCCCTGACGCACCATCTCGCGCGCGAAGCGGTAAGACGCGGTGGAGCGCCGCTGCGTGCCAGCCTGATAGACGGTGCCGAACCGGCGGCACGTCTCGACAAGCTGGCGCCCTTCCGCGATCGAGAGGCTGATCGGCTTCTCGCAATAGATGTCCTTGCCGGCGTGCGCCGCAAACATGGAGGCCATGGCGTGCCAGCGGTTTCCCGTGGCGATGAGCACCGCGTCGATCTCTTTGCGGGCAAGCAGTTCGCGGAAATCTGAAAACGTCCGGCAGTCTTTCGATCCGTAGTGGGCATCGATCATTTCTTTGGCGGAGGCGAGCCGGTCCGCACGGGCATCAGAAACGGCCGTCCATTGAATCGCGGGCTGCCAAAGGAAATTCGGCAGAATGTGGCGCGCGCGGTTGCCGATCCCGATGCCGCCGAAAACGATGCGGTTGCTCGGCGCCGTTCCGCCGTCGCGCCCGAGCACGCGCCCCGGAACAATCATCGGCGCAACGGCGAACAGGCCGCAACGCCGGAGGAAACCGCGCCGTCCAAGACGAAGCGTCACACCGTGTTTCATGTCACCTCCGTACTGGCAAATGCCTTGGGTTTGGGATCGAGCGTCAATGGCTGCGGATGAAATCGAGGCAGAACTTCACGTCGTCGAGCACGTGCTCCGTAATGTTCTCGTATTCGACGGCGACGTGTCCGTTAAAGCCCGATTTCTTCAGTTCGGCCAGCACGCCGGACATCTTGCCGATGCCCTGACCATAGGGAACATCGATGCTCTCCTTCTTGGCCTCCATCACGTCCTTGAGATGCACGGAAAGGACGCGCGGGCCGAACCGCCTGACCGCTTCAACCGGATCAAGTCCCGACCGGCTAATGTGGCCCGTATCCAGCGAGAACCCCATGCGGGGATCGCGGTTCTCCATCAGCGAAAGAAGATAACCGGGATCCCAGTTCCGATAGCCCGGCTTAGCAGGGTCCTTCGGATGGTTGTGGAAACAGAGCCGGATGTCATACTCTTTCACCATCTTCTCGACGAGATCGAGCTGGTCGGCGGGGGGCTCGCCGGTCAGTCCGCGCAAGCCGAGCTTGCGCGCGAACTCGAACAGCTTGCGCACATTCGCCTCGACGTTCGCCTTGTCTTGGAAGACCGCGTTGTTGAAATAGGCGTTCACCGCCCTCACTCCCGCCGACTGCAATTTGGCCTTGAGCGCCGCTAACTGCGCGTCTGAAAGGTTCTGGTTCAAAACGACATCGGGATGCTCAGGGCTCAGCTTCTGCCAGAGGAAGAACTCGATGACCTCACCGCCGCAGGCCTGCGTTTTCTCGACCGCCTCGAACGCCGTGAGATTCCGGAACGAATAGGCGGCCACTCCCGCGTCAAACGCCCCTGCGGACGCCGCCAGCGTCACCAGGCCGGTCCCCAACACGACACTCTTCAAATTTAACATGTTTCCCCCTCATCGGAATTAAACGTCCTGCGCGCTGCAATCAGACGCAAAGCACATCATTTTCAACCCATCTTTCGTTTTCATTATGCGGGGAAAGAGACAATGAAGTCAACCATCGAGTCGGAGGATACGGCCGAAGATACGGCAGGCATCCCGCGCCCCATTCGCTTTTTTTGAGCGCGGCGTTTCGTGCGGGTTTCCCCAAAAAGAGACAGGCGGGACGCATTGCGCATCCCGCCTGTCTTTTTCATTCCGGAATCACTCGGCTCAGTTGAAGACCTCGTCGAGCTGGCTCTGCGCCTCAGCCTGAAGCGACGCCATGTCCTCTTCGCTGATCGGCTCGGCCAGCGGCACGAGCTTGATGTGGCGGTGCAGCGGGAAGCCGGTGCCGCCGGGGATCAGGTGTCCGAGGATAACGTTCTCCTTGAAGCCGCGCAGTTCGTCCACGCGGCCCATGGTGGCCGCGTCGGT
>DAOPZC010000071.1:0-22154 GCA_035353175.1 Kiritimatiellia bacterium | reverse complement strand
CAACACCGCATGATCTCTGCGGCATATTTTGATTCGCAAAGCGTACCAAAGTGAGTCGAGCCTGTCAGTCCAACAGTTTTGCTGATCCCCCAAAGATAATCAGGTCGAGGCGGAACAGGTCGGGGTGCAAGCGTCCTGTTTTCAGCTTATTGCAAACAGACGGCTTGGTACTCCGCCGGCACTGGCGTAAGGTCAAATCCGACATCACTACCAAGACCGGGTGGATTTTTGATACCATCAGAAACATAGCGGATGGAAAGGGGAATCCAAACCGGGTGCTTGTTTTGAAAGTGCATCAGAGCCAGAGCGTGCATGCCACTCAGGCGGATGAGGTGTATTACCGCGTAGGGGACAAGTCGAAGAAGCTCACGTTCGACGAGCGTATGCAATTGATGTACGACAAGGGCGACCGGTTCTATGAGGATACGCCGGTCGCGGGGGCAACGCTGGCCGACCTGGATCTTGATTTCGTGAGGCAGTACACGCGCCAGATCGGCTATTCGAAGACGCCGCTCCATTACTTGAAGGAAAACAGCGGGTTCGTCAAAACGGGCAAGGGTGCCGAGCAGGTCAGCGCCGCAGCCATCTTGCTATTCGGGAAAGCGCCGCAGCAGTATTTTCCGAGGGCGCGTATCCGGTTCATCCGGTACGAGGGCACGCAGGAGAAGACCGGTACCCGCATGAATGTGATCAAGGACGTGGCCTTCGAGGGAACCGTTCTGGAGATGACCCGGAAGGCGATCGAGTTCGTCTCGACGCAGATCAAGGAGCATACCTATCTCGGCAAGGCGGGGCTGTTCGTCACGGACGCCCAATATCCCGAGTTCGTGCGGCAGGAGATCGTCGTCAATGCCGTTGCGCACCGCGATTACAGCATCAAGGGGACGGACATCCAGATCAAGATGTTCGACGACCGGCTGGCGGTGGAGAGCCCCGGTACCTTGCCCGGCCTCGTGCGCCTGAACACCATGCGGAACGTCCACTTCTCGCGAAACCCGAAGATCGCCGCGTTCCTGAAGGACTACGGCTACGTCAAGGAGTTCGGCGAGGGGGTTGACCGGATGTGCGCGGAACTGACGGGGCTTGGCCTGCCTGAGCCGGAATACGAGGCCGTGTCGTTCATGTTGCGTTGCACCGTCAGGGCGGCGGAAGTGCGGGAACAGGGAGCCGATGCGGATGATCACCAACGAAAATCTCCGGCGGCTGGGGACAATACGCCCCCAAAGACTACCCAGAAGACTACCCAGAAAACTACCCAGAAAACTACCCAGAAAAATACCCAGAAGATCCTAGACTTGGTTAGAGGCAACCCGGCTGTAACTCGCCTGCAACTTGCAGAGATAATGAAACTGACATCGGATGGGATCAAATATCATCTGAAGCGAATGCAAGATTCCGGCGTGCTGCGCCGTATCGGGCCAGACAAGGGTGGCCATTGGGAAGTTGTGGACGCGAAAGAAGAAAAATGACACCCATTGAGGCAAAAGGACGCGGAGAGGCAGCAAAAAGAGCCCCGTTTCCCGTTTGTTTTGTGCTGAAATGGAGTGAGAATCAGGCGACAATCGCCCGGATTCCGGCTCGCAAGTGCCAAAAAGACCAGTCCGGGGAGGCGTCTTTGCACGCTGCAAGGGCTTGTTTTGGTCTAAAAATTACACACACACTACACACACACGGCCCAAACATCGGTACGCCCGGAACACACAGAAATTCGGAAACTCAATCGGGCGTGGATATTCTTCGTTTTCAAGGTCCGCAACGTGTGTGTGTTTGTGTGTGTAAATGACCCTTCAAAACCACCCTTTTTCACATCTTGACAGGGTCAGAGACCGTGCGCGTCATATAAAACAAAAAGGCCGTTTTTATTGGGATTTTCCAACAAAAACGACCTAATTTAATGGTGGGCGCTACAAGATTCGAACTTGTGACTTCTACCGTGTGAAAGTAGCGCTCTAACCAACTGAGCTAAGCGCCCGCACCGTGAAAAACGGGGGTATTTATATCATTGGAGCCGCAGCACTGTCAAGGGGGGACGCAAAAATATTCAGGTTGAGGATGTGGTGAAAGCGCGAATGCGCTAAACTATCGGACTGACGAGAGCTTGGAGGCATCATCGTGTTCCAGAAAAAGCAGTTTGACCCGTTGCGCATATTGGAGAGGGCGATAGGCTACACGTTCAATAACCGCCTGCTGCTGGAGACCGCGCTGACGAATCCCTCGTACCGGTCGGACCATGCCACGAAGAGCGTGGAGGACAATCAGCGGCTGGAGTTCCTGGGGGACGCCGTTTTCGGGCTGTTGACGGCGCAGGAAGTCTATGAGCGCTACGCGGACGAGAATGAGGGCGGGCTCACCGTGCGGCGCAGCCATTTGGCCAGCGGCCGGGCTTTGGCGGAACTCGCGCGCCGGGTCGGGCTGGGGCAGTACCTCCGCATGGGCAAAGGCGACGAGGCTTCGGGGGGGCGCGACAAGGACAAGTCGTTGACCGATGCGATGGAGGCGATCTTCGGCGCGGCGTGGTGCGACGGGGGGCTCAAGGCGGTCAAGACGGTCTATGCCACGCTGATGGCGGAGCATGCCGATGCGCCGCTGGACGTGTGGGCCGAAAACCCCAAGGGCAAGCTGCAGGAGCTGGCGCAGCGCAACGCGTGGCCGGACTCCCCGGCCTACGAGCTGGTCGAGGCGGCCGGCCCTTGCCATGCCCCCTCCTATACGGTGAGGGCGCGGGTTCACGGAGGATGCGAGGCCACCGGAATCGGCAAGACCAAACGTGCGGCGGAAGTCGCCGCCGCCCAGGCGCTGCTGCGCGCGCTGCACGAGGCCGGCTTGACCTGACGCCGCCCGTCGCGGTGGCTGCAAAGCGGTCGAACGAGCTCTGGCTGATGGCGGCCCACTCCGGCGACGGCGAATACAAGCGCGCCGTGCAGCAGGCCGTTCTGAACATTCCGCTGCGGAACGAACAGGGCGCGGTGCAGCACATCACCTTCCCGCAGATCGCGGATCAGGAAGCGGGGGCGTCAGGGATCACGCTCCGGGCGGTCTCGGACGCGGGCGTGCCGGTCTCCCGTGGCGCGCGTCTTTGCGGTCACGAAGTGAATCCGCTTCAGACTTGCCTTTTCAATGATAGTTAGGCATTCTTTCCCTATAAATCGTATTTGAAAATGGAGTTCATCCGGAAAAACAAATTGTGAAACGGAAATTCTTTGATGAGGACGTGTGTCATGCATACACTTTCGCGACGTGATTTTATCGGTGCCGGGGCGGGGCTTGGCCTGACGGTGCCGTTCACTGCGGCCCTCGGCGGTGCGGGCGGTGACAAGAAGATCAAGCTGGGCCTGGCCGGTTGCGGCTGGTATGGACTGGTTGATGTGGAGGCGGCCTTTAAGGTGGGGGGCGTCGAGGTGGTTGCGCTCTGCGATGTGGACAGTGACCACCTTCTGTCCGCGATGGACAGGGTGGAAAAATTGCAGGGCTATCGTCCGCGCGGATTCAAGCTGTACGAGGAACTGCTCAAAGTCGAGGAGTTGGAGGCCGTGATTATCGCGACGCCGCCGCAGTGGCACGCGCTGCAGCTCATCGCCGCGGTGGGGCGCAACCTTGACGTCTATTGCGAGAAGCCATTGGCGTACGATGTTCGCGAATGCCGGGCCATGGCTGCCGCGGCCCAGGCGAGCGGACGCATTGTGCAGGTCGGTTTCCAGCGCCGTCAGAGCCCCTCGTTTCTGGCGGTCCGTGACTATCTGCGTCAGGACAAGGCCGGAAAGGTCATCTGCGCTGAAGCGGCCATCCATTTCACGGCGGGCACAAAAGATCCGGCGCCGCAATCTCCGCCGGCGTCGCTGGACTGGGACCTCTGGTGCGGCCCCGCGCCGCTGATCCCGTACAGTCCGCAAGTCGGCCACAAAAATTGGCGCTTGGAGCAGACCACGGGGCATGGTCATCTGGTGGATTGGGGCATTCACCTGATCGATGCCGCACGCGTGATTTTGGGTGAGCCGGCACCACTGAGCGTCTCGGCCAGCGGAGGGCTCTACGGCCTGAAGGGCAAGATCACGACGCCGGATGTGCTGACTGCGCACTTCGAGTTTCCCTCCTGCCCGCTGACGTGGCGGCACCGTTTGTGGGGCGCTGTGGAGTATGCGTCGGAGGTGTCCAACGGAATCTTCTTCTACGGGGAAAAAGAGACGGTCTTTGTGACGGACGACCGCTGGGTCGTGATTCCCAAAGGGAAAAACGCCGAGCGGCAGGAGCATAAGCTGAGCGCGGATGCGGGCAAGTTGCATATGGCAGAATTCCTGAACGCGGTGAAGACCCGCCAGCAGCCGGGATGCCCGGTTGAAGAGGGACTGCGCTCAACCGTCGCGGTCAAGTTGGCGATGATCGCTTATGAGACGGGCAGCCGGGTCGTTTGGAATCCGGAGAACGAGTCGGTGACCGCCAACCCGGCAGCGCAGGGGCTGCTGAAGCGCGAGTACCGTTCGCCGTGGCGCCATCCGTGCCGAGGGTAACGCGGCGACGTGGAAAGGTGTATGTGAATCAGGACACACATACGGGATCAAGACCGCGCAAAACGAATACGATCCGGCGGCAGATCGTGATAATTCTGGTGGCGTTCGATCTGATGATCGTGCTTGTCGTCACCTGGGTGCTCTACGCCGAGAAGAAGCAATCCCTGATCGCGGATATCGACAATACGCTGCGGTCGGTCGCGACCATGGGCCGCGCCCTTTTTCCGCCCGATTACCACGACCGGATCGAGGGGCCCGGAGCGGTCACGGACGAGGCGTTTCAGGAGATTGTGGACCGGAACAACAAATTGTGCGTCGCTCTCGGCCTGGAGTATATTTGGAGCCTGATGCTGGTGGATGGCAAGACCGTGTTCACCTCCGCGACCTCGCCGGATAAGGTCGTCGGCAACCGCAGGCACGCTAAATTTTTTGAAGCGCATTCGAATCCGGAGCTCTATGCGAAGGCGTTCGAGACGATGGCCCCCACGTTCCGGACGATCCATGACAAATGGGGCAATATGCGGGTCGTGCTGCTTCCGGATATCGACCGGCGGGGGCGCAAGTTCCTGTTCGCCGCCAGCATCTCTTTGGAAAACGTGAACCGGAAGTTGATGAGGGGCGGTGGACAATCGTTGGCGATGGGCGTGGTCCTGTTTTTCGGCAACGTGTTCGTCATCTTGTGGATTTCGCATGTGGTGACGCGCCCGATCAAACGGCTGACGGCCACGATTCAGGCCATCGCGGAGGGCCAAGACGGCGGGGACGCGGATGAGGTCGGGACCTATGAGGTCCAGACGTTGGCGCACCACTTCAACCGGCTCAACCGTGAACTGCACGACAAGATTTCCGGGCTGGAGGCGTCGCGTGTGCAGTTGATCGATCAGCATGCGGAGGCCAGCAAACAGGCGCGAGACGATTTGGACAGCAGCGAGAAACGCTACAAAGGGCTGCTGAACTTTGCGGTCGACGGTATTCTGATCGGCACGAACAAAGGAGTCATCACCGAGGTGAACGAGTGTATGTGCTCGCTCTTCGGGCTGGAGCGTCAAGAAATCATCGGCAAACACATCAACCAGATGCCGTTCAGCGAGGAGGATTTCATAAATAATCCGTTCCGCTTTGATTTGGTGCGCGCAGGACAGAGAATCGTGCGCGAACGCACGATTCAGCGGGCGGACGGCACTGCCGTGGTCGTGGAGATCCACTCGAAGATGATGTCGGATGGCATGCTTCAATCGATCTATCATGACATCACCGAACGCAAAAGGGTTGAGCATTCGCTCCACGAGGCGTATGTGCTGTTGGCGGATGCTCAGCGGCTGGCGAAGTTGGGCGGGTGGAAATATGATTTGACGACGTGCCGGGCAAAGTGGACCGATGTGGCATACAACATATTCGGGGTCGGTCCTGACTTTGACATCAACGACCCCGAAAAATTGATCGGACTGCTCACGCCTGAGTTCCGTCCTGTATTTTCCCGCGCATGGCAGCGGGCGGTCGAATTTGGCGAACCCTATCAGCTGGAGATGGAACACGTCCGGCCTGCAACAAGAGAGCACGGCTGGGTTTGCGTCAGCACCGTGGCGATCTTCGAGAACGGACGGGTGACCGGTTTGACGGGGAACGTGCTGGATATCACCGACCGCAAACGTGCGCAAGAGGTGCTGGAGTTCATGAACCTGACGTTGGAGAGGCGCGTCGCGGACCGGACGGCGGAAGTCCAGCGCTATGCGGATCAGCTGCGGGAGCTGACGGCGCGGCTGATCCGTGCGGAGGAGTCGGAACGTCAGCGCATGACGCATGTGCTTCACGAAGACCTTCAGCAAGGTCTGGTCGCTGCGCGAATGACGTTGGAAGTCGCGAGCCAGATGGATGTCGACGGCAAAATCCAAGACGCTCTCAGCCGCGCCGACAGTATGCTTTCGCGATCGATTCAGCTCATGCGGACGCTGGTGAGATAAATCGCGGTGCCTGCGGTGAAAGAAGGCAATCTGCCCGATGCCGTCAGATGGCTTGCTCACGAGATGAAGGAGAAATTCGGGCTGACGGTCAATCTGACCGTTGACAACGGACTGGAACCCGTGAGCGAGAATGTCTATCTCTGTCTTTACCGGGCGATCCAAGAGATCCTTTTCAATGTGGTCAAGCACGCGAAAGTCTCTCACGCGGAGGTCATCCTCCAGAAAGAGGACGCCCGGCTGGTCCGAGTGACGATCAAGGACGGAGGACAAGGTTTCCCGCTGGATGCGATAATGTCGGTGAAAAACTCTGACCAGGGGATCGGATTGTTCGGAATCCGCCAACGGGTCGAAGGCCTTGGCGGCAGGATGCATATCTACAGCTCGAAGGGGAACGGAACCTCGATCGTTATTGTTTTGCCCATTCGGGATGGCCTCTGAGCGAGGCCTTCCGGTGTCTGGCGCCCCCGGCGGAGGCGGCTCCCGCGGGTCCCGCAGGCCGCGTGCGGCGGGACGAGCGTGCGGTTCAGACGGGTCTTCTCTGGGCTTCGGAGAGTGCGAAGGGCCCAGTCGCGTATCCCTTTTCAACCCGAGGCTCAAGGCTTGTGCAATCGGGCGCGGAAAGGTATAGTAAAAGCTTCTTTTTCCGAACCTTTAAGCGAGACTTTGAAACATGAGAGTTCTATCGGGCATTCAGCCCTCGGGTAAACTGCACTTGGGCAACTATTTCGGCATGATGCAGCCGGCGTTGCATCTTCAGGAAAAAGGCGAGGCATACCTGTTCATCGCCAATTACCACGCGCTGACGTCGGTCCATGATGCGGCGCGGCTCAAGCAGGACACGTGGGACGTGGCGCTGGATTTTCTTGCGTGCGGCTTGGATCCCGAGAAAACAATTTTCTTCCGGCAGAGCGATGTGCCGGAAGTGCACGAGTTGGCGTGGCTGCTCTCGGTGGTGACGCCCATGGGCTTGCTGGAGCGCTGCCACTCGTACAAGGACAAGATCGCCAAAGGCATTGCGCCCTCGCACGGCCTGTTCGCCTATCCCGTGCTGATGGCCTCTGACATCCTGCTCTACCAGTCCAATATCGTGCCCGTCGGGCGCGACCAAAAGCAGCATGTCGAGGTCACGCGCGACATCGCGGTCAAGTTCAACAACGAATTCGGCGAGGTGTTCACGATCCCCGAACCCTTCATTCCCGAAGAGGTGGCGGTGGTGCCGGGCTTGGACGGGCAGAAGATGTCCAAGAGCTACGGGAACACGGTCGAGCTGTTCGGCGACATGAAAGAGGCCAAGTCCCGCATCATGAAGATCGTGACCGACTGCAAGGGGCTGGAGGAACCGAAGGATCCCGCGACCTGCAACATCTTCGCGCTCTACAAACTGTTCGCGAACGAAGCCCAGCGCGCCGAGATGGAGGCGGCTTACCGCGGCGGCAATTACGGCTACGGTCATGCCAAGAAGGCGCTCTACGCGATCTTCGAGGAAACCTTCGCGCCGCTGCGCGCCAAACGCGCCGAATTGCAGGCGAATCCCGATTTCGTGGAAGCGGTCTTGCGCAAGGGTGCTGAACGCGCCCGCGCGGAAGCCGTCAAAACGTTGGACAAGGCGCGTAGGGCGGTCGGGCTGGCGTAAGGCTCCAGCCCGATGAGCGGGGCTGCGCGAGCGTGCCCGGCGGGGAAACGATATGTCGATCGACGCGTTGTTGGCAGACGATTACAAGGTGGATCTGGAGGTCTTTGAAGGCCCTCTCGACCTGCTGCTTTATCTGATCCGGCGCGAAGAGGTCGACATCTACGACATTCCGATCGAAAAGATCACCGCGCAGTACATGGCGTATCTGGAAGTGATGCGCATGCTGGACTTGAACATCGCGGGCGAGTTTCTGGTGATGGCCGCCACCCTGATGATGATCAAGAGCCGGATGCTGCTGCCGGTGGAGTCGCGGGCCGCGGAAGAGGAGAGCGACGAGGAGTGGATCGACCCCCGGCTGGACCTGGTGCGTCAGCTGATCGAGTACAAGAAGTTCAAGGACGCCGCGGGCCAATTGTTGGAGCTGGAAACGCTGCAGAGCGAGGCGTTCGCGTATGGCGGCGAGATGCCGGTGTTCGAGGAAGGGCCGGAAGATGCGGGGCAGGCCTTGGGCGACATCGGACTGTTCGATCTGCTGAGCGCGTTCCAGGAGGTGCTGGCTCGGGCGCCGATGGAGCCGCTGGGCCATTTGGAGCCGATCCGCTGGTCCGTGCCCGACAAGATGGAGTCGATCATCTCGCTGACCAAGGCGCGGGGGCAGGTGGTTTTTTCCAAGCTGTTCAATACCGAGTCGCACCGGGGCGAAGTGATCGTGACCTTCCTGGCGCTGCTGGAGCTGTTGCGCCTGCGCCAGATTTCCCTCCATCAGAACGCCGCGTTTCATGAGATTCTTATTCTGCCGGCGGAAGACCTTTCCGCGGCTGGGCTTCCCGCGCCGGTGATCGGAGGTGGCGAACATGTCGAATCCTGATGACGTCAAGTTGCCGATGGCCTCGAGCCTGCAGCAGATCGTCGGCGCGTTGCTCTTCGGGTCGGACCATCCGCTGACGGTCGATGAGATCCGTGCCTGCCTCAAGAGCGTGGCCGAGTCGTCGGACGCGGAACAGAATGAGACGCTGAAGCTGTTTGCCGAAGCGTCGCCCCGCGAGGTCAGCGATGCGATCGAGAGCATCTCGATCGAGCTGTCGCGTCTGGAACTGGGTCTCGAAGTGGCCCAGATCAACGGGGGCTTCCGTTTCCAGACGCAGCCGTGCTGCGGCCGTTGGGTGCGGAACCTGCTGAAAATCGACCGTCCGAACCGCCTCTCGCGCCCGGCGCTGGAGACCTTGGCGATCATCGCCTACCGGCAGCCGATCGCCAAATCGGAGATCGAATCGATCCGCGGCGTGGTCGTGGACCATATCGTCAAGGCGCTGATGGAGCTCCATCTGATCCGCATCGTGGGCCGCAGCGATTTGCCGGGGCGTCCGTTCCTGTATGGCACGACGTCCACCTTTCTCGACCATTTCGGGCTGAGCAACCTGAAGGAGCTGAACGAGCTGGACCCGACGCTGCAGCGGTCGAAGCCTTCCGAGCGCAAAGCCGTGCACAAGAAAGAGAAGCGGAAGGACGAGGCGGCGCAAACGTCAGGGATGGATGAAGGATCGCTTTTTGCACAGACGCCTGCGGACGGGCCGGCGGCGAAGGCGGAGCCCTCCGAAGCGGTGAAAGAGATTTTGGGTGACCGCTCGGCGGAGACGGAGAATGTCGAGCCTTTGTATGACGATCAAGGTGAAGGATAAATGGGACGATGCCTTTTTTGAGTAAGATTCCGAAGCCCGATACGTTTAAGGACTTCGGCGAGCCGGACGCGTTCAACATCTGGATGAAGTGGTCGATTTTCGTTGCCGCCGGCGTCTGTGTGGTCGGACTGTTGGTGTGCCTGTGCGTGGAAAGTTGCGGCAAGCATCCGCCGGCCGCAACGGAAAAGCCGTCTGCGGCGGAAGAGAAGAAACAGCCGCCGCCGGACCTGCACAAACCGGTGCGCGAGGCCCCGGCCTCCTTTCCCCCCGATTCCAACATGCCCCGTGGCAAAGAGATCTTCGCCTCTGGGCCGATCGACCTCGGAACATTTAACGAGACAAATGACCTCGTCCGTTTCGAGGACACGCGCGTGTGGTTCGAGAGCGACAATGACCACCACAGCGATGACGAGGACGACCACCTGGTCCACCGCGCGATGGAAGTCCCTCTCAAGCGGCTGGTAAACCTGCTGGAGAAAAAGGGCGGGACGCTCAAGATCCAAGACGCTTACCGTCACGCGGAAAAGAACAAGATCCACATGACCGCCTCGCTCCACTGCGAGGGACGCGCGATCGATCTGACCTGCGAAAAGGTGGGGCTGGGCGATTTGGCGAAGCTTTGCTGGCAGTCGGGCTTCGACTTTGTGCTTTACGAGGTCCCGAGGAAATCGGGCGTCCATCTGCACTGCTCGGTCAAGCGTTCGCCGGACGCGCCGTTGCCGCCCCGGCCGGCCAAGTGAATCCTCGGCCGCGGGGGCCCTTGCTCTTTCGGCACGGGATGATGGTGGATTCTTGCGGTTGGGCGGGAAGCAAAAAGAGGCGCGCCCGGAGGAAGCGCGCCACCTAAATACACCCATTTCCTCTGCACCCTCCGAAATGGGATCGTACTTCGTGTTTTGTGTTCTGAGCACACGCGGTTACACGAGTGTGACCGCCATGTCTGAGGCCCAGAGTCCGTGGATGTTGCAGTAGGCCGTGGCATAGAGTGTGCCCGAGGCCGCGAACTTGGCACGGATCGAGACCGTGCTGTCTGTGTAGGCCGGTCCCTTGTCGGGTCCCTCGACGGAAGCGCCGTGCGCGCTGAACTCGCAGCGGGTGATTTCGATGGAGGTCTTGGCACCGGCCGGAACGAAATGCAGCGCGATCCACGCGATGTGGTGGTTCGTGGTGTTCGGATGGGCGATCTCTTTGCCGACCGTTACCGTGATGGCCAGCGGCTCTCCGGCCTTGACGGTGTCCGCACACTCGATGACGGGCACGTGCTTCTCGCTTTTCCAATCTGCGCTTTTCACGAATTCGGATAGCATGGCTTGATCCTTTCTTTGGGTTGTTTTGAGAGCTTTCGACACCACATACGATGGACGGTTATAGTTTAGGGGATGAGCGTCTTGAAACGCAAGAGACCTTCAAGGAAATAATAGTCGCCGTAGTTGAGCGGCACGTCGATTTCGCTGTTGCCGGGCAGGTGGCCGACCCCGTGTTTCAGGATGAAGTTGCCGTTGTCGCCGCCGGCCGCGCGGTAAGCGGGCGAGCAGAGGGCGAGCAGCTGCCGGACGGCCGTGTCGCGGTAAAGGACGGCTTTCGGGGTTTCCACAAAGGTGCTGAGCTCGAGCAGCGCGCTGGCCATGATGGCGGCGGCCGAGGTGTCGCGCGGCGCGTAGGGGATGTCGGCGGCCTCGTAGTCCCAGTAGGGGATCTTGTCGGCCGGCAGGTTGCGGTGGCTGATGAGGAAATCCGCGCTCTTCACCGCGCGAGCCAGATACACGGGCTTCTTGGTCTCGCGGTACATCATGGTGAAGCCGTACAGGCCCCACGACTGGCCGCGCGCCCACGGGCCGTCCGCGGATGCGCCCTGGCCCGCGTAATAGCCGAAGACTTTGCCGTTCTGGGGATTATAATCCACGATGTGGTAAGCGCTGTTGTCGGGTCGGAAGTGTCGCAGGTCCGTTTGGTCGGCGTGGCTGACGGCGATGTCGCTGAAGCGCTTGTCGCCGCTCTGCTTGGCGGCCCACATGAGCAGCTCCAGGTTCATCATGTTGTCGATGATGACGGGATTGTTGAAGTTGTCCCAGGAGCGGATCATGCCCAGACGCGGCACGAAGCGCGTGCAGAGCGCGGACGCGCCGTCGAGCAGCACCTCTTTGTAGCCGTCGGGGCTGGCGAGGCGCAGGCCGTTGCCGTAGCTGCAATAGAGCATGAAGCCGATGTCGTGGTTGCCGCTGTAGTGCCGCACCTGCTCCAGCATGGCGGTGTAGCGCAGCGCGGCCTCTTTCCATTCCGGGGCCTGAGTGTATTCGTAGAGATACCACAGCGAGCCGGGAAAGAAGCCGCTCGTCCACTCTTTGGGGTCGACGGTCACGAGCTGGCCGTTCTCCCAGCGGCGGGGGAACTTGTCCTGCGCGCCTTCGAGGCGCTTGAGCATGCCGCGGTACTGCTCGGCGGCGACGGAGAACGTGTTGGGGATCATGGCGCGCAACGCCTCGGACGTGTCGGTGCCGGCCGCCTCGACGACCGAGTCCAGCGTGCCGCCGGCAAAGAAGACGGGCGCGTCGCTGAGCGGCAGAATACAGGTGTTGCCGTTCCACTGCACGCCGACAGGCGTGCCGAGGTGCGAGGTGAGCGGCAGGTTTTTCGCCGAGAAGGTCAGCTTGTAGACGCCAGGCTTCTGATAGGCCCAGACCGCGCCGGCGGCTTGGCCGTCCGGGCGTTTCCACTGCGGGTGGAAGAGCGCGCCGTCCGCGGATTTCCACGCTTTTTCAAGCGGGACGGAGCCCGCGGGCCGCTGGGCGATGAGCGTCTTGTAGGCGAGGTAGGCCGGCTTGGGTGACAAATTGCGGTGCAGCATGCCGAAGTGGCTTTCCGGGTCGAGCTCGTCCGATTCCGGCGCCTGAAACTCGTACCAGAACATTCGGGCGATGCCGAGCTGGTAGGCGATGAGCTGCGCGCGCGTCAGCATTTTTGACTGCTTGGCTTCGGTGCTGCCACGCTGGCTTTTCTCGAAGAGTCCGGAAACGATGACGGCGCCTTTGAGATCGCTGTCGAAGGCGTAGACCGCCGCGGCCGTGCCTGTGTAGCTGTTGTGGACGCCCGTCAGCAGGGGGATGAAACGGTCACCCTGTTTGAACCCGTTCGGGGTGAGGAAACGCTCGGCGGTGAAACCGTTTTTCGGCTGCGGTGTGCCGCTGGCGGGCCCTGCGAATTTCACGGGCATCTCTTCGGGGATGACGCCTTTTTTGTGCCACCAGGCTTCGACGCCGATGCGGAGCCGGTCGCGGAACGCTTCGCCATACTTATTGGATTTGCCCCACTTGCCGTCCGGTCCTCGCGTCATGGGGTTCCAGATCGGCATGCCGCCGCACTCGATGAGGATGCCGCCGCGGCGCACGTAGTCGACCAACTTGTCGAAGTCGTCGGCCGGAAAATTCTCGTTGAAGGGCAGGACCACCGCGTCGATCTCGTAGGCGTTGATGGCCGCAAACAGCGCGTCCATGGAGAGCCGCTGCACCCGCGAATTGGCGGGAAGTTCGTCGTTCAAGATTTCGTCGGAGGGCGCGGAGTGGTCGGAGGAAAAGTCAGGATCGTCGAGCACGGCGATGCGCCAGGCGCCTTTTTTGTCGGGCTTGGCGGCTTTGAGCCCGGCCTTGATGAGCCCCGGCGCGGCGAGCTTCTGCTTTTGGGTGGGCCAGCCGATTTCGGTGATCCAGATAGGCTTGGCCGCATCGCCGTGCTTGGCCATGATCGCCTTGAGGCCCGCGATCCTTTCCTCCAGATAGGACTCGGGCTCGGCGGGCTGGCCGTAGGGGTGGACGTTCATGACGTCGAAGAAGCGGGCACCGCCGGCCTGATAGAGGCGGTCGATGAAATTGGTCGGTACGCCGGCGTAACCGCCAACGGCGACGGTGAGCTTGGGGTTGACCGCTTTGATCGTCTCGTAGGACTTCTTCAACAGCGGCAGGTAGTCCTCCGGGCCGGGGTTTTTCCAGAAACCATCGATGTTCTGCTCGTTCCAAATCTCCAGGACCGGCAAGCGCTCTTGGTAGTGCTCGGCCAGCGCGCGGACGTATTCTCCCCAGCGGTCGAGGTGCTGGTGCGCGGGCGTGGCAAAGGAGGTGCTGTAGCCGAGGATCGGCAACATCTGGACGCCGGACGCCTCCGCATTTGAGATCACCGTGTCGAGCGACTTGAAATCCCAAGTGCCGTCGGGATTGTGCTGGATGCCGCTCCAGTCAAAGTCCGAACGGGCCCATGCGATCCCGGCTTCTTTCATGAGGCGCAGCTCTTCCGTCTGCGTCTGGAATTCGCCGCCGCGCGTCAGGTGCGCGCAAACGCCGTAAGGGCTTGCGGGGGGTGGCGCGGACTTCGCGTAGCCGTGAAAAAAGAACGGTATAATAAGAACACACGCCAGTTTCTGCATAAAGGTCATTCCCCGATTAAAAGTGATGCTTAAGGGTAACACACGTGTCCTTAGCCGTCGATGGGGGAAGCGCGGACGCCGTCCCTTTTTCTCGCGCCGCGCGTCACACTTCTGTTGGCCCCACGCAGGGCATGATGATAAACTTAACGCTTTAAGAAGGAAGAACAGCCATGACAAACTTCACGTATTACAATCCGGTAAAAATCGTGTTCGGCAAAGGCATGATCGCGGAGCTGAAAGAGCTGATCCCTGCCGACGTCAAAGTGATGATCACCTACGGCGGCGGCTCGATCAAAAAGAACGGCGTGTACGACCAGGTGCGCCGCGCGTTGTCGGACCGCGCCGTTACGGAGTTCGGCGGCATCGAGCCCAACCCGCGCTACGAGACCTGCATGAAGGCGGCGGCGCAGGCCAAGGCCGAAGGCGCAGGCTTCCTGCTGGCGGTGGGCGGCGGGTCGGTGCTCGATGCGACCAAGTTTATCGCTGTGGCGGCGCTGTACGGCGCGGGCGATCCGTGGGAGATCATGGAGGGGCGCAAGCCCGTGACGGCGGCGCTGCCGCTGGGGTCGGTGCTGACCCTGCCCGCGACCGGCTCGGAGATGAACTCCTTCGCGGTGATCTCGCGCGATTCGACCGGCGAGAAGCTGGCCTTCGCCTCGCCGCACTGCTATCCGAAGTTCTCGGTTCTCGACCCTGAGACGACCTTCTCGCTGCCGGTGCGGCAGGTGGAGAATGGCATCGTCGACACCTTCGCGCACGTGATGGAGCAGTACATGTGTGACGCGGGCCGCGCGCCGCTGACCGAGCGCCAGGCCGAGGCGGTGTTGCAGACGCTGATCGAAGAGGCGCCGAAGGTCAAGACCCAGCCCGATGACTACGAGGTGCGCGCGAGCCTGATGTGGTGCGCGACCGTCGGCCTGAACGGCTCGCTCGGGTGCGGCGTGGCCACGCAGGACTGGGCCACGCACATGATCGGCCACGAGCTGACGGCGCTCTACGGCATCGACCACGGGCGCACGCTGGCGGTGATCATGCCGGCGGTGCACCGGCACCAGCTCGCGCGCAAGCAGAAACGGCTCGCGCAGTGCGCGGCGCGCGTGTGGGGCATCACCGCGGGCGACGAGGCGTCGCGCGCGGCGCAGGCGATAGACCGGATGGAGGCCTTCTTCCAGGCCGTCGGCGTGCCGACGCGGCTCGCGGCGTACGGCGTGGACGCGGAAGAGGCCGGCCGCCAGGTGGCCGCGCGCCTCGCCAAGCGCGGCGTGAAGATCGGCGAGTTCGGCGACCTCGGCGAACAAGCGGTCAAAGAGATCGTCGCGCTCGCGAAATAACAGGGCGGGACTTCAGTGACCCCAAAGGCCGGAGATTTTCGATTTCTCCGGCCTTTGGGGTCTCTCGAGTCTCGGAAGTTTCTCTCCCGCTTACACCAGCGCCCACGGGCCGCGCGGCGTGCGGCCGAGCAGGGCCGAGGCGGCGGGGTCTGCGAAGACCGGCGTCGCGGCTCGCGCCGCGGCCTGGGAGTTGCCGCCCGCGGCGAGGGGTGCCGAAGCCCGCGGCGAGGGCGGCCATGCGGACCTCTTCGAGCGCCGGCGCGGCGGGCTTCGAGAGCGCCGCGAGCGCGTCTTCGGTGCCGATGCGTCCGAGGTCGGCGGTGGCGACGGCGGTGTCCTTGTCGGCGAGGGAGGGAAGGATGAGGTCGACGTTCTTGCGGATCGCCGCGGCGCCGAGCAGGGTGCAGCTCAGGGCGAGATCGGCGCCCGCGAGCGCTTGGGCGAGGGCTTGGTCGGCGGCTTTGCCGGGGGTCCCCGCGAGCAGGGTCGCGGCCCAATCGCGCGTTTCAGGCGCTTGGAGACAGTCGGACACAGAGGCCGTGTCGGCCGGGGCACCAATGGCGAGCAAGGCGCGGAGGATGGCTTTGTTGCCGTACTTGAGGGCTTTGACATGGACAAAGCCTTCGCAGCACCAAAAGACGAGGATGCGGCGGGCTTTGGCCGGTTGGGCCGATTGTCATGTTGACAGCAGGGTGCCGATATGGTCGGCCTCCGCCTGCGGAACAGGGTTGAGCGCTTGGGCCGAGGAGGTGATCACGGATCCGCTGGCCGCAAGCAGTCCGAGGGCGGCGCGGAAGATCCAGTTGCTTGAACGTCTCAATAGCTTGTCTATTTCAGTATGATGCGGGCGAACGCTGCGTGGCGCGTCTGTGCGGGCCAAAAAAGAGCGGATCAAAAACCGATTTAAACGACTTTTGTCCGCCCTTGTCACGGTTGCGAAACGGCCTATTGCCGTTCGCCTGTGTTCGGCCCCGCCTCTGTTCGCCGCATTTGCGAAAAACAGAAGGCGGGCCTTATTCACACAGCGCACACATCAATCCCGAATTTAACCATCACAGTTCCCGCTTGAAACGATTACGGAACAAATTTCCGTTCCATAATTTGGGATCAGTATAACTCGTCTCGGCAAGACCGGTTATGGTAAGATTGCGCATATGAAAGGTAAAAATGCGCAGAGCCGGCAGGGCCATTACCGCGTCGCGCTGCTGGTGGAGACCTCGCACGAGTTCGGGCGCGAGGTGCTCCGCGGCATCCGGGACTACGAGCGGACGCTGGACAACCACTGGGCTTTTTATCTCCAGCCCGACGGGATGCGTCAGGACGTGCCGCAGATGGGGTCGTGGCAGTGCACGGGTGTCATCGCGCGGCTTTTTGGTCCGGCGGTGACGCGGCTGCTGCTGACGAGCGGTCTGCCGCTCGTTTTGCTCGATCCCTATACCGAGCACCTCGCCAGAAAATTCGAGCTGTCGCAGATCCCCTATATCACGACCGACACGGAGGCGATCGTCCGGATGGCGTTCGAGCACCTGCACGCCTGCGGCTGCCGCGCTTTCGCCTTCGTGCACAGCACGGCCGACACGGTCTGGTCGACGGCGCGCGAACACGAGTTCGGCGCGCTGGCGGCGCAGCGAGGGTACAAATGTCACGTCTACGGCAACCAGCCGGAGGCGGTCAGCTGGGAGAGCGACATCCACAAGCTGGGGGCTTGGCTGGCGCGGCTGCCGCGCGGGCTGGGCGTCTTCGCGGCGATGGACCAGCGCGGCCGCCACGTGATCGAGGCCTGCCGGGAGGCGGGGCTGCGCGTGCCGGACGACGTGGTGGTGCTGAGCGTGGACAATGATCCGCTGCTGTGCGAACTGTGTGAGCCTTCGCTGAGCAGCATCGCGCTGGACGCCCATCGCGCCGGTTTTGAGGCGGCGCGCATGTTGCATGAGCTGATGCGAGGCCGGAGCGTGCCGCCGAACACGCGGATACTCGTGAAGCCGACGCACGTCTCGCGGCGGCAGTCGACGGCTTCAGGCTTTGACCAGGACCGGTTGGTGGCCGGAGCGAGACGCTTCATTTTTGACCGTTTCCACGACAAGGGCCTGCAGATTGCGGACATCGCAGCGCACTGCGGGGTGTCCCGGCGGCTATTGGAGACGCGGTTTGTCCAAGCGATGGGCCGCACGCTGCTTCAGGAGCTGACGGAAATCAGGATGGAGCGCGCCCGGACCCTGTTGTGCGAATCGTTGGAGACGGTGGCGAATATCGCGGCGGCGAGCGGGTTCGCGGATCCGAACTATTTCACAAAGGCGTTCCGACAGCGTCACGGCCTCGCGCCCTTGCGGTACCGGGAACAGTCGCACATCATTGCGTGAGGCGGAAACGGCCTCGGTTGGTCCGGGTTGTTCCGGTCTAAGGGCTTGCGCGTCGCCTAGAAAACCAGTAAGCTTTTTATTGAATTATAAGGTTGTTCAGTTTGGAACCTGTAGGGGGTTTCAGGCTTGCCTTTTTGTCAGGTGGTACAGTGATGGTCAATGGATTTAAAGAGATTTCCGGTCAGAAACGCAAGATGGATTTTGTGCTGTCGGCGGGGCTGGGACTGTTGGCTGCGGTGGTGTACGGACTGACGTTGTCCCACGGCGTTTATCCCGGCGAGTCTGCGCGGCTGATGACGGCGTACAGCGGGATCGATCCGCTCGAACTGCCGCTGCATCCGATATGGGGAACGCTGGTTTCCTGGGTCAGCAGTCTGCCCGCGTTTTCTCTGCCGTTGCGCCTGAATCTTTTCAGCGCGGCCTGCTCGGTGGTCTCGGTCGTGTTGATGTACCGGTTGATGAGCTTTCTGATCCACGACATCCTCTACGAGGAATACTCGGTTGAATACGCGCCGCGCGTGTCGGTGTGGGCGGGCACGGTGTCGGCGTTGGCTCTCATGTCCGCGGTTCCGGTGTGGCAGGCCGCGACGCGTTTGCAGTACCAGAGCTTCGACCTGATGCTGGTGCTGGCCTCGGGAGCCCTGCTGGCCTCGTACGCGGTCCGGAAATGGCGTCTCTTCCTTGTGTTGTTCGCGCTGTTGCAGGGCGTCGGCGTCGTCGAGTCGGTGGTGTTTATCCCGCTGGCGCCGGTGTTCCTGACGTTCTTGGTTTACGTGTTGTGGAAGCAGGGCGAGCTGAGCCTGCGCCGGGTGGCCTGGATGGGCGTGTTGTCCGTGGCGGGCATGAGCCTTTACTATTTCAGCGCGCGCGCCTTTCTCGCGACGCACGACGGTGAGGCGCTCGGATTCAAGGGCGTGATGGACGTGGTGGTGGCGGTCTGGAAGAGCCAGTTGGTGCAATTGCGCTCAGGGTTGCCGCGGGTCAATTGGCTGGTCCTGCTGCTCATGAGCGTTGTGCCGTGGCTGGCGAGCGGGTTCGCCTCGTTTCGTGCGCTGAACAACGAGCGCTCATGGAGCCAATATATCCTGCATTTGACCTTGAGCGTGCTGGTTGTGCTGGGGCTGACGAACGCCGCGATTTCTCCGTGGGAGATCCTGAAACCTTTCGGGCACCTCCCGGTGTGGGCGTACGCGATGTTGGCGATGACGACCGGTTATCTGGTGGCCTACTGGTATCTGCTGCTGAAGGTCGAGCGGCCCAAGCGCGGTCAGTCGACCTCCGTCCTGACGAAGCAGACCGGCGACTGGCTGGGACTGATCCTCACGTATCCGATGGCGGCCGTTGTGCTGCTGGCCGCGGTTATCAATGGGTTCGAGTGCCGCAGTTCCCGCGGCGCGTTCGCGGACCGCTGCGCGAAGGAAATCCTCGACCGGCTGGGAAGCCGGACCTGGTTTGTGACGGACGGCACGCTTGACCCGCACCTGCGGATCATGGCGAAGGAGCGGGGCCAGGAGCTGAACCTGCTCTGCCTGCAGAACGACATGAGCCCCTTCTATCTGAAGTCGGTGGCCAAACTGATTGACGAGAAGAAGCTGTTCAGCGCGGCGAACATGCAGCGGATGAAAAGCACGCTGGACCTCGGCATCCTTCCGTTCATCCAAGACTGGTTTGCGATGGACAAGGAGATCGAAAAGAAGGTGGCCGTGTTCGGTGTCCCGGATTTCTGGTACACGGCGGGGATCACGCCCGTGCCGGAAATCCTCTTCTTCTCGGGCAGCCGCAATATTCAAGAGTTTAAGGACCGGCCGCTGTTCACGGAGTACTCGGCCTTTTGGAAAGCGATGGACCGGGTCCTCGCGCCCAACAAAAACGGAAGCGACGACCCGACGATCCGGCTGCGCGCGCAGCTGCGGCGCCACATGGGGTTTGTCGCGAACAACCTGGGCGTTTTGTTGGAGGACTTGGGGAAAGACGAGGACGCCTTCGCGGTCTACACCTACGTGCATTCCACGTTAGACCCTGAAAATGTCTCCGCGCTGTTCAACCGTTTTGAGATGGCCCGCCGCGGCGTGGCCTCCGCGAACGCCAGCAAAGAGGTGATTGAGCGCGAACTGAAGGATTTCGTCGGCGATCTCAAGCAGAAGTATCCGCTCTGGTCGCTGTCCCGGTATTACGGGTATGTGCGTTCGCCGGAGCTGTTCGCCCGTTTGGGGTGGGGGTGGGCGCTGTCGGGCCAGACCGGCGCGGCGCTGGCGGGCGTGAGCCGGGCCATCAATCTGCTGCCGTCGGACCAGCGGGTCGGCGCGATGCACGCCATGGCGGCGGTCTACGCGCTTTCGGAGGACCGGAGCAAGACGGAGGCCGTCTACCAGGACATCATCAAGAGCGATCCCGGAAACCGTTCGGCGATGCTGGGCCTGGCGCGTCTGGCGGTGCAGGAGGGCGCCCTTGAAAAGGCCAAACAGTGGCTGGAAAAGGCGGCCAAGTCGGACGACAAGCTCGGCGTGTTGGGGGTCGAGTGGGCCGTCATCCACCTAATGAACAACGACGTCGCGCGGGCGCGGCTGGCGCTGCAGGAGGCCACCGATCTGCAGCCCAAGAACCTGCAGGCGTGGGCCATGCTGGCGATGGTGCAGCTGCAGCAGGACGAGCTGACCGACATCGAAAAGGTCATTTTGCCGAAGATGGAAAGCATCGCGGGAACCGTGGACAATTACTTCATCCAGATCACCCGCGCGCAAGTCGCCATGAAGAAGGGAAAAAATTTCCAGCGCTCGGCGCGTGAGGCATTTGTGCGCGCATCGATGCTGCGCCCCGACGTGCCCGGCGTCAAGGACATGATCCTGCAACTCGATATCGCCATGAACGACCAGCAGGATGCGGAGCTGCATGCCCGGCAGGTGCTGCGTACCAACCGCAAACACGCGCTTGCCAACTACGTGATGGGCTCGTTGCGGCTGCAGGAGGGCGAATATGGCGAGGCTGAGGATTTTCTGCGCCGCAGCGTGGAGGCCAACCCAAGCGCCGCCGCTTTGAATGATCTCGCCGAGGTTTTGCGTCGCATCCGCAAATTCGACGAGGCGGAAAAACATGTGCGGGCCGCGCTCAAGCTCAGCCCTGAGCTGTATGTGGCGTGGGAGACGCTGGCCGTCATTTTGTTCGAGGCCGGCAAAAACCTTGATGAGGCTGAACAGGCCGTGCAGAAATCCATGGCGCTGTATGACAAGGACCTGCGCATCCGGATCACGCTGGCCCGCATCCAGCTCAAGAAAGGCGAGATCGAGCGCGCACGTGAAACGATCCGTCTGCTGAAGAGCCGCCAGAGCGATTTGTCGAAGTTCGATCAGGAGGCGCTTGCGAAACTCGCAGACGAAGCGTCTTCAAACCGTGTCCGGTAGTCGCGTGTTCAAAAGGGGGCGGAGCGTGAAGACAGTCTTGACCGTAGTGTTGCCGATGGCGCTTCTGCTCTGCGGCTGTGGCACGTTATATTTCGATGCCATGGAGCGCTTCGGGGTTCACAAGTGCGACATTCTGGTGGATCGGGTCAAAGACGCGCGCGACGCTCAAAACGAGGCAAAACAGCAATTCGTCTCGGCTCTGGAGCAGTTCAAGAGCGTGGTCAATTTCCAAGGCGGCGATCTTGAGAAAGTGTATAACACGCTGAATCGCACCCTGCAGAAGAGCGAGTCCGAAGCGTCGGCCGTGCGCAGTCGTGTCCGTGCCGTAGAAGAGGTGTCGGATGCGCTCTTCAGCGAGTGGCGCGCCGAGATGAAGCAATACGCCAGTGAAACGCTCCGGAGCGCGAGCCAAAAAAAACACGACCGAACGCTGGCGAAGTACCGGCAATTGATTGCGGCTATGAAGCAGGCTGAATCCGAACTCGATCCCGCGCTGGTTCCGCTGCGTGATCAGGTGCTGTTCATGAAACATAACCTGAACGCACGTGCGATCGCAGGACTGGGCAGCGAGGTGGGCGCCATCCAGGCGAGCGTGGACAAGCTCGTGTGCGATACGGAGGCCGCGGTCCGGCAGGCCGACGCGTTTATCGCGACCCTGCAGAATGAGCCGTGAGCGGTGCCGTTGCCTGAAAAGTGGCGCATGTGAAAGTGCGCCAGGGATGTATTGCTGACCACAAAAAAGCCCTGCAACCGATTGGATTGCAGGGCTTTCCGTAAAATGGTGGTAGGGCTTGGATTCGAACCAAGGAAGGAGTACTCCAGCAGATTTACAGTCTGCCCCGTTTGGCCGCTTCGGTACCCTACCGTGTCAAA
>DAOPZC010000070.1:0-22208 GCA_035353175.1 Kiritimatiellia bacterium | reverse complement strand
CTCAGTCGGAGCCGCCTTTCTTTCCGACGCGTGCGTTTCATTTTGCGCTTCGCGGGGCGCGGGTGTTTTCTTTTTTGCCTATTGAAGTGCATGGGTAGAGGGGTTAAAATGATCGCCGTCATGACATATTCAGTTAACACGATCATCGAACCACACAGGCGTGAATTATCTTCGCTTTGTGAACGTTATCGCGTTGCCAAACTGTATATTTTCGGGTCTGTCGTCAACGGCGATTTTGATTCAACCCGCAGTGACATAGATTTCCTGGCACAGTTTAAAGATCGGGCGCCGACAGCGAATTATGCCGAACGCTTTCTGGGACTTGAAGGGGCTCTTCAATCGGTTTTTAAACGTCCAGTGGATTTGCTGACCGTTGAGGGCCTGAAATCCTCTGGCTTCAGAAACACGGTAGAACAGACAAGGTTGTTGGTTTATGATTCCGACGACGCGCGCTAATCTGGCCGATGTTCTGGATTCCTGCCGTTTCATCCAGACGACGTGCGCGACACGAACGTTTGACGATTATCAGAAAGACCGCAATCGCCTGACACACGGCTACGATTCCATTGATGATGCGATCGTATGGGGTATTGTGTCCGGGCATTTGCCGCTGCTGATATCCGAAGTAGAAGCGGCATTAAACAGCGCATAGTCCCCATCGGGATAGGGACGCCCCTTGCGGAGCGGCGCGCCCGGCGGTCGCGCCCTACCGCGAAACGAAGACGGAACGGCACCCCTCGCAGGTCGGACCGCCGAGCCGGCAAACAGTCCGCTACTTCATCAGAACCAGCGTCCCTCGCCGGCGCGGCAAAACCAGAATGCCCGTTCCGCTGAAGTACTCGTCGTTCTTGTGATCGGCCGCGCTGGCGCTGCTGCCGTGCGTCCCGCCCCCTTCGCCGAAGACCGTCCCGCCCAAGATCACCCGGGCCACGTGCTCTTCGACCCCGTCTGCCAGATAGACGCCGGTGGCCGTGTTGACGTCGTTCGAGACCGCGATCACCGCCGTCTCGCCCAGCGTGTCGCCCTTGTTCAGGATCTCGAGCGTGGCGCCGGCCGTGACCTCGACCCCCGTCGCGAAGCGCAGCGCACCGTCCCCGGTCAGCCGGCAGGTCCCGCGCTGGATGTGGACCCGCCCGGCGAAGGGGTTATCGGCGTACACGCTGACCACCTTGTTCGAAGCGCTCGCCGGCGTGATCGACGCGCGGTTGAAGTACAGGTCGCCGCTCCCGGAGATCACGCTATACACATGCACGTCCCACGGGCTTCCGGGCAAGTTCTTGCCGGACTCGGTCGCCCCCGTCAGGATACTGCCGTCGCCGTTGACCGTCACCGTCCCGTACCAGCTGCCGCTGACGATGTTCGTGTACCCGCCGATGTAGATGCGGCCGCCGTTCAGCGTGATGTTGCCCGTGAAGCTCTGCGGCGCACTGTAAATGTACATACCGAGGTACATGCCGGCGGAGACCGTCACCGGGCCCTCGAACACCTGATGGACGCCCTCGAAGTACAGCGACCCCTCGGCGACGTCCAAGCCGCCGGAGGTGTTGGCGATCAGGTCCATGCGGATCGCGTTCGCGCCCTTCTTGGTCAGCTTGTAGCCGTTCAGGTCCAGTCCAAAAACATCAAAGCGCGAGCTGCCGCCGAAGGCCGAGTCGGCCATGAGCTTGATGCTGCTGATGACGGTGCCGCCGTAGATCTCTCCCGCCCCGGTCTTGAGCAGAACCCCGTTCCCGTTCACGCCGGAGCCCGCAACAAGATAGTGCCGCGGCGTGTTGACGGTCGGGCTCGCCAGAGCCCCGAAATCCACGGCGCCGCCGGACAACACCGTGATCGGGAAAGCCGCCGACGGCGTCGCGGGCAACGCGTTGTTCATGCCCCAGCGCAGCGTGCCCTCGCCGACGACCACGGCGCCGGACAAGGTCAACGAATTGGTTGCGGACAAGGTGAGCCGTCCCGGGCCCGCCTTGACGAAACCGTTGGTTCCGGACAGCTTCTCGCTGATGGTCGCATCGAGCCCGGTGTTGACCCACAGCGTGGAGGCGCCCGGGAGCGTGAGCGTGCCGTCGTCCTCGGCGTCGCCGATCGTGTATCCGCCCGTCATGAAGGCCGCGCCGCCCAGCGCGACGCTGCCGTCCACATTGACCACCCCGGCCGCTCCGGCGAAGACGGCGTTGGGCGCCGGATCGTTCAGCCACGTCACGGCGGAGCCGCCCACCGGCGCATCGTCCCAGTTCGCGGCCGACGCGTCCCACCGGCCGTTACCGCCGTCGGCATTGGCCGTCGCGTCCGTGCCGTCCCAGTAATGGGCCTTGCCGAGCACCACCACGCCGGCGCCCGAGAAATACTCGTCCATCGGATAGTCCGCTCCGCTGGCGGAGCTGCCGTACGTGCCGACGCTCGACTGCTGCACGCCGCCGAGAACCAGCGCGCCCACCGTCTCGGCCACGCCCGCCGCCAAAGCCACGCCCGTGCCGCTGTCGCCGTCGTTCGCCACGGTCAGCGTCAGCGTGTCGGACAGCGCGTTGCCGATCGTCTGCACGTCCAGCGTCGCGCCCGCCGCCACCTGGACGTTGGCCGAGCCCAGCAGCCGCCCGCTCCCGGCGAGGCGCAGCGTTCCCGCCTCGACCCGCGTCGCGCCGGTGAACACGCTCCCGCCCCTCAGCTCCAGCGCGCCGGACCCCGCCTTCACAAGCTCGCCCGCGCCCTGCAGGATTCCGGACAGCGTGATGGTGTGTCCGTCCGGGTCGAAAACGGCCGCGTCCGCACCCGTACCCAGCAGCACCGCGTTCAGCGGCGAGGCGAAATCGGCTGTCGCCTTGACCGTGCCGCCCCCGCCGCCATAGGTCACGCTGTACGGGCCGGGAGCGTCCACCGTGATCCCGCCCGCGCCGACGTTCAGCGTCCCGTTGGAGACGGTCAGTTTGCCGTATCCGCCCGTATCGGCGCGCTCGTTCAGCATCACGCGCGTCGTAAAAACCTCGCCGCCCGCCAGGTTGAACCAGCCCTTGCCTTCGGTCGCCACGCACAGGTCATAGCCGCCGCCGATGGTGAGGGTCCCGCCGAGCATGTTGTAGACGCTGACCGCTTTCGGATAGTGCGCCAGGCGCAGGCCGTTGCCCTCGGTCGCGTCGCCCGTGGTCGCCACGGTCGCGCCCGTCTGGTTGACCGTCGCCCGCAGCTCCGTGGTGGCCGACCCCGTGTCGTTGCCCCCCACGATCGCCCGCGCCGTGACCGAACACCCGGCCGGCAGCGTGACCTCGCCCCGGATCGTGTTGTCGTCAGTCTGCTGCACCTTGGTGGCCACGGTCAGATCCCCGGTCAGCGCCACGGCCGCCCCGTTCGTGAGCGTCAGCGAGCCGTTGGCCACATCCAGCGGTCCGCCGCCGAACGCGTTGCCGTCGAACGTTGCCGCCTGGTCGTAGCGGATCACGGTGCGCCCCGTGCCGGAGAATGTGTTGGTGTAGGTCTGCGCGTCTTTCCGGTTGAGCCACAGCGTGCCGGCCGCGCTGACCGCCACCGGCCCGCTGCTCAGCGTGCCCGTCACGCCTCCCGTGGTGCTGCCGATGTCCACGTTGCCCGAGTCGACCGTCAGCGTGCCGGTCAGCCCGCTGTTATCGTTCAGCAGCCGCAGGCGGTAGGCGCCCGGATTGGATAGGCCCCCGGCGGCCGGATTCAGCGTGAGGTTGCCGGAGCCGACGAGCGGTCCCTCCATATTCATGTTCGCCTGCCCGCTGTTCTCGTCGAGCACCACCGGCGAGTTGACGCCGATGATCAGCGCGCTGTTGCCGTTGACCGTGACCGGGCTGAGAAACCGATCGGTCACGTTGGTCGCCGATGTAAAATACCAGTTGGCCACCAGATTGGCGCTGTTCAGCGTCACCTCGGCCGTCATTTTGCGGTCGGTGTTATTGGCCATCACGCTCATGAAGGCGTTCGTCTGGACAACGATGCCGCCGGGGACGACCGCGTCCAAGCCCTCGAACTGGGCCAGCCCCTCGTCCACCACCAGTTTCTGCAAGCCGCTGCCAGCGACGCTGCGGATATTGAAGTTGCCCACGCCCTTCTTTGTCAGCGTGTAGCCCGCCGCGTTGAGGCTGCCCACGTCCGTGCGCCGGCCGTTCCGG
Organism: Kiritimatiellia bacterium; assembly: GCA_035353175.1. Lineage (GTDB taxonomy): Bacteria > Verrucomicrobiota > Kiritimatiellia > RFP12 > UBA1067 > DAOPZC01. The sequence continues at coordinate 18,084 of DAOPZC010000070.1, read as the reverse complement.
AACGTCGTGTCGCCGGTCAGCGTCAGCGAGTTGAACAAGTCCGTGCCGTGATCCCGCGCGTTGTTCACGAGGGCCCCCTGCCCGTCGTCTCCCGTGCCGCCGGCGATGATGGTGCGCCTGTTGGTGTTAGTCCTTACTGTTGCGGTCCACTCGAGCGTGGCGCCGCTGCTGACCGTGATCGACCCGCTGGGCAACACGTCGTTCGTGACCCACAGCACCCGTCCGGCCTGGATCAGCGTGTTTCCGGTCGACGGGCTGTCCGGGCCGGTCAGCGACAGGACGCCGGGGCCGCTCTTCGTAAGACCGCCGCTGCCGGCCAGCACTTCGCTGATCTCGTTGGTTCCGGACACCGAAACGGCGATGACGCTCGGCGTTCCCGCCAAGGTGAACGTGCCGTCCGCCGCCGCGTCACCGATCTGATAGCCGAACGTGTTGAAGGTGATGTTTTTGACCGAGACCGCGCCGTTGACGTCGACCCCCTCGCCGGCGCCGCCGAAGACCGCATTGTTGCCGTTCACCCACACGCTTCCGGCATCCCAGTTGGCTGCCGCCGTGCTCCAGTCGTTGTTGGCGTTGCCATCCATCCACGTCTGGTCCGCGGACCGCGCCAGCCCGGCTGCCAGCGTCAAGGCCAAGACAGCGAGACCGAATCCGGCACTTTCCCATCCACGCAAACGAGTCATTTTCAACACCCCTTTCGACGGCACTTGTTCATTTAGGTTTTGGGATCGCGTATCTCGTACTGCTTAGCCATTCTCTCTCCGCAGAATGTTATCAATGTTACCATAGCCGCTCGTGACCGTCAAAACATGCCGTCAAAACAAAACCTCCATTTACGATCCACATAAAACTCTGAACATGAATGAGTTGTGATTTCATTACTCTCTTAAACAGCCCACCGCTTCGCCTCAATCGTCGTCGTCGGCCGCGAGGGTGATGGCCCACTCGGGATACGGCGCTTTTTCGCCGCGCATGGCGCGCCAGAGGATGCGGTTGAGCGTGTCTTCGGGGGCCTTGTCCGGCACGGTGAAGTTCATCTTCTCGCTGGCCACCGCGTCGCGGACCTGCTGCCGTGTCAAGGTCGCCTTGACGTCCGGGTTCATCTGGTCGAGCGGCACGTTGTTGGGCACGGCGACGAAGGGCGTGAGGTCGGCCACGTCCGTGAAGCAGTCGCTCATCGGCACGGCGCTGGCGTCGAACTGGTTCATGGGCGGCAGCCCCAAGATCTGCTCCATCGTGCGCAGGAGGCTCGTCGTGTTGTACTGCGTGCTGACCACGGCGTGACGCTTGACAAAGGGCCCGGCCACATAGGCGGTGGTGCGGTAGCCGGTCACGTGGTCGAAGCCGGCCTGGGGGTCGTCCTCGATCGCGAAGACCGCCATCTCTTTCCAGAAACGGGAATGGCTCAGGCCCTCGATGATGCGGCCCATGGCGAGGTCGTTGTCCGCGACCTGGGCATCGGGCGTCGGGGTACCGCGCTTGGTTCCGCTGGTGTGGTCGTTGGGCAGGCGGAGGATGACGAGCTGCGGGAATTCGCCGCGCGACTCGAAATCCTTCAGCTCCTTCAGGAACAGGTCGGCGCGCAGCTGGTCCGGAACCTCCAGCGCCCAGCCGAGGAAGCTGTTGGTCGCCGAATCGGCGCGCACGGACTCGATCTCCGGCTCGTTGGAGTAGGCGATGGTGTCGCTCCGGGTGCGCCACGCCTCGTAGCAGTCGCGGAAGCCCGGCTTGCCTTTTTTCTTTGTGTCGCGCCACTTGACGGAGGTGGCGATGAATTCGCCGTAGTTGCGGAAGCTGACGCCGTGGCGGCGCGCGTTGTCCCAGAGGAAGCCGGTGGGCGCGTAGGCCAGCGCGTCGCTCCCCGGGGCGGGATAGGAGCGCGGCCAGCCGCAGAAGGATTTCTCCAGATAGTCGGTGCCGAAGGCGGACATGCTCCACTGGTGGCCGTCGGCGCTGAGGATGCCGGCGCAGCAGGTGTTGTCGAGCAACGCGAACTCGCGGACGAGCTTGTGCTGGTTGGGCGTGACGCGCTCGCCGAACAGGCAGAGCTGGGCGTTGCCGTTGCCGTTGGTCATGTCCCCCAGCACCTGGTCATAGGTGCGGTTTTCCTTGATGATGTAGACGACGTGCCTGATCAGGCTCGGCTCGCCGATGCGCTCGGGGATGGCGCGCGCGGGCTGTCCCGGCCGCGGCGGCAGCAGGGCTTCGGCGATGCGCGGCTGGCGCAGGTTGTCCCACACCGTCTGCGAGAGGCGGGGCAGCTCCTCTTTCGACGGCAGCGGCACGAGCGAGATCGAGCCTTGGAACTGCCTCGAGTTGAAGCCTTTGGGCTTCGGGCCTTCGGCGAGGCCCTTGATGTTCGCCACGCAGAGCTGCCGGCGCTGCGCGTCGAAGCAGACCGTGCCCGGATACCAGCCGACGGGGATCAGGCCCGCCATCTTCGACTCCTTGTCGGCCGGATCGAACTGGATCACAGCGACGGCATTCTGCGTGCCGTTCGCCACGTAGAGCGTGCGGCCGTCCGGCGTGAAGGCCAGCGCGTTCGGCGAGGCGCCCAGCAGGTCGTTCGGCCGAGGCTTGGTCCAGATTGTCTCGGCAACCGTATCGGTCGCGGTGTCGATCGCGCTCAGGTTGTCGCTCATCGCGTTGGCGCAGACCACATAGCGGCCGTCCGGCGAGACGGCCAGTGCGCTGGCGTGGAGCCCGGTGAGGATCTCGCGCTGCCGGCCGGTGGCGAGGTCGATCACGGTGACGCTGCCTTCGTTGGCGATGAAACACTCCGCATCCACGCGGACCCGCATCCCGCGCCCGGCCGGGCCGGTCAGGTCGCCGGGGCCGGGCCGCCGTCCGCCCCAGTTTGAGACGTACAGCTTCTGGCCGACCCGCGCCACGTTGAAGGGTGCGACGCCCACCTCGTAGGTTTTCAGGACCTTGCCGGCGTTCACGTCGATCTCAAACAGGCGGTTGGAGAGATTGCCGCAGACAAACAGCCGCGTGCCATCGGCCGACCAGACTTGGCCAGCGGGTATATCCGCGTTGCGGTGCGGCGCCTTCGCCGGCGGCAGCGCGATCACGCGCCACGGCGTGACCACGCCGTCTTTAACCTCGAACAGCTTGATGTCGCCGTTCACGTTGCTCAGCGCCAGATGCTTGCCGTCGGGCGAAAAGGAGAGTCCCGCATAGCTCATCTCGCTGCGGCCGTCGAAGTCGAGGAACTCCGGCGAAGACGCTTCCGGCGGCGCGCCCTTCAAGAGCTTTGGCAATTTGACATGCTGTTTCGTCGCACCAGTCGCGGGGTCGAGCGTCAGCAGCTCGCTCGTCATGCCCGAGACGACCAGCAACCGGGCATCGGGCGAAAGCGCCATCGCCTGGGCGCGCATGCCCGGCAGCTCGATCTGCTTGCCCGCCGGCGTGATGACCTGATTCACCGGCAAAACGATGCGGCCGTTCCCGTGCCTTCCGACGGTTTCCACGTCAGCAGCCGATACGCATCCCGCCCACACCAGCGACACCCCGATCCACACGAACTTCCCCATGAACACCTCCGATTGACTAGGGTGAAATATTGAACCGGAATGCCCGGGAATGCAATCTGTAAAGTCCGGTTCGCGGAGGCGATTGGGGGCATCCGTTACATTGACTTGCGTCAGGCGAAGGAAGTCCGCCAGAGGGAGCCGATTAAGATTAAGATTACGATTATGAAAAGAGTGAAACCATCATCATTCTAACGCGGGCGATGCCCGCAACCCAATTCAATCTCACACAAAGGCACAATGGCCACAAAAACTTCTTTAAAACCGGCATCCACCTTCGTGCCCTTCGTGGCTTCGTGTGAGAAACAACTTGTTTTTTATTGCTGTTGTTGGTTGGTAATCTTACTCCTAATCGTAATCCTGAACCCAACTTGAAGTTATCGGTTAATGTGTCGGATGTACCCAGGCGACTTGCGCGGGAAGTTCCTTTCTGATAAAACGGTCCGAGTATTCATATAAGGAGAGCGTTCATGAGAAGAGCACGGATGGCGGCCGCAGCCCTTTTTGCGGTGACGGTTTCGGCGACGGGCTATACGGTATCCGACCGCGAGATCTTCGTCGACCACGCGAAAAACCGCCGCAGCGGGCACATGGGCCACGCCCTCGTCGACGCCGGCAACGGCAGGATACTCGACTTCTACTCGAACTGCGACGGCGAAAGGGTCACAGGACACAGCGGATACGGCTGGATGGAATACCGCATCAGCGACGACTACGGCAAGACCTTCTCCACGGCGCGCGTCCTGCCGTATTCGAAGCGCCTCTACGATGAAGGCAAGCACACCGCCCTTTGCGAAAAAGCGGTCAAGGCTCCGGACGGACGCATCCTTCTTTTCTTCCAAATCACCGACGCCACGAAGCCGATCTCCTGCGAACCGTGGTCCGCGCCCACCATGGCCGTCAGCACCGACAACGGGGAGACGTTCTCGGACGGCGTGACCCTCGGCGCCGACCCCGGACGCATCTACGACGTCGTGTCGGACGGCAAAAGCGTTTATTTCCTCATGCTGTCCAACGAACACTTCCTCGGAAGCCGTCCCGAACACGTGTACAAGGTCTACAAAAGCGATTCGGGCGCACCTTTCACCGCGACCGTCCTGCCCGTCGACGCCACCGGCAAGGGCTACGGCGCGATGGAATTCGCTAAGGACGGCGCGCTCATCGCCTACGCCTACGACTCGAAGCGCGAGGAAGAGCCCGAATACACCGTCTCGCGCGACGGCGGCAAGACGTGGAGCGCACCCGGCCGCGCCCGCACCGCGAAGAAGATCCGCAACCCCCAGCTGAGACGGGTCGGCGACGACTGGTTCCTGACCGGGCGCAACGGCGGCGGCGGGGACGGGCTGGTGCTCTACCACTCGACGGACGGCATCCACTGGGACGAAGGGAAGATGGTGGACCGCCGTCCCGAAGGCGGCGGCACCGGCTACTACAGCAACCTGCTGCCGATCTACGAACCCGGCAAACCGCCGCGCGTCCTGCTCCAGTATTCCCACGTCTACGACCGCAACCGGGTGAACATCGCCCACCGCATAATCACGCCGTAACGACGTGAAAGGGCCGAGAGGAAACGTCGAACGCCCAAGTCCAACGTTTTCATTCACCCGTTCTCGTTAAGGCCGAAGCCGCTATTTCAGCAGGTAGACCGTGCCCAACGGGCGGACGGTCAGCAGGGCGCTCTCGCTCGTGAGGCAGGCCGTGCCCGAACCATAGACCAGGACATCATAGGTGCCCGCGTCGTCCAGCCCGGCGGGATTCAGATCCAGCGACGAGAAGGTTGCCCCCTGGATCCAGACGCCGTTGCGCCGCCACTGGTAGGCGCTCGCCCCTTTGGCCCGGACATAGAAGCCGGCGCTCTGCCCAGAACGGATGGTCTGCGATTTGGGATTGATGTAGATCGCGGGCAGCGACCCGGACTGGATGCCGGCGGGCGTCTCGCCCCAGCGCGCCAGCACGTAGAGGTTTTTCGTGCTGAAAGCGGGCGCGTTGTAGGTGAACGTCCAGTCGGGATCGTTGTTCGACCAGACCGGGTTGTTGCCGATGCCCAGGGCGGGCACCGTGTTGTTGTTGCCGCAGTGCGTCACCGACAGGATCGTATGACCGGCCGCGAAGTTGTGGATCTGCATCGAGCCGTGGCCGACCCCCGTGCCGGCGCCGCCGTCGCCGAAGTCGAAGGTCGTGGCGCTGGCGCCGGGGATGTTCTTGTCGTTGCTCGGGCCGTAGTTGCCGGACCAGAACTCGATGTTGCCCGCCGCAATCCCGACGCCGGTCGTCACCGCCACGTTGCCGTCCGACGAATAGGCGTATACGTTCAGGTTGCTGACGTACTGCTGGAACATCGCGGCCCGGTTGGCGGTCGGCACGCCGATTTTGCAGAGCTCCGGCGTAAACGCATTCATCGAGACGTACGCCCATTTGGAAATCCCGTTCGTGCCGACCAGCTCAAGGAAGTAGGCGACCCGGTCGAACGTCTGGGTCTGGTACAGGCTTTCGTCCACCGCGTAGTTGCAGCCGTATGCGTAGTTGACCGTGTTGTTGAAGGCGAGCTGATGGATCAGCGCGTAGCCTTCGGCCTCGGGCACGTTGGCCAGTACCGCCGGGCGCTCCGTCCCGGGCGCGGTGAACGAAACGGACGAGCCGGGCGCGACCGGATTGGCGTTCAGCGAGCGGTCGCGAACGCCCGTGACCGAGACCGTGTAGCTCTGGCCGGCCGTCTGCGGCGAGGTGGTCAGGATCACCCCCCGCTTCGTCGGCAGAAGCCTGGCTCCGAGGACCTCCACGCCGTTGTTCAACGTGTAGTACGACGCGGTCGCCGCGCTGTCCGCCACCGTCTCGCTGAAGAAAAGCGTGACCTTGTCGAGCGACTGCGCGCCCGTCGCGGCGCCCAGCGTCGGGGCGGCCAGGTCGGGGTTCGGCTCCCCGCCCGGCAGAACGAGGACGTGCAGGACGCGGCGCAGGTCGTAGGCGGCGGCGTTTTGCGCGTGTGTCCAGTCGGGGCTGCCGGAGGGCTGGTTCCCGATGCCGAGGCAGACCGTGTTTCCGGCGTTCGTGGTGTTGAAATTGTTCATCGCGAACAGGGTCTGTTTGGCATTGGAGCCGTGATTGTGGACCTGCATCGAGCCGTAACCGCCGCCGCCGCTGGACGCGCCGCCGTCGCCGAAATCGAACGCGGCATCGCTGGCGTATGGAATGTAGATCGAGTTGGCCGTCGAGTAGCTGCTGGGCCAGAACTCGATATTGCCGGTCGCGAGACCGCTGCCGGTGATGATGCCGCCGACATTGGAGAACACGTCGAGCCGGTTGACCTTCTGCTGATACATGACGCCGTTGACGGGAACGCCGAGGCGGGTGGCGTCGGTCGTGAACGGATCCATCGCGGTCCAGACGTACCGCGGAACGGCATCCGTGCTGGACTGCAGCTCCATGTAGTAGGCCACGCGCGAGAACGAGCCCGCCCCGATGAAGGCGCGCCGGTCGTAGGTATAGTAGTTGGTCGCATCCTGGAAGCGGGTCTGGATCGGAATGTTCGTGATGGAGCAGACGAGCTGATAACCCGCCGCCGCCGGCACGTTCGCGGCGATCTCCGCAGGCAGGCCGGCGGTGGAGGGTGCCGCCGGCCGCACCAATACGTGAAGCGTGCGGCGCGCATAGGCCGTGCCCGCGTTGGCCGCGAAGGTCCAGTCCGGATCACCCGCGCCGCGGTTCCCGATGCCCAGCGCGATGGGCTGGCCGTCGGAGCCCCAGTTGTTCATGGCGAAGAGCGTCTGCTTGGCCACGTGGTTGTGGACCTGCATCGAGCCGTGGCCGCCGCCCGTCGAACGCGTGTCGCCGAAATCGTAGTTGCTGCTGTTCGCGTTTGGAATCCCCAGGGCATTCCCTTGCGAGTAGTCGTTGGGCCAGAACTCGAGGTTGCCGCCGGTCTCGAAGGTGCCGTTGCTGATGCTCGACACGTTCGATTTCACGACGAGGTTGGAGACGTATTGCTGGAAGACCGCCTTCGAGGCGGACGTCGGCACGCCGATCTGCTTCAGGTACGGCGTGAAGGCGTCCATGGCGGTCCAGATGTACTGGGTTGTGATGCTGGCGGTCACCAGCTCGAGATAATAGGCCACGCGGTCGAACGCGCCGGTGGCCAGGCTCTGGTTGAGCCGGTAGGGATCCGGCGTGCCGTTGAACGTGCCGTAGGCCGGGATGTCCAGCGTGTAAACCAGCCGGTAACCGTCGGCCAGCGCGCCGACGTTGGCGGTGATCTCGGGCGGCAGGACGGAGGCCGGCGTGACCGCGATGGCGGAGCCGGGCGCGATGGGATTGCCCGCGGCGCTGTCGCGCACGCCCGTCACCGTCAGCGTGAGGGGCGTGTCGGCCGGGTGTGGCGTGGTGGTCAGGTTCACCGTGCGCAGATCGGGCAGGAGGGTGGTGGAGATGACATTCACGCCGTGGTCCAACACGAAGCCGCTGCCGCCGATCGAGTCGGCCGCGACCGGCTCGGAGAAGGTGACCGCGATGAGCGTTCCGGCGGAACCGGCCTGGGCGGAAACGAGGGTCGGCGGCGTGGCGTCGTTGTCGCCGAGGGTGACGAGCACAGAGAGCGTGCGGATGGGATATTCGCCCGCGTTGTTGGAGAAGGTCCAGTCCGGGTTGCCCTCGGGCTTGTTGCCGATGCCGAGGTCTGGCGTGGCGCCGCCCCCGCCCCAGTTGTTGAACGCGAAAAGGGTCTGCCGGGCCGTAACGCTGTGGACCTGCATGGAGCCGTAGCCCGTCGAGGTCGAGAAGGCGTTGTCGCCGTAATCGAAGAGGTCGTTGCTGGCGCCGGGGAATCCCGCGGTATTGTCGTTGTCGTAGTTGGAAGGCCAGAACTCAATGTTGCCGGTGAGCCCCGTCCCGGACGTGACGTTCTCGGCGTTGCAGACGACGTTCATGTTGTAGACGTATTTTTGAAGGGCCGTGCGGTTATAGAAAACCGGGACTCCGATCCGCGTGACGTCGTTCGTGAAGGCGTCCATGGAAACCCAGAGGTATTTGAGGTCGCCGTTCAACGTCTGGAGCTCGAGATAATAGGCGACGCGGGCGAGCGGCCCGTTGAGCGCGACGGCGTTGTCCGTCGCGTACGGCACCAGGCTGCCGCCGTAGCCCGCCGCATAGGGAAGGTTCAAGGTGTAGGCCAGCTGGTAGCCGGACGACTCGGGAACGTTGTTCAGATACCCCCGGACCGTGGCCTTGAACGCGTCGGCGCTGCCGGACGCGATCGTGAGCGGCGTGGGCGTGCTGAGGTCCTGAACAGTGTTGACCGTCAGCGTATACACGGCGTCGCGGGTGAGCGGCGAAGTCGCGAGCGTCACGGTGCGCAGATCCGAACTGAGCGTCGCGCCCGAGACCGTCACGCCGCCGCTCACGGCGTAATGGGCGGTGTTGGTCGCCGTCGCGCGATCCACGGGTTTGCTGAAGACCACGTCGATTCCCTGCAGGCTCGGCAGGTTGACGGCGCGCGCCAGCGCCGGCGCGTTGGTGTCGCCATAGGCGCCGATCACGTTGGTGATGGCGGTGAACCACGCCGCGGCCATCTTGCCGTAGCCGGCGGCGTTGGGGTGGACGCTGTCGGACAGGTCGTTGGTGGTGACATACGCCGCCATGTCGAGGAAATGCACCTTGCGGCCCAGCGCCTGCTGCCCGGCGACCTTGCCTTCCACATAGGGGTTGAAATAGTTCGTGATCGGGATGTAGTTGGCGTCTTTCCGGGGCAACAGCGTGGTGACGATGATGTGCGCGCTGGGCCGGTTGGTCGCGATCCGGGTGACGAGGTTGTCGAGCCGGTCGACGGCATTGGTGAAAAAGGTTCCGCCGCCGGAGTCGTTGGTGCCGATGTGCAGCAGCACGACATCCGGGTCTTTGACCGCATAGAGCCAGTCGATGACGTTCTCGTAGAGCCCGCTCCAAACATCCGAGATCTTCCAACCGGGCTGCCCCTGATGGTTGGCGTCGGGGAGTCCCGTCGCGCCGTTGTCGGTGCGGGTCCCCACGTAATCGACGTTGTAGCCGGCGTTGGTCAGCGCCGTGTACAGCGGAAGGCGATAGCCGCCGGCCACGTTCTGTCCATACGTGATGGAATCGCCCAGCGGCATGATGCGGATCGGCGGAGGTTGCGCTTTACCGAACGGAACAGCCCAGACGCAGGCCGCAAAAAGAGTCCATGTAACAGAACGACAGGTCATCATATCGGGCACCCCTTTCGAATGGTTCGCATGAACAGGAAACCGTCAGATATATCCAATTATTTTAAATATAGAAGCGCCACCATCCGAAAACAAGACGAAAAAATTCAACGGCAGCATCCTTCAGGCGCACCGTCGGTGCGCTGGCCCGGGGAAAGAAAGCCCGTTTTCGCCTGCTCAGCGTTTGATCACGCCGTCCTCGTCCCACAGCGCCCGCCACGTCAGGCCTTTGCGCCAGAGGAAGGCCTGGCCCCTGATCAGCCGGCCGTTCCGGTCGATGTCCCCGATCGCGCGCATGTCGTCCGGCGTGAGCGGGTTTTCCACGGCGGCCCGAAGGTTGCCCAGGAGCTGTTCCCGCCTCACGGAAAAGGGAATCGCCACGTGGCCACGCTTCAAGGCCCACATGATGCAGACGACGGCCGGATGCACACCCAGCCGGTCCGCGATCTTCAGGACCACCGGATCCTCGGTGTCGGTCGTGTCGGTCGAGGTGCGGTCGCGCGGCGGGCGCGAGGGCGAGCCGACCGGGCAGAAACCGATCGGCTGGATGCCGTTCTCGACCATGTAGCCGTACAGCCCCGGCTGCTGGAAATGCGGATGCAGCTCCATCTCGTTGACCGCCGGTTTGATCGCGCAGTCGCGCAGCACCCACTTCATTTTGGCGGCCGTCATGTTCGAGGTCCCGATGGCCCGGACCAAGCCCATGCGGACCAACTCCTCCATCTGTTCCCAGACGCGCATGTATTCCTTATGGATGTAGGGCCTGGCGTCCGGGTTGCGGTCGTTGACCGAGACTCCTTTCGGGCGGAAGTTCGGAAAGGGCCAGTGTACGAGGTACAGGTCGAGCGCGTCGAGCTGCAGGTCTTTCAGCGACTGCTTGCAGGCCCTGATGACATCGCCGTCGCCGTGCATATCGTTCCAGACTTTGGAGGTGATCCACAGTTCCTCGCGCCGGATTCCACCATCCTGGATCAGGCGCAAGGCTTTGCCGATCTGCTCCTCGTTGCCGTACTCGGAGGCGCAGTCGAAGTGGCGGTAGCCGAGCGACGCCGCCTCGATGACCGCCGCGGCCACCACCTCCCCGCTGTATTTGTCCGACCCGGACGTGCCCAGGCCCACGACCGGGATCTGTGTGCCGTTTGCAAGCGTCCGTGTCGGCACCCGCTTGGGATCGATCCCGTCCGCCGCCAACGTGATCGGTTGAGCTGTCATCGTGCCACCTCGCTTTTTTGCACCCGCCTCACCGTTGAGGGCCGCCGCAGGAACCGTCGGCTGCGCGGTCCGGAAACGCGCCCGGTTTCGAAACCTATTTCGTCTTCCCGCGATTAGACATGATTATGATAGCGAGGGCCGAGTCATTTTAGAATGGACGAAATTGACCACTTGATGGATATTATTGTCTTATGAAAACCGCGCTTTTCATCTCTCCGCAGGTGCTTTCGGACGAGTATTACTACCTCAACCTGAATCCGCCGCGGGACACGCCGGGGACGGTTGTGTGCGGCGGGCTGGAGCGGTGCGGCCCCCAGTACCGGATCGCGCGGAAACGCTTCAAATACCACTCGATCGAATACGTGGAAGCGGGACAGGGCGAGTTCGCCGCGGCTGGACGGCGCTATCCGCTGCGGCCCGGCGCGATCTTCTACTACGGCCCGACGACAGCGCATGAGATCGTCACCGATCCGCGGCAACCGCTGGTCAAATACTTCGTCGACTTCTGCGGGCCGCGGTTTACGCGCCTGCTCAAGCCGCACCCGCTCGCGGGGCACGCGCCGTGCTATTTCGCCTCCGCGTCGCACATTTGCGAGATCTTCGCGGACCTTCAGCAGAGCGGGCGCGCCCCCGGCGCTCATGCGCCGGAAATCTGCGCGTCTCTGCTCGAGCTGCTGATCTTGAAGGCGGCCGAAAACGCCCTGACGCAGGCGGAGTCCGAATCGCCCGCGCAGCAGACCTACCGGCGCTGCCGCGACCTGATCGGAAGCCGGTTTCTGGAACTGCACACGCTGAACGACGTGGCCGGGGCGAGCCACGTCAACGCGCCCTATCTGTGCCGCCTTTTCAAGCGCTACGGGGCCGAATCGCCCTACCAGATGCTGATCCGCCTGAAGATGCGCCATGCGACCGACCTGCTCAACGGCGCGCCGACGCTCATCAAGCAGGTGGCCAAAGCGACCGGCTTCGCCGATCCTTACCACTTCTCGCGGGTCTTCAAGAAAGCATACGGCATTTCGCCCCGCGCCTTTCTCCTGTCCGCCCACCGCACGGACCCGTAAGGCTCAGTCGACGACGGGATCAACGACCGTCGCCACCACTTTGTAGAAGGCCGACCGTTTCTGCGCGTCCATCGGATAGGTCTTTGACGCCGCCGTCGCGGCGGGACAGCTGACCGATTCCACAAAGGTCCACGCCTGATCGAGCGCGTCCGTCCGGTAGATGTCGTAGCGCACGTTCGGGAGCGCGGGCCACGAGAGCGTCGAAGCGCCGGGCACCGCGTCCATGCTGAAGCCGATGGCCATGTCGAGCCGGCTCGCGTCCGAAGCGTAGTCCGTGCCCATCAGATATTCCCGATAATCGTCGAAGCCGTCGCCGTCCTCGTCGTTGCCTTCCAGAACCGCCCGCATGAACCACCGCTTGTTGTGGAGATTGATGTCGATGTGTGCTTCGTTGGTGACCGCGCAGTGGATCTCGTCGAACGGCGAGAGCGCCAGCACGGCCGCGTTCGTCGCGAGGTTCAGCTCCATGTATTCTCTGGGGAGGCCCAGCGCGCTGGCGGTGGGGATGAAACAGTGGTCGGGATAGGCGCAATAGTCGTCCGCGTCCTTCATGTCCGACGGGAGCGTGTCGAACAGCTCCCGGAACGAGGCGCGCGTGCCGCCGGGCGCGTTGTCGATCGAATACGGGTAATAGCGGTTTTCGGTGACCGTGTCGTCGATCTCGTCCCAGAAATCCCACGGATCGAACCAACCGTAGAAGACGGGCCTGACGGGCGTCGGGGCGTCGTAGAGCGCGTAGATCCGGCTGCTGACGCCGAGCGTAAAGCTGTCGAGATACCAATTGATGATCTGATCGCCGGGCGAGAAAGGGTGCTTGAGCCCGAACTTCGAGCCGTTCGTGATGGCCACCTTCTTGCATCCGGACGGATAGCCGTACGCGCGCATTTCGGTTTCGAAACCGGCATAGGCCGGACTCCGGCCCGCCTGCGCGGCGGTGTTCTTGTAGTGGCACAGCAGCATCTGCTGGGCCGCGACCGTGTCGATTTTTTTGCGGTATTCGAGAGCCGCGGCGAGACTGCTGTAGTCGTCGCCGTAGCCGCCGAAGAAGCTGAAGAACGCCTGCAGTCCCAGCGGAATGTTCGCGCCCTCCTGAGGCGAATCGAAGCTGATCCACGTGTCGACGTCGTGCGGCCCGTAGAGCGCGGGCTCGGCCTCCATCCGGTCGAGCGCGTAGCGCGTGACCAGCCCGCCCATGCTCGCGCCGATGACCGTGAATTTGTCGGCGGCGTCGGCGCGGCAGGTGTTGATGAAGCGGATCGCCTCCATCACGTTCGCGGCGTTCGAATAAATATTCGTGGTCGCATCGTTGAAGTCGACGACGGCGAGGTCGCGGCCATAGGCGCGCAGGGTCTCGACGAGCTGCTCCTTGTTGAGGAGGGCATAGAGCACATCCCAGTCCATCGCGTTGTCGAGATCGAAGCCCTCGCAGACCAAGACCGGATTCCGGTAGCCGGCATGCGTTCCCGCTTTGTACGTGTAGAGCTTCGCCGAGGAAAGCAGCACGGTCTCGCTCGGGTCGGGCGTGGCGAGCGCGACGACCTCCAGCGGTGCCGACGCCAGCAAGACCGTCCCGTCGGCCAAGGTGCCCTCCAGCGTGACCGTCCGGATGCCGGTTGAGGTGTAGGAAACGGCGACCGGCCGGTCCTGGCCGATCGCGTGCCATCCCGACCCGTCGCCCGCGTCGACGCGCAGCGCGGCGAGGGCGCGGCTCTCGTCCAAGCCCTCTTCGAACAGACCGTCCGCGTTCAGTGTGAACACGGCCTGCGCGCCCCGGCAGGTTTCCGGACGGACGGGCGAGAAGGCGAATACGGTCCTGTTGGTCAAACCCGGTTCAGCCGCATTCCCGGCAGTCGCGAGCGTGCGCCCTTGCGCGTTCGTCAGCTCCGTCGCGACGGTCCGTTCCCAGTGGATCACGCAAAGCGGGACCTCGCGGCGAAGGTTGTTCCGCGGCGCGACCAGCGCGTCGTACGGCCGGCGCTGCGCGGCCGACGCCGCCGCGCACCCCGCGGCGGCGCGCGAATTCTGCAGCTCGAAAGCCAGCTGGCGGAAATCGGCGCGCGAGATCGGCAACGACCCGGGCGCTCCGGAACAACGCTCCCAGCGGCCCCAAGACCGGACCTGCGCCGAAAAAGACGCGTCCGGCGCGGCGGCGCGGACTGCTCCGGCCATCAAGACGAGGCACATCCCCGCCAGCATCTGTAGGCGTTGCTTCATGGAATTAAAGCGAATTTCGCGGCTTTCATTTCGCTCTTTTTCATGTCACACCCGCTCTTCACTCTTCGACCACCACGCGGAAACCCACGTCGAAGGGGCGCATCCAGCCCGGATAGCCCCAGCGCCACGACGAGGTCGCGCGGTGCTGGCGACGGGACCACGAACCGCCACGGACCACTTTGCGCTCGTCGACGGCGGCGTTATCGCGCCCGTCGCCGTCGCGGTAGGGATAGGGCCGGTAGGCGGAGCGCGTCCATTCCGCGACGTTGCCGTGCATGTCGTACAGGCCCCATGGGTTGGGCGCATAACGGCCGACGGCGGCGAGATGCAGCACGCCGTCGTTGAACCGGCGGTCGCGCAGCTCGTAGTCGTAAAGCGGCGAAGGCCGTTTGGCCGGATTGGGATCATCGCCGCGCGCGATCGGCTTCGGATCCACGCCTTCGACCGCCATCTCGATCAGCATGTAGTCGGCGAGATTCTCGCGTTTGGAAAAGTCGTCGTCGAGCCCGCCGTAGTTCATCGGGGTGGCGCTGCCGGCGCGGCAGGCCCACTCCCACTGCGCTTCGCTGGGCAGGCGCACGGTCTTGCCGGTCTTCTTCGAAAGCCAGGCGCAATAGGCGTTGGCCTGTTCCCACGTCACGCGGATCGCGGGGAAGTTGGACGCGTTGACGAAGTAGCCGCGGTTGACTTGGTCTTTATAGTGCTTGTCGTACACGCCGTTCTCGAAGGTCGGGTCGAACTGCTGGAACTGCGCCATGGTGATTTCCGTCGCGCCCATCCAGAACGGCTTTCCGACGGTCACAGCGCACACCGGCTGCTCCGCGGGCGTCTCGTCGCTGCTGCCCATCGCGAACGCGCCGGCCGGGATCTTGACGAGCTTGAGCGTCTGGCCGCCGCCGAGGTCGAGCGTCTGCTCGGTTCCCGCGCCCTGCTTGGCCTTGGCCGCGGCCGCGTCGAAGGGCCAGCCATCGACCGCCGGCGCGGGCGCCGGATCGGCGGGCTTCTGCGGCGCACGGAACTCAGCGGGCTTGTAGGGGTTCACCACGGCCTCGGGGTTGAAGTCGTCGTTGGCATACTTGATGGCCATCTCGCGGCGGAGCGCCAGCACCTCCTGCTTGCCGCCGTGCGTGCGCTCGGTCCAGCTGCCCCAGTACGGCACGTTGAGGTCGATCCAGGTGACCAGCCGGTCCCACTGTTCGGGGCTCAAGACCACGCCGTGGTGACCCTTCTTGAGGATTTGGATCAGCTCAGAGGTGTCGGCATGGAACTCAAGAGGTGTCAGCAGATGATAGTCGCCTTCGGGGCCGTTGCGCCGCACGTAGGGGTGGAGGCTGACATAGGCCGTGGAGAAGCCGCCGTCGCCGCGGGTGTTCTCGAAGTTCGGCAGCGGCTGGCCGAGCCGGTTTTTGGCCGCGGCCTTGCCGTTGTGGCAGCCGACGCACGACTGGTCGAGCACGGACTGCACCTCGCGCTCGAAGGCGAAGTTGCGGCGCGGGCCGTACCACGGCTTGATGGGCTGGGGCTTCTTGAGAACCGCCTGGGTCGCGTGGCTGACCGGCGAGTTGTTCTGCTGTTCATGGCAGCCCGTGCACGAGACCCGTTCGCCCGGCATGCCCACGAACCAAGAGCGCATGAGCTGCAGCGCCTTGCCGTTTTCATCCAGCGGCTGCAGCGCGAGCGGGACATTGGCCGGCGCCTTGAACAGGCAGGAGCCGTCTGCCTCGACGTCCACCGTTCCGAGAATCACGCGAGGATCCCACGGCCCCTCGAAACCGATGTCGTAATGACCGCCCGCATTCCGCGGCGAATACTCGTACTGATAGACGCGGAAGGCTTTGACCTTCCCGTTCGGCAGGCCGCGCAGGCCTTCGCCCAACTGCGCGCCGACCACGTAGACCATGCACTCTTTGGAGCTCTTCACCACCCGGTCGGCGGGCAGCGGCGGACGCGGCTGCGGCTTGAGCGGGATCGGCTCATAGAGGTGCTCGGACGGCGATTGCCAAAGCGGGATGAGGTTGTCGTAAAGGTCCGCGAGGACGACATAGAAGAGTCCGTTGTCCCCTTCCATTGACACGAGGAAGAGTTCATCGCTCAGCGGGAACGGGTGGAGGAAGAGCGGTTTGGAGCCGTTGACCAGCGTGTCGCGCGTGATGTTCTCGACCGGCTTGCCGTAGCCGGGAATGCGCTGCACCGCGCCGGAGGTCTCGTGGCGGCCGCGCGAGGCGTCGAAGAGCACCAGCTCGCCTTTGCGCGCGTGGCCGTGGTGGCCGCTGACGATGCCCGCGAACTTGGTCGCCGAGCCCGGCAACGGGCGCGCGTAGAAGAGGCTGTTCGGCCAGTAGGAGTTGCTGCCGTAGAAGGCCTTCTGATCGGTGCCGTCCGGGTTCATGCTCATCAGCACGCGCGAGAAATAGTGCGCGGAATCGGTGTACTCCCAGCGCAGGTAGAGGATGCGGCCGTTGACCAGCGCGGTCGGGCACCAGCTGTTGTCCTGGTCGAACACCAGGCGGCGGATGGTGCCGTCGGGGTCCATCGAGTGCAGGTTGCCGACGTAGTCGCTGCCGCCGACGCAGGGCACGCCCTGGTAGCCGCTCGTCGCGACGAAAAGCCTGCGCCCGTCCGGCAGGTAGCAGGGGTCATAGTAATCGATGTCCGGGCGGTCGGAGGGCGTGACCTCCCGCGCGGTGCCCGGCTCGCTCAGTTTCGTTTCGAAAACCCGCCAGCCCCTTTCGCCCGGTTTGCCGCAGGAGTACATGATTTTGTCGGCGTCGAAATCGAGGTCCACATCGCCGATGAAGCAACCGCTTTCGTAAACGCTCTTCGGTGAGCCCGACCCCTGTTTGAGCGGCGCGCGCACCACGTCGTTGACGTAGCCCTCCAGCGGCACGGAGGAGTTGCCCTGCCAGTTCTGGGGCAGGCCGCTGTGGACCGAGCCGAAGGAGCGACGCACGAAAAGCAGCTCCTTGAAATCGATGGCCGGATGCTTCAGATAGACGGCGTCGTTGAGCGCCTCGACCTGCTGCGCCGCCGTGAGCTTGGCGTTGACGTCGCCGCCCGCGGCGGACACCGTCTGGCGCAGCTCGGCCACGCGCGCGAGCAGCGCGTCCTTGTCCTTGTAGACCTCGGGATATCTGACGGCGAAGGCCTTGATCGCGCGCTCCAGCGCCTCGGGATTAAACTGCTTCAGCACGGTCAGCTTGAGCATCTGCCGGCGGCCGTCGCGGAAGGCCTGCTGGAATGGAGCGAGATCAACCACTGACTTGACCTCGGCGGCGCGCTTGCCAAGGTCTTTGCGGAAGGCGTCGGGCGTGTGGTCGGCGTAGCGCTTGGCGAGCTCAGGCAGCGCCCCGGACTGCTTGCCGGTGTAAATGTAGGAGCCCGCGAACTCTTCGACGATCTCCTGCTTCGCGGCCGGGAAGTCTTCCAGCAGCCGCCGGGTCAGCGGCTTCAGGTTGTGAAAGGCCTCCAGCTTGACCTGCGCCGCCAGCACGCTCTCGATCCACGTGCCCTTCTTTTCGTAAGCCGCCAGTATTTCATCGTCCGTCGCGGGCTCGATCTTGCGGGGGATCGTTTTCCCGACGGCTGCGGATTTCTGCGCGGCGTCGACGGTCAGCGGGTTTGAGGTGGGCGTGGGGTTGCTCAGCGTCTGCTCCCACTTCACCTGGCGGTCGGCGCCGATGATCATGACCGAGGCGTCGAAGAGCCGCTTGGCCTCCTCGGCGCGGTTCCAGACGACAAGCCGCTCGATCGGCACTTCGGCGCGCAGGTCCACCTCCCACCAGGGGTTGGGCTGGTTTTCGGGCGTGTGGGTGATGGAGTTGCCGCCCCACGAGGTGTTGGTGTTGCCGTCGATGG
>DAOPZC010000069.1:0-23193 GCA_035353175.1 Kiritimatiellia bacterium | reverse complement strand
TCGTCCCGCTCCAGTTCCTCAAGGCGCTGCTGCCCGACCCCGCCTCGCTCGGCCCTCTGACCAAAGGGAAGACCTGCATCGGCTGCCAGGTCAAGGGCAAGGACGCGAAGGGCAAGGCCAAGACGGTCTACATCTACAACATCTGCGACCACGAAGCGTGCTACAAGGAAGTGAAGTCGCAGGCGATCTCGTATACCACCGGCGTGCCCGCCATGATCGGCGCGAAGATGATCCTCACCGGCAAGTGGGCCGGCAAGGGCGTCTTCAACATGGAACAGTTCGATCCCGACCCCTTCATGGAAGCACTCAACCAGCACGGCCTGCCATGGACAGTGTTGAAAAAGACGGTGTTCAAAAAGTAGCGAGGAGCATCGCGCCTGTTTCTGCGCACTCCCGCCACCAGGGCGTTTCTATTTGAACGGGTTTCGCGCGGTGAGCAGGCGCAAGGCATAAGCTCTGTCCTCGCGGCAGGCGTTGGCGAAGTCGCCCAGGTGGCCGTCTTTGGAGCGGGAGTTGAAGAACAGCAGTGCGGCGCGGGCGACGGCGAGGTTGTTGACGATGCGCGCGTTCATGCTGCGGGTCTTGTCCTCGAGCAGCGTGCAGTCGCGGCGGTTGTGGTCGCGCGATTCGATCCCCCAGTGGTCGCGGATGTGGGCCGCCCACTGGCGGGCGGTGCGCGAGCGTGCGTCCAGCGTGCAGAGGTGCCAGACGGTTTCGCCGGAGGTCTTGCCGGTCTTGTTGATTGTGCGCGTCCTGAGGGTCCTGAGCAGCGTCCGCATGCCGAAGAGCCCCGCCTCGGCGGGCTCGCAGAGCGGATAGACGGCGGTGTCGCGGGTCTCGGTCCTGCCGTGGCCCTTTTCGCTCACGGGCCCGGTTCGAAAAGGGGGGCGCGTCCGGCCGCGACGCCCTTGCACGCTGCAAGGATCTTCTTCTGGTTGCCTTTGACCTGCACGAGGGCCTCGCCGCCCGACAGGGCGATCTCGCGGACGGTCTCCTGCTGGCAGTGCAGCGCGTCGGCGGAGACCAGGGTGTTCGAGAGGTCGGCGGCCCGGACGAGGCCGCGGCCGACCGCCAGCTCGCACCTGTCGCCCTCGCCCCCCTTCTGCGATGCGGCGGCCATGGCGACGGGCACGCCGGTCTCGGCGTCGGCCAGGGAGACGAGGCCCGCGACATCCCGGATGAACTTGCCGTCGAGCGCGAGCTGGCGCGGGAGCCGGCCCTCGTGCGCCCGTATCCAGTCGCCGAGGACCGCCGCGAAGGCGTCCGGGTCGAGCTGCCTGAGCAGGCTGTAGAACGCGGTGTAGCCCGGTGTCTTGCGGTAGTCGCCGCCGCCCTTGCGGTCGAAGCGCGGCAGGCCGAGCGAGACGCGCTGCCGCTGCGTGAGCTTCCCGCAGTGCTTGACGATCGGCTTGAGGTCCTTGTGTCCCGCCATCACGCCCATGGCCAGCAGCGTGAGCATCGCGCCGATGTGGAACACCCGGTTGCTCCCGCGCGGGTCGCGCACGCGGCAGAGCGCGTCGTGCAGGGACTCGACGAGCGGCTCCGGCAGCGGCAGGACGCCGTAGGCGTCGCTGTCCGCGCCCCGGCGGCACTCCGGCGGCAGCTCCGCGGCGCACAGCGCCGCGCACGCGTCCGGCCGCAGGGGCCTGACCCAGAGCGCCTTGGGCCGGCCGTTGGGCACGTAGTAGTCCGCCGTCTGCCGCGACCGCGAAAAGCCCTTGGTCATCCCCAGCGGCGTCCAGCCCGCCGCGCGGTAGCACGTCCCGGCGGACGCCTCCCGGTCGCAGAACGTCTCCGCGAGCAGAGGCTCGTACCCGAAGCTCGCGCGCCACAGCGCCGGCAGCTCCCGCGCCGCCAGCCCCAGGACCTGCGAGGCCAGGTTCGGCCGCTCGCCCCGCTTCGCCAGCAGCGTGAAGCGCCGGTTCTGCACGACCAGCTTCTGCCGCAGCGCCCTCAGCGACGCCGTCCAGCCGATGTGCGCGTCCCGGTCCTTGAGCCGGTAGCAGGCCGACCCCCAGACCATCAGCGCGACCCACTCGCCGTCCTCCTCGGCCACCAGCCTCAGCGTCTCCCCGCCCGAGCGCGTCTCGCCCATGTAGTGGTACTCGCCCTCCAGCTTCTTGAACCGCTTCAGCTCGTTCCCTTGAATCTTCCTCATCGTCAACATCATGCACCGCCCTTTTCGCACGGCCACCCGGACCAGCGTCCTTTGTGGGCCTTTCACTTCACAGTCTATGTAAGCAAAAAGGGCGGCTTCCGTCTAGTTCAAAGTCATCCCCAAAAAAACAAAGCGCGAGAACCGTTCACTTAGAAACGCCCTGCTCCCGCCACAGGGCGCTGCATCTTGACATTGGACTCACCGCCAGCGTATCGTATTATCAATGTGTGTCGGGGTGGCTGTGGGCAACGTGAGGAGCGCCAGAATGGTCATTGCTCGTTCAGAGTTGCAGGATCTCCGCCTACCCGGACCTTGGGAAACGGTCCGGGTGCTGAAGAACTCATTCTCCGAACAACGTTCCTGCATGCACGCGGTCCATGCGGCCGCGAGGCGAATCGCGAAGTCACCCTCGGGCACAGCCGAGGCATTCGACGTGCATGTGGGCCCGCTTCCAGAAGCCCTTCTTGCCCCCCGCAAAAATCTCTTCTCGACGCTGTTTCATGCCACCTACCTGACGCTCGAAATCCCGCGTCCGCGGCGCATGCTTTACGGAAAGCTGAACCACCTGTTCAGGATTTGGGTCACCAGCGCCGACAATCTGCTCGACGGCGAGGACAAGTGCGTGCTGCCGCTGGTGATGCCCGGAACGTCGCGCGTAATGAGAGATGTCGTCGCGATCATGACAGCCGACCGCGTGCTCTGGCGACTTCTGAACGACGCGGTGTCGGCAGGAACGCTCACGGCAGATCAGGCGGACGTATTGGCCGAGCACTCCTTGAGGTGCCTGCTCCCCAGCGCCGCGCAAGAGGCCAGCGAGGAAGGGGGCATCGCAGAACGGCCAGCGCCCGAATACGTGCTGGACACGATTCACGTGCTGAAGACAGGGCTACTCTTCAGCATCCCTTTTCTGGGGATCGACCTGATCGAGAAGAAACTCTCCCCGGACCGGGTCGACCGTTTGAAGCGCGCGCTCATGGCTTTCGGTGGCGGCTGTCAGCTGCTGGACGACGTGCGCGACGTCGGGCGGGACTTCGTCGAACGTCGCCACAACTACGTCCTCTCCGCGCTGGCGAAGGACGATCCCGACGTGCTGCGCGGTTGGGCCAACCGGCCCATCACGCGGGACGACCGGCTCTATCGGAACGCGTTGCCGGCCTGTCTGCCGGCTCTCCGTCTCGGATTCGAAAAGATCGTCGATGCCTGCCGCGCCCTGCAGGCGGAAGGAATGCTGCCGCGCGGCGCGCCCGTCACCCGGATGGCGCTCGCGATCGTCGCCGCACTCGACCTGGAGGAACTGGCTTATGCCTGTACCGAGCCCTGAGAAAAAACCGCTGCTGACCAAGGGTCGGACACTCGACCATGCGGCAGGGGTTTACGACCTCCTTTCCCCGGTCATGACCCTGGGCCAAGAGGGCCGTTATCGCCGGCT
The DNA here is from genome assembly GCA_035353175.1 of Kiritimatiellia bacterium. GTDB lineage: Bacteria > Verrucomicrobiota > Kiritimatiellia > RFP12 > UBA1067 > DAOPZC01. The sequence goes on along the minus strand of DAOPZC010000069.1, from coordinate 19,606 downwards.
CGCGACAGGGCTATTGGGCCTGAGAGGCGATGAGCGGGTATTGGATGTCGGCTGCGGAACCGGCATTCTGACTCGCCAATTGGCACAGGCGTTAAAGACCGGGACTGACGCATGCGCGGTCGGGCTGGACGCCGCGCCGAAGATGATCCAGGTGGCGACCCGCCACGCCGCGCGAATCTCCAACGTGCGGTTCGATGTCGGCGCAGCCGAAGCTCTGCCGTATGCCGATCAAAATTTCGATTGCGCCGTCTCCACATTCTTCTTTCACCATATCGACGCCGAGCTGAAACGGCGCGCCCTTGCGGAGATACGGCGGGTGCTGAAGCCAGGCGGACGGCTGATTATCATCGACGTGGATATCCCCTACACCTGGTTCGGGAAACTTTGCGCTTGGTCGGGGTATTGGCTGTTCCAGCAGGAGGAGATCCGCGAGAACATCCGCGGCGAACTGCGCAAGGCGCTGGCCGAGACGCCCTTTCGGGAGGTGCGGCTAGCGGCTCGGCATTCAGGATACGTGTCCGTCTTTAACGTGACAAACTAAGGAGAATCACATGACGACAAGAACGCTCATTCGCTCGATCGCTTCCGCCGTCTGCCTGTGGGCCTGCAGCGGACAGCGCGCCGCCGCTCAAGCGGAGGACTCCGTGCCCCCGTCGGAAACGGAAATGAAAACCGCCGTCGAAGCGTATTTCGGCGATCTTTTCCAACGGCTGGAAAAAGCCGCCGCGCAATCGCCGACGGAGGAAAACTTCCGTGCCATCATGAACCCGCAGATCGATCAGGTCGACGGCCTATTCGGCGCGACGCTCATCAACGCGGACTGGGAGATCCGCCAAGTTTACTTCAGGCGCGACTTTCTGGCGGTCGGCTTCAGCCTGAAGAAGGTCAAAGAACTGGATGCTTTCCGCGCCCTGATGGAGCAACGCCCCTCGCCCCAACTCAGCGAGCCGGGCCACGGAAACATCATGCAGCCGCGACTGATCGCCATGCGTTATCCGGTGGTCAAAGACGGCAACATGGCCTGCATGGTCTCGATGATGATCCGGACAGAGAGTTTTCTGAAAACAGTTGGGCTGGACAAATGCAAGGCATTCAAAATCATCTGCCTTGGCAAAGAAGCCGAGCGCTCCGGAACGCTTTCCGAAAAGCGCAAAGAGATCAAAGTCCAGCTCCCATCGACCGAATGGGTTATCCAGTACGAATGACCTCGCCTGCCTTCGGCGGCTGATTTCTCGCCGCACCGCCTCAGACTAACTGTTTCAGCAGCGCGTCGGCCTGCTCTTCCGTGCCGATGGTCATGCGGAGATACTCTCCGGTGACCGGACCCGGAAAATAGCGCACGAAAATCTTCGCCGCCTTCAACGCCTCGAAAACGCCCATCGCGTCGCCGTCCGGCGGACGGGCGAAGAGGAAGTTCGTCTGAGAATCGCAAACGGTCCAGCCGCGCCGGCGCAGCGCCGCCGTCAGGCGGGCACGCGTCGCGCGGATTTTGCGCACGTTCTCGCGCATGTACGGGAGATCGTTAAGTGCCGCCAGCCCCACCACCTGCGCGAGCATGTCCATATTATAGGAGTCTTTGATCTTATACAGCGCACCGATCAGCTCATCCGGGCCGATCACATAGCCGAAACGCTGGCCAGCCAGGGAGAAGGACTTTGAGAACGTCCGCATGACCAGCGTGTTCGCGTTCCCCGACGCCAAGGCGAGGTCCATGCAATTCGCGTCGGCAAAATCGCCGTACGCCTCGTCGATCAATACCACGCCGCCAAACGACCGGCAGAAAGCCGTCACCACCTGCTTGTCGTACATCATGCTGGTGGGCGCGTTGGGATTGGTCATGAAAAACAGCGACGCGCCATAACCTTCCGGCATGCGCCAGGTGAAATCCGCGTTGAGCGCGACAGGGCGCGTCTCCACCCCGCGAATGTCCGCCAGCACCGGGTACAGTGAATACGAGGGATCAAAGTAGCCAACGCTGCCGCTCTTCTCGACGAACGCCCGCGTACAGAGCGCCAGAATCTCGTCCGACCCGTTGCCGATGAAGATCTGCTGCACCGCACAGCCGTGGATTTCGGCGATGCGTCGACGCAGTTCCGTGAAGACGGGATCGGGATAAAGCCGCAGCCGCTCATAGTCGAACGAGCGGAGCGCCTCGGCCACCTTCGGACTCGGCGGATACGGATTCTCGTTGGTATTGAGCTTAATGATGCCCGGATCTTTCGGCTGTTCGCCGGGCGTGTAGGCCTTCAGTTCCTGAACGTTCTTGCAGATGTACATGGCTTCGGTCAAAGAGTGATCAATTCACGTTTGCGGGTTCAAAAAACGGACTGAGTATACCACACCCGCCCCGTCCTACGACATCCCGCTTTTTACGTTTCGCAAAATTTTCATTTTGTCCGCTTGCCAGCACACGGCCAGTTTTGCTATTTTACGGATCACTTTTGCGCCCATCGTCTATCGGTTAGGACACAAGGTTTTCATCCTTGGAAGCGGAGTTCGACTCTCCGTGGGCGCGCCAAACCTGAAAACCGCAAGGATCTGTCTTGCGGATTTTTTGTTTCAGGACCTTTCGCGGGGCCGACTATGAAAATCCTGCTCCTCACGCCGCCGCTCGTCCAACTCAACACGCCCTACCCGGCCACGCCCACGCTGGCGGGGTTCCTGCGCAGCCAAGGCGAAACGGTGGCGCAGGCGGACCTGTCGCTCGAACTTGTCCTGCGGCTTTTCTCACGCGACGGGATCAAACAGGTCGCGGCCGCCTGCGGCAACTGCGCCCAGCCGACGTCCCGTGTCCGATTCTTTCTCAGCCACCTCGACGCCTACGTGAACACCGTCGAGACCGCCGTCTCCTTTCTCCAGGGCCGCAACGAGGCCGCGGGCTGGCTGATCGCCCGGCGCGACTACCTGCCCGAAGGCCCGCGGTTCGCCACACTCGCGCCCGCGGGCACAGGTCTCGACGAGGAAGAGACGCTCACCGAACTTTTCGGCTCGTTAGGAGTCACCGACCGCGCCAAGCTGATCGCCTCACTCTATCTCGACGATCTCGCAGACATCGCCCGGGAGGGCACGGACCCCGATTTCGGTTTCGCGCGTTACGCCGAACGCATCGCGATCAGCGCGCCGACCTTCGACCCGATCCTGCGGCGCCTTGCCGCTCCGGCCACGCTGATCGACCGCCTCATCGACACACTCGCCGAAGAGGTCCTAAGCCGGCACGCGCCCGAAACCGTCGGCATCACGCTTCCGTTTCCCGGCACCGTCTACGCCGCCTTCCGCATCGCTGCGGCGATACGCCGCATCGCGCCCCGCACGCGCATCGTCTTTGGCGGGGGATACGTCAACACCGAGCTCCGCGACGTGTCTGATCCGCGCGTGTTCGACTTCGCCGACGCGCTCTGTTTCGACGACGGGCTCGCCCCCTGGCTCGGCATCCTTGGCAAGGCCCCGCCGGTCCGGACCCTCACGCGCGAGACGTTGTGCGAACGTTCCCCTTGCCACGGCTCCGGCCCGACAGAAAAGCCCGCCGCAGCAGCGCCCCTCGCCGATGGCCAGTCACCCAACGCGCCCTCCTACGAAGGACTCGATCTCGGCCGCTACCTCAATCTGGTCGAGATGGCCAACCCCATGCACCGCATCTGGTCTGACGGGAAATGGATCAAGCTGCAACTCGCCAACGGCTGCTACTGGCACAAGTGTGCCTTCTGCGACGTGTCGCTGGATTATATCGGGCGCTACCAGGCGCCGGACGCCCGCTCGCTCGCGGACACGGTCGTCCGCCTCAAGCGGGAAACCGGACAGAGCGGGTTCCACTTCACCGACGAGGCGCTCTCTCCCGCGCTGCTCCGGCAGTTCTGCGAAGAGCTGTTGGCCCGCGGCGAAACGATCACCTGGTGGGGCAACATCCGGTTCGACAAAACCTTCACGCCGAGCCTCACCCGCCTGATGGCGCAGGCCGGCTGCATCGCGGTGACCGGCGGCCTGGAGTGCGCGCATGACCGGCTTCTGAAGCTGATGCGCAAAGGCATCACCCTTGCCAGTGCGACCCAAGCGTGCCAAGCCATCTCCGACGCGGGGATTCTGGTCCACGCCTACCTCATGTACGGTTTTCCCACGCAGACCGCGCAAGAGACGCATGAGGCGCTGGAGTTCGTACGGCAGCGTTTTGCCGCCGGCCACATCCAATCCGCCTACTGGCACCGCTTCGCCCTTACGGCGCACAGCCCCATCGCGCGCCAGCCCGAGAAATTCGGCCTCTCACTGCTGCCGCTGCCGGCCGCGGAACAGCGCTTCGCCCTCAATGAGATTCCCTACGAAGAACCTGGCGCGCCCGACCACGAAAAACTCGGCGCGGGGCTGCGCCTCGCCCTCTACAACTACATGTTAGGGATCGGACTTGACCGTCCCGTCCGGAAATGGTTCGCCCGCTCCGTCCACTGAGCCAAATTTTGGGATGCCTATTACACGAAAGAAGTGTATAGTTTCTGCCATTAAATGGTTGGAACCGGCGTGGCCGGTTCCTGTCTCCGGTTGAAAACAGGGAGTATGGTATGGCAGAAGTATCGGCCCAACAGGCTCACCACCACCGCGTGGTGCAGCCGCACTTCGTTTTCCCGTTTATCCTGACCACTTCTTTGTTCGCCTTATGGGGCTTCGCGAACGACATCACCAACCCGATGGTCGCCGCCTTCAAGAACATCCTGCTCATCAGCAACTTTGAAAGCTCGCTTGTCCAGTTCGCCTTCTACGGCGGCTACTGTGTGATGGCCATCCCCGCGGCGATTTTCATCAAGCGCTTCACGTATCAGTCGGGGCTGATCCTCGGGCTCGCGCTCTACGCCGCCGGATGCCTGCTGTTCATCCCATCCGGCTGGATGATGGCGTTCTGGGCGTTCCTGCTCGCCTACTTCATCATGACCTGCGGACTCTCGTTTCTCGAGACCAGTGCCAACCCCTATATCTTGTCGCTCGGCTCCGAAGAGACCTCGACCCGCCGCCTCAACTTCGCGCAGGCGTTCAACCCCATGGGATCCCTCACGGGCATGCTCGTTGCCAAAAACTTTATCCTGCAGAAGCTCGACCCCATGACCGAAGAGGCCCGGCGCGCCCTGATGGCCGCGGACCCCGCGAAATTTAAAGCCGTGGCTGATCACGATCTCGATGCCATCATCCTGCCCTACGCCGTCCTGGGTCTGGTAGTGCTGGCGGTGATGGTTGTTTTCATCGTCGCGAAACTGCCCCGCAACAAGAACGAGGGGCAGGGCTCGCTCGACCTGGGCCCGACGTTCAACCGGCTGATCAAGAACCACCGATACGTCGCGAGCGTGGTGGCCCAGACCTTCTATGTCGGCGTGCAGATCATGTGCTGGACCTTCATCATCCAATACGCTGAACAAACCCTGGGCATGTCCAAGGCCGACGCTCAGTTCTACAATATGATCGCCATGACAATCTTCGTCACCAGCCGGTTCATCTGCACCTTCCTGCTCAAATTCTTCAACCCCGGCGGGCTGCTCCTCGCGCTCGCCTCGACCGGATTTGTCCTGGTCCTCTGGACTATTTTCGGCGGCGGGAACGCCGAAGCCGGATCGCTTCTGACCGCCAAACTGCAGCAGGCCATCGGCGATGCCTCCGGCCTGGCGTCCGCCTCGGCCGCGCTTGGCATCTACCTCAAAGCCCCGTTCCAGATCGCCGGCATGTCGGGCCTGATGGCGCTGGTCGGCGCGTCAGCCTGCATGTCGCTCATGTTTCCGACCATCTACGGAATCGCGCTGAAAGGCCTCGGCGACGATGCCAAACTCGGCGCCGCGGGACTCATCATGGCGATCGGCGGCGGCTGCCTGATGCCGCCCATGCAGGGCTGGATCATGGACCAGAGCGCCTTCAACTTGGGCTTCCGCATGCTGGAGAGCGTGAGGGCCTCGTTCATTCTTCCCCTCATCTGTTTCGCCGTCATCATGCATTACGGCTGGAAAACGTATCGGACCTACCAGCCCTCCCGCACCGCCTGACCGTTAACAGCGACCGGCTCCGCGCCTGTCCATTTCTTCAAACACCAGCCCGATCTACGCCATGCCCGCAAAAACAACCACACGCCGTAAAATCGCACGCCCCGTCAAGACCTTTGTCCTCGACACCAACGTCCTGCTCCACTCCCCCGTGGCGCTGAACGTTTTCGACGACAACCACGTCGTCCTCCCCATGGTCGTGCTCGAGGAACTGGACAAGTTCAAGACCCAAAGCTCCGAACTCGGACGCAACGCGCGCGAATCTATCCGCAAGCTGGATGCGCTCCGCGCCGGCGGCAAGCTCGCGAAAGGCGTCGCGCTCCCCAACGGCGGAACACTCCGTGTGCTCGTGACCCCGGAGGTCGAAAAGGCCGGCCTCGAAGAGGACACGCCCGACAACGCGCTGATCCGGCTCGCCTACTGGCTCGGCCGTCAAGGCGAGCGCGTCATTATCGTTTCGATGGACATCAACGTGCGCGTCAAGGCCAACGCGATCGGGCTGGAGACCGAGGATTTCGAGCACGAAAAAGTCAATTTCGACGAGCTGTACAGCGGCTATTCAGAGGCGGTCGTCCCCCAGGAAATGATCGAGCGCCTGTACGACGGCCAAGTGCTCACGACGGTACCCGCCAAGTGTTTCCCCAACATGTTCCTGGAACTGACCTCCGCCGACAACACCGACATGAAGGCGATCGCCCGCGTCTTCCCGGACGGAACACTCGCCGAGATCAACCTGGACATCGATTCGGTCTACGGAATCCAGTCGCGCAACGTCGAACAGCGCATGGCGCTGGAATTGCTCATGGATCCGACGGTCAGCATCGTCACGCTCGTGGGACAGGCCGGAACCGGCAAGACCCTGTTGGCGCTTGCGGCCGGCATGCACCTCGTCCAGCGTGAGCACCTTTACGACCGGATCCTTGTTTCCCGCCCGATCGTCCCCCTCGGCAAAGACATCGGATACCTTCCCGGAGACAAGGAAGAGAAGTTGTCTCACTGGATGGAACCGATCTTCGACAACCTCGACTATCTATTGCGCATGCACCAGCCCGACTTGCCTCCGACCGGCGCCAAGAAGCCGCCACGGTTGCTCTCGCCCCAGGAACGCATCAACCAGCTGCTCGAAACCGACACCCTCGAACTGGAGGCGCTTACGTATATCCGGGGACGCTCGATCTCCAAACAGTTCATGATCATCGACGAAGCTCAGAATCTCACCCCCCACGAGGTCAAGACCGTCGTCAGCCGCGCAGGCGAAGGCACAAAAGTGATCCTCACCGGCGACCCCTACCAGATCGACAACCCCTATCTGGACGCCTCCAGCAACGGGCTGACCTATGCGGCCGAACGGCTGAAAGAACTGCCGCTCCACGGGCACGTGACCCTGCACCACAGCGAGCGCAGCCAGCTTGCAGCCGCAGCAGCGAAATATCTCTGAGCCCTTTGACGATGAAAACCATACCTGGATCCTCCCTTTGGCAGAAGATGTCGGTTTTCGTGGCAACCGGCTTCGGCATCGGTTTAGTCGCGCCGGTCGCGCCCGGCACCCTCGGCACCTTTCCGGGCGTGGTGCTGGCGCTATGGGCGGCTCGCCAGCCGCTTCTCCTGCAAATCTGCGTCTGCATCGGCATGACGCTGCTGGCGGTTCCGATCTGTGACGTGGCCGAGCGCGTGCTCGGCAAGAAAGACGACGGCCGCATTTGCGCGGACGAATGGATGCTGTTCCCCATCTGCGTGCTGGGCCTGCCGTTGACGCAAAACCTGTGGCTCGTCCCAGTCTGTTTCGTCGTGGCACGCGTCTGCGACATCATCAAGCCGCCCCCCGCCCGCCAACTGCAGGCGATCCACGGCGGAATCGGCATTGTGATCGACGACTTGTTCGCGTCGCTCTATGCCCTCGCCATCAATCATGCCCTGTATTGGGGCTGCCGGACTTTTCTCTGACACGATCTCGCGGCGTCTTCCGGATTTGAGGCAACGTTCGCCAGCCGTTTTTTTTTAAACGAGTGCTTGCATCTTGTTCCCGAATCCGCAATGATATGGCCCTCTTTTTTATCACAACGGAAAGATTCGGAGGAATTTTCATGGGCACAGGCCGTACATTAAACAAGGACCCCCGCACACGTCCCATCAAGAGCCAGGGAGAAAAACGCCGCCGCAGCAAAGCGCAGCGCGCCCGCCTGGTGAAGCTCGGCATGGATGCGGCCGTTGTCGCAAAGATGCAACCGGTGGATGTCCGCAAGCTCGTTCAGCGTCCGGCGAAGGTGAAGAAATGTGTGGCCGCCAAGGCCGCGCAACCCGCCGATGCCGCCGCAAAACCGGCGAAAACCCCCAAAGCACCCAAAGAGGTGAAAGCGCCGAAGGTTGCGAAAACGCCGAAGTCCGCCGCGAAAACGAAATAGTTTCGCCTCGGAGCATGATCGAGAACGCGCCCCCCCGTGAACGGATGGCGCGTTTTTTATTTTTTTACATCCGCCCGGCACACACCGTGCGGTACACCGCGCCCACGGCCTTGGCCATGGCCTCCAGCGTATGCGCCGCGACCGTCTCACGCCCCTGCTTCGCAAGCTGCCGGCGCTTCTGCGGATCCCGCAAGACCCCCAGCAACCCGTCGCTGAGCGCTTCGGCATCGCCGGCCGCCACGCAGATGCCGTTCACGTTGTGTTGGAGCAGATCCGGAATACCGCCCACGGAAGCGGCCACCACCGGCACTCCCGCCTGCAACGCCTCCAGCACCACGTATGGGCACCCCTCCCAGCGGGAAGGGACCGCCACCACATCCGTCTGGCGCATGAGCGAAAGGACTTCGCCCTGCGCGTAGGCACCGCCGAATTGCACATGCGAGGTCAACTGCCGTTGCGCCGTCTGCATGCGTAACGCTTCCGCCATTTCGCCGTCCCCGTAGAACAAGAAACGAGTCTGCGGCACGTGCGAAACCACATCGGCAGCCGCGTCCAGCAACAGGTCCGGACCCTTCTGTCGCGTCAAACGGCCGAAGAAGCCGACCCGCAACGCGCCGCCATCGCGAACCACCGCCTCGCGTCCGGCGCAAGCCGCCACCCCGTTCGGGATGAGATGGACCCTCTCAAACGCATACCCCAGAGCCAAGGCCTCCCGCCGCTCTTCCTCGGAAACCGCCACCAGCGCCGCGGTGGCGCCGCGCACACACCGCTCCAAAAACCGGTAGCACCGGCGCGCCCGCGCCCCGCACTCCATTAAGAACGGAAAACCATGCGGCGTATAGACCACCGGCACCCGGCAAACCAGCCCCGCCAACCGCGACAAAAAACCCGCCTTGGCGCTGTGCGCGTGGAGCAGATCCGGACGCACCCGCCACACGCACCGGATCAGCCTCACCAGGCTCGCCAGATCGGCGGCCGGCGCAACGCCCCTCCGCATGGCCACTTCGCACACCGTCAGCCCCTGCGAAGCATAACCGGCCATGTCGCTCCGAAAATCGGGGCCGCGGCCACAGGACACGGCCAGGACGATTTCGAATTCCGCAGGATCGAGCGCACCGACGAGATCACGCAAATGCCGTCGCGTGCCGCCTTCGGTGGCCTCCAGAACCTGTAAGACCTTGATCACGTTTGCACCTGCCGCTGAAGCCATGAATGGGTTTTCAATTCATGGCGCCGCTCTTTCCAATCCGGCAGACAGGTCGCCAGCAGGAAATAGAAAGCCCGGGAGTGATTGAGCTGCTCTAAATGGCAGAGTTCGTGAACGATCACGTACTCGACCAGCCGTAGAGGAACGTGGGCCAATTCCAAGCCCAACGTGATGTGGCCGTCCTTCGAACAGCTTCCCCACCGCGTCTTCATGGTTCGGACGGTCAGCCGGATCCCGTCGGGATGTTCGTCGGACCGCATCGCCACCGGACATTGGGCATGCCGGATGTGCCCGCCGATGCGGTCGATCATGTCGCCGAGGATTCTGGACAGCAGGTGACGAGCCTGCTTCAGGAGCCAATCCTCAACCAGTTCCTTGACCCTGGCCTTGGCCGCCGTATTGTAAAGAGAAACGCGCAACACGTCCGCCTCACACGTCACGCTTTTCCAAACCGACCGGGAAACCTCAAGCTGAAAAGGCTTGCCTAAAACGTAAAGCGTCTCTCCCGTCACATAGTCGCGAGGCAAAAAATGCGGCTTCTTCGTCTGCCTTGCCATCGCCCGCAAAATCCACTCCGCATGTTGCGCCACAAACGCGTGGACGGCTTTTGGGGAAACACGGAGGGGCACGCGCACCTCCACCTCGCCGGGACCCGGAACGCAGAGCCGCATGCGCCGGCAGCGCCCGTGCCGGATCACATACCCGATGGATCGGCCCGCATGCTCAAAAGCCGCGACTTCACTTGTGCCTGTGATACTCATCGTTCGACGCCCAACCCGGCGTAACGCCACCCTTCAATGGGAAGTAGAATACCCGTGTCCCCCCGGCCGCGCAAAGCCAAATTTTGCCGGCAAGCCTCATTTTCACACTGACAATCCGCCCCCCTTCCGGTAAAATTATGTTTTTGAGATTTTATTTGCACCCGCATCGGTTCTGTGACTGATCGGGGCATCAATGTTTTAACCGTTTGGAGATGCTATGGCGCAGGCAGTTATTTTTCCGAAACTTGGGCAAACCATGGAAGAAGGAGCTATCGTCAAGTGGCTCAAAAAAGAGGGGGATCCGGTCGCGAAGGGCGACATCCTTTTTGAAATCGAAACCGACAAGGCCAATCTGGAAGTCGAAAGCTTTTTCGAAGGCGTGCTCCTGAAAATCTACGTCCGCGAGGGGGTCACCGTGCCGGTGAACACCGTTGTCGGCTATGTCGGGACGGCCGGTGAAAAAGTGCCGGATCAGGCACCCAAGGCTGAAGCGCCTAAAGCCGTTCCCGCAGCAGCCCCGGCGCAGGCCGCGGCTCCGGCTCCCGTAAAAGTTGAACCCGCCGCACGTCCCGCCGCGGCCCCGGCGCCTATCGCCGCCGCCACCCCGGCGACGCGCCCGGCACCCCAGCCTGCGGCAGCTCCCGCGCCCGCAGCCCGGCTGATCATTTCGCCTCGCGCCAAAGCGCTTGCCAAAGACGCGTGCATCGACCCTTCGCGCATCGCCGGCACGGGCCCCAACGGACGCATCGTCGAGAAAGACGTGCAGGCCTATCTCAGCGCCTCGGGCTACGACGCCCTGCGCATCACGCCCGCCGCCAAGCGGCTCGCGGCGGAAAAAGAGGTCGACATCCTCACGGTCCGCGGCTCCGGCGACGGCGGCCGCGTCATGGTCGAGGACGTCGAGCGCGCCCTCAAGCGCCGCCCCGTCGCCCTCTCGCGCATGCGCCAAGTCATCGCCCGCCGACTCGTCGAAAGCAAGCAGACGATCCCGCACTTCTACGTCACGGTCAAGGCAGACATCACCGACCTCATGGCCTTCCGCGCGGACCTCAAGGCCAAAGGCCTCAACTACAGCGTCAACGACTTCGTGCTCGAAGCCGTCGTCCTCTCGCTGGAGGAGTACCCGATCGTCAACTCCGTCACCGACGGCCTGACGGTCGCGTGGCGCGGCGATGTGGACCTCGGCATGGCGGTCAGCGTGGACAACGGACTCGTGGTGCCGGTCATCCGCGCGGCTCAGACGCTCACGCTCAAAGAGCTGAGCGCGCAGGCCAAGGCGCTGGCCGAGAAGGCCCGCGCAGGCAAGCTCACGCCGGACGAGATGGTCGGCAGCTCCTTCTCCGTCTCCAACATGGGCATGATGAACGTGGACCAGTTCACCGCCATCATCAACCCGGGCGAGGCCGGCATCCTTGCCGTCTCCAGCGGCCGGCAGGTGCCCGCCGTGGTCAACGGCGAGATCAAGGTCCGCACGGTCATGGCCATGACCCTTTCCGTCGACCACCGCATCGTGGACGGCTCGGTCGGCGCCCTGTTCTCCAACGCCATCCGTTCCAAACTCGAAAACGTCGAGCTGTGGAAGTCGCTGGTGTAAGGGCGAAACACGTTTCGCCCCTCCAAACTCCTAATTCCTAATCCCTAACTCCTTTTTTCTTATGTACGACTTTGATGTGATCGTTATCGGCGCGGGGCCGGGCGGTTATCCCGCCGCCATCCGCGCCGCGCAACTCGGCAAAAAAACCGCCATCATCGAGAAGGAAGCCTTCGGCGGCACCTGCCTCAACTGGGGATGCATCCCCACCAAGACGCTCATCGCCTCCGCGGAGCGTTACCACCATGCCGCCCACTCCGAAGACTTCGGCGTCACCGCAAAAGGCGTCACCTTCGACTATGCCAAGATGGCCGCCCGCAAAGCCGAGATCGTCGCGAAACTCAGCGGCGGTGTCCAGATGCTGCTGAAATCGAACGGCGTCGAGCTGATCAGTGGCGCGGCCCGCTTCGAGGGCCCCAACCGCCTTTCGGTCGTCCAGCCGGACGGCGCCACGCGCTGGCTCAGCGCGGCCTCGATCATCATCGCGGCGGGCAGCGACTCCGCCATGCCGGGCTTCCTGCCCAAAGACAAGCGCGTCATGGACAGCCGCGCCTTCCTCGATCTCAAGGAGCTGCCCAAAAACCTGCTCATCCTCGGCGGCGGCGTGATCGGCTGCGAGTTCGCCTGCATGGCGGCGGCGCTCGGCACAAAGGTCACGGTCGTCGAAATGCTCGAGGACATCGTCGTCGTGCTCGACCGCGACGTGCGGCGCGTGTTGCGCAAACGCATGGAGTCGCTCGGCATCACGATCCTCACCGGCGCGCCCCTGACCCACATCGAGGTCAAGAAAGACGCGGTCACCGGCACTTACAAGGACCAGACCGTCGCGGGCGACATCCTGCTCGTGGCGGTTGGCCGCAAGCCCAACACCGTCGCGCTGGATCTCGCCCGCGCCGGCGTCAAGGTCGACGAGCGCGGCACCATCCCTGTGGACGCGCAGGGCCGCACGAATGTCGCATCGGTCTTCGCGATCGGCGATCTCGTGACCGGCTCCATCCAGCTCGCCCACGCGGCGACCCAGCAGGGCGTTGTCGCGGCCGAAGCCGCCGCCGGCCACAAGGCGAAAGTCGAGAAGGTCTGCCCCTCCTGCATCTTCACGTCGCCCGAGATCGGCCTGGTGGGGCTCACCGAAGCCAAAGCCCAGCAGCTCGGCATCGTGGTCAAGACCGCGGTCTTCCCCTTCTCCGCGCTCGGCAAGGCGATGGCTGCGGGCGAGACCGACGGCTTCGTCAAGTGGATCGCGGACCCTGTCACAGGACAGGTGCTCGGCGCCCAAGCGATCGGTTGCCACGCGACGGATCTGATCGCCGAAGCCGCAATCGCAATCCGGAACGAACTGACGATCGACGAGGTGGGCAACACCATCCACTGCCATCCGACCATGTCTGAGGCATGGATGGAGGCGGCGCACGCCTTCCACAACGCGTGCATCCACCTGCCGAAGCGCTAAGAGCGATCGAACGTTCAACGCAGAACGCTCAACTCTCAACGATGGGTGCAGGAGATTCGAGGCCAATTGGCCTATACTTGAGAGTTGAGCGTTGAGCGCTAAAGAGGTTCCACCTATGGCCATTCACCGCACCCCCTCAGACCAGAAGCCCGCCATCTCGTTCACAGACGGCCAGAACGGGATTGTCGCCTCCGGCATCACGGTGTTGTGTGCCACCCTCGTGACCGCCTTCGTCGCCCTGATCCTCTGGGGGATCTACATGCTGCTCTCCTCGGTTTCCGTGGTGCTCACGCCGCTGCTTGTCGCCCTGATCCTGACGCTGATTTTCAAGCCGTACTACCAGTGGCTCTACCAGCACCTGCGCCGCATGCATCTGTTAGCGCTGCCGGTCCTCTTCCTCTCGCTGCTGCTTCCGGTCGCCGCGCTACTCTTCTTTTTCGGCGCGCTGTTTGTCGGACAGCTCATCGCCCTGTTCGAATATCTGCCAACCCTCTTCGAACGCATCACGGAAGCCTTGACCGCCGCCGTTCCCAACCTGCAGACGTTCCTCACCAAGTTCGGGCTCGAAGAGAAGGTCCCGTTTCTCACTGATCCAGAAGCCTTTCTAGCCACGTTCATCGACTCGATCTCATTTGGCGACATGGGCGATATGGCGCTTTCATACGGCATGGGCGCGATCAGATACCTCGTCTCGCTGATCGGCTGGCTGGTGGTCCCGGTCTACCTGATTTACTTTCTGACCGCAAAGCCCTTCTCGGGCAAAGACGCCGAGAACTTCATGCCCTTCCTCAAGCCGGATACGCGCCGCGACGTCTCTTACCTGATCGACGAATTCTTCGCCATCATCGTGGCATTTTTCCGCGGCCAAGTAACCATCGCCTTTATCCAAGGCCTTCTTTTCGGTTTGGGTTTCTGGATCGTGGGTCTGCCCTACGGCCTGCTCATCGGGTTCACGCTGGGATGCTTCAACCTGGTGCCCTACCTCGGCAACGTCATCGGACTCGCCGTCACGCTCCCGATGGCCTTCTTCGGTGAAGGCGGCAGCGGACTGCGTCTCGGCCTGGTGTTCGCCGTGTTCGCCCTGGTGCAGATCTTGGACGGATATTTCATCACGCCGCGGATACAAGGCAAGCGAACCGGCCTGAACGATGTGGCCATTATCTTCTCGCTGCTTTTCTGGGGCATCATCTTCAAAGGCATCCTCGGCGTCCTGCTCGCCATTCCCTTGAGCGCGTTCATCGTGGTCTTCTGGCGACTTCTTAAAAACAAATACATCAAAGAGCTCATCTGAAAGTCCGACTTTCATTGTAAATAGTTGTTTTGTCTTGGGTTGACAATCTGCGGGGCATCCGGGTATTCTTATGCGCCTTATGTCCACCCAAACCTCGATCGACAAGCGCCTGCCCTGCTTGTTTCTGCGGTCCCTTGCGGCGCTTGCCGTGGTCGTTGCCGTGTTTACCTGCAGCGCCACGTCTGCGCAAGAGCCTCCCTCCAACATTGTCGTCAACGTCGAGGCGCTTTCGCTGGCCCCCACCGCCCGCCCGGGACCGTCGCTGCTCAAAGACGTCCCCGGGCTCCAGCTACGGGATCAGGGCGCCGGAGGACCTCAGGCCGACCTCTCCATCCGCGGCGGACCTTTCAACAGTTCCGGCCTTCTGCTCAACGGGCTTAGCCTGCGCAACGCGCAAACCGAACACTGGCACGCCGATCTGCCCGCACCCGAAGTCTGGTTCGACACCCCGTCCGTGCTCACGGGCCTCGACCGCTTCCGCGCCGCGTCCGGACATCCCGCCGGATCGGTCAGCCTGGATCTCGCGCCCATGACCGAAGACCTGCACGCCCTCACCCTCGGCGCGGGCAACAAGAACCTCCTCTTCGGCAACGCGCTTGTCACCGAAACCGCCCCGCTCTCAGACGGCGGCACGGCTGCGGCCTCGGCGTTTCTCTCCTATGAACAGTCCGGGCAGACGGACGGCTACCGCGACAACGACCTCAGCCGGACCACCGCCGGCGCCCGCGTCGGCGCCGTCAGCGACGCATTACAGGGCGACTTCGTCACCGCCACCTCATGGCGCGAGTTCGGCGCGCGCGGCTTTTACGGCACTGACCCGAAATATCCCGCCGAAGAGCGTGTTCAGGACGCCCTCGTGTCAGGTTCGCTGAAATGGATCGGGGATCCGCTGAACCCGGCCCGGGTCACCGCCGCTTGGCGCCGGACCGACGACACCTACTGGCTCGACCGCCACGATCACGATTTTTACGAGAACGACCACACCACCGATTTTCTGGCGCTGCACGGCGACACGCGCCGCACTTTCTCCGACGCCTTCAGTATCGACCTGCGTGCGGACGGCGACCGAGAGACGATCGACAGCACCTCGCTGGGCAACCACACCCGCAGCCACGGCTCGCTGGCGGTCCTGCCGAATCTCTCGTCCGGCGGCTTGACCTTCACGGCGGGCGGCTCGCTGGACGTCTTTACCGACGATTCCCCGGCCTGGCTGCCAGCCGCCGGCATCGAATGGGCGGTCTCCGACGAACAGGCCCTCTTCCTCACCTTTACCGAGGCCGTCCGGCAACCTTCCTACACGGAGCTCAATTACGAATCCCCTTCCTCGCTCGGCAACGCGGGCCTGGAGCGCCAGCAGACGCGCACCACGGAAGCGGGATGGAAAGGCCAGACCGGCCGATTCACATGGAAAACAGCCCTGTTTTACGAAGAAGGCGAGAACATCGTCGACTGGATCCGCGCCGAAGCGAGCAGCCGCTGGACAGCAAACAATCTCGACGAGATCCGGAGCTGGGGATGCACGGCGGACGGGCGGATCTCGCTGGACGGCGACTCCGACATCGGGCTCGACCTGCTCGCGCTCGCCAAATCCTGCGACACCGACTTCTACGCCAGCCGCTACGCCATGGACTATCCCCTCGCCTCAGCCGGCGTGACGCTGCGTCACCGGTTCACGCGCGCCCTGCGCTTCCGGCTGCGTCAAGGCCTTTCGAAATATGAGGACAACCCTGAACGCCAGTACGATGACTGGTTTGTGAACACCTGTGCCGAAATCCAATGGCGCTTGCCCCGCGTTCAGAAGTTCACGCTGAATATGGGCGTGGACAATCTTCTCGACGACGACTTCCAGACCTATCCCGGACAAGAAGCCGCCGGCCGCCGGTTATTCACGTCGCTCGCCTACGCCTGGTAAATCGCGCGATCACTTAATTGAGTAGGAACAGCGTGCCGCCGATGATCTCCAACCGCACTTCACCCGTCCCATTGTCGTAAACGACATGCCAGGGTTTTTTGACGGCCACATTGGTTGAGGCGAAACGGCCTGTCAGACATCCCGGCGTGCAGGTCGCAATTACATAGGAGGTGCCTGATTTTAGCTGGTCCACGTCCTGGACCTGAAGGACTGCGCTCGTCAGATCCAATGAGCCTTGGACCTTGAGAAGGTCGCACGTTCCGCCGAGAGACGTGTCGACCAACAAGGTCCCGGTCAGTGCCGTGGCGGCTGCGACCGTCAGCGTGCCGATCGTATTCGTGCCCGGGGCGACCGTGCCGCTGACCGACAGCGTGCCGTTGGTGACCAGCCCGACTCCGCTTAGCCCAGCCAAGACCTGCGTACTGCCGCCCAAGTCCAGCACCGTGCCCGACGCCACCGTGGCCACCGTACCCGTGGGCAGGTTGCCGACGGGACTGCCGCCCGCCAGCGTGGTGACGGTCACCCGGTCGATCCAT
Organism: Kiritimatiellia bacterium; assembly: GCA_035353175.1. Taxonomy (GTDB): domain Bacteria; phylum Verrucomicrobiota; class Kiritimatiellia; order RFP12; family UBA1067; genus DAOPZC01. The sequence goes on along the minus strand of DAOPZC010000069.1, from coordinate 2,451 downwards.
GTGGCCGCGTCAACACCCGCCGTTAGCGTACTCCGGAAGGTCAACGTGTGCGTGCCGCTTGAAAGCACGGCCGATCCCGTATAGATATCGCCCAATACGTTGAATTCGGACGCTGCGAACGTGAATTGATTGGTCCCGTCGATATCTACCGTGATGGCCGTGGCGGCGGTAGTGGGACGTTTTCCAGCCATAAAGGAGATCACGTAGAGACCGGCGGCGGGAGTACCGAGGGTTGTGGACACCCTCCCCTCCGCCCCGTTTGCCTGTATGAAGCATGCATCGGATCCGTCTATTGCGGCGGTACTGCCCACCCACGTGGAGCCCTGCGCAGCAATGCCGGCAGAATAAAAGGTCCAAAACGCATTGGTAGGCGTGCCGTAAACACCATAAACCGGGTTGCTGGCAAGCGTTTCGTGCATCTCGAAAGAGGCGTTGGTCACGGCCACGAACGGAGCCAGTTTCACGGTGCCACCCTTAATCAGGGTCGCTCCGCCGTAGGTGTTCGTTCCCAAGAGCGCCAACGTTCCGTTGCCGTCCTTGGTTAACCCACCGGCTCCCGTGAGGGTGCCGACAGCAAGCGTCGTGCCCGGTCCCCCGTTCGCATTCACGGTGACCGTTGCGTCCTGCTGTAGCTCAACATTGTCGATCGTCTGCCACGTCGTATTCGTCACGCCACCGAAGGTCAGCGACACGGTCGCGGTCCCTCCGTTGGTAGAGGAATTGTTCATAAGGACTTTCGATGAGCTATTGATATATGTAACAAACGTATTGGTTGGAATGTAGGTGCCTGACACCGTCATTCCCGCCACAAGGCCAGCCGTATTGCCATTGTATGGGCAACGTTTGTATGCTCCATCAGAGTTATGAGTGAAGGTTTTGGTGACGGTGGGCACGGGGGCCCGTCCGGTGACCGTGAAGTTGCCGCCATTCAGAACCAACCGGGAGGTCAGGCCATAATAATCGCTGACCGCATCCCGCGCGACCCATGAGGCCCGCCTGTTGAAGTTCAGGTTCAGGGTGCCCGCCGTGACCGTTGTCGCACCGGTATAGGAGCCCCCTGAGAAAGCCATTGTGCCTGCTCCCAGCTTCGTCAACCCGCCGGAGCCGCTCTTTGCAAACGCCACAATAGTTTCGATGTTTTTGCCGTTGCTGTCGATCAATGCACCGCCATCTTTCACCAGATAAGTGGTTAAGCGGTCTTTTCCTGACTCCTCGTTTAGAAAACTGTCGCCGCGTGCTCTCAGCAGGCCGCCGTTGAAGGCGACGACAAATCCTCCGCTACCGGTTGATGACGTGACTTGATTAACCTCAAGCGTTCCTCCGTTCAGGTTGAGCGTGCCGGTGGCGCTGTCCAGATGGGTAATACTGGTCGCAATCATGTACCCGCCGTTCATGCTCAGCGTCCCAATGCTGTTCCAGCCGAGCACCACATCGCTCGTGTTCGTCACGACCGCACCCGGATTGATGTTAATGTTATAATTATCTTCACCTGAATGCCCGCCGATTCTGGCCGATGTGGTCAAATTGCCGTCGACGTTCAGGGTGGCCCCATCGCGCAGCCGGAACCCGAAGGTACTATATTGATTAACGGGCGGGTATCCGACTGTTTTGAACGATGCGCCTGCCGGGATCGTGATCGTGGTTCCGGCGACGCCGCCCGTGATGCCAAACCAAGCTGTTTGCGCATCCATCATGTCGACGGAGGCAAAGGTATTCGTTCCCGCAAAAACGAACGTGCCGCCGCCCGTGACATTCAGGTGGATGGCATTGCTGGCGCTGTTGGCCCGGTTCGTGACACCCACGCCGGAGGAGATCCACAGCAGAGGGTAGTCGAAGCCGAAGCCGAGGGCGTTGCCGTTCCCGTCAAGGGTATAGCGGCCGGAGCCGGGCGCGTTGAATCTCAGGTGGCCGACCGTAATGGCCTCGCCCAGCGTGATCGTGCCTGCCGCGCCGGACCCCGCCCCGATGATCGTGAGGTCGGGCGCCGCGCTGTTGCTCCAGTTCGTGTTGGCGGACGAGTTGTTCCACCAGTTGGTGCCGGACGCGCTTGTAGTCCACGTTCCGGAACCGTCCTGAGCGCCGGTAGTGCCTGTGTCCGCATCCCACGTGTTGGTGGTGGCCGCATAAGCCATATTGGCCAAGGCCCCGATAGCCGTTACCACAAATCCAATCCTTCTTTTGTTCATCATCTGATGCTCCTTATCACCGGCATCCGGTCGCACACTTCTCTTGTCTAAACCACAAACCGTACCACAATTTTCAGTATCATTTTTCATCGGCATCCCACAGGGTCAACCCATCACGTGCCGATTCCCATGCTGCCATCTGTTATGCGGGGAAAACGGTCAACATCCGGAAATGCGCAAATTTTCCGCGCATAAACAAACGTCATCCTCGAGTGGACTATCCCCATGTTTTTCTGTTGACGAATGCGGGGAGTGCCGGAAACAA
>DAOPZC010000068.1:0-23476 GCA_035353175.1 Kiritimatiellia bacterium | reverse complement strand
TTCGATTATTTCAACGGAGGCGATATCCGGGGAATTCCATATGAAGGGTTTCCGCAGTGGCACGACGTGGAAACGCCGATTGCGAAAGCCATCGGCGCTGTGGATGCCGCCATTCTGAATCACCACGGGTATGTGGACACGATGAACGAGTTCTTTGTCGCGACCCTGCGGCCGCGCGTCTGGGTGATCTCGGTCTGGGATTCCGCACATCCGACGACAAGGGTCTGGAACCGGCTTCGGTCGCAGAGAGTCTATCCGGGCCCGCGCGAGATCTTCGCCACGGATGCGCATGAGGCCGCGCTCAACGTGATTGGCGGGCTGGGCGGACTCTCCAGCCGGCACGGGCATATCGTGATCCGCGTCGCGCCGGGCGGGGACGAATACCGTGTACTGATCGTGGACGATTCGAGCGAAAGCCACCGCGTCACGAAGGCCTTCGGCCCCTACAAGTCGAAAGCGGAACCATGAAGCGCCTGGCGGTGATGAGATCTTCGGCGAGGGCGAGTGTGGGCAAGACGGAATTTTCAGATGGGGGACATTGAGATGAAACGGATCATGGCGGGGACGATGCTTTTGCTTTGTGTGGCCGCAGGTGTCGGGGCGACCGAGACCGAGGTGCTGTATGACGGCGGCGGCACGAACGACTGGACCACATCGCGCGATGCGGAACGCCTCGCCAAGGAACTGTCCTTGAGCGAGTTCGCGTCCGCAACGGATCCGGCGGCGCTGAGGTGGCGGTTTGCCCCCAAGGCCACGGCTTTCAACGACATCTTCCTCTCGCTGCCGGTCGTGCGGCGCTTCGATACGGTCCGCCTGCGCCTGAAGAACGAGGGGGCGGGTTTCACGTTGGCCTGCAAAGTGCGCGACGCCAGCAACGCGGAGTGGACCGCGAAGCGCGTTCCATTGAAGGCCGGAACGGATTGGCAATGGGTGGAGTTTCCCGCTTCCGATTGGGCCGTCGCGACGTGGGCACGCGATCCCGACGGCAAGCTGGATTTCCCGCTCGCCTATTTCGCCTTGATCGCTTTCGATATCAAGGCGGGACAGGAATACAGACTGCAAATCGCCCGCGTCGAGATCGTGCGTCCTGACCCGCCGGTGGCGACGGTCCGCGATCTGCAGATACCCGCGGAGTTGGAGGCCGGCAAGCGTTATCCCGTCAGCCTGAGTTTCAGCATGGACAAGCCGGCGCAGGAGGAGGCGGCCTGCCTGGCGTTCCGGCGCGGCAAGACCGAGCTGTTCCGCGTGCCGCTTGTCCTGCCGGTGCCGCTTTCCAAGGTCACGCCGGGGCAGGAGGTGCGGGTCCAGATGGAGCTGCCCGTGCCGCTGTACGCGTTCGGCGGCACGCAGTCCGTGGCGCTGTGCTTGGGCGAGTCTCGCATCAGGCTCAACGGCAAGCTGGCGGATGAGGCGGCGGCCGTGACCGTTGCGCAGCGACGTGCCAAGAAGTGCGTCGCCGCCGTGAAGACATACCGCGGTACGCCGACGCTTTTCATCAACGGCAAGCCGCACAGCGGCATGACCTGGGCGACTTACCGTCCCACGCCGGAGGTCTTCGGCGATTTCACGAAGGCGGGCATCACGCTGTACACGTTTGCGGCGACGCCGACCGAGTCGGGCTACAACCTTTCGCGCACGACGTGGACCGCGCCCGGCGAGTACGACTACTCGCAGCTCGACGAACGGGCGATGATGTTGCTCAAGGAGAACCCGGACGCGTACTTCTTCCCCCGCCTGTACCTGCACGCGCCGAAGTGGTGGAGCGCGCAGCACCCGGACGACATCGTGCTGATGGATCCGGGCGACGGCAAGTTCGTGCCGTTCATCCACGCGGGGGGCAAGCCCGCGCCGAGCTGGGCCTCCGAGGCGTGGCGGCGCGACACGATCGAGGGGCTGCGCCGTCTCGTCGCGCACGTCGAGTCGTCGCCGTATGCCGACCGCGTGATCGGCTACCACATCGCCTCCGGCACCACGGAGGAGTGGATGATGTGGGGCGGCAACGAGCACCAGTGGGTCGATTTCTCGCCCGCCAACACGGCGCGCTTCCGCGCTTGGCTGCGCAGCAAGTACGGTACGGACGAGGCGCTCCGCGCGGCGTGGCACGACGGTTCTGCAAGTCTCGCCACGGCGGCGGTTCCCACAAAAGCGCAGCGCCAGCACACGGAGATTGGCTCCCTGCGCGATCCGGCTAAGGAGCAGGCAGTCATCGACTTCTACCAGTACAATTCCGACCTCGTGGCCGACACGATCTGCACGTTCGCGAAGGCTGTCAAGGACATCACCAAGCGCAAGAAAGTCGTCGGCGCCTTCTACGGCTACCTGTTGCAGCTGTGCGCCGAGCACCGCCAGCAGAACGCCGGCCATCTGGCGCTGGCGAAGGTGCTCGCGTCGCCGGATGTGGATTTCATCACCAGCCCGACCAGCTATGCTTTCCGCCAGCTGGGCGGCGAGGGGACCAGCCATTTCATGTCGCTGTTCGGCAGCGTCAAACTGCACGGCAAGCTGTGGTTCGACGAGAACGATATCCGCACGTCAATGAGCCCCGGCAAGCTGGGCACCTGGGGCAAGCCCGAGAGCGTCGCGGGCGACATCCTCCAGCAGGAGAAAGAGCTGGCGAACGTCATCGTCAACGGCGCGGCGCAGTGGTGGTTTGACGTGGGGCACATCGTGTACACCAACGCGGCGCTGATGGCGCGCATCGGCCAGCTGGCTCAGAGCGCGGCCGAGGCGCAGAAGCTCGACCGCCGCCCGGCGGACGAGGTGGCGATGGTCGTGGACGAGCGGAGCCTGTGCTACATGCGCGTGGGCGACCCGACGCTGGGTTCGCGGCTGCTGGTGGCGCAGCTGCCGGCGCTCGCGCGTATCGGCGCACCGGTTGGGCACTATCTTGTCACCGATTTGCCGAAACTCAAGGACCACAAGGTGTTCTTCATCATGACCAGCTTTGCGCCGACGGCGCAGGACCGCGCGGCCATCGAGGCGCTCAAGCGCGACGGGCACGTGCTCGTCTTCCTGTACGCGCCCGGCGTCTACCGCGATGGCCAGCTCGACGAGTCGGGCATGGCGGACCTCACGGGCATCCGGCTGCGGCTGAGCCGCGACGAGGTGCCGTTCTCCGTGAAGCTGGCCGGCGGGCACCGGTTGACGGCAGGGCTGGAAGGCCAGGCCTATGGTGTCGACGTCCGCAATTCGCCGTTCTGCTACGCCGACGATCCGGAGGCGACCGTGCTCGGGACGCTGGCGGATGGCAAGCCCGGGCTGGTCGTCAAAGCAGGAAAGGAGTGGACGGCCGTGTTTTCCGCCGTTCCGCTGCTGCCTGCGCGCCTGATGCGCAACCTCGCGCAGGCGGGCGGGGTGCACTCCTTCATCGAGACGGAAGACGTGGTGTGGGCCTCGAAGGAACTGCTGGCCGTGTGCGTCAAGGACGCCGGTACGCGGACCGTGCGGCTGCCTGCGAAGGCCGACGTCCGCGACTTGTACTCGGGCGAGATCGTCGGTCAGGACGTGGAGGCGTTCACGGTCGATTTCAAGGACCGGGCGACGCGGGTGTTCGTGACCGAGTAGCGAAAAAAGGGGAGAACGAAATGCGCACTCGGACTGTCGGTGTTGCGGCCCTGTGTCTTTGTGTTGTCTTGCGCGGGCAGGCCATCGACGAAGGCTTTGAGGGAAAGCTCCCGGACTTCCACACGTATCAGGCGACCTACACGTCCGACGTCAGCCGCGCCCACAGCGGCGAACGTTCGCTGCGGGTAACGCCGGACCGGGAGTTCGGCGGCGCCTACTTCAAGCTGGATGGCACGCTCGATTTCACCAGCGGCTACGAGTTCTCTGTGTGGGCCTATGCGGGGAGCAACTGCACCGTGAGCGCCTACATTTCGGCCTCCGGCGACAAAGAGCGGTACACGGTCGCCAGCGCGCGCGGCGGCGCCGCCGGGAAGTGGGTCAGACTGCACGGCGTGGTGCGCGCAAAGCAGTGGCGGCCGGCAGACCGCCAGTTCATGCTGGCGCTCTCCACCCGCGGCGGTGAGAGCTGGTTCGACGATGTCGTACTGCGCAAGGCGGTCGTGCCTGATCCGGCTATCGAGGTCTGGCCCAAGCTCGAGGCCGAGCTGCACGCGGCGGCCGGCTTCCGCGCCGTGGCGTTGTGCCGCGGTCAGCGTTTGATTCTCGACGCGACAAAAGGAGTGCTTGCGCCTGCGATTGGCCGCACGGAGGTGAAGGCGGTGGAGGGAGCCGCCGTCGAGATCCCTGCCGAGGGCTTGCTCACCTTCGCCGTCGACGTGGCGGAGCCGCTGTATGTGACGGGCGCGGTGGAGTTGGAGCCGGACGCGGATCTGCGGCCGGGGCTGCGCGCTTACGTGCTGTCGGACGACACGGTCGTCGGTGCGCCGATGGTGAGGGCCGCACCGTGGCGCAACGTCGGCGGCGCCGAGACCGGGCCAGCCCCCGACATCCGGGGCGAGCGTCCCGCAGCCGGGGTGCGCCTCGCGGAGTGGCGCTTGTCCAAGGGGCGCCACTACCTCACCATCGCCGGTCCGCACTTCCGGTCCGCAGGCGTCTTCAGCCGTGTCGAGCTGCAGGCCCTTGACCGCCCTGCGCCTGAACCTCTGTACGCGTTTGCGCTGATGGCCGACACGCACTTGGGCGATGGCCGCCAGGAATGGATGAACATTAAGATGGACGAGCCCGCCATTCCGGAACTGGAACAGACGCTCGGCAGACTTCGCGCGGAAGGGGTTGGCCTGGCGTTGATCGCCGGTGACATGACCGACACGGGGCGGCGGACGCAGGTGGAAGCGCTGGCCCGCGTGGTCAAGAATGCCGGCTTGCCGGTCTATGGCTGTATCGGCAACCATGAAGCCTTCACCGCGACCTCGCGAGCGGACCTGATGGCGTTGGCGCCGGAACTGTTCCCTGAGGCCAAGACCGACTATGTGCTCAGCCGCCCGCCGTTGCGGTTTATCGTGCTCGACGGCGCGTGGTGGCGCGACCGCGAGGGCCGTTTCCTCGCCCAATATGACCGCGCGAAAGCGGTGGATCTCCGCATCAAGCCCGAGCAGCGTGAATGGCTGCAGACCGTGCTCGCTGCGGACACCAACACGCCGACGGTGGTCATGTGGCATTTCGGTTTCTACAACAGCCGGGGGGCGACCTCCTGCGGCTACGATCTCGGCAAGCCGACGGTCGACAAGCAGGTGATGGATCTGCTTGAGGCGGCACCCAACGTCGTGGCGACGCTGAGCGGTCACCTGCACTACAACGCCTGCGACACGTATCGGGGCATCGCCTGCATCCAGAACGCCGCGTTCACCGAATGGCCGAACCTCTACCGCGTTTTCCGCGTGTATGCGGACCGCCTGGAATGGGAGGTGCGGCAGGTGGGGAACCGCGGCTTTATCAGCGAGGGCGTTTTGCCGGAGAAGGCCTTGACTTGGATGATCTCCACCCGCGAGGGAGATCTCGGCGGTGCGGTGAGTCTGACGCCGAGGCGACGGGATTGAGCGGCTGTGGAAGGGCGGGCTTTTCGGGAGACTGCGGGTTCAGGGGTCGCGCAGGACTTTCGCCACAATGGCCTGCAACGCGAGTGGCGAGTAGGGCTTGGCCATCGCGGCACAGAATCCGTATTCGGACGGCGAGGCCATGACGGGATCCTCTGAGTAACCGCTGGAGACAATGGCTTTGGTTGAGGGACTGATGGCCAAGATCTCATGGACGGCCTCTTTGCCGCCCATGCCGCCGGGAACCGTCATGTCCATGATGGCCACGTCGAAAGGTCGGCCTGTCTGGACGGCTTGCCGGCATTTCGCAATGGCCGCTTGGCCGTCGGACGCCGTCTCGACGTTGTGCCCGGCGGCGGCAAGGATCAGCACGACCAGCTTGCAGACGGGCTCCTCGTCATCCATCACCAGGACCCGTGCGCTGCGGGACGCGGCCGGCTTTTCGGCGGGCGGTGCCACGGGTTCCGCTTGAGCGGGATGTGGGGATGCGGGAAGGTACAAAGTGAAGGTTGCCCCTTGCCCCTGTGCCGAGGAGACGAGGATGGATCCGTTATGCTTCCGGATGATGGAGTAGACCGTGGCCAGGCCCAGGCCGTTGCCTGTCGGTTTGGTCGTGAAATAGGGGTCGAATATGCGATCCTGCTGTTGGGGGTCAATGCCGACGCCCTCATCCCTCACGACGACCTTGACATATTGGCCCGCGCGCAGGCCGGGGACGGCGTCTGTATCGAGTTCCGCGTTTGAAAGCGTCACGTAAAGGTGCCCTCCGTTCGGCATGGCTTGTCGGGCGTTGATGGAGAGGTTGGAGATGACCTGCTGGAGCTGCCCTTTGTCCGCATGGACTTGCCACAAGTCCTCCTGCGCCTGATAGACGAGGCTGACCGGGCTGCCCGACAAATCGAACCGCACGACTTCCTCCACCAGCGCGCTGGGGCTGAAGTGCTCCTTGACCGGCTCGCCGCCCTTTGCGAAAGTCAGCAGTTGTTTGGTGAGCCGGACGGCCATGCAAAGGGATTTTTCCGCTTCTTCGAGCAGGCGGTGGCTCGGATGTTCTTTCGACAGGCTGTCTTTTGCCAGGGAGATGTTGCCGAAAAGCCCCTGCAGGATGTTGTTGAAATCGTGCGCGATGCCGCCCGCCAGGGTGCCGATGCTCTGGAGTTTCTGTATCTTGAGAAGTTCCTCTTCGGTGCGCTTGTGTTCGGTGATGTCGGAAAACACGGAAAGAAAGGTGTGCGCCAGAGAGCCGGGAAGCGCGGCGACGCTCGAGAGCACGGTCTTGTCCGTTCCGTCTCTGCATCGGACGGTGGCTTCCACGGGCATGAATGACCCCGTCCGCTGCAGTTGCGTGAGTTCCGTCCGCCAGAGTTCCATGACGCTGGCGCGATAGGTTTCGTCCGGGTAGGCCTTGGGCCACCAGTCGGCAACCGTGGGGATGTCTGCGAGCGTGTATCCGAAGGTCTGCACGAATGAGGGGTTCAGGAAATAGATGCGTTCCCGGTCGTCATGCAGGGCCATGGGAATCGGGGATGCCGTGATGATCGCGCGATGCATTTCTTCGCTTTCCCGCAAGACATCTTCGGCCCGTCTGCGCATCAACGCGGCGCCGATGTGTGCGGCGATCCCTTCCAAAAGCTCGACGGCCGTCAACGTGAAGCAGCCTTTGCGGTGGTCGTTCAGCTGGATCAGCCCGACGATCTGTTCACGGCAACGGATGGGGACCAGCGCGATGGAGGCATATCCGTGATGAACACATTGGTTGCGGGGCGAACGCCTGAACTCTTGGTCTGGTGGAAGGTCGCGCAAAAGCAAGGCGTTGTTCGTCCAGAAACTTCCCCCGCGCGTGAACAGTGGATGCGTCGGGTCGGTCCGTCCGGACAGGACCATGCCGCAGGCGCAGGCCAAGTTGATGCCGGCCTCCTGGCCCTGTTGGCCGGCGGAGTCGGCCTCGCGCAACGTCAGCGTGTTTTCCGTCTGCAGGAAATCCGCCGGAAACCCCTGTTGCGCGAAGTAGGGAAAATCTTCTCCGCTCTGCAAGCGGATGCCAACCGCGTCGCAGCCGGTTCGCGTCTTGATTTCCGTGACGACGCGGTTGAGAAGGTCTTCGAGCGTCCCTTCCTCGTTGAGAATGTGGAGGGCGCATCGCCCCATTTCGCGGAATTCTTCGGTCCGCTTGCGTTCCGTGATGTCTTGGACGGTCCCGACGATTGAAACGAGCGCTCCTTTGCCGTCATATTTTCCCTGGAAAGTTGAGAAATAGTGGCCGATGCCGCCGTCCGGGAGGAGGAAGCGTTGCTCATAGCTTCCTTGGCAGTGATTCTCGATCGCTTTCCGGATCAATTCTTTGCCGCGCGCGTGGTCCTCGGGCCAGGGCGAGAGCGCCAAGATGGAGTCAATGTGCGGCGAAAAGGTTTTCGGATCGAGGCAGAAGATGTTGTAGACGATATCCGACCATTCGACGAGGCCCGTCTTCACATCCCACACCCAGTGACCCAACTGCGCCAGCTCTTGGGCTTCGCGCAGTTTCCGCTCGCTTTCCATCAGCGCTTCCTGGGTCTTTTTACGCTCGGTGATGTCTTGGATGAAAACCACGATTTGACCGCCTTTTGCGGGCTGAAACTGAGCGCTGATCGCAACGTCAAAAAGGCTGCCGTCCTTGCGGCGATGGCGGCTCTCCATGCGCATTTCTCTCTGATGAGAGATGGTCTGGAAGGACACCCCGATCTCCTCGGCGGTCTTGATCGCGTCCAGGTCTTTTATGCTCATGGAGAGCAGTTCCTGTTCGGTGTAGCCGCTCATCCGGCAATAGGACTGGTTCACCTCCTGTATCCGCCCGTGCAAATCGATCAGGAAACAGCCGTCCATGGCCGTCTGGAGAATGGTCCGGTGGCGTTCTTCGCTCTGCCGGAGCGACTCAATGAACTGCTCTCTGCTGGCCTGGTCCGAGAGGATTTTTCCGATCAGGAGTGTCGCCAGCGGATACACCGACAGGACCGGTCCCGCAATGCGTTTCAAGACCGGCATCATCAGGTCTGGCGGCAAGAGCACCGTCGCGGCCAGCATGGCCAGATGTACGATGAGCCCGAACAGCAGCAGGGTGGGGGCGTTGACTCCCGTCGGTTGCCCGCGGTGATGCCTGAAATAACAGGTCCCGATCAGCGCCGAGACCAGAATCACCGCGACGCCCATGACCGTTCCTGAACCGCCCTGAACGATGCGGAGCGGGATCGTCATCAGGCAGATCACCGCCGCGGTCCAGGGGCCAAAGAAAAACGCGCCAAGGCTGATCATCACCGAGCGTCCGTCGAAGATCAGCCCTTGGCCGAGGACGAACGGGCGCAACATGCCGATGACGGTCGCTGAGCCAAAGACCACGCCTTGCAGAATCATGCCCGCAAGCGTATGCCTTTTCCAGCGCATGTCCACGAAACCGCTCACCACGCTGAGCGCGATCAACACGGCCAGATTATAGATCAGATCAATCCAGATCATGATCCCTCCAGTGTCTCGACACGTTTATATCGTACACGGATCCGGAACCGGTGGCCAGCCCCGATTTCTCGGGGGAGTTGTCAGGGGCGCATCCCTGATGCATTGACCTTTTTCCGGCGACGGGGTTGGTCACTCCCGCTTGTGGCGCAGCCTTGAAGCCTCCAGCGACAGTTCTGTGACCTCCTCGACGAGAAGCCTGAACTTCCTGAAAGTCTCGACCTCCCTCTTGACGGCGGCGAGGTTTTCCGGGCGCACATACTCCGACCGGCTCCTGCCCTTGTGCGTGTAGCTGAGCTGGTTGAACGGCGTCTTCTTTTCCGCCGGGTTGCGGTACTGCACCGTCAGCGTCCCCGGACGCATGGCGCCGAGCTTCGCCATCCCGGCGAGCAGGGCGCGGATTCTTTTCTCTTTTTCCGTGAGTTCCGTTGACATGAGGCCTCCTTTTGCGCATTATGGTAGCACCATGGTGCTACCATGTCAACACGAAAAGGGGGAACGGTGAAAGAGGAAGCGGAGACGGCGCGGGTCAGCCCGCTGGCGGGGACGGAGCGGGCGTTTTTCGAGGGCCGGCGGGAGAGCCTGCGGGCGGGATACGAGGCGGAGGTCCAGGGGCTGGTGGACGCGTGGGAGGCGTCGGCCGCCGCGGTGGCGTCGCTGCGGCTGAAGCGGTTCAGGGAGATCCGCCTCGCCACGTTCTTCGGGACGGTCGTCCTGCGGTGCCGGCAGGGCGTCGGCGGCGCCGGCCGCTGGACGTGCCCCGCGCTCGCGCACCTCGGGCTCAGGCCGAACCAGCGCTTCTCGCCGGACATGGAGCGGCGCATGGCCGTTCTCGCCGCGGAGACGGGCAGCTACGAGAAGGCCGCCCGCGCCGCGGACGCCGCGGCGTGGTTCGCCGCCAGCGACGGGGCGGTGCGCTCGGCGGTCGTGCGCCTCGGCGCGGCCGCGGCCGTCCCGCCGGACGGGCCATGCGCCGGGACCGCCGGCCCGGAGGGGAGGACACGCTCGTCATCATGGCGGACGGCTGGAACGCCCGCCACCGGGGAAAGAACTGGGGACTGGACAAGGCGAACCGCGAACTCCCCGAGCGCGTCCACTGGCACGAGATCCGCTCGGCGGTGGTCTTCAAGCTCTCCGCCCTGCTGGCCGTCAGCGGGAAACGCAAGGCCCTCATGGAAAAGCACGTCGTGGCCGTCCCCGCAGACACGCCCTCCCACGACTTCGGCGTTCTCCTGCACCGGGAGGCGGTCCGCATGGGGCTCCTGCGGGCGAAGGCCGTCTTCTTCGTCATGGACGGCGGCGTCTGGCTGTGGCGCATCTACGCGGACCGCTTCGAGAAGTGCTCGAAGGCCATGCTGGACTTCTACCACCTCAGCCAGCACCTCCACGCCCTCGCCGCCGCGCTCCACGGGGCGGGCTCTCCGAAGGCGGCCGCGTGGTGCGGGAAAATCCTGCACGACCTCAAGCACAAATCGCCCAGGCGCCTCTTCAAGACGCTCGACGACCTGCTGCGCGAGCCGCCGTCCGACGACCCGGCGGCGCGGGAGGCCATCCGCGAACAGAACGCTTACTTCAGGAACCACGCCGGACACATGGACTACGCCGCCCACGCCGCGCTGGGCGTGCCCATCGGCAGCGGCTCCGTCGAGTCCCTCTGCTCTCAGTTCCAGAACCGTCTCAAACGCACGGGGCAGTTCTGGACAAAGGAGGGCTTCGCCGCACTACTCCGAATCATCGTCAGATACTGGAACGACGAACTCGACTCCCTCTGGCTCGCTTCCGCCTGACGCAAGTCAATGTAACGGAGATGCGCCCAGTTGTCAGCGCAGCCGCTTAGCGGACTTGGATGAGGGTGCCAGAGAAATAGACGAGTCGGATGCACGTGGCCTCGTAGACGAGCTTCCATGCGCCGCCCGGCGATGCGCTCTCGAAAGACCCCGAGACGCCGCCGGGCGCCGTCACCAGCGTGTAGGAGCTGGCCGAGGGCGCTGATCCCGGGAGATTCAGGACCAGCGTCAGACCGGACACGTCCAGCGCGCCGGAGACGGCCAGGCTGTCGCAGGAACCGTCGGCTCCGACGTCCAGCGTGAGCGACCCGGTCAGGGCCGGCGCGGCCGGCAGACTCAGCGTGCCGTCGGGCGCGACGTCGCCCGTCACGGTCAACAGACCGTTCGAGACGGCGCCGCCACCCGACAGCGCGGCGACCGTAACGGCACCTCCGGTCAGGTCCAGCGTCGCGCCGGCGGCGACCGACACCGCGGCGGTTTGCGGAAGGACCGAGCCGCCGGACGCCGGGAACCACTTGGCCATGAGCGCGGCCTCCACGCTCTGCCGTTCAATGTCGGTCAGCTTACGGTCATATACCAGAATTTCTGCCACATCACCACGGTAGTACCGGCCCGTCCATTGAGACGATCCCCAATAATCCCCGATCGCGGGCTTGAAGGTCTGCGGGGCGCTGTTGACCGACGTGACCAGATGGGGAATGCCGACCGTCACGTTGGCGTTCGATGCGACGCCGTTGACGCAGACGAGTCCGCCGTAGTGAAAATCGTTGTTGTTGCCGGGGAAAAACCAGGTCGTGCCGCCAATGCGGAGCCCGCTATCTTCTCCATTCTTACCCCAGAACCCGCCGTTGTCGTTGCTTAGGTCGCGAATCATGTTCACCGCGAAGACCGTCTGCGCGTTCGTGACGGCCGAGCCGATCATCCGCCCGCGCGCGCCGCCGCGGCCGAAGCGCAGGCCGCCGCAGCCGTTGAACAGCGTGCGGTCATAGACCGGGCAGTTGAGGTCGTTGGTCGTCGCGAAGGTGAATCCCGAGCCTTCCGCATCCGCCCAGACGGTCACGTTCGAGCCGTCGGGCAACGTGGTGAAAGTGTTGGTGCGGGACGCGTCCAGGCGGTAAACGAGCCCCGTTACGGACGGGAGACCCGAGACCAGCGTGAGCGTGCCGGACTCGACGGTTGTAGGCCCCGTAAAGGTGCTTGCCCCCGCCAGAATGACGCGCCCGTTTCCGATTTTGGTCATGGCCACGTTTCCCGTGATGGATCCAGCGTACACGCTGTCAGCGTCCAGCCCGCCCACCGTCAGCGTGGAACGGGTCGGGTTTCCGTTGCCGATACTGCCCGAACCCCTGAGGGTCGAGAGTTGGACCGACGAACCGCCCATTTCCACCGACGCGCCGCTCAGGATGTTCAGCGCATTGTTGATCGGCAATAACGATGAACCGAATTGGGGCGCAGAAACCGTCCCGAGCCATTTCGCCATCAGGTAGGCCTCAAGCTCCTGCCGTTCGTGATCGTCAAGCCGCCGGTCATAAACCAACATTTCCGCGATATCGCCCTTGAAGACGCGCCGATACGTGGTATTGCCCCAATAATCGCCGATCGCCGTGGTCCAGTTTTGCGGGCCGCCGGCAATCGCCGTCACCAGCACAGGTTGTCCGACCGTGAATGCGTTGCCGAAAACGCCGTTCATGTACATCCAGCCCGCCGTTGCGAAATCGTTGCCGTTGCCGGTATACTGTACGGATGTCCCATTGACACGGATGCCGTAGTCTTGCTCCGACTGGCCCCACAAACCGCCGATGCTGTTGCCGCTTGCCGGCGAGATGACCGCAAAGACGGACTGCACACGAGCCGAGCGGTTTGCAACGAGACGACAGATCGTCGAATCGCGCGTGAAGCGTAAGCCGCCCCGTCCGCCAAAGAGCGTGGCGTCATAGATCGGACATTTTTCGGACTTGTTGGTGTTGAAAAGGATTCCCGAACCGTTCGCGTCCGCCCAAGCCACGACATTCGAGGGGCCGTCGAGTTGGAGCGTCGAAAGCGCGTTCGTGTGCGCGTCGAGCCGGTAAACCAAACCGTCCAGCAGGCGCGGCGACAAGACCAGGGTGCCGACCTCGACAGAGGTTTCCCCCACGTACGTGTTGGTGGAACTGAGAACGAGCCGGCCGGCGCTGAGCTTGCGTAACCCGCCACCTGCGGCAGGACCGGATTCATCGTGCAGCAGGGAGGAAGAAACAACCATTTGCGAATTGGTGACCGCGTCGAAGATCACGCCACCTGTGGAGACCTTCACCTGCGGCACGTTGTACAGATAACCCATCGTGGAGCCGGCTTTGTTACGGAGCGTTCCACCCGACACGCTCATCGTAACGTTCGTCGGGGTATCCGAGAAAACGCGGTCCAGTTCCAAGAGTCCGCCGCTTTTGACCTGGATATCGGAGTTACCGCCCGCGAAAGCCCGAAGCTGCGACGCGTAGAGAATCGCCGAACCGCCCGAGCCGCCAACCGTCAGCGTCGAGGCTGCTCCGCACAACCCCATGTCAAAGAAAGCGGGATTCCCGCTCGAGACGACGTTCACGACACCGCTACTCAGATTCACCGCTGCGATGTTGCCCGTGTTTCGTCCAATGACAAACGGCGTTCGGCTGTCGATCCTTGCCGCGGAGGTCGTCAGGTTGATCGTGCCGGAGACGATATCCAGCGCCGACAAAGAGCTTGCCGAAACGTCGTCATTGGTCACCGCCAATGTGCCGGAGAGGACTCTTGCGGCTTTCGTGCCTGCGCCGACAACGTTGTCAGCCCAGAAAGCGGGGTCGTTCCAGTTTCCCGAACCACCCGTCCAAACCGTGCTGTTGGTCGCGTTATAAGACCATGCCTCAGCAAGGTAATTATTCCGGACATCCTGCTCGGAGAGCGTTCCCGTGTGAATGCGCACGCGTGAAAGGGCACCTGCGAAGAAGTTCGTATATTGTGATGTGCCAAACCACGCCACGCCACCGAGCGCAATTGGCTTGCCTGCTTCCAAATTGACATTCCCCCCGCCATAAAGCGCACTGAAGTTGCCGTCCACATAAAGGATTTCCGTGCCAAAAGCCGACCGGGTCGCGACAATGTGATGCCATGTGCCGGCCGGAGGAAGCCCATAGCCAAAATTAATCGCGGCGCCCCGATGGTCGACTGCGCCATTTCCCGAATCATAACGGAGCATCATCCTCAGCTCCTGCTGATACGTGCCAGACCCTTCATTCTGCGTCCACGAAAGGTAAATGGACTTGGGAGCCGGCAAGGCGGGAACCCAGACCCAGGTTTCGATCGACCAGGGGCTGGTGCCGGTCAGCGCGGCGGGGGCGGTGCCGTTGGTCAGGACGCTCTGCGCCGTACCATCAAACCGCAAGGCCTTCTTGCCGAGAAGGCTATTCGTGAATGTCGGCCCCGTGCTTCCTGACAGCGGCGTGAAGTTCCCGCCCAGCGTTCCGGCATTCGCCCACTGCGTGACGGGGTCGCCGTCGTTCGCGGTCAATGCCTCGGCGGAGATGTCGACCAGCAGCGTTCCCGCGGTCCTCAGCTCTTGCGACATCCCCGACAGAACACACGCCATAATAACCGTGATCGGTGCGATAGTTTTCATCTGCAAGAGCCTTTCTAAGAAGCAGGAAACACGCAGGCTGCGCCGCGCCATGCGCCGAGAATACCTGCATGCCTGTATGACAGAATGTTAAGAGGGGGACGGTGCCAGAGTCAACCCCGTTTTCACGCCCCGGTTTTCGGCGTCGACCAGACAGTTGACCGAGGGGCTGGATCTGCGTATAGTCTCAGCAGTTGTCGCGGACCGCGATCGGCCGCCGTCGTTTATGGCAGCTGACAAGACAGGGTTGTGCGGCAAGGGAGGAATGGGGATGCGGGGAATATCTGTTGGCGCGTGTTTGATTGCCCTTGTCTGGTCTTTTTTGCCTTGCACGTCCAACGCGCTGACACTGGGCAACTATACCTACACGACCAATGCAAGCGGGAAGGCGACCATCACCGGCTTCAACTCCTCCTACTCGGGTGCGCTCTCCATCACCAACAGTCTGGACGGCAGCCCCGTCGTCGCCATCGCGAACGACGCGTTCAGGGAACGTACCCGGCTGACGGCCGTCACGATCCCCGACAGCGTCGCCAGCATCGGCACGTGGGCATTCGCCTACTGCTCCGCCCTGGGACGCGTCACGATCGGCGCGGGAATCTCCGCCATCCCGGAGCGGGCGTTCCACAACTGCTCCGCCCTGACCGCCATCACGATCCCCGATACCGTCACCAGCATCGGGAAAGACGCGTTCTCCGGGTGCGACCGCCTGGTCAGCGCCGACATCGGCGATGGTGTCGTCAGCATCGGATTCGCCGCCTTCTTCGCTTGCAATGATCTGGCGCATGTCTCAATCGGCTCCAAAGTCAGAACCATTGAGGACTGGGCGTTCTTAGGGTGCAACTCCCTCGTCGATTTCACGGTCGATGCCGCCAACACGGCCTACGCCAGCGCGGACGGGGTCTTGTTCGACAAGGGGCTGACCACGCTCATCCAATGCCCTGCAGCCAAGTCCGGAAGCTGCGCGGTCCCCGCCAGCGTCACCGCCATCGGCGACTTCGCGTTCCAGGGGTGCGCGTCGCTCTCCGCCATTACGGTCGACGCCGCCAACACGGCCTACGCCAGCGCGGACGGGGTCTTGTTCGACAAGGGGCTGACCACGCTCATCCAATGCCCTGCGGGCAAGTCCGGAAGCTATGCGATCCCCTCCGGCGTCACCGCCATCGGCTACCGCGCATTCGCAGAATGCTCCCTCCTGACGGCCGTCACGGTGCCCGCCAGCGTCACCGCCATCGGAGACTACGCGTTCGACTACTGCGAGATGCTGACAGCCGTCCTGTTCCTGGGTGACGCCCCGGCCGCCGGAGAGATGGTGTTCATGTCGTCATACCCCACCCTCTGCTACCTGCCCGGGGCCGCCGGCTGGGACGCGACCCTCGATGGCCTGTCGGCCCTTTGCTGGAACCCGTCCGTCCGGTCCGACGCACCGTTTGGCTTCTCCGGCGGCTGTTTTGGGTTCACCGTTGCTGGCACGCCCGGCATCCCCGTCGGCATCGAAGCCTCAACCAACCTTGCCGCCGCGGTCTGGACGCCCGTCGTCAACGGGACGATCGGAACGGGCGGCGCGCTGGCCGTCAGCGACCCCGCCTCCGCCTGGCAACCGGCCCGGTTCTACCGTGTCGTATTCCCTTGAGCGCCGACTGTCGGTGCAGGTTTAATCCGAAGTCATCAAATAATCAACTGTGGTGAAAATCTGCGCATATTGTCTCCTTTCGGGTTGGGCCCCGCGATCTTTGGGAAGCCCTTCGGCGAGGGTTGGCGTACCGGACGGCGCGGCGGCGGTCGATAAGCCGGTCAACGGAACGGATGCGCCCTATGATTTTGTGCGCCAAACGGCTTTTGCGTGGAAGTATATACGCCATGGGTGGCTTGCTTAGGTTGTTTCTGGGTTCCTATTTTTTTAATAATTATCGTTGTCCCCATTGTACAAACTGTCTACATTATGACTCACGGTCTTGATACCGTAAATGCAGCCACAAAGGGATCAAAATGTCTATTTACGCGTTTGTTAAAGAAAATCTGCCAAAGTTGGGCGATCAAGTCTTAATCTCGCCTGACATTCCCGAAAAGAAAATCAATAACGCGATAGCCGCAATGGCCCCAGATGCAACACCCGAGAGCATCCTTGGAATCATCGACACGACTCTGTTTAAAAGCGCAAAAGAAGGTGCCGTAATCACAAGCGATTCCTTTTATTTCCGAGAGATTTTTGAGAAAACCAAAATTTTCAAATGGGCAGACATTGCAAGGGCGGACTACACGAAAGAGGAAATTGTTAAGGATAACGGGAAAAAAGAAACAAAGGAGAAATTAACCCTTTACGGTATCGACTCAGGTAAGATGCTCGAAATCACATCCATGTTCTGTGTCAAGTTGGATGAGTTAGCGAATTTGATCAACGGCATTCTTAAAGACGGGAAAGATGAAGGGTTTGAAGGGAAAGCTCAAAATCTACCGCTCGCCGATTTGAGTGAAGCCGTCAAATTTGCTTATTTAAAAATTCTCTGCAATTTCGCGCTTGCGGACGATGGAGTGATCGACCCGAAAGAATATGTGGAGATCATGTGTCTTTTGGTTAGAATAGGTTTGGACGGTGAATCGAGGATAGCGCTTCGCTCGTATATGAATGGCGGCTGCGACACGTCTCCGACCGATGCTCTGATTGCGGAAATCAGCTGCCAAACGCCAGAAGTAAGTTTGGATGTGCTTCAGAAATCTCTAATAAAGGATCTTATCTATCTGCATCGAGTGAAGAGCCCGAAAAAATCTTCGTTCAAAGGCAACGCCTTCATCACAGACCTGTGTGCTAAACTGAACGTGACAGACCAGCAGAGCGAGCTCATCGAGTCGTCCATTAGAAACGACGAAGACATACTGGAAAAGCGGAAAAATGACACGGAGATTCAGAAGCAATTCACGGATCTTGCAGCAAAAGCAGGAGCGGTTGGCATTCCCATCGCTGCTATATATTTTTCCGGGTCTGTGCTCGGGTTGAGCGCAGCAGGAGTCACGTCTGGTCTGGCAACGTTGGGCATGGGCGGGCTTCTGGGGTTTTCAAGCATGGTGTCGGGCATCGGCGTTGCAGTGCTTCTCGGTGTCGGCGCTTACTCCGGAATCAAGAAAATCGCCGGAGTCAGTGAGCTTGAGAACAACAAGCAGCGGGAATTCATGCTGCAGCAATTGATCCGAAATTCGCAGAAAGCGTTGAATTATCTTATCGAGGATGTGAACCTTATCTGTTCGAAGCTCAATGAGGAAATCAAGAAAGGGAAGGAAGGCGCTGCGAAAGTCGAGAAGCTTTCTGCCATGCTGGGTCGCATGATGGGCGCAACGCAATTCGTTACCAGTAAAACGACTTTTGCTCAAAGTGAATCCTATCGGGCTAAACTCCCTGCGGTTTTGGATGTCGGGCGCTTGTCGGAGCTGACCTCAGCAGCCACGAGGAAGAAATTAAGCGAGCATATTCTGAATTTTTATGAGGATGCGCAGAAGGGGGGCTTATCGGTCAAGGCCTTGAAGGAGAATATTTCTGAGAGCGACCTGGAGTCCCTCGTCGTGGCCTTCAACACGATCGGGTACTTCAATTTGGCCGATGCTTCTTTTGCAAAGATGAAAAGTTTTGCAAAGGGTGTGATGTCTTAATTAATACCCGTGGATGCAAAAACCAAAAACGAGCTTGATGCCTATGTGGTGCAACAGCACCAGGCTAAAGTTCTAGGTTCCAATTTGGCCAGGTTGGATAGCGCGATCGCGGATCTTTCCGACCAGAACGATGCGAACCTTGAAAAATTAGATGCATTGCTCGCTTCCGCAGAAAATTTCTGTGCCACAAACAGTATTGATGTCAACCACTTAACCGCAGACGACATCGGTGCTGGCGCTGCCTTATGCGAATTGTCTTCGGTACAGGTGCCCGACTCCCCAACTTACGCCTTTGACGACCTGCAAGCGATCTCCGTTGAAGACGATTGGCAGAGCTACGTCAGAAACATCAACGCCTATGCGGAACGCAACCATATCGACCTGGGCGCGAATTCGATCGACCGCTTGTTATCCTTTTCACAAAGAGCTGAGATCGCAAAAAGGGTTAATGACGATTACACGCTAAAGAGGGCGAATTGCGACAAGTATGACTATTTAATTGCGACTTTCTGCGGTTTCACCATGGGGCTAATTGACGTTTTCTTCGTGGGAATGCCTGGCCAGAGTGCGTTGGGGGAGTGGACAAGCCAGAGAGTTGACGATTGTGTGATCGGTTTCGCCAAAATAATATACAGGACTGATGGTCTTTCCGGGAAAAATGTGCCACGCAATATCCCAGACACAATCGCCAGAGCGATCGGTTTTTTGGAAAAACGATTTACCGTAAACTATGACCAGCGTCATACCCAAGATGTAAACAGCCAATTTGATATGGCCTCGAAGAACCACCATCTCAAGTCATTGGGCCACTCGCCGGACATCATCGGCCTGTTTTTTTCGATTCTTGATCAATTTCAGAATACAGCGACTTTTGTCAGCGACGGTACTATGATAAGAATCGATACGAAGTCCTTTGAACTAGAGGGCGGGACTTTGGTTGCCAAGATTTTTTGTGGCTTCTGTAACTGGTTGGGACATGTCATGTCAGACATCGCCGGTTCTTCTGGCAGTCGAGGGCAGCCTGGCGGCGGGGGCAGTGGGCTGCCAATTCCTTTCTACGAGCTGCTGCAGTTCTGCGACTTTGGCAACTTCGGAAAAGACAGACAAACGTTAGGGACCATTTTTGTCCGTGTGTTCCAAGAGGGTTACGATTTTCGTCATGGAGCCGCCATGGCGATTCCCGTTGCCTTAAACGAACTGTTTATTCGTGGCCTGTGGGCGATTAAAAGTAGATATTATCACAAAAGGGAGTGGAAGGACTCCGTGCCTTTCGGGAACAAACCCGAATTACGTCGGATGTTATTGGTCGGGCATGGCGCTTTGTGCCTAGTTGACGGAACGGATGCGGCCATACGTTCCAGATTGGACCCCATTCAGTTTCTTCTCCATGCCAATATGATTGCTTGGTCGAGGTTTGCCTTGGCCGCTCTCAAAGAAGTAAGGTTGTACGTTAAAAGCGATGTCCTTGACACCGATGAAATGGAACGGGACCTCAACAGAGAGTGGGACGCCATTTTCGCGGAATATGGGTGTCGAACGTCGTCTTGATGCTGACCGCTGTCTTTTTCGCCCTGCGTCCATCAGGAAATCGTGATCGTTGTAGTCCGCCAGAGGAAGTCGATTAAGATTAAGATTACGATTATGAAAGAAGTCAAACCATCATCTCCTAATCGTAACCTGATCCCAACTTGAAGTAGTCGGTCCAATGTGTCGGATGTGCCCGGTTGGTTTGGTGTGGACAGGGGGACGGGACTTGGGCTAACGTAACGGACAGTCAGTTGACCGGATAACGAAACGGGGGATGTGCGATGAAGCGTGCTTGGGCGGGTTGCTTGCTGGCGATGGCGTGTGGGATGGCAGCGGCGCAGGAGATTCCGGCTCCGCCGCAAGGGGGGCGCGTGTTTGCCGAATGGCAAGCCGTGCGTGACCCGGCGGCGCTGCGGAAGCTGTGTGCGCCAATGGACGGTACGCCGCAGGCCGAGTGGACAGACGCCGGGTTTGTGCGGCTCCCCGTGAATTTCGTGGGAACGCGCCACGAGCGGGTGAGCTGGGATATCAAGGTCAAGGCCGATCTGCGGGGCAGCCGGGGTGTCCAGTTCGATTTCTTCTGCCGCGACTTGACGCCGTTCTCCTCGTTCAGCCTGTATTTCCACAGCGGGAAAGGCTGGTATCATGCCTCGTTCTGCCCTGACCGCGAAGGAGTCTGGCAGCGGATCGTGATCGACAAGGCCGACGCGCGGACCGAAACGTCCGGCGCGGGATGGGGCGAGGTGGACACGCTGCGCCTTTCCGGGTGGCGTAACGCCGACAGGGATACGGTGTGCGCGATCGCGAACCTCGGCTTCGCGGGCGGCAAGCCCGAGGCGCTGGTGGTGCGCGCGGATTCGAACGTGAAGGACGGCGGGGACGAGGGCAAGTCTTTCAGCACCTATGCGGGCACTGTTTCGGCTGCCTTTGACCAGCTGGGTGTCGAGTCCGCCCAGGTGTCCGACACCGATCTGTCGCCGGAGCTTTTCGAGGGCGTGAAACTGGTGGCGCTGCCCTATAACCCGCGCGTGCCGCCGGAGTCGGTCGAACAGCTCAAGCGGTTCGTCGGCCGCGGCGGTAAGCTGCTCGTCTGCTATTCGCTGGCGCCCGGAATCGGCGAGCTGCTGGGCCTCCGCCATGCGGGGAGCCTGGTCGCCGAAACCAACTCGTTTGCGGGTTTCGCGCGCACGGCGCAGGGGCTGGCGTCACAGCCGGCTTTCGCTCCGCAGGCCTCTTGGCGGACCACGCTGGTTGCGCCGGCCGAGGGCAAGGAAGGCCGCGTGATCGCGGTTTGGCGCGATGGCAAGGGCGCCGACACGCCGCATCCCGCCGTGACGCTGATGCCGTCGGGCGCGTTCTTGGGTCATGTCTGGTTCGGCGGAACGGGCAGCGATTCGCTGGCGCTCATGCGGGCCGTGGTGGGCGAACTGGTTCCCGACGTCTGGCGGCAGACGTCGGAGAGGGCGTTGGCTCGGGTCGGGGTGATCTCGGGATCCGCCGATTTCGAGGCGTTCCGTGCGGCGTTCAAGGACGGCAGGACCACCCGGAAGGCGCGGCGCGAGTTCGCGAACGCCGAAAAGGCCCGGGCCGAGGCGCAGGCGCTGATGGCGGCCGGGCAATGGGCCGAGAGCGTCGAGGCGAGCAACCGGGCTGCCGACGCGGCCTTGCGCGCATGGTTCCTGACGCGTCAACCGTGCCGGGGCGAGCACCGGGCCTTCTGGTGCCACAGCGCGTTCGGCCTGCGCGACAAAAGCTGGGACGAATCGATCCGCTTCCTCAAAGAGAACGGCTGCAACGCGATTCTGCCGAACATGCTGTGGGGCGGCACGGCCTATTATCCCTCGAAGGCCTTGCCGGAATACGCGCAGCTTGCCGAAAAAGGCGACCAGCTGGCGCTGTGTCTGGCGGCCTGCCGGAAATACGGCGTGCAATGCCATGTGTGGAAAGTGAACTGGAACATGTCGAGCAAAGCGCCGCAGGCGTTCGTGGACCAGATGGTGAAGGAAGGCCGGGTGCAGAAGCTGTACGACGGGGCGCTCAAGGATGAATGGCTCTGCCCCTCGCATCCGGCGAATCAGGACCTGGAGGTTGCGGCGATGCTGGAGATCGTGCGCAACTACGATGTGGACGGCGTGCACTTCGACTACATCCGCTATCCGGACAACAGCTCGTGTTTTTGCGACGGCTGCCGCGCCCGTTTCGAGGCGAAGCTCGGGCACGCCGTGGCGAAGTGGCCGGCGGACACGCGCAAAGATGAGGCGGTGCGGGCCGCATGGCTGGACTTCCGCCGCTCGAATATCGACGCCGTGGTGCGGCGGGTTTCCGGAGAGGCGCGGAAGATCCGGCCGGGTGTGCAGATCTCGGCGGCGGTGTTCCGCAACTGGCCGATCGACCGCGACGGCGTGGGGCAGGACTGGAAGCTGTGGTGCGAAAACGGGTGGCTGGACTTTGTCTGCCCGATGGACTATGTGGATTCCAACGTTTCGTTCCGCAACATGGTGACCGCGCAGAAAGAATATGCGGGGAAGGCGCGTCTCTATCCCGGGATCGGCCTCTCGTGCTGGAAAGATCCGCACGACGCCGTGAAAATGGCGGAGCAGATCGAGATCGTGCGCGAACTCGGCGTGCCGGGCTTCACCGTCTTCAACTATGATTCCAACGCCGAAGCCGTGCTGCCGTATCTGCGTCTGGGCGTGACGGCTGACAAGAGCTGGTGGTCGTGGCTCTGGCCGTTCTGAGCCGGCCCTGTCCGGCCGGATGCGCGGATGCCGAAACAGGGCGGACACAACGCCCTCTATTCCTGAACGCACGTCTGCTTGCGGCGCTCAGCCCTTGAAGAAGCAGATGAACGCGAAAGCGCAGACGGCGAGCAGGGTGCAGGGCACGAGAAAGATCGGGCGCCACAGGAAGCCGCTTTCCCCGCGGAAGCGGTCCATGACGACGCCCGTGATCTGCGTTCCGACAAACAGGCCGAGCCCGAGCGTGACCGTCGTGTAGAGGGCCTGCGCCGAACCGCGGATCTCCGGCGGGGCCACGCGGTTCACATAAATGAAGGCCGCGTCGAAAAAGAAGGCGAAGGCCAGCCCGTGGAAGGCCATGGACGCGATGACCAGGCTTCGCCGGCGCAGCAGCGCGTAGGTCAGGAACATGGCCATCCACATGCACGTCGCGATCGCCAAGGTCCACTGGTATCCGAGCTTGGGGAAGATCACCGGCAGAATGAAAGCCATGGCGATGACTTGGGCGATCTGGGCGATGCTCATATAGGCCGGTATGGCCGAGTGCGGCGTGCCGATGTCTTCCAGATAACGGGACGTGCCCAGAAAGTAGAACTGCAGCTGGGTGCTGACGACAAAGGCGAGGACCAGAAAGACGAGGAAATTCAGGTCGGAGAGCATCGAAAGCGCCTGCACAAAGGGGACGGCCGCGCCCGCCTTGTGCGCGGGCGGCGTGTGCGGGAGAAAGAAACAGTAGAGGCCCATGAGCAGCGATAAGACGCCCGCCATGACCAGACCGTCGGATCCGCGGACCTGCCACTTGCCCGAGCGGCGCCACGCCGACAGCGCCCAGCCGGACAGCACCCAGGAGATCGCGCCCCAGACGCGGACCCGGAAATACTCGACTTCCGGATGCGGAATATGCGCGAAGGCCAGGGAGTTGACCAGCGAGAGCGTCGGCGCGAAGCAGAGCGCGTAAAGCCCCATGAGGATGACCAGCGGCCAGAAGCGCGTGGCGCGGGCTGCGGCGAAGAGGAAAACGCAGCCCAGCAGATGCGTCCCGCCCAAATACCACTCCGTCGGGCACCAGCGGTCCACGATCTGCCCCGCCGCGAGCGGCGCTAGGATGCAGCCCAGCGGCAGTGTCCCGTAGATCCAGCCGAGCTGCTTCCCGCTCATCTTCAGCGGGCCGAG
>DAOPZC010000067.1:0-24128 GCA_035353175.1 Kiritimatiellia bacterium | reverse complement strand
ACCTGCGGATTATGATTCCGACGCTCTACCAACTGAGCTAACCCGCCGTTCAAAATTTGTGACACTTTACAAAAATCCGGCGGCTGTGTCAACGACAACGCCGAACATTTTTCGGGAAGGCGGAAATGCGCTTATCCGCCGTCTCCGGTCGTCGGCGTCAGGTCATACCACTTCGGATCATGCGCCGGGCCGCGCAGTCGCCGCAGCCACGCGGTGCCCCGTTTCTGTTCCTCCCCGTCGCCGTCCGCGAAAGGGTTAACGGTGTCGAACACCTCGCTGAACTCCCCGTCGATCTTTTCGGGATCCTCTCCCGCCTCGATCCGCGCCATCGCCTCCCGCACCTCTTTGTTGAAATGAAGCCCTTCGGCTGCGGCCAATTCCTTCATGGTCCTCACGGCGTCGGCGGGATCAGCCCCGTCGTCTTCCAACGCCTGCAGGCGCTCGCCCAGCCGCGCCGCCGCCTCCTCTATCCGGCTCACGCCTTCGCCGGGCAACGGCTCGCATCCCGGCTCCGTGACCGCGCCGCGCACGATGTGCGCGAACGGCGAGACCTCGCGCCTCAACGCCTTGCCGCACCGCGGACACGAAGGCAACGTGACGGTGTCGACGCGTGCGGAACGGAACGTGAACACCGTATGGCACGGCTCGCAATAAAACTCGTACAACGGCATCTTGGACCTCAGCTCCCTTTTGTCATCGCCGAATTATACAAAACCGCACCCCATTTTCCTATTCGTAAACCGCGTTCGCTTCGCCTATACTCTGTGCATTATTCGCCAACACGGAGAACGATGTGACTGCTCTCTCGCAAAACGCTTTCTTCCTGGACGCCGACGGACGCGCGTTGTCGGCCACCTGCTTTCTCCCGGACTCGGTCCGCGGCGCGGTCCTGTTTGTGCCGCCGTTCTGCGAAGAGCGGAAGGGGACGCTTCCGGTTTTTGTCCAGGCGGCACGCGCGTTAGGCGAAATGAAGATCGCCTCCCTGCTTTTCGATTTCTCCGGCTGCGGCGACTCGGAGGGCGCGTTCGGCGATACGCCGCCCGCATGTTTCGAAGCGGACTGCGAAGCCGCCTGGCGGTGGCTGGTGCAGGCGTTCCCGACCGCCCCGCGCGGGCTGGCCGGGATCCGTACGGGCGCGGTGCTGGCGGCACGCCTGGCCGCCCGGCAGCCCGGCGCGGCCGCGCTCGTTCTGTGGGCACCCGTGACGGGTACCGATTTCGTGCGGCAACTCCTGCAGCGCCGCATGGTGAACGACATGGTCGCTTACGGGAAAGCGAGGGAAAGCAGGGCGTCCCTTGAGGCCCGTTTGAGCCGGGGCGAATCCATCGATCTGGACGGCTACACGGTGTCGGGCGCTTTCTACGCCTGGTTGCAGGGGCTCGCGCCGCAACCCGCAGAGGCCCCTGCCCTCGTCTGCCCCGGCGGCCACGACGAAAAGACGGCCGCCGCCTGCATGCCGCAACATGCCGGCACGTCCCCCCTTCCCCTGCGGTTCCCGCCTTTCTGGAACACCGTGGGGCATGTCGACCTTTCTGCCCTGGTCGCCGAAACCGCGACGTGGCTCTCAGGACGGTTCGCCGATGCGCCCCCTGCCGAAGGCTCCGGGAATCCGGCGTTCCGCGCGGCCGTCCCGTGGGGTGAACTCGCCGCCCTCGGCACGACCGCGACGATACGGGCCATCTTCGACACGCCCCCGCAGGCCCCGCAGGCCGGCGTTCTCTTCCTGCACGGCTGGTCGGGAGACCGCACGGGGCCCCACCGCCTGTTCGCGCGGTTTTCCAGAGCACTTGCGCAACGCGGCCATCTCTGTCTGCGTCCGGATTTCACCGGCCGCGGACTGAGCGACGGAGGGGCTGACGACGCCTCCATCGCCCGCATGGCCGAGAATGCGCAGACGGCCCTGGACGCGTTGCGGCGACGCTTGCCGCCCGGCGCGCCCGTGGCGGTCGTGGCCATCTGCTCGGGCTGCAAGGTGGCGCTCACGCTGGCCGCCCGTAACCAGGACTTGGCCAAGCTGTTGCTCTGGTCGCCCGAATCCATGGGCGCGCTGCGCAACGCCGCGACGGGCCTCAGGAAAACATGGGGCACGCTCGCCACCTACGCGCGGAAACTGACGCGCCCCGAGACGTGGAAAAAAATCCTCAGCGGCAAAGTCCAAACCGGAATGGTGACCAAAGCGCTGGTGAAGCAGGAGATGCGCAGCCCGGAAGAGGCGGCCTGGGAGGACGGTGTCCTCCGTGCTTTCCGGACCTACCGCAACCCCATCCAGTTCGTTTTCGGAGGCTCGGACCCGGACGCGGCCGGCTCGCGAGAAGCCTATACACGCTACTGCCGCGCGTACGGCATCCCGCACGACGTCCACACGATCGCCCATGCGGGCCACAGTTTCTACGGCGAAGCGTGGACGCGCGAGCTGTTAGATGTGAGCCACGCGTTTCTCGACGGACCCCGCGATTAGGGCGCAGGCGGCGGTTTCGGAGAAACCGCCCTACCGTTTCCCAAGGCCCGGCACGGGCGGCGGTTTCGGAGAAACCGCCCTACCCGATACGGCCGCGCTAGAATCCCAGAGTAAACCCGATCAGGAAGCGGTGGTCGATGTATTCCTGCAGCGCCATGACGCTGGCGTCGATGAACAGGTCGCAGTAACTGAAAAGCTTCTTGTTGTACATGGACGAAACGCCCCACGCCAATTCCCAATCGGTCTCTTCGCTGATGCCCGCGTCGTCTGTCCGGCGCAGCGGACGGCCGTCCTCGCGCTGAAAACCGCCCAGCAGATCCAGCCGGAACGTGTATCCCTGCCACTCCTGGAGATACCGGAGCACGCCCATCGCACGCTGGTCCCAGTACGGCGTCCAGTAATAATCGCTCGGCTCGCTGGACGATATCGTCGACAAATCGACGCCGAGCCAGACTCCCATGTCGGCCATCATTTCCCAATAGGAATCGCCTTGTATATAGAACAGGGCGTTGTCGTCCTCGTAGCTCCAATACTGGCTGCGCACGGTCATATGCCAACTGTCCGAGGGCTTCCAGCGGGCGACCGCGCCCACGGAATCGAACTCGATCTTCTTGACAGCTGAAGTGACCAGATCGCGCGCGTAGAACACGTACAGGTTCAGGTTGTCCCGCGGCGACCAGTTCGCGGCCAAGTCGCCGATGACGGAAGAGTCGTCATCATCGACCTCGAACGTTCCGCTGTCGATATCATCCTCAAACGGGAAGGGGTTAAACTCGTCATAAAGCGCAAGGTCATCCTGGCCGAAGTCGCGGTCCAGCTCCGCCACGCCGAGAGACCCTGAAAGAATGAGCCCGCTCGAGGTGCGGTAGGACAGCCGGCCCCGCGCCTCGCGCTTGACCGCCTTGAAGAGATATTCCGTCAGATCCTCTTCGGTTTCTTCGTCATCCTCAACGTCTTCGTCAACGATGACTTTATTCCAACGCGGACGGATCCGCTGCTCGATATCACTCACGAAGTATTCGCCCGAAAGCTGGAGGTTCTTGTTCAGGTTCAACCCACCCCGCCCGCCGTAGCGCATGATTTCGAACTGGTCGTTCGCTTTGGTGTTCGACAGCTCGACACCCACATACGGATGAGAGAGATAGACCCACGGGTCGACGCTGCCCTCCTGATACGTGTCAGACCTTCCGTAGTCCGTCACATCGGACCGCTCGCCCTGAACCGCCTCGCGCGCCGTCGGATCCGTCGGAATGGTCATGGTCACGCCCTCTTCGGTCTGCAGGGACTGCGCCTGATGGGTCGGCGAGCTCTGACCGCCGCCCACGGCGCTATCCACGGAGACAGAGGAAGACGCCACCAGCGGACGAACTTCGCGGTTCGGCCGGTTGCGGAAGTGCGACCGGACATTGACTGAGATCTGGCGGCACAAATCTTCCGGATACCCGTCCCGCTTCAGGAGGTTCAGCATCTCCTCGGCCAGATGCGGCTTGTTCATGAGAAACGCCAACTCGACGCGCGTGCGGCGCGCCATGAACAGCGGATGGTATTCATAGGCCTGGCGCACTACGTCGGCCCCCTCATCGTACCATTTCGGCTCAAAACGGCGCGTCAGCATCAGGTTGTCGCCCGCCGCCGTATATCCGCTCTGTCCCTGCACAAACCCGACCTGATAGCTGCGCGAGGCTTCCGAGACAATGCTCAGCGTCGGATTGCGCAACAGCGACAGGTTACAGGCGTTCTCCTGACCGATGTCCCCATACGGATAAGCAACCATCGGCACCGGGCTGTCCTCGTCTCCCATTTTCTCTTTCAGGATTTTGCGGCTCAAACGGAATTCATTGCGCATCCGCTTGTCCCATTCGTTCATCGACTCGAGCCGATCCTTCTCCTGCAACCAGACGCGATTCGGCAGGCCCCAGCGCTGATCTTTACCTTCCTTGTCCACGGTACATTCCTCATGCGCGTCGTACATGTGGCTGCCGATCACCCACGTGCCGTTTGCGGCATACTCCATCATCTCGACCCAACCGGCCACGGAAGGCTTGTAGTCCTTTGACGGCTTAGCGATCGCGAACATGCCGAACGGCACGCCGAACTCCTCCGCGACCGGCGCTCCCAAGGCGAACGCGGAGCGCAGCGCATCGTCGAACGTGACCGCCACGACCTTCATGGGACGGACGGGGTCCTTCTTGGCCTTCTTCCCGAATTTAAACTTCCGCTCGCCGGTGAGGCCGTAGCGGATGTTGTCAACCAGCAGGGCGGTCCACGGCACAGACGGATCTTCCGGCTCAGGGTCCGCGCGGCGGACACCGGGCTGCAGTCCGACGACCGAGGGGATATCCGTCGGCGAGATGAACGTGAAGCCTTCGCGCTTCAGCGCGTTCAGGTGCTCGTAGAGGCGGCGCACGGACGTCACGGGGACCCAATCGCTTTCCGTCAAATCGTGATACAAGAGGGTGAACACGCACCCCTGTTCGGCGGCGGCCTCCATGCGGTCGAGGCTTTGCATCGCGTCGTTGTAGGCCCCCCGGGCCATGCACAAGCGCGCCTCGAAGTAGTACCGCATCGGATCCGTCGGATCGTAACTGGAGAAACGGTCATGCAGCACCTGCTCGGCATCTTCGAAACGGCGTTCGGCAAGCGCCAGCTCGAAGAGGACGCTCTTGGCCCGGATGTTGTGCCGGTTGAAATGCTCCAGCACCCGCACCGCCCACAGCTTGCATTCCTCGTATCGCCGGGCCTCCAGGAGGCGCTCCGCGTAAAGCACCACCGAGCCCACGTCCTTCGGGTTCTCGTCGATCGCATGGCGGATCTGCTCCAGCACGTAAGATGTGGAATAGAGCCCCGGCTTGCGCTTGTTCAGCACCACGCAACGGTTCGCCATGCGCAGCCGCAAGTCGCTTCGCAAAAGGGGATCCTGCGTCGCGTCGATCAGCTTCTGCAGCCGCTCGACGCTCAGCTCGGTCATGTCGCCGATCTCGGCGATGTCGGCGCGCAGCGTCATGGCGCGGATGTTGTTCGTTTCAATCGCCATCACGTCCAGGCACAGCTGGTCCGCGGTCTTGAGTTCGCCGACGCGGAGCTCCAGCACGGCCTGATCCATGAGGAACCCCACATTGCCGGGCAGTTCGCTGTTGACCCGCCGCCAAATTGAGACCGCCTCGTCGTATTCGAGCCGATGCGTCAGCAGGTTGGCGAGGTTGATCTGGATATCCAGCCGGTCCGGCTCCTCTTTGATCAGCTGCCGGAAGATTTTCTCCGCCTCGTCGGGCTTGCCCAGGCGCAGCAGATTCTGCGCATACCAGAAACGCAGGTCGAAAAGTTCCGGCTTGAGCTGCAGCGCCTTGCGGAAGTGCTGGTCGGCCGTGACCCAGTCATGCTTCATGATGGCCGACTGCGCCAACAGGTTGTACGGCATCCACTGCTCGGGCATCAGTTGCCGGAAGTACTCCCACAAACGCCCGGCGCGCTCCTCATCTCCGGTACGGATATAGGCCCACCCCAGCCCCTCCCAGCCGGCCAGCAAGGACGGGTCCAAGCGCAACGCCTCCTCCAGGAACGGGATGCACTGCGCGTACTTTTCCTCCTGGGAAAGCATCAGCCCGTGGTACAGCAACGCCGCAGAAACGGTCGTGTCGACATCGGAGGCGCGGGCGACCGCGATGGCCTCATCGATCGCGGCCTGATCCAGCGGCGCCGTCGATTGCGCCAGCGGGAACGCGTCCCGTTTTCCCGCGGGCGCGTTGGTCTGCGCGCAAACGCCCGCAGCCAAGAGACACGCCAGAACCCCATGCAGTCCGAACCGCGCCACGTTTTTTGCCATCGCGTCCTCCCGCGTTACCGTCCGTCCTGTTTCCAATACGTCTTGACCAGCGACTGAGCCACGCGCTGAGCACCGGGGGTGGTGAGGTGGATGCCGTCGGTGTCGCGCACCGTCAGCGCCGCGCCGTTCGCGGCCATGACGTAGAGCGAGAATGTGCCGGGCTTGCGTGACAACAGGGGCCGCACGTCGAACAAAACCACCTTGTCCTTGCGCGCCTCGAGAGCCGCCTCCTTCGCGAAGATCGCATTCACGAATTGGGCGTACTCCTGCTGCACGGGCTCGCGCATGTCAGGCAACAACAGCCAGACAATCCGGGTGGCGCCGCCCTTGAGAAGCTCGTCCATGATGCGTCCGACGCGCAGCGCATATTCCTTCTCCCATTCGGGCGTGCCGAACGGCACCACGCGACCGGCGGAGTCTTTCAGCGATTGGCGGTCATTCGCGCCGAGGGTCACCACGACGGTGGCGGGCTTGTTCTCTTTCATCAGCGCGTCCACCTTGGCGAACCAGTCGAAGGCGTCCATGCGGGCGAGGCCGGAAGCCAGCGACGAGAAACTGGCCGCAGGCTGGACACCCGCCGCTTTCAGCTCCTTTTCCATCGCGATCCCCAACAGCCGCATCATAGAATCGCCGATCATCAGGACCGGGGTTCCTTCGGCCGCACGCGATGCGGGCGGCACAAACACCAACAGGCACGCGGCAAAGGCGGCAAACAGCACAGATTTCTTCATTTCGTCATCCTATCTTTCAGATGTCTTGTTGAGCCATTTTCCAAGCGTCTTTTCGGTCTGGTCTCTGAGAAGGAACAGTCCGGAAGTTCTCGAAACCCGCTCGAGCGGCCTCAAGACCGACACCCAGAAATCGCGCGTTGCGCCGTACTCCAGACGGGTCGCGCTCGCATACATCGCCACACCGTTGAACAGTAACATAAAGATGAAAAAAACGCCTACACAAAAACACGTCCGGCCGGCAACGACGCCGATGTGCTGCGAGCTTTCCGAATCTCCCTTTGCGCGACACATAGCCGTCCTCCTCAGAATTGGAAATAGATGAACGGGGCGACGCCCGTGGGGCCGATCCCCAAGATCAGCGTCAGGATCAGGGCTGCGACCGCGCCCTGCACCCAGACGGGCCAGCGTCCCACCACATCCCATACGGGACGGAACCGGTGGCCATCCAGGAACTGCACGAGGAAGCCGATCACGAGCACCAGCGCCGCCGTTCCCGACAGCAGCGTGCTGGGTCCGCCCCATTTACACATGCCCCGCACGATGTCGCCCACCACCGCCATCGTGGGGGCCCGGAAAAGTATCCATGAGAAACAGACGACCTGAAAGATCCAGATCCGTCCCAAAAGGCCCAAAATCAACGTGGTGTCTGCCGACGGTTTCTCGGGCAGCCCCATCAGCCGCCGAACGATGCGCTCCAGCGAGAGGTAAGCCCCGTGATAGGCGCCCCACAGCACGAAGGTCCAGCCCGCCCCGTGCCACAGCCCGCCCAGGAGAAACGTGAGAAACAGGTTGATCCGCGTGCGCACGGAGCCCGCCCGCGACCCCCCCAACGGGATATACAGATAATCGCGCAGCCAGGTGGAGAGGGAGATATGCCAGCGGCGCCAGAACTCCTGCAGCGTGACCGCGAAATACGGCGCATTGAAGTTGACCGGAAAATGGAAGCCGAACAGCAGCGCGCAACCGATCGCGATGTCGGAATACGCCGAGAAATCGCAATAGATCTGGAGCGCGTACGCGTATACGCCGAGGAGGATGTCGAGCCCCCCATACGACTCCGGCATGGCGAAGACCGGATCGGCCAGATGCTCGGACAGCCAATTGGCGACCACCATCTTCTTGAAAAGGCCGCCCAAAATCAGCGTCGCGGCGCGGCCGACATCCAAATGAACCGAGCGGTCCGGAAAGACCGCCATCTGGGGCAGCAAGTCGGCGGCCCGCACGATCGGACCCGCCACGAGCTGGGGAAAAAAGGCAAGGTAGTTCGCGAAGTCCAGCCCGGACCGGGCCACCGGCGTCTTGCGCCAATAGACATCCACCACGTAGCTGAGCGCCTGAAACGTGTAGAAGGAGATGCCCACCGGCAGAACAATTTTTTCGATGAACGGGAGCACCTGCTCTTGCAGGGCGATCAACTGGTCCGTGGTGCCCAGCCGCGCGCAGAGCGGGATGGCCAGCGGCACCATGAACCGGGTAAACAGGAAGCCGGTATATTTGAAGACCCCCAGCACCAGCAGGTTGGCCGTCACCGTGAACGCGATCATCCGCCGCCGGCCCTTCGGGTCCTCAGACTTGTCAATCCAAACGGCCGCGGCATGGTTCAGCAGCGCTGAAGCCAGCAACATGAGGGCAAACTTCCAGCTCCAATACCCGTAGAAGAACAGGCTGGCCGAAAGCAACACCAGTTTGCGCGGGAGCGGGAAACGGACCAGCCCCCAGTGCAAGGCAAAAACGATTGCGAAGAAAAGTGCGAAGACCGTGGTTGGAAAAAGCATCTTCTTCCCTTACTTGACTGTCTTGCCGGGCTCCGGTACAGGCGCGGCGCCCGTTTCCGGTTTGTCTGCGCCGAACTTCGAGTGCAATGTTTGCCAGAACGTCTTCTTGGGAGTGCCCGCTTTCTCCTGCTTTTCCGGTTCGGCCCCGGCCTTGTCCCCCGTCTGGGGAACCTCCGTCCGATTCAGCACATTCGATCCCGGCGAGTGCAGAACGTCCTCCACCCGATTGGACACGGCCACGCTCCGGGCATTTCCCCCGACGACTTCATTGGTCGTTTCCCCGGCCTGGACGATGAGGTTCGTCACAGCAGCCACGGCCATCGCACGATTCGTCGCCGGCTCGGCGACCGGCGATGTCGCCGGCGGCGTTACCGCGACCGGTGCGGCGATCATGTTGAAGGGCTTTTCCTCTACGGTTTCGGCCGTCTGCAACGCGTGGAAACGGCGCGGCATCACCACCAGGCAAGGATTGATTCCCTCCCGTGTCGTCTTGGCAAGCGCCTTGAGCCAGTCGCCGTAGGACACGGCCGGGGCCTGCCATGAGTCCTTCAGGGGATGGAACAGCAAGCTTCCCCTCTGGATCTCATAAACGTCGGTTTTTGCCAGCCGCTTGAGGCGGGCGACTTCCTGCGGCGCATCAAGATCGCCCTCTGTTTCCTGAACAGGCCAATAGGACTCCTCCTGCTGCACCACGATGAAGTCGGCCGTGGTCTTTTCCAGCATCTTCTCCATCTTGCCGAACCATTCGGCGTCCGGCATGGTCCGCACGCGCAGGATCAGTCCGGGCAAGCGGTGTTTCAGAATCAGGTTGGCCAGATGTTCCGGCAGCGTGTTGGAGAAATACGCCAAGTCGACCACGGGCATCAAGCGCAGGCGATGGAACGTGCAGAACATCTTGAACATCGCCAGTTCGATCTCGGGCTCCGTGGGGACCGTCCCGTCCGGCAATTGGGTGAACGCGATCGGCGCTACCGCCGACATGTCCTGCACATGCAGCCGCATGAGGTCCAGCGCGGAGCGCATGTCCGCATCCGACATGCGCGGCACGAACACGACGGTCGGCGACAGCGGCCCGCATTCGATGCGGGCGATGCGGGCGCGCGCCAAACCCAGCTCCGGCGAGAACGGCGCGACGCTCCACCAGCCGTAGCAGACGTCCTGGGGAATCGCCAGCGGCGTCGTGAACACCGGCTTGCCGTTCACGTACCCGACCGCGCCGTCGCCGCGGATCTCCAAGCGCAGCCGGACCGTTCCCGGCGGGCGCAGCCACGGCCGGCTCTCATAGGTGCGCAGGTCGCTGTTGAACCACGACTGAATCCGGATAAAGCCCTCGTCGTCGTAGCCGAACCGGATCATCGACTTGGTGCTGCGGCGGGCGTAAAGCCAGAAGGCGCCCGAGGACTCGTCCAGCGTCACCTCCATGAAACCGTCCCGCATCAGTTCCGATTTTTTCAGGCGCAAGAACGCTTCCGACATGTCCGAACCGGCACGGAGCTCGTACCGGCCGTAAGCGGAGGGCCGGAAACCGCCGAACGCGATCCAGTTGTCCGAGAGCTTGTCCGAAACGAAGTTCTCCGTGACATTCGTCGCGAGCGGCAAAAAGCCCTGATACAATTCACTCGTCTTTTTGTTCGGGGCCTTTTCCGCGGTTTCGCGCACGAAATTGAAAAAGACGCTCGACTCGGGGATCGCCAGCAATTCCGCGGCAAAGATATCGCGCCCGAAGCCGAACAAATGCGTCTCGGCGCCGCGCCCGATCGCGAGCAACTCCTGCATGTTGACATAGCGTTCGGACGGCTCATCCAGCATGGTCTGAAGAATCAGCCGGGCCTCGATGTTGTCGGGATAGCGGCCCACCAAGGCCTGCATCACCTTGCGGGCCTCGTTGCGTTGGCGGTGGCGGTCGAGCCACTGGGCCTGCGCGATCGTCACCGCGGGGCTGTCCGGAAACGCGCGGGCGTAGACGTTCAGGATGTCGGCCGACTCGTCCAGCCGATTCAGCTGTTCCAGCAGGCGCGAATGCCGGATGGCCAGGTTCATCTGCCCGGGATTGATCTCCAGGCTCTGCGTATAGGACTCGAGCGCCTTTTTCGGCTCGTTGAGGCGCAGCCAGGCATCGCCGATCAGCGAGAGCGCCTCGGCGTTGCGCGGATCGCTGTTCCACCAGTCCGTCCAATGCCGGATGGATTCCTTATAGTCCCCCGCCGTAAAGGCGTCGAACCCTTTCTGCCGCAGCTCTTCCTTTTTGGCGTCGGGCGAAACGTCATTGTAGCTCGAAAGCATATCCGACAGCTGATAGTAAAGCGACAGCGTCTCGTCGCTTGCGGAAGGCAGCACGCGCGTGAGGCCCAACACATCTTTATCGGTCAAATTGAAGGGCGGCGTCTGGAAATCGCCGGCCAACAGCACGCCGGGCAGCAGCCGCACGATGTTGCCGGCGGACGGCAACGATTCGATCGACACCGGCAGTTTCAGCACCAGCTGCAGGTTCTTTTCGCGCAACGCCGCATGGAGCCTGATGAGCCACGTCACCAGCGGCGTCACCTGTTCGGGCGTGCAGGCCGAGGTATCGACGTAGAGGCCGCTCACATCATGTTCGAGCGCGCGTTCGACGACCTCGGCGGGAGACACCTTCTGCAGCAGGGCCGCGTCGCGCACCTGCACATGCGGGATGATGCGCATATTGTTGGTGCGCGCCAACAGGCTCAAGGCCTTGCGGTCCCAGATCGGGAAGGTGATCGGCGCATTCTCGAAGATGTCGAGCCAAGGCGGCGACAGCACGTTGAACTGGTAGCCGTGCTCGTTCAGCCACTTGGTGAGATAGCCCACATCTTTGGCCACGTCAGGCGACCAAGTGACCAACGCATCGCGGCGGCCGACGAGCCGGGTGTCGAGCACCGTGGCTTCGGCGATTCCCGGGATCGGGTCCCAGATGCCGATGGCCACCAGCCCCTGCCGGATCTCGCCGTTCAGCAGCACCCGGCCGCCAAAGAGCGTTTCGCCGTCCAGGCGCGCAAAGAAAAGGTTATCGCGCAGACAGATCAGCAGCTCGTGGTTCGACGTGGTTTCGCCGGACAGCGTATCGGTGGACAGCATCACCTCGTCCATGTCCGGCCGCCGCTGCCGCACCGAGACCTTGCCGGCGTCGTCCAAGCTGAAATAGACATATTCGCCGATGGAGGTCGAGCGCAGGTAGACGCCGAACCGGCCGCGCTTGAGATGGAAGCGGATCGAGAGAAACCCGTCCTCGAAGGTGTCGCTCCCCGCCAGCCAGGCCTTCGCGCCGGCCGTGGCGGTTGAAGGGGCCTGGCGCAGCGTCATGACCGGATTCATCGGCGGGATTGCGCGCAGGACCAGCTCTTTCTCGCGGACGAGGACCTCGCCCCACTCGCCGATCCACCGGTCGGGGCCGAACTGCCGACTGTTGACGCCGCGCTCCGGCTCGATCGGCCAGAACGATTCGAGCTTGTTGATGAACTGCTCCGGCGTCCAAGCCGGGTTGACCAACAGCCGGTTCAGCCGCCGCGGATCGCTGTTGCGGGTGTTCAGGGCCAGCTGTCCCAGGGAGAATCCCAGATCGTAATGGGTCCCGACCTGATGGATGTTGGTTACGCGCACGACTTTGGCCTGTTCCTCGTACTGACCGTAGTCGCCATAAGGGAAGAAGAACGCGACCGGCTTGAAGCCGGCCTCTTTCTCGAACTCACCGATCACTTTGCGGTGGTCCTCGTCGAGCCGCTTGTTGAACTCCTCCGGCAGTTCATAGCGCCGGTTATCCGCGAGCCACTGGGGGTTGGAGAAGAACGGGCCGGTGCGGCCGGAGGGGCTCGTCTCGATGAAATCGAACCCGTTTTCCGACTGGGCGGCCAGTTCCCACGACCCCATGGTG
Organism: Kiritimatiellia bacterium; assembly: GCA_035353175.1. Taxonomy (GTDB): domain Bacteria; phylum Verrucomicrobiota; class Kiritimatiellia; order RFP12; family UBA1067; genus DAOPZC01. The sequence goes on along the minus strand of DAOPZC010000067.1, from coordinate 11,452 downwards.
ATCATATCCCGCAGGTAGGGCCAGAGCAGGGCCTGCGCGTCTTTCATGTGGATCGGGCGCGTCGTCACGCCCATCACCGCCTTCCACTTATTGACGTGCAGCAGGTTGCGGATTTCGAAATACGAGCTTTTGCGCGACTGTTCGAACGTCATCAAGACCGCTTTGCGGGGTAACAGCTTGCCTTCCTTATAAAAGGCCCGCACGTCCTGCAGGCTGATCGGCGTATAGCCGCGCTCTTTCAGCAGCCGGAGCTGTTCGGCGAAAACGGCGGTCGCGATGTCTTGGGAGCCTTCGGCGACCTCGTCATTCACGCCGTAATAGGCGAGAGCGACGAACGTGTCGGCGTCACGCTTGACCTCCACCTCGCCCTTGGCATATCCGGACCGGTAATAGAGCGTGCGGAGCGGCGTCCAAAGGGCGACGCCGAAGCAGATCAGCCCCAGAAAGATGAGCCAGGCCCGAACGTTCCGGTCTTTCGCGACGGCGACCGGGCGTTCCCAGGCTTCATCAATCTCCGCTTCGGGCGACGCCGCCCCATTCACGCCGCCGGGCTCCGGCCGGGCCTCTTCACCGCGTTTCATGTCGTCTGTGGTTTTCATCCGCGAGTCCCCCACTTTTTGCCGCGCAGCGTCAACAGCGCCCAATAGATTTGCCAACTGTAAAAGGCGATGTAGGAGAGCGTAAACACAAATCCCGCCCACCACCAGCGCCGGCCGGTCGAGGCCCAGAAATGCAGCGACCAGACCGCCGTGATCGCCATCACACCCAACGTGTAGGAAGCCGTGACGTGCCCGGCCAGGATCGGGCCGATCACCAGCGCCTGGATCATGACTACGGGCTCGAGGATCGGCATCCACATCATGGCGTACCAAGAGAGCGAGGGCACGGGGTGCTTGCGCCACATGTACCGGCCGGTCTTAACGATTTCCCGCAGGTAGGAGCGCATCCAGCGCGCCTGCTGCCGCGTGTATTGGCGCCAGTTCTCGGGCGCGATCGTCGTGGCCAGGGCCTCGTCGTCGTAAAGGATCTTGTAGTCCTTCAGGATCCGGTTCGTCAGCGAGCGGTCGTCCGCGAAATTGCCGTGGCTGCCCATCACCGTCGCGTTCAGCCACTCGTCCAGCACATGCAGCACGCAGACGCGGCGATAAGCGGAGAAGCAGCCCGGCAGGCAGCTCACCGTCCCGAACACGCTCTCGGCAGCCTTCATGATCTTATAGGAGAAGTAATACCGCACGTCCTGCATCCGGGTCAGCAAATTGGCGTCCGCATTCTCGACATCGCAGTGCCCGGAAATCCCGCCCACCGTCGGGTCGACGAACCCCTGCACCAGCTTTCGCAGCGAGCCCGGGAAAATAAACGTGTCGGAATCCACGCACACCATGAACTCGCCGCGCGCGATCAGCACCGAAACGCCCCAGGCGTGACAGAGCCCGCGGTTCTTCTCGAAGTCCACCACGACCAGCCGGGGATGCCGCGTCTGCGCGGCCAGCATCTGCTCCAGCGTGTTGTCGCTCGACCCGTCGTTCACGCACACGACCTCGAGCTGTGCGACAGGGTAGCCGGCCGAAAAGATCCGCTCGATGGTCTGACGGATCACCCCGCCCTCGTTCATGCACGGCACAAGGACCGTCACCGACGGCAGATAGCCCACGTCTTTCGGCGAAATATAAAACGCGGCGATGATGAAGCGCGAAACCACGAAGATGCCGGCCAGCAAGGAATAGATGCTCACCATCGGCTGATACCAGTAATTCTCCACGCTGCGCAACTGCAAGAAGATCGCCCACCCCAACATAAACATGGCAACCGATGAGATCAGCAGGACCAACAGTTTAGGCGGGCGCAAGTAGAGCTTGCCCAGCCGTTCGCGGACCTCCTCGTCGGAGGGAACCGGAAAAGCTGGAGCCACAGGAGCCTCGGTCACCTCATGCGTCAGAAGTCTTTGGCAATACGGGCATACCGTCGGCGCCGGGGTCTCAACCACATGGACCGACAGCGCACACGCATCACACCGGCAACGGCGGCCACGGACAACGGACGGGTCTTTAACTTCGGCTTGTGACAGATACGTTTGCATAAGTTATTGCTGACACGGTTTCCAAGGATTGCCTTAGCATACGTTTTTTTCGCGTTGACCGCAACCTCCTTTTTTGCGACAATGATGCCAAAACAGCGGTTGTATATGTTTTTAAAATGGTTTGCCGGCAGGATTCGGCAGTATAGGGGGTTGCTCCTAACTAAAGAGGGCTCGTTATGGGAAAAGTTCTGATTGTTGATGATGAACCCGCCATCGGTAATTACCTGGCCCGACTGATCGTCGGATTCGGACATGAGGTCATCACGACCCTGAACGCGTCCGAAACGCTTGCCAAACTGGAGAACGGAGACTTTCAGCTCATCATCGCCGACATCCGTCTGCCGGATGCGCCTGAGCCTCAGAAGTGGATCTGCCAGCTCTGCGAAAAGGCAAAGGGGTCCCCGGTGGTGCTGATTTCCGGCGCGCCATCTCCGGAACTGACCACATGCGCCGCGCAGAACGGCGTCTTGGCGTTTCTCAGCAAGCCCTTCGAGCTTGCCTTTATCAAAAACATTCTCAAAAACGTTTTTGAGAAGTGAAGCCCGAGCACCGCGGCTAGAAAAGAGGACCCCGTGATCGTCGACAAAACCAAGTTTGGCGTCTCTTTCTTTGACGGCAGTTTCGGCGGCGTTTACCGTGGGCGTCAGGTGCTCTGCTCCGGGCGCCACGGCACAGGCAAATCGATCTTTGCCTGCCATTTCCTGAATCAGGCGCTGCAGGACGGCGACAAAGCGCTCCTGCTTTCGAACTACCGCGCCCAAGACACGGTCATCGTCGCCGAGAGCCTCGGCATGCCTTTTGCCGACGCCGTCACCAACGGGCAGCTGACGATTCTCGAATACACCTCTTTCATCCCGGAAAGCAATGCGAGCGCCAACGTGATGCTGCCCCCGCAGTCCTTCATGGAACTCCAAGAGACGGTCGAGTCGCAGTCGATCCGGCGGATCGTCTTCGACACCGTGTTGCCGTGGGTCGCCATCCATCCGGTCTCGCGCATCGCGGAGCACGTCTATTCGTTCATCCACGCCATCGAACGGCTGGGCGTCACCGCCCTGCTGACGCTGCCGAAGCCGGTGTCCAACCCCGCTTTCACCCTCAAAAGCCGCCTCGAGGACCTGTGCCCGATCGCCGTTAACCTCGAGAACACGGCGGACCAGCGCGTTCTGCGGGTCACCAAATACCTCGGCGAGATGCGGAATCTGTCGGCCCCCTATCCGTTCACGATCGTCCAGCGGAAGGGCATTGTCGCCCAAGATGCGGAACCCGAGCTTCCCGGCCAAGCCAGAGAGCCCGCCCCGGCCGGCAGCGCCGCCCCACCGCCGCCGCAAAAGCGGATCAATTTCTCCTCGGTGATCCGTTTCCCCGATTAAGACAGGCCTTCTTATGTATACCGCGTATTGGAACCTTCGAGAGTCCCCCTTCCTGAATGTCGTCAGCGACAGGCTGATCTACATGACCGAGCAGCACCAGGAAGGAATCGCCCGCCTTTATTACCTCATCGACCAAGAGCGCATCGCAGGAATGCTGACGGGCGCCTACGGCGTGGGCAAGACCATGACCCTCGAATACCTCCACCGCCGCGCCGCGAAAGCCAAGCTCCCGGTCATCAAGATCGACGCGATCCCCAACGGCAGCCTGCCGATGGCCCGCCATATCCTGCGCAGCCTGAACCTTCCCGACGCGGCCCAGACCCTGCCCGAAGCCCTCATGTCGCTACAGGCCTACTGCCAAAGCAACTCGCACAACCTGACCCGCTCGCTGCTTCTGCTCGACGAGGCCCACCACCTCGCCGCCGGCGACGGGTTCTATCTGGCCCATTATCTCTGCAACCTGCGCATTCCCGCGACCGAGAGCCACGATGAGCGCCCGCTTTTCACCATCATTCTCGCCGGCACGGACGATCTGCGGGCGTCGCTGATGAAACACGAGTCGCTCCGGCGCCGCATCCAGCTCGACTGGCGCCTCACGCCGCTTTCCCCCGCGCAGACAACCGAATACATCCAGCACCACATGCGGGCCGTCGGCGGCGACATCTGGTCGTTCGCGAAGGATGCGCTCGACGAGGTCTACATCTATTCGCAAGGCATTCCCCGCAGCATCAACAACCTGTGCGACACGGCGCTGATGCTCGGCTTCGCCTCGCAGGCTCCCCACGTCACAAAAGAGATCGTGATACAAGCCGCCAAAGACACCGGCCTTGAAGCGCTCGCGAGCGCCCCCGTCACCCCCGTTTCCCCATAAACCCCGAAAACGGAAGAGAAAACATGGCTACAATCCCTTTATCCGACGTGACGTTGATCGCGACCGGACTCGGCATCTTCTTCCTGATCGTCGCCTTTTACAAAAGCATTTTCCACAAGCGCCGCCCGCCGAGCCACAACCTCCCGACGACCGCGCTGCCCGCCCCCGTCCCGAGCGACAGTCAGCCCATCAAACTGGCGGACCCCTTTCAGCAGGTTCCCGTCGACAGCCTCCCGTTAGGCCGCAAACCGCAAGCGGGGGCATCTTCGTTCTATCCCGCGTTTCCCCACCCCGCCAGCCCTCCGGTCTCGGCGTTCCGGCAGTTCAACCCGAACAAGGATTTCGACGCCGCCGCGTCACAGAAGAACGAAGCCGCATACGAATGGGAGTAGCGTGATCACCGCCTTGCTTCGGCGCGTCTTTTTCTTCGTCGGCGTCACAGCGCTCCCGGCGTTATGCGCGCAGACCGTTTCCCTTTTGCCGCCTTTTCCGCCGCCGGAAAAGGTGCTGCCCGGTGAGCGAGCCGACCCCGCCCAACACGCCGAGGACGGACTCCTGCTACCGGTCCGGTTCTTGCCGGAAATCGAGCGCGTCTACTGGGACATCCCCCTCTCCGCCCGCATCCCGTCCGACGCGACGTCCCTGGAACTGGAATTTTCGTGCCCGGACGCAGCCCCCCTCCGCGGGCTCAGCGTGCACCTCCAATCGGGCGCCGGCTGGCACAGCGCGACGCTCGCCCGGCCGGACGCCACCCGCCGCTCCTTCACCCTGCCGCGCGGCCTCTTCAGCCCAGAAGGCAACCCCGGCCCCTGGCACACGTCGCGCGTGTTGCGCCTCTCGGCCTGGCGGCAAACCGACGGGCGGGCCGCCCTCTTTCTGCACGCCGCGCGCGCGCGCACCGACACCGTCGCCATCGTCCGCGCCTCCGACCGGACCGCACCCGGCGAAACCGCGTTCGCAGCCGCGCTCGCCGACCGCTGCGCCCGGCTGCTGAACAAAGCCGGCATCCCTTTCGCCGTCATCGACGACGCGTTCGAGGACCTATCCCCCTTCCGGATCTTGCTCCTGCCCTATGCGCCGGCCCTCGCGGACAAGCCCCTCGGCCGCCTCGAACGCTTCGTCACGCGCAAAGGCAAGCTGATCGTCTTCTACAACGCCTCGGAACCGCTCGGCGCCCTGCTCGGCGTCCGCCCCGGCGCCTGGCAGGGCACGGAGGCCGGCCGGGAGTGGTCTGCGCTGGTCTGCGACCCGGCCCGCCTGCCCGGAGCGCCCGCCCGCATTCCGCACGCCACCGGCAACATCATCCCGCCCTTCGCCACCCCGTCCCTGCAGGCCCGCCCCGTTGCCACGTGGGCCGATGAGACCGGGCGCGTCACAGACCAACCCGCCTGTGTCCTTTCAGACCGCGGCGCATGGTTCGCCCATGTTCCGCCGTTGGCCTACCCCTCCGCCGTCACGCTCATGAGGTCCCTCGTCCGAAACCTCGCCCCCGGCCTTCAGGTGCAGAGCCCCCCCCAAGCGGCCATTACGGGGCAACTGCCGGCCGCCTCGCCATCCGAACTCAGGGCGGCCTGGAATACCCGCGCGACCGCCTGCCACCCGCGCGGATGGAACGGCCTCATGTCCACGCTCGCCGCAGACGGCATCAACGCACTCTTCATCCGTTGGCAAAGTGCCGGGACCGCGCTCCACGAGCAGAAAGGCTCCCGGCCGGCCGACACCCTCACCGAAGCGCTGGCCGCGGGCAAAACCAACGGCGTCGCCGTGCACGCGTGGGTCACCTGCTGGGCGCTCGACGGCGCCGCGGCCGGCCAGATCGCCCAGCTCACCCGCGAGAACCGGCTCATGCGCGACGCCGCCGGCAACACGCTGCCCTGGCTATGCCCATCGATTTCTGAAAACCGAGCCCTGCTCATCGACGGACTTCGCACGCTCGCCCGGCGCGGCGTGCAAGGCCTCCATCTCGACTACGTGCGCTTCCCCGAAGCGACCGGCTGTTACGCGCCCGCCACTCGCCACGCGTTCGAAGCCAGCCTCGGCGGAGCCGTGGCCGCCTGGCCCGCCGACGTCCTGCCCGGCGGCCCGCACGCCGCCGCGTTCCGGAAATTCCGCCTCGACACGCTCACGGCGTTCGTCCGCGAGGCCCGCGACGCCGTGCGCGCCGTCAACCCGGCCATCCGCCTCTCCGCCGCCGTCTTCCCGACGCCCGACGCCGCGGCGGTCCGCGGCCAAGACTGGCCCGCCTGGCTGCGCGCCGGCCTGATCGATTTCGCCTGCCCCATGATCTACACCGAAAGCGCCTCCGACTTCGCGGCCTCGCTGGACCTCTGCCTCGCCGCCGCACCCGCCGCGTCGCTCGTGCCCGGCCTCGGCACCGGCGCCGATGAAAGCCAACTCGATGCGGCGACGGCTTTTCTCCAGCTCGGGCAGGTCCGCAAACGCCGGCTCGCCGGCTTCGCGTTTTACGCTGTGGACGACGAACTGCTGACCACCCTCCTCCCCGTTCTCCCGCTGAAATGACGCATGGCCGGCGAGACGCGGACGCCCATGGGGACTCAGACGGCCTCACCGACACGCCTCGGCGTCGGCCGGAATCCCGATTTCGCGGACGGGGCCGTCCGAGCCCCCAGTGGCGCGCCCCAAGCCGAAGCGCCCGCTCTCCCCATCGGCCGGGTCTCGGAAACTGCTTCCACCTACACGAGACGGAAAATAAAAAAGGCTTGAGGACGCGTTCAAGACTCCCACTAAAGGGAGCGCGCCCCAAGCCAAATTTCATGGTAGCCAACCACCTCGCGGAACTCAAGCAGAGACCAGAAAACTGCGCGACTTTCCCCGGCCAGATCGGCCTCGACAAGAAGCGCGGCCATTGTTAGTATAAGAAAAAGGTTGAGAATATAGCTCAATCCTTGTTTCAGGGGGATTCAGATGAAAAGTCCAGTGTCCCGTCGGAATCTGGTGAAAGCGGCTGGCGCGGCGACAGCGGCAATGGCGTTGTCTTCGTGCGTTTCCGCCGCCACCCGGCGCCGTTCCATCGGCGCGAACGACCGCATCCGCATCGGCATCATCGGCTGTGGCGACCGCGGCCGCAACGCGCACATGAAAGGCCTCTACGCGCACGTCAAGGAAACCAACTTTGAGATCGTCGCGGTCGCCGACCCCTGGCGCGTCGCCCGCGAAGAGGCCAACGGCCTGGTCAAGGAATGGTTCGGACACGACGCCCGACAGTGCGTCTCCTACCGCGAACTGCTTGAGCTCGAGGACCTCGACGCCGTCACGATCGCCTCGCCCGACCACGTTCACACGCGGCATCTCGAAGCCGCGGCCCGCGCCGGCAAACACATCTACGTCGAGAAGCCCATGGCGTACGAGTTCGACGATCTCGTGCGCGCGGTCGACGCCGTGAAGGCGGCAGGCACCGTCGTGCAGGTCGGCACCCAGCTCCGCAGCCTTCCCAGCATCGTCGGTGCGCGCGACCTCTTCCGCACGGGCATTTTCGGCAAACTCTCACGCATCGAGGAGTGCCGCAACAGCGAGAAGCCCTACTGGTACCGTTACCTCAAGGACGTCAAGGAGCAGGACGTCGACTGGAAAGAATTTTTGAGCGGACGTCCCATGCGGCCCTTCCGCGCCGACCTCTACTCCGGATGGTACGGATATTACGAGTTCTCGAAAGGTCCCACGCCCGGCTTCGGAGCCCACTTCATCGACATGCTCCACTTCATCACGGGCGCGAAGTTTCCCTTGTCGTGCGTCTGCCTCGGCGGCACCTACACGTGGAAAGACGAGCACAACTTCACCGCACCGGACTGCGCCCAAGCCACCTGGCTCTACCCCGAAGGGTTCATGGTCAGCATCGCCAACAACATGGGGAACAGCGCAGGCTCCACCCGCAAATTCTACGGCGACAAGGGCGTTCTCAACGTGGACAACTGGGCCGCGCCGACCTACGACTGCGAGGGCGCGCCGGGCCGCGACGGCTCGATCCGCGGCAAAAACGAGGTCAAGCCCGTCGACCATCCGGACCATTTCCTCAACTGGTTGCAGTGCCTGCGCAGCGGCGCCACGCCGAACGCCTCCATCGACGCCGGCTACCAGCATGCCGTGGCGGTCCTCATGGCCATGCGGTCTTACGAGACCGGGCGCAAAGCGGTCTACGATCCCGAAAAACGCACACTCACAACGGTGTAAAACAATGACGACACGACGCCACTTCCTCGGCGGCCTTTCCGCCGCTCTCGCCGCCACCGCCGCGCATGGCGCGGGCTCATCGGCCGTTGCGCCGTCAGGCGCCTCTTCTTGGCAGCTCGGTTGCTACACCCGCCCGTGGGCCGACCACGACTACCGCACGGCCCTCGACGCGATCGCCGCCGCGGGCTTCAAACATGTGGGGCTCATGACGACCAAGAGCAAAAACAAGCTCATCGTCAGCATCGAGTCCACGCCGGAAGAAGCCGCCGCCGTCGGCGACGAAGTGAAACGGCGCGGGCTTCAGGCGATTTCGCTCTGGGGCGGCAACTTCCCGCTCGACAGCGCGGCCGGGCTGAAGCGGATCATCGACAACTGCGCCGCATGCGGCTGCCCCAACCTGCTGCTCGGCGGCACCGACGAAAAGAACGCCGACGCCTATTACAAGATCGTGGCCGTTTGCTGCGACTACGCTGCCGGCAACAACGTCGGGCTGAGCATCAAGCCGCACGGCGGCAACAACGCGAACGGCTCACAGTGCCGCCGGATCATCGACCGGATAAATCATCCGAGCCTCCGACTCTGGTACGATCCCGGCAACATTTTCTACTACTCCGACGGCGCGCTCGACCCCGTGGACGACGCCGCGGCGGTCGACGGTGTCGTGTCCGGCATGAGCGTCAAAGATTTTCGGCCTCCGAAAGAGGTGGCCCTCACGCCCGGCACCGGCATCGTCGACTTCCCCAAGGTGCTCGCCCGGCTCAAGCGGGGCGGCTTCGCCGGCGGGCCGCTGGTCGTCGAATGCCTGTCGCCCGGCGACCTGCCGCACCTCGCCGCCGAAGCACGCAAGGCCCGCCATTTTCTCACCGTTCTCACCGCTTGATCAACCCCCTCCGAAAGGAACCCTCATGCACCGTCAAATAACCCGCCGTAAACTTCTGACTCTCGCAGGCAGCGCCGCGGCCGCCTCCGCCATGCCCTTTTCCGTCTCCGCGGCCACCCGGCGCCGCGCGATCGGCGCGAACGACCGCATCCGCATCGGCATGATCGGCTGCGGTGACCGCGGCCGCAACGCCCACATGAAGGGCGTCTACAAGCACGTCAAGGAAACCAACTTCGAGATCGTCGCGCTCGCCGATCCCTGGCGCGTCGCCCGCGAAACGGCGAACGGGCTGGTCAAGGAATGGTTCGGTCGCGACGCCCGGCAGTGCGTCTCCTACCGCCAGTTGCTCGAGCTCAACGACATCGACGCCGTCATGATCGCCTCCTGCGACCTGCACCATACGGCGCACCTTGAAGCCGCCGCGCGCGCGGGCAAGCATATTTACTGCGAAAAGCCTTTGGCCGTCGAGTTCCCCGATCTCGTGCGCGCGGTCGACGCCGTCAAAGAGGCCGGCACCGTCGTCCAGGTCGGCACGCAGATCCGCAGCCTGCCGACGATCGTCGGCGCGCGCGACCTCTTCCGCACCGGCATCTTCGGCAAGATCTCCCGCGTCGAGGAGTGCCGCAACGCGGAGCGACCCTACTGGTACCACTACCTCAAAGACGTGCGCGAAGAAGACGTGGACTGGAAAGAGTTCCTGCACGGGCTCCCCATGCGCCCGTTCCGGTCCGACATCTACTCGGGCTGGTACGGCCACTACGATTTTTCGCGCGGCCCGATCCCCAACCTCGGGGCGCACTTCATCGACCTGATGAACTTCATCACCGGAGCGAGCTTCCCGACCTCCTGCGTCTGCCTCGGCTACGTGAACGAGACCTGGAAGGACGAGCACAACTTCACCAACCCCAACGTGATCCAGGCCACCTGGACCTATCCCGAAGGATTCCTCGTCAGCAGCTCCAACAACCTCGCCAACGGCGCGGGCTGCATCCGCAAGCTCTACGGCGACAAGGGCTCGCTCGACATCAGCAACTGGAGCAAGCCGACGTACGACTGCGAGGGCGCGCCGCGGCGCGACGGTGCCATCCGCGGCAAGAACGAAGTCACGCCTGTGGAGCATCCCGACCACTTCTTGAACTGGCTGCAGTGCCTGCGCACCGGTGCGACGCCGAACGCTTCGATCGACGCCGGCTATCAACACGCGGTGCCCGTGATCATGGCCATGAAGTCCTTCGAAACCGGCCGCAAAGCGCTCTACAATCACGCAAAACGCGAAATCACATATGCATAAACCGAAGGCGCTGCGGCGCGTGCCAAGGGGCACGCACCGCTCTCCACGGTTCACGACACCGTGAAACGTGGAGAAATCGGTTCTCCGTTTCCATTCGCGCGGAGCTGTTCAGGCAAGATTCCGCGCGCTTCCTGTGAAGAGAACACGACGTCCGTTGTTGTCCCACCTTTAGGCGGCTTGTTCAATACCGCAGCCGGCTAAAGCCGGGACACTAACGGGGTGTTCCGTCGTATCCGGTTCGTCGCGGTGGCGCAAGGCGAATTTCTTCCTTCATCTTCAGATTTCAGAACTCGCAAAACCTCCGTCAAGGAGCTGGAAATGGCCGTAGGGTGGGCAAAAGACAGCGGGGTTCAGGATCAGATGGATGCCACCGTGGAATCTGCGGTGCAGCTCGCTAAAAGCAGGCTGCCCAGCGGTGAAAGCTTGACTCATTGCGAGGCGTGCGAGGCCGAAATACCTGAAGCAAGACGAAAGGCGCTGCCTGGGGTTAGGCTCTGTGTCGCCTGCCAGTCTGGGCAGGAAAAAAAGGCTTAAGCGTAATGACCTCTCCAACCGGATCGGAAATCAGATGCGCGGTCCTAGGCTAGCGTTCCGCCCGCATTGACGGCTGAGGATGCAAGCTGTAAAGTTGAAAAGTTACAAGAACGCGACGAACCAGCGACACAGAGGCGGAAAGGTTTATTGAAATGCTTCCACGCTTTTATTCGACTTGTTTTATCGTTTTCCTTTGCGCCCGCGCGTGGGGCTGGGGCGGACCGCACGCGACCATCACGCA
>DAOPZC010000066.1:0-24177 GCA_035353175.1 Kiritimatiellia bacterium | reverse complement strand
GGACCCACACGTGACTCTCGGGCAACTGTTCATGATGATAAGGAATCCCAACCAGCGGCGACACCCAACGGCGCTGATCGCGCCGTTGGTGCGCCGCAACGTTCGGCATAAGCCCGTGCCGCTTAAAAACTGCTTGGTCGATTTCGTCGGCGTATTGCGGATCACCGCCGCCGGAGAACAGACACTCCATGTCGGGTGTCGTGGTCCCGTGCATGTCGATCAGCTTGGCCAACGCGCAAAAGAAACCACGCGACCACTCACGCGATGAAGCCGAACCAACGGCTTCACGTGACGCTCTACAGCCTTTTTGCCTCTTACCCATGGTTTACCTTTCGCGCCACGTGAGCCGCGCTGTTCGGCACAAGTAACGAAGGATCAAGGTATGGCATTAATCTCATGTCCTGGGTGCGCAAAAGAAATTAGCGACAAAGCTGACTCTTGCCCTATTTGCGGCTGTCCCGTGAATAAGACAGGGATGGCGATTACAGAAGCTACAAAGAAGACTGATGAGAAGTCACCCAAAGATGTTGCTATGGGTGCGCGATTCTTGGTTGGTATATTCATCGTTTTGATCATCATCGTCGGAGCTTGCAACCGAAGTAAAAAACCAGCCCCGACGAGATCGATCAAAGCAGGGATAGCTGACTTCAAAACGGCGATCCCGATACTCCGGCAAAATCCTATGGAAACGAAGGAACGGGATAGCCGCATTGACTATAGCTGGTCTCATATCGTCCTCTCCGGTGAGAAGAACACCGTGGTCATCTACGACAACGACAAGAACGGCACTGTCGATTCGCTCCTGTTTATTTTCAGTTTATCCAATAATGAAACGGCAAACTTGGCGAGCATAGCATTGGGATACAATCTATTGGAGGTGGCTGCTGGCAGTCAGCAGAGTAATCTTCCCAAAAAATTCACTACGTGGCTTCTGGCCAATGTAGGAAAAGGCAAGAAGGGCGTTGAGACCAGCTTCGATGGTCTACGTGTGGGACTCAGTTCAAGTCTCGCCTCGAACGGGGTGGTTGCCTTTCTGACCATAGGAGCCCAGTCGGACCATCACGCCAAATAGACCACCAATTATCCACGGAGAAAGAAAGCCATGGCCCAGAAACGACACAAGCAGGATACGCTGACCTTCGAAGATCTGGATTTTGCCGGACAGGCAAGATCCGTCAATGCGCAAGTTACCCGTTTACAGGCATCCATTCAGGCGCACGTACGCAAAGCACCCAACTGCGGTAAGAATGCCACTGCCACGTTGCTGAAGTGCATCGGACAGACTGCGCGCATGCTCAACCGACTGACAAAATAGGTTTCGCCGAACCATCGGCGGTACCGTGAGTCGCTACGAGCCGCCTAACCGCTGGCGTTCGGCCAGTGAGCGAGGAAAATGGAAAAACGGGTTGACGCCACCACGGTCAAAGGGTAATACTATTGGTATGAAAACGGCATTATCCATTCCAGAAGACGTATTCGAGCAGGGCGAGCGCCTTGCCCGCCGTCTGCGCGTGACGCGTAGCCGGTTATACGCACGCGCATTGGCTGACTTCGTGGTGCAGCACGAAGACGACAAAATCACTTCCGCGATGAACGAAGTTCTACGGGAGGTTGGGGAGGAGGCAGACGTATTCACACGGAGGGCCGCTCGTCAGGCGTTGCGGCGCGTCGAATGGTAATAAGCCAAGGTGATGTGTGCTGGGCTGATCTCGAAGAGCCAACCGGCTCATCTCCCGGCTTCAGGCGTCCGGTTCTGGTGGTTCAGTGTGACGCCGTCAACAGAAGCCGTATTGGGACGGTTGTCTGCGTCCCCCTTACAAGCAACACCAAATGGGCTTCAGCCCCCGGTAATGTGTTGCTGAAGTCGTCGGCAACCGGTCTTCCGAAGGATTCTGTCGCGAATGTTTCTTTAATCGTTACCTTAGACCGAAGCCAACTCACGGAGCGAGTGGGCTGCCTTTCACCTCGACATGTGACCGCCGTCATAAATGGGATCGATGTGATACTTGGACGATGAGATCGCCGAACAAAGCGGTAGAGGCGACGGGATACCGCCGCCTCACCGCTGACGTTGGCATGCAGAAGGAGGAGGAAGACCGACTATGTGGATTCAGTCACTGACACTGAGAAATATCCGCTCGTTTGCGGAAGCGAAGGTCGGGTTCTCCAAGCGTATCAACGTCCTTGTTGGTCCAAACAACGCGGGGAAGTCCACGATCCTTCTTCCACTGCTCGGTCTTCAGGAGGGCCTTCCCCATCCCGGCCTTGCAGACGTAAGGCTCGGGGAAACTGAGGCAAGCGCCGAAATGACACTCGGGGATTGTGACCAGAAGTACTTTCGCAAGAAGTTCACTCGGGTCTGGTACCAATACCGAAAGGACAACAACGATTTCCCCCTCCTTGGAGCCGTTGAGGGGAAGAACCAACCAGAAGGTGTCAATAAGGCTCCCGGTACTCCTGCAAGCCAATTGTCGAAAGTCGAGACGTGACCCTGATGTCTTCGCTCCGGGCTCTCCGGGGCCCGGGGCTTCCTCGCCTCCATTCCCAACTTGTTCTTTTTCCCGGTAGCGTGCGTATAATTTTACGCTTCGCGGTCGGCGGCGGTTCAAACAGTTCGCTCTGGCGCCAAATCGCCACGGACGTGTATGATATGACGGTTGTGCGGACGGGGACCGGGCAGCAGGCCGCGGCCTTGGGTGCGGCCGTGGTGGCGGGTGTCGGCACAGGCGTCTGGAAGGACTTCGGGATCGTTGATCAGGTGTCAACGGCGACCGACCGGCATGCGCCGGTCGCCGCACATGCCGCCGCGTACGAACGTTTGTTGGTGCGATATCAGCGGGCCAGCGCGCTGTTGGGGAAATGGGCACGTTAACATGGGCAGAGAGGCAGGAACCATGAGAAGGTTGTTTGTGCTGTTGGGGATGGTCGCCGTTTTCGCGAACGGGGGGACGTCCGCCGAGGTGCGCTTTGATTTCGAACGTGGCGACCTGCAGGGATGGCAGGTGCTGGACGGCGGCTTCGGTAAGGTCGTGAGCGACCGCGCGAAGGAACACCACGGCGGCGCGCCCTACACGAAAGAGGGCACCTGGTTCCTGTCGACGCTCGAAAGCGCGGACGGGCTGCACCCGGATGACCGGTTCGAAGGTGTCGTCGAATCGCCGGTCGTGGTGCTCTCAGCCCCGGACATCACGCTTCTTGTCGGCGGAGGAGCCGGGCCCGACGTATATGTCGCGCTCTGCACCTTTGAGGGCAACGAGGTTGCGTACGCGCGCGGCGGAAACGGCCAAAGGTTGTTGCGCCGGAATTGGTCGGTGCCGGAGCTGGTCGGCAAGCCGGTGTTTTTCCGCGTGGCGGACCGCGCGACGGGCGGGTGGGGACACATCACGCTCGACAGCTTGGTTTGCCAAGGCGCCGTCGACGCTGCGGCTTCGGCGCAGCGGTTCAGAGCGCGCAAGCGCGAGATCGCCCGCGCGAACGGCGGAAGCTCAGCGGACCGGCTGCGCGCGGCGGTTCAGGAGCTGGGTCAGCAGTTCGGCGCCCGTTATCCCCAGTCGGCGCTGCTGGCCAAGCTGGACGCGCTGGAGTCCGGCGATGACGCGGAGGCGCTGGAGACATTCGCCCGCGAAGCGCTGGTCCGCTCAAATCCGCTGCTGACCGGCCAGCCGATTCTGTTTGTGGCGCGCAAGCAGTACCGCCCCGACCACCACAATACCGAAACGATGTTCCAGACGGGGGAGGTCAACACCGGCAGCTACGATACGGAAGGCGCTTTCAAGCTGCTCGATGTCCAGAGCGGCGCCGTCAGAACGCTGTTCGCGCCCGGCACGAACGCGACGGTCCGTGATCCCGACGTCAGCTTCGACGCGAAACGGATTGTGTTCTCCATGCGCAAGAGCCGGGAGGACGACTACCATATTTATGCGATGAGGGCGGACGGCACGGAGGTGCGGCAACTCACCTCTGATCCGGGCGTGTCGGATATCGATCCGATTTGGCTGCCGGACGGCGATCTTCTTTTCTCCGCATCGCGTGAGCCCAAGTACTGCATGTGCAACCGCCACATCATGTGCAATCTTTACCGCATGGAGCCCGACGGCGCGAACATCCACCAGATCGGCAAATCCACGCTATTCGAAGGCCATGCCACGCTGATGCCGGACGGCCGGATTCTGTATGACCGGTGGGAATATGTCGACCGCAACTTCGGCGATGCGCAGGGGCTTTGGGTCTGCAATCCGGACGGTACAGGGCACGGTCTCTATTGGGGCAACAACACGACCAGCCCCGGGGGCGTGATCGATGCGCGGACTCTATCGAAGGCCCATCTGGCGATCGCGGTCTTGGGCGCGTGCCACGATCGCCCGTGGGGCGCGCTGGGGCTCATCGACCGGTCGAGGGGCGTGGACGGGCGCGAGCCGGTGCTGCGCACGTGGCCCGACAGCTTCGTGAACCGCATCAAGACCGAGGGCCAAGATTTCGATTCGTCGAAGTCGATTGCCCGCAAGTATGAGGATCCCTATCCGTTGGACGACCGTCACTTCCTCTGTTCGCGGCAGACCGGAAACGGCGAGGAGATGGCGCTGTACTATCTCGACCTGCACGGCAACGAGGTGGTGGTCCACGCCGAAGCCCCGGGGTGCTATGACCCGATGCCGTTGCGTGCGCGCCTCATGCCGCCTGTCATCCCGTGCCGCCGGAACTTCGAGAGGCCGGATGCCGCGGGCACCTTCTATGTGCAGAACGCGTACGTCGGCACGCACATGCGGGGTGTCAAGCCGGGGGCGATCAAATACCTGCGCGTGGTGGAGTCGCCCGAGAAGCGGAACTGGTCGGACCGCGAGTGGTTCGGGCAGGGGGCCCAGGCGCCCGGCATGAACTGGCACAACTTCGAGAACAAGCGCATCCTCGGCACGGTGCCGGTGGAGGACGACGGCAGCGCCTATTTCGAGGTGCCCGCGAACACCTTCGTGTTCTTCCAGGCCCTTGATGAGAACGGCATGATGGTGCAGTCCATGCGTTCCGGCGTATATGTGCAGCCGGGCGAGACCTATGGCTGCGTGGGCTGCCATGAGAACCGCGTGGGGGATATTCCTCCGGTGGCCGCGACGCCCAAGGCGATGAAGCGCAAGCCCGACCCGCTGAAGGGATGGTACGGCGCGCCGCGCCTGTTCAGTTTCCAGAAAGAGGTTCAGCCGGTTTTCGACCGGCACTGCGTGTCCTGCCACGACTATGGCAAGAAGGCCGGCGGGAAGCTGAATCTGGCGGGCGACCGCGACGCGGTCTTCTGCGCGTCCTATGTGGACCTCTGGTCACAGGGCGCCATCACCTGTGTGGGCGGCGGTCCGGCCGAGATCCAGCAGGCCTATTCGTGGGGCAGCCACCCCTCGAAGCTGATCCAAAAGGTGCGGGCGGGACACGCGGACGTGAGGCTGAGCCTCGAGGAGCTCGACCGCTTGATCACGTGGGTGGATCTCAACGCGCCGTATTATCCGCACTACGAGTGCGCTTACCCGCAGAACCTCGGTGGGCGCTGCCCGCTGACGAAGGACGAGCTGAATCGGCTGAAGGTTTTGACGGGCGTGCAGGTGGCGAACAGCCACAGCGCCAAACAGCGCGCGACGATGAGCTTCGCGCGCCCCGAGGTGAGCCGGATTCTGCTGCCCGTGGCGAGTAACGCCACCGTCCGTGCAGAAGCGTTGGAATTGATCGTGGAGGGCGCGCGGCGGTTGAAGGAACGGCCGCGCGCGGACATGGACGGCTTTGTGCCCGTTGAACAGGACCGGGCCCGCGAATCGAAGTACCAGGCGCGCCGCGCCGAAGAGCGTCGGGTCTACGACGCCATCCGAAACGGAAAGAAATTGTATGATGGTGAGTAACATGAAAAAGAAGAACAACATGCAGACGAGTCTCTGTCTGGCGGGCTTGAGCCTGGCCCTGTTTGCCGGACTAACCGCGGGCGCAAACGCCGATGAACTGGAAAACGGGTTTGTCCGGCCGCCCGATTCCGCGCGCCCTCACACGTGGTGGCACTGGATGAACGGCAACGTCTCCAAGGAAGGCATCACGGCGGATTTGGAGGCGATGGCGCGCGTCGGCATCGGCGGCGCGCAGATCTTCAACGCGGGCGAGAATATCCCCCACGGTCCGCTCCAGTTCAACAGCCCCGAATGGATTGAGATGGTCAAGCATTCGGCCCAGGAGGCCAAACGGCTGGGCATCGAACTCTGCATCCACAACTGCGCCGGCTGGTCGAGCAGCGGCGGGCCGTGGAATACGCCCGAGCACGGCATGAAGGTGGTGGTCACCAGCGAGCTGAAAACGAGAGGGCCTGCGCGGTTTGAAGGCGCGCTGCCTCAGCCGCCGGCAAAGCTGGGTTTCTACCGCGACATCGCGGTGCTGGCGTTCCGCACGCCGTCGGGCGAGCGGGTCGGCATGCGCGACCTCGCTCCGAACGTGACGTGCAGCGATCCGAAGCTGGCGGCGGCCCAGGCGGCTGACGGCAACCGGGGCACGACCTTGCGGCTGCGGTTGCCGAAACCTAAGGCGCCGGAGTTCATCGCGTTCGAGTTTTCACAGCCTTACACGGCGCGGACGCTGAGCGTTCTGCCCGGCCCCGGCATGCAGGGCTGCAACGGCAAGGTCGAGGTCTCGGACGACGGGAAGGCATACCGGACGGTGGACGCGTTCTCCATGCCGCGCGGCGGCGAACTGCGGACGTTCGCCTTCGCGCCGGTCTCGGCGCGATTTTTCCGTGTGCTTTTCACCGGCGCCAGCGCGAAAATGAAGGTGCTCTCGATCGCCGAGGTTGAGCTGTCCGCTAAAATCGGCGTCGAGAATCTGGCCGGGAAACTTTTTCTCGACCGCAGCGACGTCAAGGCCGAAGCGGCTGCCGTCGTCAAGCCCGACGAGGTCGTTCAGCGCGATGCGCTCGTTGAACTCTCGTCAAAAATGGGCGCGGACGGTCGCTTGGCGTGGGACGTGCCGGAGGGCGAGTGGACGGTTTTGCGTGTCGGTTACACGGCCAACGGCCGCAATAACCATCCGGCGCCGGCCGAAGGCACGGGCCTCGAATGCGACAAGCTCAGCAAGGCGGCCGCGCAGGCGCACTGGGACGGCCACATGGGCAAGATCCTGGCGGCGCTCGGGCCGCTGGCGGGCAACGTGAAGGCGGGCCTCAACAATGTGCTGATCGACAGCTATGAGGTCGGATCCCAAAACTGGACGCAGGGCTTTGAGCAGGAGTTCTTGAAGCGCTGCGGCTATGCGATCACGCGGTTTCTGCCGGTGTTCACGGGGCGCGTGGTGGACAGCCCCGAGGTGACGGAGCGCTTCCTGTGGGATTTTCGGCGCACGGTTGCGGATTTGTTCGCCGAGAACTATTCGGGGCAGTTCGCTGAAATGGCCCACAAGGCGGGCCTTCTGTATTCGGTTGAGCCTTACGGCAACTGTCCGTCGGATGATCTGCAGTACGGCAGTGTCTGCGATATTCCGATGGGCGAGTTCTGGCCGGCGAGCGGCGCGAGCGTCAACATCGGCAACTCGAAGCTGCCGGCGTCGGTGGCGCACGTGTACGGCAAGAAATACGTCGGGGCCGAGTCGTTCACCGCCGCGCCCGAAGCGGGCAGGTGGCTGAAAGATCCATACGCCATCAAGGCGCAGGGCGATGCGGTCTACTGCGGGGGCGTCAACCGCGTCATTTACCATCGCTATGCCCATCAGCCTTGGACCCGTCCGGAGCGTCTGCCCGGCATGACCATGGGGCAGTGGGGCACGCACTTCGAGCGCACGGTGACATGGTGGGAGCAGAGCAGGGACTGGCTCACGTACCAGGCCCGGTGCCAGTATCTTCTGCAGGAGGGCCAGTTTGTCGCCGACGTCTGTTTCTATTGCGGAGAGGGCGCGCCGAACAGTCTGCGCGGCAGCCTGCCGCAGGGATATGACTACGACGGGTGCGACACGGGCGCACTGAAGCTGATGTCGGTCAAGGACGGCCGCATCGTGCTGCCGTCGGGAATGAGCTATCGCGTTTTGGCACTGCCGGGCGACAAGACGATGTCGCAGCAGGTTCTCCGCAAAGTCAAGGAGCTGGCTGACGCCGGTGCGACGGTGGTCGGTCCCAAGCCCGAGCGCGCCCCCGGCCTGAGCGGATATCCAGCGTGTGATGAGGAGGTGAAGCGGCTCGCCGACGAGATCTGGGGCCAGCGCGTATTCGACAAAACCCCGCTCGATGCCCTCCTCGGAATGCAGGTGAAGCCTGATTTCGCCTGCACCAATCAAGGTGTCCGGCTGAATTACATCCATCGGCTGATCAACGGCGCGGACGTCTATTTTGTCGCGAGCTCAAAGCCGATGGGGGTCGAGGCGGCGTGCCTGTTCCGCGTGAGCGGGAGAATGCCGGAGCTGTGGCATCCCGATACGGGCGTGATGGAGCCAGCCCCGGTCTACACGGATCACGGCGGCGTCACCGCCGTGCCGCTGAATTTCGGTCCCGCCGGGTCCGTGTTCGTCGTCTTCCGCAAGCCGGCTGTGGCCGACCATGCGGTGGCGGTCCGGCGCGCCTCGGTCGCGGATGAGGTGAAGGAGCCCATCGCGGAGTTGACGGTCATCAAGGCCGAATACGGCGCGTTCGGCGAGGAGACCGCGCCCGACTGCGTCGATGTCACGGAGGTTGTCAAGCGATCGGTCAAGAACGGCAACCGCCGTATCCGCTCGGGCAACGACCTGGCCGGCGATCCGGCCAACATGGTCGAAAAAGAACTGAAGATCGACTACCTGCTGAACGGCCAGGCCAAGAGCCTGAAGGTCGAGGAGCACAAGACCGCGGAAGTGCCTGCGGGCGCGGAGGTGGTCAAGGCCGTGTATGGGGTGATCAGCGATGCCCCGACGCCGGAAAGACAGGTCGTCGATATTACGGGCAAGCTGACGGGGTTGGTGAAAGAGGGGGCGCTTGCAGTCCAGGCGGATAACGCCTTGGCGGGAAAAGATCCCGCGATAAATACCGTCAAGGAGCTGCGCGTCGAGTATCAGTACAAGGGCCAGCGCAAGCAGGCCCGCGCCGGCGAGAATCAGATGCTGATGTTGCCGCCGGAGAGCGAACAGGCGATGCCGGTACCGGCGTACGAGCTTGCGGTCGCGCCGGAAGGCGGACTCGAAGTCCGGGCCTGGAAAGCGGGGGCGTTCGAGATCGCGATGGCGTCGGGAAAAACGCTCACGACGTCGGTCTCGTCCGTGCCGTCCGCCGTCGAGGTGTCCGGCCCCTGGGAGTTGACCTTCCCGCCGGAGCGGGGCGCGCCTGAGCGCGTCACGTTGGACACGCTCATCTCGTGGACCGAGCACCCCGAGGCGGGTGTGAGATACTTCTCCGGAACGGCGACGTATCGGAAAACGTTCGCGTGGGACGCGAAGAAGCGGAAAGGCGAGCGCTATATCCTCGACTTGGGCGATTTGAAGAACTTCGCGGAGACGGAGCTCAACGGCCAGACGCTGAGCCTCCTCTGGAAGCCGCCTTACCGGCTGGATGTGACGGAGGCGCTCAAGACGGGCAAGAACACGCTGCAGGTGAAGATCACGAACCTGTGGCCGAACCGTCTGATCGGCGACGAACAGCTGCCGGAGGACCGCGAATGGGACGGCAAACATCTGAAGGCCTGGCCGCAGTGGGTGTTGGACGGCAAGCCGAGCCCCACGGGGCGCTTCACCTTCACGACGTGGCACCATTGGTACAAAGACGATGAGCCGCTGCCTTCCGGGCTTTTCGGCCCCGTCCGCATCAGGACGGTCAAGGCCGTCAAGGTTCAATAGGCCGCCGTTTGGCGGGACGGATTGAGATCAAGACTCGGATTAAGATTGCGATTATGGTGCTGGCCTTTTCGTAATCTTAATCATGCTCGTAATCGTCATCCGTCAAGCCGGTGCGACGGGGACGGACGCTATGGCCGGGGCGCGGGGACCAGAAGGTCCTTCTGGTCCTGCTTGGCGCGCAGGCCGCGGACGACATTGACCGGCTGGCCGCTGAAGGGGTCCCGGCCGGTGTAATACATGACGGTCGACCAGGTTGAGGGGGTGGGCGTGAAGATTTGCACCTGTTCCGGAGCGAGGTTCAGGTTCTGTGTCGCGAAACGCTTCAGCGCCCGCATGTCGTCGTCGCCGCACCCCGGGTGGGCCGCGATGAAATAATACGTCAGGAACTGCTTTACCCCATGCTTTTTGTTGGCGGCTTCGAAGCGCTCCTTGAATTTCAACAGCGGCGCGTTGCCGGGCTTCCCCATGGCGTCGAGAACTTTTTTTTCCGAATGCTCGGGCGCGAGCTTGAGCTGCCCCGAGACGTGGTGCGCCGCAAGCTCCTCGATGTACCGCTCGCCGTGGCGCGTGTCCGCGTCGATCAAGTCGGGACGGATGCCGGACGCGACGAAAACTTTACGTACGCCGGGGATGTGCCGGAGCCGCTTCAGCAAATCCAGCTGCGCGGCATGGTCGGGCTTGAGCGCCGGGCAGCAAGAGGGGTAGAGACAACGCTTTTCGGGGCAGGGGCCCTGGTTGGTTTTCCGCTCGCACTCGAAGCCGTACATGTTGGCGGTGGGGCCGCCGACGTCTTGGATGATGCCGGTGAACTTCGGGTGGCGCGTCATGCGGTGCGCCTCCTCGAGGATCGAGGCCTCCGAGCGGCTGACCACGCGCCGCCCCTGGTGCATGGCGATGGCGCAGAAATTGCATTCGCCATAGCAGCCGCGGTGGGTCGTGAGCGAGAAGCGGATGGTGTCGAGGGCCCGCACTTTGCCCTTGGCGGCGTGACAGGGGTGGGCATCGAGCATGAACGGCAACGCATAGGCCGCGTCGAGCTCCGCCTGCGAGATCGGCAAGTCGGGCGGGGTATGGACGAGGCAGCGCGTGTCGACGCGCTGCAGCAACGGCTTGGCCGTGCGGGGCTCTTGGTTGGCGGCAAAAAGGCGGAACATCTCGGCGAAGGCGGCGCGTCCCGCCTCGGTGTCGGCTGCGGCCGCGGCGAAGTCCGGCAGGGCGACCGCGCCTTGCGGCAGCGCGTCGGAATTGGCGGGGAGGGCGTAGCAGAGTCCTCTTAGCGTGCGCCATTCGCGTGCGTCGCGCAGCGCGCGGGCCAGGGCGGCGATGGTGCGCTCGGCCATGCCGTAGACCAGGATGTCCGCTTTGGCGTCGAAGAGGATCGGGCGGCGGACGGTGTCCGACCAGAAATCGTAATGGGCGATGCGGCGCAGACTGGCCTCGATGCCGCCGATGACGATGGGCTTGCAGGGCTTGAAGGCCGAGCGGATGAGGTTGCAGTAGGCGATCACCGCGCGGTCCGGCCGGGCGTTGTTGAGCCCTCCCGGCGTGAAGTCGTCCTGATGCCGTTTTTTGCCGGTGGCGGTGTAGTTGGCCACCATCGAATCGACGCACCCGCTGGAGACGCCCCAAAAAAGGCGCGGCTGGCCGAGACGGCGGATGTCATCCGGTTTGGCGACGTCGGGCTGCGGAATGACGGCGACGCGGAAACCCGCGTTGGCGAGCGTGCGGCCGATCAACGCGATGCCCGAAAACGGCGAGTCGAGGTAGGCGTCCCCTGACACCAAGATCACATCCGGAGCATCCCAGCCGAGCCGTTCGATTTCCGCAGGTGTGCAAGGTAGAAACATGGCGGTGAGTATACACGGTTCCGCGCGCGCGGTCAAAATGATGCCACGGCGCCTGTCGGGGCCGGGGTGCATCCTGTTTCATTGACTGCAAACTTCAAGTCGGAATCAGGATTACGATTACGAGCACGATCAGGATTAAGGCGGAACGGCTGCCTTCATAATCGTGATCATAATCCTAATCTTAATCGACTCATCCTGGCGGATTTCCCTAGCCTGCCCCCCAAGTCAATGAAACGGATGCGCCCTCGCTCGGGGCCTGTCTCAGCCAAGCGGCTCCACGGCGAGGTTAAGGAACGTTTCTATCCTTTCGCCTGGCGACAAGGTTTTCAGCAGGCCGCGTTTGGCGATCTGTTCCTGGCCTTCGGGGAAACAGTTGGCAGGCTCCAAGCCGACGACATACTCTCCTTGGCCCATCATCTTCCACTGCACGAGATAGGGGAGCTCGGCCACGCGGTACGTGACCCGGAAGGCGATCCCCAGGCGCGGATTCACCAATCGCATGGATGCCAGACCGTGCGGGTCTGCGGGCAGCGTGTGGTAGTAAACCTGCTCGGCGAACCCCGGGACGGGCGACGTGATTTCGGACCACGCGGAGAGCCCTTCGGCGGCGTGCCCGTTCTGCGGCGTCACGTCGTGAGCGGGGGCTTCGAGCGTCGCGCCGTCGTCCACGAGGGGCCAGCCGAGGTTCAGGTGATAAAGCAGCATGCAGGGCGTTGGCGCGAACCCCTGGTTTTCGATGGTGTCGCGGACCGTGATGGACGCTTCGCCGAGGCGTGCCGTGATCTGCCGCGTGAGCACGAGGTTCTCCCCGAAAACACGGGACTGCCGCATGCGGCCGCAGGCGCTCAGCGTAAAGGCGCCGTCCGGGGCCCAGCCCGAGGCCGTGTTGAGCTCTTCGGCGGGGATGTGGCTGAGCCGCCCGTGCAGCCCGTGGCGCTCTCCGCCGGCGGTGTTCGGGCCGCCCACGTTGGTCAGGCCGCAGCCGGTGAGAAGTCCGCCGCCCCAGGTGCGGAGCCATTCAAAACCGTCGGAATCATAGAACTGCGGCGCGACGTCCTGGTTGCGCGAGATCCAGGCCAGCGGCACCCCGTTGAAATGGGCCTGGCCGATGTCCATGCCGCGGTCCGGATAGACGGTGAACGAGAGCCCGCTGCCGTTGTTGACTTCCAGCACGCGCATGCCGCGTCCCTTGCCGTCGTCCGACACCAGCCTCCGGATCGACGCCAACTGTTCCATCCGGCCCACGCGGGGATTCAAATAATTCGCATCATATGATTTCATGCTGTAAGGATAACGGAACCGGAATCGCGGCGCAACGGGAGTTTAATCGTAATCTTGATCCCGTCACTTGTCGTATTTATAGCGCTTTGGTAGAATAAAAAGCGAAACAGAGGAAACTATGAAAAAACAATACGGGTTATACGGCGTGTGCCTGTCGTGGGTTATGCTGGTGGTGTGCGGCGTCTCCGCAGCAACAAACGAATGGTACCCCGGTGGCAGCGGGTTCACGGGCTGGCCGACCAACTGGGTGGCGATGCCGAGCCTGAACGATCCGAAGGGGGATGCAATCGCTCGTCTCGATTTCGTCGGCGACAGCTTCAATCCCGGCGCGTACTGGTCGGCGAACAGCAATTACTTTTTCGTCCGGATGCGGATGGCGGTGTCGAATGTCATCGACACGACGTACAGAGATTCGATTTTTATATATATTGACCGGGTCGGCTTCACGAACGGCAACTCGACCGCCGGCAATCCGGATTATGCCCTGGCGTGGGACTCCAAGAGCAATCACACGGCCAAGCACGGTCTCGAACTCATGACCGGTACCAATTTGTCTGCGGTGACAGATTGGAGAAAGATGGCGCTGGACGATATCGATGCAAGCAGCAGCCAAAAAATCGCCCCGCCGGATTTCAATTTGACTGGCGACGGGTATCTCCGCACGATCGACATGCGGCCGACCACCAATTTCGGGTACACGACGTACATCGACTTTGCGGTCAAGTGGTCGTTCATTTCGGCGAACACGGCGCTAAACACCAACCAGCAGTGGCGTATCCAGTTCGGCAGCCGCAACGACGCGAACGACCACAATTTCCCGCAGGACGATATTGCGGGCGGATATTCGCCGGGCAGCGTGGTCACCAGTGCCTATTCGAGTGCCATCGCGAGCCTGCCTTTGTCCTCCTCGGTCAGTTTCAGCGTGTATGCGACTTCACGGGGCATCCAGGCGGAGATTTGGACGGTGGATGAATCCGACCGGGACGATATCGTGGTGTATGCGTGGCTCGACGGCCGATGGACGGAAGTGGGCCGCGTGCCTGCTGCAAAGGTCTGGGGGTCCGGTTCGCACTGTTACTGGGCTGATCTGGCCGGCTTGTCGGTCGGCGGCTCCTATCTGTTTAAGGTCGTCGATGAAGCGGGGGTGGAGCATTACCTGCCGGTCGCGACGGAAGTCAAAACGTTTAAAGTGTCGGCCATGCGGATGGAGCGCGACGAGGTCACGATGACGTTCGATACGGAAGCCGGACACAATTATACGGTCCAGGTGAGTTACGACCTCGTGAACTGGACGGCAGAGGCGGTGCGATATCCGACCGTGAGCGGCTGGTCGGATCCTGACAGCGCGCCGTTTACGGCCGGTCCCGGCACGCAAACCCAGGTCCGCGTGCCGGCGAACGGACGGAAAAAGGCCTATTTCAAAATCGTGCCGGCGAACGAGTGAAGCCGGGCAAAGATCGGCCGCTTCGGAAGGGCGCATCCATTTACTGGGCTGAGGTCCGGCGGCAGACGCTTGCCAGAGGGAGTCGATTAGGATTTTGGATTAAGATTACGATTATGATTAGGATTAGGATTACAAGAAGGTTGTGGTTCCTTCATAATCCTAATCGTACTCCTAATCCTGATCCCAACTTGAAGTTGTCGGCCCCGTTCGCTTTTCGGCTTCCCTTTTCGAAAGAGAGCCCGTATCATCCTTCTACGCTTAACTAAAGGCCGCATGCGGTTGTGCGGGGTAAGTGAAGAGGTGCCTCATGATGATGGATGCGACGAATCCGGCGATGGGTATGATCCTTTTTACATTGGGCGGCTTGGCGGGCGCCGTCTTCGCGTTGCCTTTCAAACGGGTCAAGAATTGGGCCTATGAGAGCTACTGGCTGTTCTATGCGATTTTCGGCCTGGTGGTTTTCCCCTGGATTCTGGCGCTGATGACGGTGCCGAATCTGGCCGACGTGCTGAAGAACGCCCCGGTGCAGGTGTTGGCCCGCTGTTTCGGATTCGGCGCACTGTGGGGCCTGGGGGGACTGACGTGGGGCCTGATGATCCGTTATCTGGGCATCGGCTTGGGGCTTGCGATCGGCTGCGGACTCTGTTCCGCGACCGGCACGCTGATTCCCCCGATCGTGACCGGCAAGGCGGCCGAGCTGGTCAAGGATACGGGGTCGATCGTGGTGCTGCTGGGCGTGTTCGGTTCGCTCGCGGGCATCGCGTTCGTCGGCTTGGCCGGCAAATCCAAAGAGGGCGAGCTTTCCGAAGAGCAGAAGAAGAAGGCGGTCGCGGAATTCGATTTCAAGAAAGGCATGCTGGTCGCGCTCTTTTCCGGAATCGCCAGCGCGGGCATGAACTTCGGGCTGCAGAGCGGCGGCGTTCTGCAGGAGGCTGCGGTGCGCGGCGGCACGCTCTCGAAATGGCAGGGCATGCCGGTGCTGGTGGTGGTGCTGCTGGGCGGCTTCGCGGTGAACGCGGTCTGGTGCCTGATGCAGAACGCCAAGAACAAGACGCTGGGCGATTACGCAAATCCGCGCACGCCGATTCTGGCGAACATCTTTTTCGCGGGCTTGGCCGGCGTGATCTGGGCGATGCAGTTCGTGTGCCAGAAGGTGGGCGAGCCCGCCATGGGCGAACTCGCGTACATCGGTTTCGCGATCGTCATGGGGTCCGCGATCTTCTTCAGCTCGCTCGTCGGCGTGCTCTTGGGCGAGTGGCGGGGCGTGGGGCAGCGCACCAAGCTGCTGCTGGGCATGGGGATCGTTACGCTGCTGGTGTCGTTCGGCGTGATCTCCTACGGCAACAAGCTCAAGGAGCAGGGCGCACGGCCCGAGGCGCAGGCCGAACGTGCCGTGCAGAACGCGCTGCAGGCCGCGGAAAAGATGCAGAAATAGGCCTTTTCAGGCCGTTGCCAGCCACGCCGGCAGGTCGGCCAAGCTGTTCAAGACAGGGGCACCGCTGCGGGTCAAGCGCTCGTAGGACTGGTGTCCTTGGGCGATCAGGAGACAATGCGTCCCCAAGGCCACGGCCACCTCGTGGTCGTGCAACGAGTCACCAATCATCAGAACGCCGTCCGGCGGGAGATTCAGCCGCGCCAGAAGCGCATGCCCCAGTTCGATTTTCGAGTGGCCGTAGAGGTTGTCGACCCCGCAGGCGTGGCGGAAGAAACGGGTGATCCCGTATTCCGCCAGCATCGCATCGAGGATCGACTGCTCGGAAGCCGAAAGGACGGACTGGCCGATGCCGGCCTGCTGGAAACACGCGAGCGCCTGCGCCGCATGCGTGTGCAGGCAGAGGGTCGTGTCGGCGAGGAAACGGTCGTGGAATTCGCGGGCCATGTGATCCCAGTCCTCCTCTTCCAGGCGGAAGCCGACGGCGCGGTAGAAATTCTTCACGGGGAACCCGAAGACTGCGCGGTAGGCCGTGATGTCGAGGGGAGGCAGGCCGCGTGCGGTGAGCATGGCGTTCACGGCGTTGACGCCCGCCTGGGTGTCGTCGAGCAACGTGCCGTTCCAGTCCCAGATGATGTGTTGGAAACGCATGGGATGGCAAGATACCAAAAGGCCTATGAGCCCGACAACCGATATCGGATTCCGCAGCAGGGCCGACGCATCTTAAACTTGATTCATTGAATCGAATGGCGTTTGTGGGCCGGATTACGATTACGATTAGGATTACGATTAGGATTACGATTAGGATTAGGATTAGGATTACGAGCGAGAATATCCCTTGCCCACAACCTCATGTTGATTGTCTGTCCCTTAGTTCGTCCTAAACAAGCACCCGGCGAGTGCCGCGCGGCTGGTTTCGGTTGCGACGTTGACGGTCATGAGAATCATGCGCTATGCTTTCTTTGCGGTCGGGCAGACGCGGGAGCGTGTTAGACGTTGGCCAGGGGCGAGGTCATCTGGCACCCGTGGCCCGGCCGCCTCTTTTTTCAATTGAAATCACGGCCAGCTCCACGCAACAAAGGGCACTCGTAAACCTATTCGTATTGGGGGGACAACTGCTAGTTGTGGGGAGCTAGGACTTGGTCAGATCGTCTTGCCGGTGCAGGTTTTACTCTTCCGATGGGGGTGGGCTTCTTTCGGCATGGTCAGTCGTACTCGTCCTTGATTTCAAACACAGGGAATTCGCCACTTGCAGGTTCCGGCGTTTCGGTGACGTGTTCGACATCTGCAAAGGTCGGGCCTTTGCGGCACCAGGCGCTGAAGGCTTTCAGCGCGGCGGCGGATCCCTCCGCGACGATCTCCACGCTGTCGTCCGGAAGGTTTCGCACCCAGCCGGTCAAGCCCAGTGAGCACGCCTGCCGGTAACAGTTGAAGCGGTAGCCCACTCTCTGTACCCGGCCGAACACCTGGAGATGATCCCGTTTCATAGGGTGTTTATGGAGTTGTCAGCCGGGGCTGAGCGGGGAGGGGGACGGGCTGCTGCTTGCGTTCGCAGGGACGGATGCGGCCGAGAGGGCAGGGGCCGGGCGGGCCGCCGACCTTTTGGGCTGGGGGTTTGTCTTGGGGCGGGCGGGGCTCGCCAAGGCAAGGGTTGGCCTCTTTGAGACGGCGGAGCGAGTACGCGATGAAATTGGACCGGGTCCGGTTGTCCAGTTTGGCGGCGTCATCGAGCACGGCGAGCAAGTCGTCGGGCAGGGTGAGCGTGATCTTGGTCGAGCCTGTGGCGGTTTTAAGCGGGGATGTTTTTTTCATGCAGCCCTCTCGTTTATGTGGGGATTTTGCCAAAATCATACGGGATTGGCAAGGGACATGCGGGGGATGGCCAGGTGTCGGGCAGCCTCGCCGTGCAATAGTGTGCGGTAGCGCGTGGGGGCAGCGTCGCGGGAATGGTAAGGTTTGAGGTTGAGGTCCAGCAGGGCGGCGGGGGCTACCGCGTGCTGGCCATAGCGCCGGTTGATCCGGTCCACGGCGGCGTCCAGCTTGGCGTAATCGTGGCGGGCCGGGGTTTCCTCGAACAGGTCGAGCTGGCGGATGCGCTCGGAAACGAGTCCGCCAAACCAGACTAAGGTGGAGCGGTAGAGTTGGCCGGGGGTGAAGAGCGCGTCGAAGAGCCCCCGCAGTATGGGCGCGGCTTCGCAGTCGTGGCTGGTCGGGAAGGGGAGCGGCGTGCAGGCGGTCTGCCCGGTGTAGTCCTTGAGGCGCAGGGAGAGTCCGATCTCTTTCGCGAGATGGGCGTGGCGGCGCAGTTTGGCCATGGCGTTGGTCATGTTGCGCAGGGCCTCGGAGAACACGAGCCGGGGTTCGTCGCTGGGCGGCGAGAAGGTGTGGCCCTTCATCATGCTGTCGTAATCCCGTTTGGAAACCAGATCCAGCGGGAAGACGCGGCGGCCCTGGAGTTCGCGCCAGGTTTCGTAGCCGGGTTTGTGGAGCAGGCGCAGGACGGCGGCCTCGTCCATGCGGGTGAAGTCGTAGGCCGTCGCAATGCCCTTGGCCTGGAGTTTGGCGGCGCTGGCCGA
Source organism: Kiritimatiellia bacterium (assembly GCA_035353175.1). Taxonomy (GTDB): domain Bacteria; phylum Verrucomicrobiota; class Kiritimatiellia; order RFP12; family UBA1067; genus DAOPZC01. The sequence continues at coordinate 5,796 of DAOPZC010000066.1, read as the reverse complement.
GGCGATGCCCCAGACTTTGGCGATGGGCGTGCGCTTCAACATGACCAGAATGTGTTCCCGCCGCAGGATCGTCTGCCCGTTGGGCTTCCTGAACTTCGAACAGAGCTTGCTTAAGGTCTTGGTCAGGCTGATGCCGACTGACACCGTGAGACCCATTTCAGAGGCGACGGTATTGCGGAGCCGTTCCGCGACCGTTTCCAGCGGACAGGCGAGAACATTCCCGCAGCCGCTGAGGTCGGCGAAGGCCTCGTCGATGGAATATTCTTCGACCAACGGGGTGAAACGTCGCAAGATCTCGAACATGCGCCGGGAATAGAGGCTGTAGGCCTCATAGTCCGATGGCAGGATCACGAGGTCTGGGCAGAGTTTCTTGGCTTCGTGAAGCCGGAGCCCGCGCGTGATCCCGAGGGCCTTGGCCTCGTAGCTGGCGGCGGCGATGATGCCGCGCTCCGCGCCGGTCACGACGGGTTTGCCGCGCAGGGCGGGGTTGAGCGCCTGCTCGACTCCGGCGAAGAAACCGTCGGCGTCAACGTGCAGCAGGGTGCATTCTTTGTAAAGAGAGTTCATGAGAAGAGGCTGTAGGCTGTAGACTATAGGCTGTAGGAAGCAGGGGGAAGCGCGTTAGGCGGGATAAGCGCGATACGCGGGGACTGGGAGCGAAAGCGGAGAACGGAAGACAGAGGACGGAGGACAGAACCCCGATCATCGGGAACGAGAGACAGGATAGCGGATTCCGGTTGCGGGATACAGTACAAAAGTTCTATACTGAGGACATGTCACCACAATCCAAGCTGGCCGAGCGCATCCCCGTCCTCAACGACTACATCCGGCGCAACGGTCGTGCGCCGACGCTGGATGAGCTGTGTACGCTTTTCAATGTGCGTTCCAAGAACACGGCGTCTATCATGGCCAAGAAGTTCGTGGGGGCTGGGGTCTTGGGCCGTACCGATACCGGCAGGCTGGTCGCTCCGCGCCGCCGCGAGGTGTGCCCGCTGCGGCTTCTGGGCAGCGTGGCGGCGGGGTTTCCGTCGCCGGCCGAAGAGTCGCTGCTGGACACCATGAGCCTGGACGAGTATCTCATCAGCCGGCCGGAGGCGACCTTCATGCTGCGCGTGGAGGGCGACTCCATGATCGACGCGGGCATCCTGCCGGGCGACACGGTGCTGGTGGAGCGCGGGAGGACACCGCGCAACGGCGACATCGTGATCGCCTGCGTGGACGCGGCCTGGACCATGAAATATTTCTACAAAGACGGCAAGGACATCCGGCTGGAGCCCGCCAACAAGAAATACGAAACGATCCGGCCAAAAAACAGGCTGTCGGTCGAGGGCGTGGTCAGCAGCGTCATAAGGAAGCTGGTGTGAGGACGGAGCAAGGTGCAGGGAGAAGCGCGATAAGCGGGGTAAGCCGGAAGATGATTCAGTGAAAGACCGCCCCACTGACATAACGTCCGAAACGGTCCCGCATCCCATGCAGGCGTCAATTGCGCGGTCTTTCAAAATTAAGGGTAATGCGGACGGGCGGAAGGTGTCAAGCGCGACAAGCGGGGACGGGCAGAGGCGCAGAGGACAGAAGGCGGAGGACGGAGCACGCGTGCCAGCGGCGGGCTGGGAGATCCTCATGACGGTCTTGTACTCGTGCTTGTCGGCAGTTGCGGCCGGCGGTCAAGGCGCGCCGAAGACGACGAGAAAGGCGATGACGAATGCGAGGAAGGTCCCGGTCAGGGCCACCCAGCCGCAGACCGTGTTGCTGCGGTTGATCTTGTCAAACTCGTCTTTCTCTTCCATTGCGCGCATTATATCGCCGTTCCATTCTCCTTGTCAAAATCCTTCAAAAGTTTAGCGCAGCGCAATGACGGATCACGCCGCAGATGAGGGCGAAAGGGCCGGGGTTTTTGTCTTAACCGACGTGGCCGAGGGCCGCGAGGGCGTCGACGAGGCGCTGGACGGTCGGGGCGCGGACGCCGGTGAAGTGGCGGGCAAGGGTCTTCGCGCCGTCGGCGGGCTGCCACGCGGTCTGGTGAATCACGCCGCGCACAAGGGCAATCTGTTCGGCAAGTGTGTCCGGCCACGCGAGGGGCGCGGTTTCTGAGGTCTGAGGTCGGAGGACGGAGGACAGCGGGATGAGGGCGGATGTCGGAAGACGGAGGTCGGACTGGACGGGCGCGGCGGCGGGATGCTGATACGCGGGACGGAGATAGCGGACCGTGCCGCGTGATTCCTCGTCGGCGCGTTGCTTGTTCAGCGCCACAAGCCGTTCCAGTATTTCGCCGTCCTCAGCCTTCCGCCCTCCCTCCTCTCTCCAATCTTCCCCCCAGCCGTAGGCGGCGGCCACGGCGGCGTCGAGTTCGTCGTGGAGCTGGCGCAGTACGGTGACGAGTCCCTGATCGTGGATGGCGCGTTGCTTGGCGGTCAGCGTCTCGTTGGCGCGGACCGCCTCCAGCACGTTGTACATGTCCGTCATGGTCAGCGCGGCATGCAGGGCGAGCTGGCGCTTGCGGTGGGCGTCGAGTTGCTCCGCTATATCGCGGATGCGCGATTTCAGCTCTTCTGTCGCGTCCGGGAACGGGAAGGTTTCGAAACAACGGGACTTGTTGTAGCGCGGACGGTCTTCTAACGTGCCACCTGAAGCCAAAGCCCATGTCACATGGATGCTGCTGGACAGTACACCGAGAACATAGGCGTCGTCGTGCGCGACGCAGACGAGCATATTGTCGGGCAGGACTGCGGCATCGAGGAATTGGAAGAATCGATGCTTGGAGGTCTCAACCGTGGCGATGTAACGCGGCAGGCCTTCGAGGGAAACGCGTAGCGTCTGACGGGGTTTTCCAAAGAGCCACCACAATTGAGCATAGCCCGCGCCATCTTTAGTGTTGGCTCTCGCGTCGCGCTCCGGCTTCACGCGCTCATGCACCCGCTGGTAAACTTCGGGGAAGCGGTCGCGCACCTCGGATTCGGAAAGACCGAAAAGATCGATGACCATCACGTCGCGCGGGCGGCTGGTGAGGTCTTTGCCGTTGCGGTATTCGCGGATGTGGCGCTCTAAGCCGGGAATCCGGCCCAGACCCAGCGCAGCGGCCTCGTCGCGGGTGACGATGAAACCCGCGCTGTGCAGCTTCACGCCGGGGCAACTGATGTCCTCGTTAGCTCTGAGCGAGACTGCGCCCGCGACATCCGCGCCGATGGTGAGGTCGGCGTTGATCGTGCCGGTGCGGGTAGCGAGTGCAACATCAATTGCACCTTCGGCACCTTCAGTCTCGGATGTGACGGTCTGGAGGGTGCCGACCGTGCCCAGCCGAAGCGGTGCACTGACCGTCATGGCGATACGCACCGCCGCGCCGTCGGCGTTCTCGACCCACGGGTGATCAGGAATCGCGAAGAGCAGGGAGAGCTGAGGACCGAGGACCGAGGACGGAGGGCTGACCGGATAGAGGTGCGCTTCCAGCACGCGGCGGTTGAAGGTCTGGCGCAAGGAGTTGGTGGTGATGAAGCCGAAGCGTTCGGCGTGATGCTCACGCACGAGGAGGGCAGCCTTGTGCCACCAGTACATGACGAAGTCGGCGGACTCGGGGACATCGGGATAGAGCGTGCGCAGGGTCTCGGTGTAGCCGTCGCCAAGGGCGTCGCGCATGCGTGCGGGACCGATGAAGGGCGGGTTGCCGACGATGAAATCGGCGGCGGGCCATTCGGCGGGGCGCGGGTTGACGTAGGTGTAGACCATGCGTTTGGCCGACTCGTCGGGCACGTCTTCGCCGGTGACGGGATGCGGCTTGTACGTGTGGCCGTCCCACTGGGTGACGATGCCGTTGTCCGCGTCGCGCAGAGGCTCTATGCGGTCGCAGGCGAGCACGGCGTCGCGGTTCTCGATGGTGTGGAATTTGGAGATGACCGGCTCAGCGAGGGCGGCCTTGCCGCGCGTGCGCAGGTGCCACTGGAGGTAGCCGATCCAGAGGCAGAGTTCGGCGAGCACGGCGGCGCGGGGGTTGAGCTCCAGTCCGAGGAACTGCGCGGGGTGGACGGTGTGGCCCTGGAGGTCGAGCGAGCGTTCGGTCTCGCCCAGGGTGGCGAGCAGGCCGAGCACCTCGGCCTCCAGGCGCTTGAGGTGTTCGAGGGTGACGTAGAGGAAGTTGCCGGAGCCGCAGGCGGGGTCGAGCACGCGCACGGTGCAGAGGCGCAGGTGGAAGGCGCGGAGGGCGGCGAGCGCGGCCTTGCGGTCGTCCGACGCGAGGCAGGCGGAGACGGCGGCCTGCACGCTCTCCCATTCCGCGCGCAGGGGCTCAACGACCGCGGGGATGACGAGGCGCTCCACGTAGGCGCGCGGCGTGTAATGCGCGCCGAGCATGTGGCGCTCGCGGGTGTCGAGGGCGCGTTCCAGCAGGGTGCCGAAGATGGCGGGCTCGACGTCGCGCCAGTCGGCGCGGGCGGCGGCGGCGAGGAGGTCGATCTGTTCCGGGGTGACGGCCAGCGCGTGGCGCTCCTCGAAGAAGCCGCCGTTGAAGCGCAGGAGTTTTTCGCGCAGGGCGATGCTGAAGCCGCCGGTGTCCATGGTCCGCCACAACTCATCGACGATGGGCTGGAAAGAGCCGGGATTATCGCGCAGTGACGCGAGCAGGCCGCTGAAGCTCAGTTGGGGCAGGAGGCCCACATCCTCGGCGAACATGGTGAAGATGCAGCGCATGAGGAAACCGCCCACATCGGCGGGGGAGTGGCCTGAGGCTTCCAGCGAACGGGCGAGTTCGGCGAGCTTGCCGGAGATCTCGCGGGTGACGCGGGCGCTGCGCAGGGCGGGGTCGAGGGCGGCGGGGTCGGTCCAGACGAGGCGCAGGCGTTCGCGCAGCGCGGGGTCGGCGAGGTCGCGGATCAGGACGCGGTGGCAGGAGGCGTCCGGGAACGGGATATAGATGCCGCCGGTGCGCGTGAACTCGGAATAGATCTCGATGGCGTGGCCGACATCGACGACGAGCAGGAAAGGCGGGCGGCCCTCGGCGGCGGGCAGGGCGCGGACATAGCGCTCGGCCTGGTTTTTGGCGCGGACCATGGACTGGTCCCAGCCTTCGGAGCCGCGGATGCCGTGGCCGGGCTTGGCGTCGCCGTCGTTCGCGCCCTGCTTGGCCTCCAGCACGAAGTGGCCGCGCTTGTAGAGGTCGATGCGGCCGAGGCTGGCGGAGCCGTCGCGGTTGGGGAAGCGGACGGACTTTTCGAAGACGTAGGCGTTGAGGGCTTCGTCCGCACCGGCGGGCTGGGGCGGCTCGACCTCCAGCACGGCGCACAGCTCCGTGAGGAAAAGCTGGTAATTGGCCCGCTCGGAGGCCGCAGAGGATTGCCAGCGCTTTATGAACGCATCAATCATGGGGAGTAAGTATAGAGGAGCAGCGGGGCAATTAAAAGCGGCAAGAGAGGGGTAGGAGAAGTTAGAAGTCAGGAGTCAGGGAGGAGGCGTTAGGAGCTTGAGAGCGAAGCGACTGCGATGAACCGTATGTTTTCTTGGGAATGCTTGATCTGTTCGCCGAAAAACAAAAACACCGCTTGAGGGCGGTGTTTTGTTTGTACGGCTTAAACCCTTGCAGTGAAGGGTTCAAAATGGCGGAGAGGGAGGGATTCGAACCCCCGGTACCTTGCGGCACGCATGATTTCGAGTCATGTGCATTAAACCAGGCTCTGCCACCTCTCCGGCAAAAGTGCGCACACTATAGCGGAAATCAGGCGTGTGGGTCAAGATGGAGTTTCTGTTTTATGTCGGCCCGGGCGCATCTCCGTTTCACTTGCTTGGGTCAGGCGGCTGATGCCATCCACAGGG
>DAOPZC010000065.1:0-25230 GCA_035353175.1 Kiritimatiellia bacterium | reverse complement strand
GTCGCGCTCCCCGAACCTTTTCTGTTTCGGTGTCATGAATTGTGAGGCAACGCGGCCCGCTTGCCTGCCCCAACAACCCCCTTGTTTAAGTCAGGCTCTTTTTAGTAAACTATGGCCCATTTTCGACGGCGTCCAAGTCCCGAATAACGACACGCGGACAAGGCTTTTCCGGACCTGTCTTTTCAGCCTGACGGACACCGTGAAGAAAGGGGTGCGACGATGTTTTTCGATCCTGTCTATTTCCTGATTATGCTGCCCGGCCTGATTTTGGCGGGCCTGGCCTCCCTGACGGTGAAAACCACCTTCAGCCGGTATTCGCGCGTGCGCTCCTATTCCGGCATGACCGGCGCGCAGGCGGCAGAGCGCATGATGCGCAGCAACGGCGTCTTCGACGTGGCGGTGGAAGAGACGCAGGGGTTCCTGTCGGACCACTACGACCCGTCCAAAAAGGTGCTGCGCCTGTCGCCGGACGTCTACCGGTCGGACTCGCTGGCGGCGGTCGGCGTGGCCTGCCACGAGGCGGGGCACGCCCTGCAGCACGCCAGCCAGTACGCGCCGCTGGTGCTGCGGACCGTCCTCGTGCCGGCGACCAACTTCAGCAGCATGTTCGCCTTCTACGTGTTTGCCGCGGGCTTCATGTTCCGGCCGCTGCTCTATGTCGGATGCGCCCTGTTCGCGGTCGCCTTCCTCTTCGCGCTGGTGACGCTGCCGGTGGAATGGGACGCCAGCGCCCGCGCCAAACAGCATCTGGTGATGGCGGGCATCGTCTCGCCCGGACAAGAGCGCGAGGCGGGGCGCGTGCTCAACGCGGCGTTCCTGACCTATCTGGCGGCGGCGATCAGCTCGCTGATGTCGCTGCTGTATTTCCTGTACCGGGCCGGTCTGCTGGGCGGCAACCGCGATCGCGACTGAATCGCGAATGAACTTCGCATGATCTGAACAAACGGAAAGAACACACGACCCATGAGCAAGAAAACCCATAGTTTCAAGGCTGAAATCCAGCAGGTGCTGGATCTGGTCATTCACTCGCTGTACTCGAAAAAAGAGATTTTTCTGCGCGAGCTGGTCTCCAACGCGTCGGACGCCATCGACCGCGCGCAGTATCTCGGGCTGACCGACAAGTCGCTCGTCGCGGATGCGCCCGCGTGGAAGATCGACATCGTCGCCGATCAGGAAGACAAGACGCTGGTGATCACCGACAACGGCATCGGCATGAACGAGGAGGAGCTGGACAAGAATCTCGGCGTGATCGCCAATTCCGGCACCAAAGCGTTCATGGAGACGCTGAAGGAGAAGGCTCAAGCCAACGCCCCGGAGCTCATCGGCCAGTTCGGCGTGGGGTTCTATGCGGCGTTCATGGTCGCCGAGTCCGTGACGGTCATCACGCTTAAGCGGGGCGAAGGGCAGAAGGCGTTCAAGTGGGTCTCCACGGGCGACGGCACCTACACGATCGAGGATGCCGCACGCGATAAGCCCGGCACCACCATCGTGCTCAAGTTGCGCGAGGGGATGGACGAGTATCTGAGCGAGTGGCGGATCCATGAGCTGGTCAAGCGGTATTCGGATTTCATCGAATACCCGATCCGCTTCGGCGAAAAGGGCGAGTCGCCCAAAGAAGACGTCCAGCCGCTGAACACGATGAAGGCGCTGTGGAAGCGCGCCAAGAGCGAGTTGACGGAAGAGGACACCAACCGCTTCTACACGCACCTCACGCACGATCAGAACGCGCCGCTCAAAACGATCCACATGTCGGTCGAAGGCGCGATCGAGTTCAAGGCGCTGCTGTTCCTGCCGAAAGAGGCGGGGTTCGACCTGCTCATGCCCAACAAGAAGCACGGGCTCAGCCTCTACGTGCGCAACGTGTTCATCGGCGCCGATTTCGACCTGCTGCTGCCCGAGTACCTGCGCTTCGTGAAAGGCGTGGTGGAATCGAGCGACCTGCCGCTCAACGTCTCGCGCGAAATGCTGCAGGACGACGCGGTGATCCGCAAGATCAAGAGCAACATCACGGGCAAGATTCTGGCGACCCTCGCCGAGATGATGAAAGACAAGCCCGAAGACTACACCGCTTTCTATGAATCGTTCGGCCGCGTCCTGAAAGAAGGGCTGCACTTCGATTACGAGAACTCCGACAAGCTCAAAGGCTTGCTGATGTTCCGCTCCGCGAAGAGTGAGGGGAGCACGCTGGCGTCGCTCAAACAGTATGTCGAAGCCATGCCGGAGACCCAAAAGGACATCTACTACCTGATCTCCGAAGATCTCGAGACGGTCCGGCATTCGCCGCACATCGAGGCGGTGGTCAAGCACGGCTACGACGTGCTCTTCTTCACGGACGCGATCGACCAGTGGGTCGTGGACAACCTGCGGGAGTTCGAGGGCAAGAAGCTGGTGGCGGTCGACAAGGGCAATCTCGAGCTGGGCACAGACGAAGAGAAGGCCGAATCCAAGAAAAAGCTGGAGACCGCGGCAGGCGACTATCAGCCGCTGACGGCCTTCATCAAAGAGCGCCTGAAGGAAGAGGTCGGCGAGGTCCGGCTGTCGCCGCGCCTGACCGACTCCGCCTGCTGCCTGGTGGCCGATGAGCACGCGATGAACGCCAGCATGGAGCGCCTCATGCGCGCCATGCACCAAGACGTGCCGAAGCAGCTGCGCACGCTGGAACTCAACCCCGACCACGCCCTGCTCAAGCGGATGAAGGCGATGTACGAGGCCGACAAAGAGGATCCGGCGCTGGCCGACTACGTCGAGCTCCTATTCGGGCAGGCGCTGCTGGGAGAAGGATCGGCCCTGAAGAATCCGCACCGGTTCACGCAGCTGGTGGCGGCGCTCATGGCGAAAGCCTGAGCGCGCCGCAGAAACACGGGTACTCATCGCGCCGCGGATGGTGTAAGATAACGCGCGTTACCGGAACTCCGGGAACGCGCGCTTCTTTTTCGAGGCAGGCATGCTGGAACACCTGATGGAACTTTTGAACGGGGAGCTGGGCCCGGATCTTCTCCGGGCCATGAAAGTGATTTTCCTCGCGTTCCTGACGGTCGCCGCCCTCGCCATCCTCTTCGCGCCGGCGGTGAAACCCGGCAAGACCAGCTACGGGCTGCTGCGCGTCATCTTCACGGCCTCGCTTGCGGCGATGCTGTGCTACCAGGCGACCTGGCAGCTGCTGGGATTCACCAAGCCCGACTTTGTGAAGTTCATGCGCCGCTACAACAAGCGGCCGAACGCGTCCGAGATACAGGTGACGCGCGGGCCGCTTCTGGACCGGCGCGGGATGGTGCTGGCCGCGCCGGTGCCGGGCGACATGTGGGGACGCCGCTATCCCCTCGGCGAAGCGGCCGTGCACCCCCTCGGCTACTACCATTCGAAGTACGGCATCACCGCCGTCGAGCGCGTCTGCGACCCGACGCTCAGCGGCTATGCGCTGGACCAGCGCGACGAGGCCTTGGGAAAAGCCATTTTCGCCCAGCGCGCGTCCGAGGGCGAGGCGGTCACGCTGACGCTCGACCTGCGGCTGCAACAGAAGGCGTATGACCTGCTGGAAGGGCGCAAGGGCGCTGTGGTGGTGATGCGTCCGCGCAGCGGCGAGCTGCTGGCGCTCGTCAGTTCGCCGGGTTTCGATCCGCTCGCTCCGGAGGCGGCCATTGCGGACGAGGAGAGCACGCCCGCCTTCAACCGTGCCGTCCAAGGGCGCTATCCGCCGGGCTCGACCTTCAAGATCCTGATCGCAGGAACGGCGATAGACAAAGGGCTCGCGCCGGTCTACAGCTGCCCCGGCATGGGCTATGTCGCGGGGCCCAACACGCCGCCGATCCGCGACAGCGAGTACTACGCCTATGCGCGCCAAGGCGCGGCCTGGCCGGGATGGGGCCGCATGAACCTCAAAGACGCGATGGCTCACTCGTCCAATGTCTACTTCGCCCAGCTCGGCATAGCCTGCGGGCCGGACGCATTCAACGACATGATGGCGCGGGCCCGGATCAACGCGCCGCTGACGTATCTGAAGGCGGCCGGCGGCGACCTGCAGTGCGCGGGCGGCAACGCGCCGGAAGTCAGCAAAAAGAGAGCGCTCGCCCTGCTGTCGATCGGCCAAGGCGAGGTGCTGGTGACGCCGCTTCACGTGGCCTGCTTCACCGCCGCGGTCGCGGCGGACGGGCGGATGATGCGCCCGCGCCTCAGCAAAAAGACTCCCGTCGCCGAAGAGTCCCGCCTTTTTTCCGACGCGACGGCTGCCCAGCTGAAACTCATGCTGCGCGACGTGGTTGTCCGGGGCACCGGCAAAGGCGCGAACGTGCCCGAACTGGCGGTGTGCGGCAAAACCGGCACGGCCCAGGCGCCGGGGGGCGATGACCACGCGTGGTTCACCTGTTTCGCGCCGTACCGCCACCCGAACATCGTGGTCACGGTGCTCATCGAGCATGGCGGCTACGGCGCGAAGTCGGCGCTGCCGGTCGCGCGGGAACTGCTTGTGGAGGCCGACCGGCTCGGCTACGTGCGGCGGGCCGAGGAGGTGCATCCATGAGCCGGAAAAATCAGATCTTGACCCCGGTCGGAGCGGCGACAGGACTGTTCGTTCTCGCGGCGCTCGCGGTGTTCTGCGCCTGCATCTCGATCCTCGGCGTCAAGCTGGGCAACGCGCCCGTCATGCCCTGGGAGCAGTTGATCCCGCTGGGCGCGTATCTCGCGGGCGTGCCGCTCGCGCTGGTCTGGCTCAAGCTCTCCGGCTGGAAAGGCGACGCGGGACTGGTCGGCGCGGTCTTTCTCCTGTGCGGCATAGGCCTGGCGATCCAGTTCCGCATGGGCAGCTTCGCCCAGGGCCTGGCCAAACCCTCCGCGCTCATGCCGTTCCCGCTGGGACTGGCCGCGTTCGTCATCGGCGCGACGCTGACCGGTAAAGGCCGCGGCTCCTGGCTGGCAGGGGCGGGCTGGCTGGCCTATCTCGCCGCGCTCGGCGTGCTGGCGGCGATGCTGCTCCTGGGGCAGCGCTACCGCGGCGGCATCTACCTGCCGGGCAACATGAACCCCTCGGAGATCGTGAAACCTCTGCTGGTCCTTTTTCTGGCGGCCTATCTGAGCCGGAGGCAAAAGGCGTTCTCGGAGACTCAGAACGGCATCCCCGTGCCGCCTTTACATGCCCTGCTCGGCCTCGTCCTGCTGTGGAGCGTGCCGATGTTGCTGACCATCGCGCTGAAGGATCTGGGGCTGATGGTCCTGCTGAACGCGATTCTGATCGTCATGCTCTTCGCCATCGCACGAAGCACCGGCTATCTGGCGCTGGGCCTGGCGGCGGTGGCGGCGGCGGGCTTCGGCGTGCGCTTCATTTCTGCCCATGCGCAGGCGCGTTTCGACGTGTGGCTCAATCCCTTCGCCGATCCCACGGGCAAGGGCTGGCAGATCCTGCAGGCGCTGTCGGCCATGTACTCCGGAGGGCTCTGGGGGGCGGGGCTCGGTTCCGGCGTGCCGCAGTCCGTGCCGATCGTCTCCTCGGATTTCGTCTATGCGGCGGTGGCGGAAGAGATCGGCCTGATCGGATGTGTGCTGCTGCTGATGGTGTACGCGGCGCTCTTCTCGCGCGGGTTCCGGGCGGCGGGCGCGGCACGGACGCCGTTCGAGCGGCTCTTGTGCGTGGGGCTGACCGGCGCTCTCGGCGTCCAGACGATCCTGAACGTGGCGGGTGTCACCAAGGCGTTGCCGATGACGGGCATCACGCTGCCGCTCATCAGCCACGGCGGCAGCAGCCTCATCACGACCCTCTTGGTCGCCGGCCTGATTGCCGGCATCTCCGACCGCAAGTGAATGGCGCGCGTCAGAAGTGGCGCCCGGCCTGGCGGACATCTTCGGCGATTTGGCGGTTCAACGCTTCGGTGGAGCCGAAGACAAGCTCATCGCGCAGCCGCGCGAGAAAAAACACCTCGATGGTTTTGCCGTAGAGATCCCCGTCGAAATCCAAGAGGTGCGTTTCCAGCACAGCGCGTTCCGGCTTAGTTTCCGCAAAGGTCGGGTGCACGCCGAGGTTGGACACGCCGTTGAAGGTCACGCCGTCCACGACCACGCGGACCGCGTACACGCCGTTCGGCGGCAGCACTTCCGTGCTCGGCTGCAGATTGGCCGTCGCCACGCAGAGCGACTGGCCGACGCCACGCCCGCGCACCACGACGTCGCGCACCGAGTAGGGCCGTCCCAGCATGGCTGTCGCGTCGTCCAGCCGGCCCTCGCGCACCGCATAGCGGATGCGGGTGCTGGAAATCTCGACCCCCTGATATTGGGCGTAAGGCACGATGACCACGCGGAACCCGTAGAGCTGACCGTACTGCGCAAGGAGTTCCGGCGTACCCGACGCGCGCCGTCCGAAGCGCCAGTTGTCGCCGCACCGGATCTCGCTCAGCTTGGCGGAGGCTGCCAGCTTGGCCGAGCCGCCGTCCTCATCGCCGCGTGGCTTGCCGCACAGCCAGCGGATGAAGGTCTCCGGCTCCTGCACCGCCAGCGGCCGCGTGAACTCCAACACCAGCACGCCGTCCACGCCTGTGGCCTCAAGCAAGCTCAGCCGTTCCTCCAGCGTACACAGGAGCGGCGGGCATTTGGAAGGCGCCAACACCGCGAGGGGATGTCGGTCGAAGGTGAGGACCCACGCCTGGCCGCCGACTTCGCGCGCCCGTTCCACCGTGCTGGACAGAACGAGCTGGTGTCCTTTGTGGACGCCGTCGAAAAAACCCGCCGCCAAGAACACCGGACCGGGGATTTTCCGGAACTGTGTGGGTTGCGTGATGATTTTCATGGTGTATCCGGACGCGTCGCGCGCGCCAGCGGAATGACGCGCGCCGCGAGCTGATCGGACGTCAGCTTCAGAATCTCGTCGAAAGGCAAAGCGTCTTTGACATCGAACGTGCCGGACCGCGTGCGGCGCAGAGCGTCGAGGCATGCGCCGCAGCCGAGCGCCTGACCGATGTCGTGCGCGAGCGTGCGCACATACGTGCCCTTGGTGCAGAACACATCGAACGTCACCAGGGGCGGTGCCCACTCCGTGATCGCGAAGCGGTAGATGTGGACGAAGCGGGGCTTGCGCTCCACCTCCTGTCCTTTGCGGGCCAGCTTATACAGCGGCACGCCTTCGACCTTGATGGCCGACACCATCGGCGGCGTTTGGAAGATGTCGCCCGTGAGCTCCGCCATTTTCGCTTCGATCTGCTCGCGCGTCACGTGGTCCCACGGTTTCTCTTCGAGCGTCTCGCCGTCGCAGTCCTGCGAGGAGGTGGTACGCCCGAGCCGCATGACGCCGCTGTACGCCTTGTCGCCGCCCATGAGCTGATCCGAGAGTTTGGTGCCTTTCCCGAGCAGGATAATGAGCAGCCCTGTGGCATTGGGATCCAGCGTACCGCCGTGGCCGGCTTTCTCGATGCGAAACGTTTTCCGGATCTTATGGACGATGTCGTGCGACGTGGGGCCGACCGGCTTGTCGACCAGCAGCACGCCATCGAAAAGGCCCCAGGGTGACGGCGGTTGAGAAAAAGATGGCATCGGTCTCTGACTCCAACGTTAGGGCTGATCGGCCGGCTCGTCGGCGTGCGGCGCTTCCGGGGAATCGGCCGGCACGTCGAGGCGGCTGAGCACGTCCAGAATGTGATCGCCCTTTTCGACTGACCCGTCGAGCTCGAATCTCAGGCGAGGGGTGTATTTCAGCGTCAAGTCGCGGTTGATGAGGGACTGCAACTCCTTCGCCTTGTTGGCGATCTTCCGGAGCATGGCGCCGCGCTCGTTTTCGTGCCCGAAGACCGAAACCGACACGGTTGCGTTCCTGAGGTTGCGCGCGATCTGAACCTGGGTCACGGTGATGGCCCCAAGGTCGATTGGGTCGCCGGCGAAAACCTTGTAGAACGCTTCGCCGATCTCGCGTCGAAGCAACGCGTTGACGCGTTCAAGACGGTCTATGGACATAAAAACCTCCTCGCATCGGAAGATCGGGGCAGGAGGCCGGGAACGCACGGCCCGGTCCCTCTCTATCCTCGGCTCCGCAGCGCCGTCCGTTACAGGCTGCGCGGCAACTCTTCGAGCGCGTAACACTCGATGGTGTCGCCGACCAGGAACTCCTCGAAACCGTTGAACAGAATACCGCATTCCTGCGATCCGGAAATCTCCGACACCTCGTTCTGGAAGTGTTTGAGCGCGGAGAGCTTGCCGTCCCACATCTTCTCCTTCTTGCGGAAGATACGGAACCGCGCGTCCGCGCGGATCGTGCCGTCGAGCATTTGGCATCCGGCCACGCGACCGGTCTTGCCGATGTCGAAGATCGCACGAATCTCCGCATGCCCCTTGACGACCTCTTTGTACTCCGGCGGGAGCAGGTCGAGCATGCGTTGCTTCACGAAATCGATCAACTCGTAAATGATGCGGAAGGTGTTGATCCGCACGCCGTCGTGGCGCGCCTGCTGCTGCACGCCCGTCTCGCATCCGACGCTGAAGCCGACGACCAGCGCCTGGCCCGCGGCGGCCTTGTTGACATCCGTAGCGGAAATGTTGCCGATCGCTTCGTGCACGATGTTGAGGGTAACTTTCTCGCTCTTGATCTCTTTCAAGGCCTCGCAAATCGCTTCCGAAGAGCCCTGCGTGTCGGCCTTGACGATCACTGCCAGTTCGCGGCGCTGGTTGTCCTTCATCTGACTCATCAGCGCATCGAGCGAGGTGGCCTTGGCGCTGGCCAACTCCACCTGCTTGCGTTCTTCGGCCGTCTTTTCCGCGAGGTCGCGGGCGCGCTTCTCGTTGAGCATCACGCGGAAGGCCGCGCCGGCCTCCGGCACGCCGGAAAGGCCCATGCACTTCACCGCCGTGGCGGGGCTCGCGGACTTCACGCGCCGGCCGCGGTCATCGATCAGGCCGCGGATGCGCCCGAAATACTCGCCGCACAGAATGATGTCGCCGACATTCAGCGTGCCGCCCGCGACCAGCAAGGTCGCCGTCGGCCCCAATCCCTGCTCGAGTTGGGCCTCTACGACATAGCCGTCCGCACGGCGGCTCGGATTGGCCGTCAGCTCCAGCACGTCGGTCTGCAACAGGATCATTTCGAGCAGGTGGTCGACACCCTTGCCCGTCATCGCCGAGACTTCCGAGCAGATGACGTCGCCGCCCCACTCTTCCGGGGTCAAGCCTTCGCCCTGCAGCATCTGGCGCACGCGGTCCGGCTTAGCCGTCGGCAAGTCGCACTTGTTGATGGCCACCATGATCTGCACGCCGGCCTGCTGCGCCTGCTTGATCACCTCGCGAGTCTGCGGCATGATCCCGTCGTCGGCCGCGATGATGATCACCGCGATGTCCGTCAGGTTCGCGCCGCGGGCACGCATGGCCGAGAAAGCCGCATGGCCCGGCGTGTCGAGAAACGTGATCTTGCGGCCATTGACCTCGACCGTATACGCGCCGATGTGCTGCGTGATGCCGCCCGCCTCGCCCGACGCGACGCGCGTGTTACGGATGCGGTCCATCAGCGACGTCTTGCCGTGGTCGACGTGGCCGAGGAAGGTGACCACCGGCGGACGGGGGACCATCTCCTCCGGCTTGTCCTCCGGGATCGCATCGTCCGCGTCCTCGCTGCGGAGAACGGGCTTACGCTCGTTCGAGCGCTTCTGGCGCTCGATCTCGATCTTGAACCCGTACTTCTCGGCGATTTTTTGCGCGATATCGATCTCCACGCGCTGGTTGATCGACGCGAGAATATTGAGCTGCATCAGGTCCGCAATCAACCGGTTGGGGCGGAGTCCCAATTTCTCGGCCAGATCCTTCACCACCACAGCGCCGCGCAAAAGGATCACGCGGTCGGGCGCGATCGTCTGCTCCTGCGGCTGCGGCCGCGGCGCCTGACGAGGATACTGCGGCTGGGCCCCGCGGACGGACGACGGGCGGGCAACCTCCTTCTCGCGACCAGTCTTCTGGGCCTGCACGCGGCTCGGCTTGGGCAACTCGCGCGGCGTGTCCTTCGCGATGCGCTCGATGAACGCCGCGGCAATCTGCTCTTCCGGCTCCAACTCCTCTTCGACCACATAACGGGCCGGCTTCGGCTTCTGCCCCCCTTTGGCGGCGTGGGCCGCGGCAGCGGCCTGCTTGTCCGGAGACGCCGCCGGCGGCACGGCAGCCTCCTGCGCCGCGGGCATGCCTGTCGCCGCCGCGACCGCCGGCTCGGCCGGAGACGCCGCAACGGGCTGAACCGCCGGAGCGGCCGCGGGCACGGCGGGCGCTACCGCGGGCTGGGGCGCCGCTGCGGCCGGCGCAACCGGCGTTTCCGGCACGACGGCCGGCGCAATTTCTGCGGGTTTCGCGACGGCCGCCGGCAGCGGCAAGCGGCCTTTCGCACGCGCATCCATTTCGAGCGCGCGGGCGCGGTTCGCTTCCAGCACGGCCCGGTCCGCCTTGCTCTGCGCGGCACTGCGCGACGACTCCGAGGTCAACTTCGCGGCTCGCCGCGCCGAACGCTCCGCGTTCTCACACTCGATTTCCGCCGCAGAGCGCTTTCCGAAAAATTCCTGAAGGCGCGACGCATCCTGCGCGTCAAGCTGCGACAACGGCGAATAGGCTTCGATGTCTAACGCGTCCGCCTGCTTGAGGACCTCCATGCTGGAGGTTTGCATTTTCTTCGCCAGTTCACATACTCTCATAGTACTTCTCTTACTCTCCCGCTTCTTCCGTCACGCCGCTCGCCGCCTGGGCCGCCACCCAGATTTTCCGCACGGTCTCTTCGTCGAGCCCCGTCACTTCCTGCAGATAGGGAATCTCCGCCTCGATGATACCGTCCGTCGTCAGGAAGCCATTCGCGACCAGCGTGGAAGCGGTCGCCTCGCTGATGTCCAGCACTTCCGCCAACTCCTCGATCGCCGTCTCGCGCTTCTCCTCGAACGAAACCTCTTCGCCGCTCTTCTGGATGTCCACGCGCCACCCCGTGAGCTTGGACGAGAGCCGCACGTTCTGCCCGCGCTTGCCGATCGCCAAAGACAGCTGGTCCGGCGCCACCGTCACGTGGACCGTCCGCGCCTCGTTCGGGTCGATCATGACGCCCTCAAGCCGCGCGGGCGCCAGCGCCTGCGTCACATACTGTTTGATGTCGTCGCTCCACCGCACGATATCGATCTTCTCGCCGTTCAGTTCGCGCACGATGTTGCGGACACGCACGCCGCGCAAGCCCACGCACGCACCAACCGGATCGACCTTCTCGTCGAGGGTCTTGACCGCGATCTTGGAGCGGAAGCCCGGATCGCGCGCCACGCCCATCACCTCGACGATGCCGTCGGCGATCTCCGAAACCTCCAGGCGGAAAAGCGTTTTGACGAACTCGGGGCAGGCGCGGGAGAGCACTACGGCCGGCCCGTTGGCGGCGGCCTGCACGCGGTAGACGTAAGCGCGGATGCGGTCCCCCACGTTGTATTCCTCGGTCGGAATGCGCTCCTTGGCCGGCAGGATCGCCTCGGTCTTGCCGAGTTCAACGATCAGGTCGCGGTGCGCGATCTGCCGGATCGTGCCGCTCACGATGTCGCCGATGCGGTCCTTGTACTCGTCGTAAACATTCTTGCGCTCGGCCTCACGGATTTTCTGCAGAATCATCTGCCGGGCGGTCGAGGCCGCGATACGCCCCAGGTTCGCCGGCGGGATCTCGACATCCAGCGTATCGCCCGGCTTCACATCCGGTTTGATCGTCTTGGCTTTCCGCAGCGACAGAAACCCGACACCTGTGTCTTCGTCAGACACCACGACCGTGTCGAACGCCTTGATGGCCAACGTCTTACGGTCGATCTCCACGCGCAGGTCGTTCGAAACTTCCAAGCTTTTGCGGGCGGCTTGCTGAATTGCCGACTCGATCGCCTGGATGATGATCTCCCGGTTGACTCCGCGATCACGCTCCAGATAACTGATAATCGACAGCAATTCGTTGTTCATCTCGCACCGCCTTCTGCTTCAGGGTTCCACCAACAAAAAAGAGCGGGGAACCCCCCACCCTTTTTATTTCATAAAAAAAGTTAGCTCATAGTACTTTATATGGCAAAAGCTGTCAATGGCCAAAACCCGGGTTTCTCCCCGCGCAGAACGTGCCTCCAAGGGCGGCAAATGGACACGGTCTGATTGACCACACCCGCCAAAAAGTCCATCTTTCTCCAGATAAAACAAATTGCAATAATACCGGTTTCCCCGGCGTCTGCCAAGGACGGGTTTTCCGTTTCCGCTTGAACGCCGTTTTCGGAAACGTTATTGTTTCACACAGTAGCAGGGGAATGCAACCGATCTCAAATAACCTGGAGAGGACCATGACTGTGCCAATGAAAAGAAGAGACTTCCTAAAGAAGGCGGGGGCTTTGGCAGCATTTACGATCGTGCCGGCCCATGTCTTGCGGGCGGAAACCGCGCCCAGCAACCAATTGACACGCGCCCTGATCGGATTCGGCGGGATCGCCCGCTCGGGCAACCATCTCGGCAACAAGACGACCCGCCTGGTCGCGCTCTGCGACCCCGACGCCAAGCGGGTTCAGGAGGGCATCGTCCAGGCCGAAAAGAACGGCTACGGGAAGATCTTCACCTGCAAAGACTTCCGCGAGATCCTGGCCCGTCCGGACGTCGACATCGTCCACCTCTGCACGCCCCCTCACTGGCATGGACTCATGTCCGTCATGGCCGCCCAGGCCGGCAAGGACATCTGGTGCGAGAAGCCCATGACCCGCACCATCGGCGAGGGCCGCCGCGTCATGGAGGCCGTCAAGGCCAACGGCCGCATCTTCCGCCTGAACACCTGGTTCCGCTTCCAGAGCGGTTTCTACGGCTTCGGCACCGAGGTCAAGCCCCTCAAGAAGATCATGGAAAACCGCCTCCTCGGATGGCCCGTCAAGGCCGTGGTCGGCAGCGTCACCGGCTTCTCCCTGAAGTTCGGCTGGAGCGGCATGACCAACCTCAAGCCCGAGCCGGTCCCCGAAACCTTCGATTACGATCTCTGGCTCGGCCCAGCGCCCTACAAACCTTACCACCCCCACCGGACCCACGGCACCTTCCGCGGCTACTGGGACTACGACGGCGGCGGCCTCGGCGACATGGGCCAGCACTACCTCGACCCCGTCCAGTACCTGCTGGAGAAGGACGAGACCAGCCCCGTCAAAGTCGAGATCGACTGCCCGCCCCAGCACCCCGACGCGGTCGGCTCCTTCCGCCGCATCACCTACACCTATGCCGACGGCTGCCAGATCGTCCTCGACGGCAACGACTCGCTCCAGGGCGCGCCTTTCCTCGAAGGGCCCAAAGGCAAAGTCTGGCCCAAGCTGAAGTCCGACATCCCCGATCTGGAAAACATCATCGCGGAACTGCCCGAGCCGGCGCCCCAGCAGACCGATTTCGTGGAATCCGTCAAGCTGCGCCGCACATTCGCGCTCAACGAGCAGAACGGCTTCCGCTCGGCCACGATCGTCAACCTCGGCATCATCGCCATGCGCCTGGGCCGCGGCTTCCGCTTCGACCCCGAAAAGCTCTGCGCCGTCAACGACCCCGCGGCCGACAAGTTCATCTATCAGCAGATGCGCGCGCCGTGGGTCATGTGAACGCCCCAACCCGCGAACATCATTCGAGGACAAAACCCATGCGACACGCAACACCTCTCTTCACCTGCCTCCTGACCTTCCTGCTCGCCGCGACCGCCTCCGCCCAGGAGACCGCCGCCCAGTGGGCCGACAAAAACAAGGAGGCCCTTGCCGCCATCACCGACGCCTCCCTGGCCGACACGCTCAAACAGGGCGCGCCCGCGCTGGAAAAACTCTTCGCCGAAATCAAGACCGACGGCGCCTCCGACCCCGTGGCCAGCACCCGCATCGCCGCGCTCACGCAGTACGTGATGCAGCCCGCGGGCGCCCAAGCGCGCAAGGCCTACGCCGACGCGCTGCTCGCGGCGGCCCAGCGCGCCGACGCGGCCGACGTCGCCTGCGTCTTTCTCAACCAGCTGCGCTGGTGCGGCCTGCCCCAACAGGCCGACGCGCTCAAGGCGTTCGAGAAGTCGGGCAAGCCCGGCGTGGCCGCGCTCGCAGCCATGGCCGTGCAGGCAGTCACCGACGACCGCAGTTCCAAGGCCGCACCCGTCAAACCGACGCCCTGCGCCGCGCTGAACGCGGAGCTCGCCGCGCTGCCCGCGAAGGAGCTCACCCCACGCCTGCTCCAGGTCTTCGACGGGGCCGATGCCGCGCTGGCGGGAGTCGCGCTCGCCTGGGCCCGCAACGCGGGCGGCAAAAAGGAAACCTCCCTGTGGGCCGCCAAACTTCCACAAGTCGCGGATCCCGCGCGCAAGACCATGCTGCTCGACATGCTGGGCGAGCGCGGCGACGCGCGCGCCTGCGACGCCGTGGCCGCCTGCCTCGCGGACCCCGACGACGCGGCGGCCGCCGCCGCACAGCGCGCGCTGATCCGGCTGGACCCCGCAGCGTTCGCGTCGCAGATTCCCGCGTTGCTGAAAGACTTGCCGCCCGCTCGCCAAACCCTGGCCCGCGACGGCGTGCGCCAGCTCAAAACATCGCTGATCAAGAGCGCCCTGACCAAGCCCTACGACACCTTCAGCGACGCCGGCAAGAAAGTCGCGCTGGAAGTCATCAAAGAGCGGCGCCTCGCCGAAGCCGCGGCCATCGGCCTCGCCGCCCTCGATGCGAAAGACGAGGAGGCGGTCATCGCCGGTTACCGCCTGCTGCGCGAAATCGCGACCCGCGAACATGCCGAGATCTTGGTCGCGAAAACGCTCGCGACCGCAGGCCGCGTCACGCCGGAAGCGCAGACCACGCTGGCCGCCGCCGCCCGGCGCGACGCGACCGGCACCTATGCCGCCGTCCTGGCAAAAATGCTCGCGTCGCTGCCGGACGCACAAAAGCCGGTCGCGCTGGAGACCGCCGCCCGCGTGGGCGGCGACGCGCTGCTGAAGGCCGCCGAAGCCGCGGCCACTTCGGCCAACGCCGAGATTTCGGTGTCCGCCGTACGCGCGTTAGCCGCATGGGCCGACGCCGCCGCGTTGCCGGCGCTCATGCGTTTGGCGGTGACTGCGCCGGACGTGAAGCGCCAGACGCTCGCCGTCCGCGGCGTAGCCAAAATGTTCAATGCCCAGCAGGTCGACAAGAAAGCGCTGCTGCCGGTGTGGCGGACCGTCCGAAGCCTGCCGGGCAGCGAGGAGAACAAGAAGGCCATCGACGATCTCTTCAGAGAACGGATCAACGTCGCGCTCGGCAAAGCGGTCACGGCCAACGTCCCGACCGAAGGCAACAACGTGCCGGCGAATCTGGTGGACGGCACGCTCGAAAAGGCGTGGCACGCCGGAAAATGGCCGGCCCAGGCGCAGATCGACCTCGGCGGCGTGCAGTCCGTCACCGGCGCGCACGTGACCTTCTACCATCAGGACGGCCGCACCTACACCTTCACGCTGGAACTCTCCGAGGACGGGAACAACTGGCGGCAGATGGCGGGCAACGCGGATGCGCCGAAGCCCGCGACAGCGGAGGGCCTGAGCTTCTCCTTTCCCGAGACGAAAGCCCGCTTTGTTCGTCTCAACGTACTCAAAAACAGCGCCAACTTCGCCATCCATGTGCTCGACCTGAAGCTGTTCGCGGACATCGCGCCATAAGCACAGTCACCCGCTTCGGAACGAAGGCGGACGCGGTGATTTTCGCGCCCGCCTTCGTTCTTCGGTTCCAGCCCATTGTCTTACCGGTGGGCTGACCGGTAGCGGATGATCTGGACCTTCTCCATGGTGACAAGCCCGCCCGAGTCGGACTCCTCGAACAGGCGGTCCAGCACCGGCAGAAAATCGTTGATCTTGGCCTCCGCGTCGGCGATCTCGACGATGACCGGCATGTCGGCGGAAAGATCCAGGATCTTCGAGGTCCTGATCCGGCTGGAGGCGCCGTAAGACATGAGGCCGCGCCAAACGGTGGCCCCTGCCAAGCCGGCCGCCTTGGCCTCACGCACGATCACCTCGTAAAGCGGCTTGTGTTGAACCTTGTCGGACTCCCCGATGAAAATCCGCAGCAGTTTGGCGTCGCCTCCGAGTTCCATGGCTCACCTATCCTTTCGCAATGAGCGTGACCGCAAACGTTCCGAGACAGAAGGCCGCCGCGCAACCGGCCATCGTCAGCAGAAAATAACCGGACGCGTAAAGGTACTCCGAAGCCTGCACGAACTTGAACAGCTCGTAAGTGAAGGTGGACATGGTCGTGAAGCCGCCGCAGAGCCCCGTCGCGAGCAGCAGGCGCATCGTCGGCGACAGCGCCTCGGTCTTGGCCGCCAGGGCGGTCACCACGCCGATCACCAGACACCCCAAAAGGTTTGACCAAAGGGTGCCGTGCGGGAAGGTGATCGAGGCCCGCTGGCCCAGCAGGCTGAGCGCATACCGCATGACCGAACCGACGAAACCGCCGGCCCCGACCACGAGAAAGGGAAAGACCGTCTTCATGGATTTAGCGTATACGGGGCCCGAACGCCCGTCAACCGGATTCGGTCCACGCGTCCGGACGCGCGGACCGACGTCAGCGGCACGGCGGCGTGGACAGCGCCTCGAAACCTGAAATCACATCGAAGAGCTCCTCGTCGATGCCGCTCTGGCGCAGGCCGTGGAACGCGCTCCGAAGAGAATCCAGAATTTCGCCGATGTTTTTGTCCGCGCGTTCCATCGCTGCCAGCCGGCTCGCGTTCTCGCTCGCGAGGG
This sequence comes from Kiritimatiellia bacterium, assembly GCA_035353175.1. Taxonomy (GTDB): domain Bacteria; phylum Verrucomicrobiota; class Kiritimatiellia; order RFP12; family UBA1067; genus DAOPZC01. The sequence goes on along the minus strand of DAOPZC010000065.1, from coordinate 8,555 downwards.
ACTCCGCGCACGCCCGGAAAAGCGAGACGAACAGATATTCGCGGATGAAGGCCCGCGGTGTCGCCGGGTTGTCCCCCACGACCTCGGAGAGGTTTTTCGTCGGCCAAGAAAGACCGGACAGCCCATTGAGCCACGCATCGTCCAACGGCAACAGCCGCTGGCTGACCGGCGCATAAAGGGCCAGCGACGTAGGCCGGTTGTAGAAGAGGTGCAGTTCGAAGGCGTCGTCCCGGCTCTCGCGCGTCACACCCGCCATGAGGATCTGTCCGATGAGCGGAGTGATGGCCTTGATCGAGACCGGCACGCCGAAGAGCCCGGCCGGCGGCACGCCCATGTCTGTCAGACGCGCATGCACGCGTTCGCCGACAGCCCAGACCTGCGGCTTGCCCAGTGAGCCCGCAAGCGCCTTGACCGCATAATCGGCCACTTCGTCGTTGAACTGACCGACCAGCCCCTGGTCCGAGCCGAACACGACGGCGACGAGAGCCCTCGCGCCGACGGCATCGGGCCCCTCTTGCGTCGATGAGGCAGAGGGACGCCCCCGAAAACACACGCGCAGCCCCAACTCCACTGTTCGGTAATAGTTGGCCAAAGCCTTCACCGATTGATCGTACTGTCCGATGTTCAAAGCGGCCATGGCCTTCATGGTGCGGACAACGGACTGAAGATCTTCGGAGCTGCCGATCTTCCTCCTCAGGCTGGCCATGGTGTCGCTCATGCCTTTTCTCCGGGCGTGACCGCGTCCGCCGGCGCAGGGTTCCTGCGCGGACGGGCGCGGGCGAGCGCGGCACGGACGGTGTTGATCACCGCCTGACGGTCTTCCTCGCCCAATTTCGCGGCGGCCATGAACCGCGCGCACAACTCTGCGGGAAAGCCCTCCGCCGCCTTCTGAACCGTGCGTTTGGCTTCTGCCATCTGGTCCATCGGCACAGAATCGAAGAGGCCGGCGGACAGCGCCAGCAGCACGGCGATCTGTTCGGGCAGGGACATCGGCGAGAATTCCGGCTGCTTGAGGCAGGCGCGGATCCGCCGCCCGTGCTCAATGCCCTTTCGCGTCTCCTCATCGAGGCGCGCGCCGAACCGGGAAAACGTTTCGAGCTCCTCGAACTGCGCGTAGGCGAGTTTGAGGTCGCCCGTCACCACACGGTAAGCCTCCCGCTGCGCCTTGCCGCCGACCCGCGAAACGGACTTGCCGACGTCCACTGCGGGCAGCACACCCAAATCGAAAAGGGTCGGCGAAAGATAGATCTGGCCGTCCGTGATGGAGATCAGGTTGGTCGGGATGTAGGCGGAGATGTTCTGCGCATCGGTTTCGATGATGGGCAAAGCCGTGAGCGAACCGCCGCCGAGGTCTTCGCGCAGATGGGTAGCCCGTTCGAGCAGCCGCGAGTGGAGATAGAAGATATCGCCGGGAAAAGCCTCGCGTCCGGGCGGACGGCGAAGCAGGAGCGAAAGCTCGCGGTAGGCGCGCGCGTGTTGCGTGAGGGTGTCGTAAACGATCAGCACATCGCGCCCCGCCTCCATGAAATATTCCGCGATGCTGGTCGCGGCATACGGCGTGATGTAGGCAAGCCCCGGCGCGTTGTTCCCCTCCGCGACCATCACCACCGTATAGTGCAGGCCGCCTTTCTCGCGGAGGTTGGCGACCGCCTTGGCGACGGCGGAGGCCCGCTGGCCAATGGCGCAATAAATGCAGATCACGTTTTTTCCGCGCTGGTTCAAGATGGTGTCGATCGCGATGGCGGTCTTGCCCGTCTGACGGTCGCCCAGAATCAGCTCCCGCTGTCCGCGTCCGATGGGAATCAACGCGTCGATCACGGTCAGGCCGGTCTGCAGCGGCACCGTGACGGGCGCGCGGTCCATGATCGGCCGCGCCTCGCGCTCGACGGGCAGGCGTTCACCGGCCGTCACCGGCCCTTTGCCGTCGAGGGGCCGCCCGAGAGGGTCTATGACGCGGCCCAGCAACGCGTCGCCGACGGCCACGTCCATGACCCGCCCCGTGCGCACGACTTCGTCGCCCGCGTGCAGGTGCCAGTGTTCGCCCAACAACACAACGCCGATTTCATCCTCGTCCACATTGAACGCGATGCCGAACACGCCGCCGGCGAACGCCACCAGTTCATCAACCCCGACGTTGGCCAGACCGGAGACCTTGGCGATGCCGGAAGAAACGTTCCTGACGATGCCGACTTCACGCGGCTTCAGTGACGGCGCAAAGGTTTCCCGCGCCTGGCGTATTTCCTCGAACGCGCTTTCGAAAACGCCCCGCAGGCTTTCAGGTGTCCTGTTCATGTATTCGCAGCCCCGGGAGCGGATTCTTCCGGTTTCGGGGCGGCCATGCCCTCCGGCTTCTCCCGCGCGTCCAGAAGTTCGCCGACGCCCACCTCCAGCGACTGGAGATAAGCCGCGATATTCCAGGAGATCTTCCGCCCGTTCGCGACAAGGTCGATGCCGCTGACCAAGTCGGGCGCGGTCTCGAAACGGACGGGCACGTCGGCGGCGGCCATTTCGTCGAACACGCCTTTAAGCTCGGCGCGGCGGGCTTCCGGCAAGTCGAACGCGGTACGCACGAGCACGGGGTCCGCGCCGGCCGCAGCCGCCGTCGTCAGCTCAGCCCGCGCCAGGTCGCCCGACGCGCGCAGCTGCCGGACAAAAACCTCGATCACCCGCTCTTCCAGCCCGGTCGCGGCGAGGTCCGCCAACGTTTTGCGCGCGATCGCGAAAACTTCCTGCTGGGCGCGCTGCCCGATGGCCTGGCGCAGCTCACGCGCTTCGCTCCGCAGCGTCTCCATCCGTTTGGCGCTCATCGTATCGGCCGCCTTGCGGGCCGTTTCGAGAAGGCTCAAGCGTTCGGCCTCCACGTCTTTGGCCATCTGGCCCAGCAGCGCGGCGCGCTGCCGTTCGAACGCTTCGTTTTTGCTGCGGAATTCCTCGCGCTCCTTCTGAGCCTCGGCTTTCTTCTGGTCGGCTTCGGCGAGCCCCTGCGCGATCCGCCGCTCACGCGCATCGATGGCGCGGAGAACGGGCCTGTATAGGAAACGCTGCATCAACCACACCAGGATGAGGAAGTTGAGCGTTTGCGCACCGACGGTGAACCAATCGATCAGCATGGTTTACTTCCCTGCGGTTTGGGCGATGACATGGTGCCAGAACGGGTTGGCGAAAAGGAGGATCATCGAGATCACGAAACAGTAGATGGCGACCGACTCGATCATCGCCAGCCCGACAAACAGCGTCCGGGTGATCGTGGCGGAGGCATCGGGCTGCTGCGCCAGCGAGGTCAGCGCCGTCGCGACCGCCTTTCCTTCTCCCATCGCCGGCGCGATTGACCCGAAAGCGGTGGTGCATCCGGCGAGAACGATTGAGACGACTGCAATGGTGGTCATGCTGTCCATGATATCTCCTTGGTTGAGTACGTTGGGGTTCAAGTGTGAGGCACAAGGTTGCGCTTGGGATGGTGAATTTGAGTGGCGGCCGCGATGTACACTGCGGCCAAGATACTGAAAATGTAGGCCTGCACCATGCCGGTGAGCAAGCCCAGCACCGTCATGACGATCGGGAAGATGAACGGCGTGATGGTCAGCAGAATGCCGATGATCATCTCTCCGCTCATCATGTTGCCGAAGAGTCGGATGGCCAGCGCCAGCGTGCGGGAGGCCTCGCTGATGAGGTTGAACGGGAGCATGATGAACGTCGGCTCCATGTAGGTCGCGAGGTACCTGAGAAAGCCCTGCCTGCGGAGGCCGAAAAGCGGCACGGCCACGAACACGCAGAGCGCGAGCGCCGCGGTCGTCGAGAGCGACCCCGTCGGCGGCTTGTAGAGGGGGAAAACGGTGCACAGGCTTGCCGAAGCGACAAACAGAAAGAGCGTTCCGAGAAAAGAGAGATAAAGCCGCGGATGGCTCAGGCCCACGTCTTTGATCTGCTTCACGATCAGGGTGACGACGATTTCCAGAAAGTTCTGCCAGCGGGTGCGCTCCATGCCCGTGGACAGCCGCCGCGTAATCAGTTTCGAGCCGACGGCCAGAAGGGCCATCAGCCCCCACGTGAAAACAATCGTGGCGTTGAGCTTGAAAACGCCGCGCTGCCAAAAGATGATTTCGTCGGGGCTCAAGTGCATATCAGGCCTCCGGAGTCAAACACGCCGCCTTCCCCGCGTCCCGCGTCAGCCGGATCACGACGAGACGCGACGCCACGAAACCGGACAGGCAGAGGAGCAGCCGCTCCCAACGTCCGCCGGCAACCGCATAAAAGCCCGCCAGGACGATTCCAGTCCGCAGCGCGAGACTGACGACAAACCACAGCGGCGCGCGCTTGGAAGCGGCCGCTTTTCGGACCGTCCACCACAACCCGCCGAAAAATACCGCCCCGAGCCCGCCGCCCGCCGCGCCCGCCAGCGCCAACATCCATGTCTCAGACATCATTCTCCTCCGCGTCATCCGCTTCGTCCTCATCCTCCTCGCGCATCGCCTTATCTTCTTTGTCGATCCAATGCCACGCGTTCAGGCAGCCCGCCGTAAGGCCGGCGGCCAACAGCGCGAGCGTCCAGGAGCGCCCGCCCACATGGCGCTTGTCCAGCCAGAGGCCGAGCGCGGTTCCGAGCAGCGTGGGCACCACGACCGACCAGCCGATCAACCCCATCGTGCCCAAGCCGAACCACACGCTCTTTGAAGGGTGCTGCCGGGCCTTCAGCTTGCGCTCCGCCTTCGCGCCGACCTGCTGGGCAAAAGTCGGCTCGATCTTGACCGTTTTTTTCAGATTGTCAGCCATGTTGGAGATTCACAAAACGGCGCAGCACGCCGGTTTCCAGTTTCGTCATGACTGCGAACAGGTTCTGCTCATGCTCGTCCCGCGTCAGAAATTCCCGTTCGACAGCCTCCTGCAGGGAGCGGAGGTCCGTTCCGCCGATCGCCTGACGCACAGACACCAGCACGTCTGGGCCGGCCTTGACCAGCACGCCTTCGTCCACGGCCACCAACACTTCCCCGTCCGCTTCAGTCTCGTAAACCAGAATTCCAGGCACGAGCGCCGCCGCGCAATCGAGGCGGTTGGGCAGGAGGCCGAACGCCCCCTCTCGGGTCTCCGCAACGATACGTGCCACGCCGGTCTTCTCGGCGAAGACCTGAAACGGCAAGAGAATTCTCAGGCTCATCAGCGTTGTCGCCATACGATCTCCGTAAGATTCAGCGCCGGCTGTCGGCCGCCGTCCGGGCGCCCTTCATTTTCTCCTCGGCCTCGCCGATCGGCCCGATCATGTAAAGCGCGCTCTCGGGGAAATCCTTGTACTCATCGCGCAAGATCCGCTCGCACCCGTCCAACGCATCCTCGAGGCTGACGAGCTTGCCCTTGAGGCTGGTGAACTGTTCGGTGGCAAAAAACGGCTGGGTGAGGAATCGTTCCAGCCGGCGGGCGCGGGCGACCAGCTTGCGGTCTTCAGGCGCGAGTTGTTCCAACCCGAGCATGGCGATGATGTCCTTGAGCTCCGCATACTGCGCGAGCGTCCTCCGGATCTCCTGCGCCAGGCCGTAGTGCCGTTCGCCGACGATTCCCGGCGTCGCCATCTTGGAGCTGGACTGCAGCGGATCGACGGCAGGAAAAAATCCCGCGCCCGCCCGCTTGCGCGAGAGCACGATGGAGGCGGAAAGGTGGGAGAACGTGTGCACCGCCGCCGGGTCGGTGAAATCGTCCGCCGGCACATACACGGCCTGGATGGAGGTGATGGCGCCCGCATCGGTGTTGGCGATGCGTTCCTCCAGCCCCGACAGCTCGGTGCCCATCGTCGGCTGGTAACCCAAGCGCGACGGCATCTGCCCCATCAGCCCCGACACCTCCATCCCGGCCTGAATGAAGCGGTAGATGTTGTCGATCAGCAGCAGCACGTCGCGACGCTCGTCGTCCCGGAAATACTCGGCCATCGTCAGGGCGGTGTGCCCCACGCGGAAGCGGCTTCCCGGCGGCTCGTCCATCTGGCCGAAGACCATCACCATGTTCGGCAACACGCCGGCCGCCTTCATCTCGCGGTACAGCTCCTCGCCCTCGCGACAGCGCTCGCCGATGCCGCAGAAGACGCTGACGCCCCCGTGGTGCCCGATCATGTTGTGGATCATCTCGGTGAGCAGCACGGTCTTGCCGACGCCCGCCCCCCCGAAAAGTCCCGCCTTACCCCCGCGTTCCAGCGGCACCAGCACGTCGATGATCTTAATGCCCGTTTCAAAGATCTCAGACCGGGTGGAACGCCGCGCCAGCGGCGGCGGCTCCCGGTGCACGGAACGCCACTGGACGTCCACGGGCGGCGGAAGGCGGTCGATGGCATTGCCGAACACATCGAACATCCGCGAAAGGACCCCGTTGCCCACGGGGGCCTGAAGCGTCCCTCCCGTCGCCTCCACCGTCATGCCGCGCGCGAGCCCCTGCGTCGGCGTCAGCGCGATTCCCCGCACGTGGCGCACGTCGCGCTGCTCCAGCACTTCGATGATGATCCGTCCGCCATCTCCCGCGCGCAACACCGAATAGATACTCGGCAGCAGCGCATCGAAACGCATATCCACGACGCTGCCGCGCACCGCGACGACCACGCCCGCAGTCGCAGTCGCGTGGCCGTCGTCCGGCGTCTGCCGTTGGCGATCTGAGCAAGATGCTTTCATTCCGCGAAGAGGACCGATTCAGGGTTTCACTCGAAATAGGCTTTCAGGACGTACTGCAACAGCATCCGGTGGGTGTTGAAGAACGAGCCGTTCAAGGCGATCGCATGGCGCATGATGTCAAGATAATGCCCGCGATTTTTGTAAAATGAAGGGATGATGACATGCTCAAGCTTATCGTAGAGCGAACGGGTGTCGCATTCGCATCGGTCGAGGCCGACTGGAGGGAGTCCGCAGGGTTCGCCGATGGCCCAGCCGGTCGTGTCTTCGATGTAGCCCTCCATCCACCAGCCGTCCAGCACGCTGAGACTGGGCACACCGTTGACGGCGGCCTTCATGCCGCTCGTCCCCGACGCCTCCATCGGCGGCTGCGGCGTATTGAGCCACACGTCCGATCCCGCAACCAGCAGTCGGGCCTGATCCCAGTCGTAGTTCGGCAGATACGCGACCTTGACGCTGCCGCGCAAGGCGTCGCGGGCCTGAAAAATGCGTTTGATCAACTCTTTGCCCTTGTCGTCTTGCGGATGGGCCTTGCCGGCGAAAATGATTTGAAACGGCCCCGCCTTGCCGGCGATGGCCTTCAGCCGGCCCACGTCATAAAAGATCAGGTCGGCCCGCTTGTAGGTCGCCACGCGTCGTGCGAAGCCGATCGTGAAATCATTGGCGTCCAAGCCCGCGTTGGTCAGTTTGTTGACGTGTTCGATGAGCCGCCGCTTCGAAAGCTGATGCGCGTCCCAGACCTCCAGCGGCGGAATGCTCAACGCGTAACGCAACATGAAGCTGTCGCTGCGCCAACCGGGGATGTGGCGGTCAAACAGCGCCTGAAAGGGCGGACTGGCCCACGTGGCCGGGTGCACGCCGTTGGTCACAGCGTCGATCTGGTACTGGCCGAACATCTGCTGCGAGACTTCGGCATGCTTCTTGGCGACGCCGTTCACGTAATGGCTGAGGTTGAGCGCGAGATAGGTCATGTTCAAGAGCCCCTCGCAGCAGAGCACCGGCTTCATCGTTTCCAGTTCGGCGACATTGAGCGCCCTGCGGAGGTACTCCAGCGAGAACTTGTCGTGCCCCGCCGGCACCGGCGTATGTGTCGTGAAGACGCAGAGGCGGCGGACCGCCTCGACATCGTCTTGGTTGAATGTGGCGCGACCCGCCTTCTCAGCCTGCTCGTGCAGCAGCTCCAGCGTCAGGAGACCGGCGTGCCCCTCGTTCATGTGGAACCGCTGAAGCTGCCGGTGCCCCAGCGCACGCAGGATCCGCACGCCGCCGATCCCCAGCACAATCTCCTGGCACAGCCGCAGCCAGGCGTCGCCGCCGTAGAGATAATCCGTCAGATGCCGATCCCACTCGCTGTTTTCGGGCAGATCGGTGTCCAGCAGATAAACCGGCACAAAGCCGCCGTCCGTGCCCGTCACGTCATATTGCCATGCCCGGACATACACCGCGCGCGTCTCGATCGTGACGGCGACCCGCTGCGGAAGCTCCTTGAGAAAGTCGTCCACGACCCACTCCACCGGCTGCTCGATCTGCCCGCCGCGGGAATCGAGCTGCTGAAAAAAATAGCCCTTGCGGTAGAGCAGGGTGACCGCCACCATCGACATGGCGCGGTCGGCGGCGGCGCGGATCGTGTCGCCCGCCAACATGCCCAAACCGCCGCTGTAGGTCGGCAGGTCAGGAGCCAACGCGATTTCCATCGAAAAATACGCGATCGATTTCTCAGCAGGCATGGCATGCTCCCATAGCTGAGCCCCGATGGGCCATCGCAACGCATCACCCTAAAGATACATCCCTTTTGACGGGGTTAATTTTACACGCCCGGCCCCCTTTTAGCAACTCTCCTTTTCTTCGGGAACCGCCCTGCGCGTTGCCTCACAATTCATGACACCGAAACAGAAAAGGTTCGGGGAGCGCGAC
>DAOPZC010000064.1:0-25666 GCA_035353175.1 Kiritimatiellia bacterium | reverse complement strand
TCAGTATCGGCTGGATCCGTTGCACGAAGCTGAACCCTTCCGTAGGCGCGTTCGGGTCGCTGGAACGCGGCGCGTCCACGCCGAGATAGTTCGTCGCGCTGGCGAGCATGTTTTCCTTGTCGAGCCGCGCCAAAAGCGGATGCGGCGGCTGGCCGGCGGCGGGATGGAGTCGCTGGACCTTGGAAGAGGCGATACCCTTGTCGGCGGGATAGACCTGCATTTTGTCCTCGTGGCAGCCCACGCAGGCGGATTCCTCGCCCGGCGCAACCATCGTCCAGCTGCGCATGGTCTGCACGCAACGCCCGAGGCTGTCGAGCAACTGGAAGTAGACGGCGTTGTTCGCGGGGCATTCAAACGTGCAACTGCCGTCCGGCGCGACATCGGCTTCGCCCAACACGTGCTTCACGTCCCATGTCCCGATCGCGCTCACGGTTTCCCCGCGGCCGTCGTCGCCCAAATGCGAGAAATAGGAATTGAAGACCGCGTCGCCCGGTAACGTCTGCCACGATCAGTAATGTATCACACCAAACACCCAGTGTGCACAGCGTGTACACATGCCAAAAACTTAAAAACCGCTTAACATGTTGATGCTAAGCGGTTTACGATGATAAAATGGAGCGGGCGATGGGAATCGAACCCACGTAAGAAGCTTGGGAAGCTCCTATTCTGCCATTGAATTACGCCCGCAGAAAATGTAGGCGTAATGTACCAAAAATCGCACGGACGTCAAAGCCGATTTTCAAAAAAACCGGGGTCACCGCTGATCGCCGATGAGAATGCACACGACAGACCGTCACCCATTTAGCTATACTCATGCGAATACGTTTAAAGGGAGTATCCAGTGTCTTTCATTCGACCGCTCATGACCGTTTGGGCCGCAATCGTCGTCACCGCCTGTCGCGCGGATCAAACGCTCGAATCGCCCGACCATAATCTCTGCGTAACGTTCTCCCTTTCCGAAACGGGGACAGTCACCTACCGCTTGGGCTACAAGGGTAAACCGGTCATTCTGAAATCTGCGCTCGGTTTCTCGGCAACCGGGAAAGCTCCGCTCACATCCGGCAACACGCTTGTGGCCGAAACGCGAGACACCGTCAACCAGACGTGGCGTCCGCCCTTCGGCGAACGCGCCCAAGTGACGGACGAGTACACGTCGCTCGTTCTCTCGTTCGCGAACCGGAGCGCGGAACTGAACTTCAACCTTGAATGCCGAGCTTACAAGGGCGGCTTTGCCTTCCGCTACGTTTTTCCGAAACAAGCGACACCCCAACTGGAGATCACCAAAGAGAACACCGAATTCGTGTTCACCGGCGACCACCGCGCGTGGCCGGTCTATGCCGCCCAAGGAGAATATAAACCCGCGACGATCGACACGGTCAAGGAAGGTGCCGAACGCCCGCTCACGGTCGAGCTGACGGACGGTCCGGTTGCGGCGATCGGCGAAGCGGGACTTTTCAGTTTCGCCCGCATGAAACTCGCTCCGCTTGCGGGACAGCCCCATGCGCTGACGGGGCGCCTCGATGGGCCGGCGGCTCTGCCCATCCCGGGCGCGACACCGTGGCGGTACGTCATGGTGGCCGACAACGCGTGCAGCCTGCTTGAGCAGAGCGATCTGCTTTTGAACCTGAACGAGCCGTCCAAGATCGCCGACACGGCGTGGATCAAACCCGGCAAGGTGATCCGCGAGACCTCACTGACCACCCAAGGCGGAAAAGCCTGCATTGACTTCGCCACAAAAATGAATCTGCAATATGTGGAGTTCGATGCCGGCTGGTACGGCAACGAATACGATGACGCGTCCGACGCCCGCGCAGTCAACCTCGACCCTAAACGCTCGAAGGGGCCGCTCGACCTGCACGAGGTCATCCGGTACGGCAAAGAGCACGGCGTGAACATCATCGTCTACGTCAACCGCCGCGAACTGGAACATCGCCTCGACGAACTGCTTCCGCTCTACAAAGCGTGGGGCATCGCCGGCATGAAGTACGGGTTCGTCAATGTGGGCAGCCAGAGGTGGACCACATGGCTGCACGAAGCCATCCGCAAGGCGGGCAAAGCCGGCATGATGATCGACATCCACGACGAATACCGCCTCACCGGCAACCAGCGCACTTGGCCCAACGTGATGACCGTCGAAGGCATCCGCGGCAACGAGGAAATGCCCGCAGCACCGCACAACTGCGCACTCCCTTTCACGCGCTACCTCTGCGGTCCCGGCGACTACACGCCGTGCTGGTACAACAACCGCGTCAAAAATACGCGGGCTCATCAGCTGGCGCTCGGCGTGGTCACCTACAGCCCGTGGCAATTCCTTTTCTGGTACGACAATCCCGGCCTATACAAAGCAGAGCCCGAACTCGATTTCTGGCGCCAGATGCCCACGGTGTGGGACGACACACGTGTCCTGAACGGCAAGATCGGCGCTTATGCCACGGTCGCGCGGCGCACCGGCGACGTCTGGTTCGTCGGCACAATCAACGCGCTGGAACGCCGCGCGCTGACGATCCCGCTCATCTTCCTGACGCCCGGAAAGGCCTATTCGGCCCAGATCTACAGTGACGGCGCGCCGGACGGTACCGACCGCACCCGGGTGGTTTGCGCCACACGCGAAGTGACGGCCGCCGACTCGATCGTCGCCGACCTCGCTGAGAACGGTGGCCACGCCATCCGACTTGTGCCCATTCAATGATCTCCGCCGTTTCGACAAACATGCGCTTCCAATGAAAGGACAAAACATGAAACTCACGCTGACAGCCCTGCTCACCCTCGCCCTCGCATTTTGCGCCGTTGCCGAGGAGGGATGGACACCCCTTTTCAACGGCAAGAGCCTCGACGGCTGGACGCCAAAAATCAAGGGCTACCCGGCGGGCGAAAACTTCGCCAACACCTTCCGCGTCGAGGACGGACTCATCAAAGTGCGATACGACGGTTACGACGGCGCATTCAAGAATCGGTTCGGGCACCTTTTCTATAAGACGCCTTTCACCAATTACATCCTCCGCGTCGAATACCGGTTCGTGGGCGAGCAATTGCCCGACGGCGCGGGCTGGGCCAAGCGCAACAGCGGGGCGATGATCCACGGACAAACGCCCGATTCCATGCGTAAAGACCAGGACTTTCCGGTCTCGATCGAGGTCCAGTTCCTCGGCGGGTTGGGCTCCGGCAACCGCACCACCGCCAACCTTTGCACGCCCGGCACGAACGTCGAGCGGGACGGGCAGCTCTACACCCCGCACACGCTCAACTCGAAATCCAAAACGTACCACGGCGACCAGTGGGTCACCGTCGAGATCGAAGCGCGAGGCCATCGCACAATCATCCACCGCATCGACGGAGAAGCCGTCCTCGCCTATGACAAGCCGCAGTACGACCCGAAGGACGGCGACGCCAAGAAACTCATCGAAGCGAACGGCGGCGAGCTGTTGATCGGCGGAGGAACGATTTCGCTCCAGTCGGAAAGCAACCCGGTCGACTTCCGGACGATCGAGATCAAAGTGCTGAATCCGTAGCCGTCTCTGGCACGCGTCCGTTCTCCGGCGCATCTTTTTTTCATCTCCTGTAACGCCACCGTCCTTCCGTGTGTACAATCCGATGTCAAGCGCGACAGGTCCAGTCCTTCCGCATCACCGAACGTCCGTTATCCAAACAAGGAGCACACCATGTTGAAACGCATCCTCGCCACAGCCGGCGCACTCGTCTGCGCTCACGTCTTCTCCTCACACGCGGCGGAGCTGAAAGATTTCCCCGCGCAAACCCACTGGGTTCTGACGGTGGACGTCAAGGCAGCCCATGCCTCACCGTTGATGAATTTGATTGCCGACAAAATAAACATGGGCAAACGGCAGGAGGCGGACCGGAAACTCGCGGCCGTCAAAGCCATGTTCGGCGTTGACCTGCTCAACGACATCGACCACCTCGTGATCGCCGGAAACGGCGACGCGGAAAAAGGCGGCATCGCTTACGTCTATGGCCATTTCGACGCGCAACGTTTGACCACCATTCTGGCCGGAACCAAGAATTACACGTCCACCGACCACGACGGCATCGCCGTGCAATGCTGGCTGGACGATAAAGACAACAAACAGAAATGTCTGGCCTTCGCTAAACCAGGCCTCGCCATGCTCTCCAACACGCCGACCGCGATCACCGACGCGCTCGACGTTCTCTCCGGAAAAAAAGCCGGACTCAGCGTGAATTCGCCGCTGAAGGGAGCCTTCGCCCGCAACGGCCAAGACCTGTTGACGCTCCATGCCTTTGCCCTTTCTACGATCGTGGGGGCCGCGCCCAAAGCCGAAGCTCTTAAGCAGGCCGACGCCCTCAGCCTGAGCATCGGCACAACGGGCGCCGAGTCGCTGGGTGCCACGCTTTCGGTCACCGCTACGACCGAGGCAACCGCCCTGCAAATCCAGCAGGCCCTCCAAGGCATCCAGGCGATCGCGATGCTGCGCGCCGCCGAAGCGCCCGAGTCCGCAACGGTTGCCACCCAAGCGAAAATCACGTGCAAAGGACGCACCGTCGACGTCACCCTGACCTTGCCGCGAAGCATGATCGAAAGCGTTCTGCGGGCACGCGAGGAGCGTGACGCCGCCCAAAAAGCCGCAGCAGCAGCGCCTGCCGCCGCCCAAGTGAACTGAATTCCCGGTTACGCCCCGTGGCCTTTACAGGAGAGAATGATGCCCCGCTGCGTCAAGCGATGCGGATTGTGGCAGAAGGGGATGCCAACGCTTTCCGCGTGATCGCGGAGGCGTTGGATCCGCGTCTGGCGCGTTTCTTTTCCCAACTCGGCGTGCCCGAGGCGGACCGAGACGACCTGTTTCAGGAAACATGCCTGCGCCTCTACCGGGCTGCAGGGGCATATGATCCGCAGCGGCCCTTCCTGCCGTGGGCGTTGACTGTCGCCCGCCGCGTGATGTTGAACTGGCACCGGGCCCGCAAGCCGACCGTCCCGCTGGAGGAAGCCGACGATGTACCCGACCGGCGACCGGCGCAGGACAGGTGCGCAGAAGCGGACCTGTGGGGTTTCGCCCGCGCGCGGTTATCGCCCGGAGACTACGAGCTGCTATGGCTGAGATACGGCGAGGAACTGGAACCCGCAGAAATCGCGGCGATGACCCGCCGCACCTCTGTGCACGTCCGGGTGCTCCTGTACCGCGCGCGCGCGACCTTGGCCCGCGCGTTGGAGCGAGACGAGGCCGCACACAATGGAAACCGAGGTGACACATGAGAAGAAACCATCTGTCTCCAGACACGCTTGAAAATGCGCTACGGCAGTCTGCCCCGGCCTTGGGGCACGTCGACGCCACGCGCGTCGGACGGGCCTGCGGGCGCCTTGCCGGACTCCGGCCGCACGGGGCCACACGCCAGCAGCCTCATCCCGTCGCGAAGTCTTTTCTGCGCATTGCCGCCGGCCTCATCGTGGCGGGAAGTGCGCTCTTGCTGCTGAAGAGCACGGCGCCTCGCCCGTCGGGCGAGATGCCGCATCTGGTTTCAGTGCCGTACTTCTCCGAGCTCGGCACATGGGCCGGTACCCCAACCGCCCCGGATGCGCTCGCCAACGAATCCGCGAACCTCGTTTCTGACCTCGCCACGCTCACCGCAGTCCTCAACGAACGTTCTCTGTGCATCCTCTTCTAGGAGAAGAGCGCTTCCACGCGCGCGAGCAATTCACCGAGATTTTCCATTTTCTGCAACGGGCACGGCAGGCTCTTCCTGAACGTCGCGCCGTAACTCTTGGTGATGATCCGCGGGTCCGCCACAATCACCACGCCCTTGTCGGAGCGCGTGCGGATCAGGCGGCCAAACCCCTGCCGGAAGCGGATCACGGCCTGCGGCAACGCGAACTCGCGGAACGAGCTGCCGCCCCCCTGATCGATCTGCTCGCTGCGAGCCTCGACGATCGGGTCGCCGACGGCCGCAAACGGCAACCGCGCCATCACCACGCAGCTCAGCGCCTCCCCGGCCACATCGACGCCTTCCCAGAACGAGTGGGTTCCCAACAGCACACACGCCCCACCTGCGCGAAACAGCCGCGTGATCTGGTCGCGCGTGCCGTTGACGCCGTGGACCAGAAGCCGGATGCCCGCTTCGCGCAGCGGCTCCTCCAGCAGCCGGGCCACCTGGTTCATCATCTCGTAGCTGGTGAACAATCCCATGGCCCGGCCCCGCGTACGCGTGAACACGTCGAGCATCAGGCCGCTCAGCTGCTCGGCATAACCGCCGCCGGTCGCCCCGGACGGCTCGGGCAGAAAGGTCGGCGCCAACACCGCGCACTGCGCCAGGTAGTCGAACGGGCTCTCCGCCACGCAGGTGAACAGGCGTTCGGGTTCGATCAGATCGATGCCGAGCCGCTTGCCGATATAGCTGAAGGAACTGCCGACCCTCAGGGTCGCGGAACAGAAGATAACCGACGACTTCTGACGATAGAGCAAGTCGGCCAAAGCGTTCCCGATTCGCAGCGGTGCCGCGAACAGGTTGGCCGTTCCAGCGCTTCGGCTGACCGGCTCGGCCCAGAACACATGCTCGGCATCCGAGCCGGCCAGAACGAAGTCGACATCCATCGCGAACGCCCGCAGCGATGCAGCCGAGCCCTCGACATTGGCCGCCTGATCGCCGTACAGGGCCAGCTCGCCCTCGGAGGTCCGCCGCAGCGCCTCGGCCAGCGCAAGCAATTGCCCCGCCGCATCGGCGACCGACTTTTTCAGCGCGACCTTGTCCCGGGCCAGAATCTGTTCGTCCCATTCCGCCCCGCACGGGCCAAATGTTCCGCCTCGGCACACCTCGCGCGACGGAAGCGGTTGCCCACCTTCTTCGTCCACCAACCCGGTGTCCCGTTCCAGAACGCAACGGAACCGCGCCGCCTCCCGGCCCGGAGCGACAAGGCCATAGAGCGTCTCGAACAGCCGCCGCGCCGCAAGCTGCACGTCGTCCAGCGCGCCCCTGATCAGGCGGATTTGACGGCGCAAGGCTTTGGCCGTTTCCGCGTCCGCCGTGACCGCCCCTTTCTCGAGGTGGTTGCGCAAAACCTCCAACACGCCGCCTGACCGCCGTCCTCTGCCGCGGCTCAGCCGCCGCAACAGCTGATTGAGCCGCGCCTGCGTGACCTCCGTGGACAAGTGGCGCGTGGCGGCTTCTTCCAGGTTATGCGCTTCGTCGAAAACGATCTGCGCATAAGGTGGCAAAGCAGAGCCCGGCATCTGCGACTCGGAAAAAACCAGCGCGTGGTTCGCGATCACCACGTGCGCGAACGAAGCGCGTGCCCGCGCCTTCTGGAGGAAGCAGCGGCGGCAGTAACGGCATGCGCGTCCAGGACACTCCTCGCCCGTCGACGAGAGCTTGGCGAGAAACGCGGCATCGGCATGGCCCGCCCCCGCAAAGGAATCAAGATCTCCGTCGGACGTCTGCACCGACCAAGCCACCGCCTCCGCGAAATAGCGCAGTTCGGGCCGTTCCAATTCGAACTGGCTGTGCTCCAACAGGATCGCCAGGCGCCTCAGGCAGAAGTAGTTGGTTCGCCCCTTAAGCAGCGCCACGCGCAGCACGCCGGCATCGCCCGGCCCGAACTCCACACGGATCGCCTCGCGCACCAGCGGCAAATCTTTCTCGATGAGTTGGGACTGAAGGTTGCGGGTGTTGGTACTGACAACCACGGGCACGTCGTTGAGCCGCGCCCACGCGGCCGCCGGCACAAGATACGCGATACTCTTGCCGACGCCGGTGCCGGCCTCGACCATCAGGTGCTTGCCCTCGTTGAAAGCACGCGTCACCGCCCGCGACATCTCGACCTGGCCGGAGCGCGACTCGTATCCGGGCATCATCCGCGCGAAAGTCCCGCCCGGCAGCAAGTGCGATGCGATGCGCGCCACATCGAGGGGCGAACAGTCCGCATGCGCGGGGAGCTCGCGCCGCTCGCCCCAGCGCGCGTCCGGGGCGAACGAATCGCTCCAGTTGCCGCACCTCATCCCCTCCCCGCGCACGTGCGCCGCGAAATGTCCGATCAAGCGAGAGAGGGGGCGCTCGTCGAGATCGCGCAGCACCAGCTCGATGGTCTCCAACGCCCAAAGAGGCATCGCGTCCAGCCGTTCCGACATCCGCTCCCACACCCGCCAGAGTCCTTCGGCCGAGGCCTGGCCGCCCTCGAAAAGCTGTTCCGCGCGCTCGGCCGGAGACTGGGAAAACGCGAATGCGTGCACCGCCATCACATCGACCACACCGCCGCGCCCCGCAGGAAAAAGGCCTTCGAACGCCAGCGGCTCGTTGGTGACGTACAAGGCCTCGTCAGCAACAGGGCCGGCCGAGGCAACGGGGGGAAACACATCGAAAGCGGGTGAATGTCCCGCATGCCGCGTGACCCAGACTGTCCGGATGCTGAGCATATCGATCGGGTCCGTGTCCGTGCAAAGCGCTATTTGCCCATATCGAACAGCTTGAGGCAGCGCCGGAAATCGGCCGGCAAGGGACTGTGGGCCTTGAGCGTCTTCCCCGACAGCATGGGGTGCGGCATCTCCAACCCCGAAGCGTGCAGCATCTGGCGAGGGATGGTCAGCAGGCGCGGGTCACGGGCGAATTTCACGCCGTGTTCGCGGTCGCCCAAGACCGGATGCCGGATCGACGCCAAGTGGCGGCGGATCTGGTGCGTGCGACCGGTCTCGATCTTGACCTTCAGAAAGCTGGCGTCCTTCGAGACCGCTTCACGCTGGATGTGGCTCACGGCCCGCTCGCCGTCCAGCTCCTGATCGATGGTGGAGGCTGCACGGTCGAACTTGCCATACACGATCGCTTGATACAGCTTGGAGACCCGCCGCGTCTTGAAGATCGATACGGCGGCATCAAAAGCCTCCGCGCTTTTGGCCATCAGCAGACACCCCGTGGTGTCGCGGTCCAGACGGTGCACCGCCTGCAGCGTCGCGAGCTGGGTCTGGGCACGCAGGATCTCCTCCGCGCTGCCCGCCCCGACGGCAAGCATGCCCGAGGGCTTGTCGGCCACCAGATAGTACTCGTCTTCGACCAACACGCGGATTTTCGCGGTCGGCACAGGCTCTTTGTTTTTCGGCTGACAAGCCGCCGGCACCTCGACGGTATCGCCCTGACGCAAAAGATGGTGCGTCATCCACACGCATCGGCGGTTCACCCACACGACACGGTCGTCCAAGAGGCCTTTCGCGACCCGCTTGGAAAGCGACAGCTTCAGGGAAAGAAATACCTGAAGCGTCTGCCCCGCCTCGACCTTGGAAACGATAAACGACAATACCGACGGACTCTTCACTTTCATCAACACTCGCTTTTCCTGACTCTACAGGCACGAACCGATTTCATCCGGGCCCATCAAACCTGCAAGATCGACCCGACAACGCCCACAATTTTGTCTTTGCCCTGACGGTCGGGCGCCATCTGCACTTCCACCTCCGCCACTTTATTCGTGTCGGTGTCCGCCCCAATCCGATACGCCAGCTGTTCGCCCGCCAGTGCGCGGTCGAACAGGCCGGGCAACGGATCATCGGGCATCATTTCGTCAAACGTATGTCCCAGGACAGCCTCCTCATTGGCCACGCCGAACATCCTCAGAAACGCGCGGTTCACCGCGCGGAACAACCGTCCCGAGTCACACACGAAACACGCGCTCTGCGCACATTCGAAGGCGTTGGCCCGGCTCCGCAACTCCTGCCACTGCCTGCGTCTTCGCTCGGTATTGCGGACCGTAAACACCAGATCGCCGCTGTTGATCAGATCGATCACGCTGATCGTCACCTCCGCCGCGAACGAGCTGCCGTCTTTCCTTTGGCACTTGGCATCCAGCATGATGTGCCGCGAATCCTCAAGCCCCTTCCGTATCCGCCCGACCATCTGCGTCGTGACCCCCGGAATGAGCGTCGCGACCGGTTTATCCCAAACATCCTCTTGTTTGTACAGGAAATATTCTATCGCGCGCGGGTTGAGTTCGATCAGATGGCCATTCGGATCGGTCACCAGCAAGGCGTCATACATGCCGGCCATCAGCTGGCGATACAGGGATTTATGGTCTTGCCGGACACAAACGGATGTCATGCGTTCATCCCCCTCACTGTGAACTGCAAAATTCCATGTAAAGGAACCCTCGCAGTCACACGGGTACTATGGCACATTTTCAGGGTCATTGCAATTCCTGTTTCGTGCCCGACGGGGCGGCAAACCCGTACTTTGGGCTGGATTTTGAGGGCAAAACCAAGTAATCTTTTCCCTGTAATAAAGCGCAGAGGGGTTTGAACATGAAGGGGATAATCGCAACGTTGCTTTTTTTTTCGGGTTTGGTTCAGGCCGACGTAACACAGGGGGTCATGCCCCTGCAGGCGTCCGCCCCTAAGGAGTCAAAAAACGTGCAAATTGTGATCGATACAAGCATGGGCGTCATTACGGCGGAACTGTATCCGGACAAGGCGCCTGCCACCGTCAGCAACCTGCTCGACTACATCGATGCCAAGTTCTACGACGCCACCGTCTTCCACCGCGTCATCGACGGTTTCATGATCCAAGGCGGCGGCTTCTCGCGCGAGATGATCCAGAAGAAGACGAACGCGCCGATCAAGAACGAGGCGGACAACGGGCTGCGCAACGAGCGCGGCACGCTGGCCATGGCCCGCACCATGATCGTCGACAGCGCCACCAGCCAGTTCTTCATCAATCTCGTCGACAACGGCAGCCACCTCGATTTCAAATCGAAAACCGACATGGGCTACGGCTATTGCGTGTTCGGCAAGGTGATCGACGGCATGGAGGTGGTCGACAAAATCGCAAAGACCCCCACCGGTTTCTCGGGGCGCCACCAGAACGTGCCGACCGACCCCGTGGTGATCAACAGCATCCGGCGCAAGACCGACGCCTCGGCGCCCGACGCGTCCAAATAACGCACCTGCCGGTCGCCCGGAGCGACGTGCCGGTTTTACTTTAGACGGAGCCAATTGGCGAACTGTCCGCACGAACGTTCGCGATGCAGCCGACGGTTGGTTTTCCCGCATTCGAATAACGCGTTGGGGCCGCTCCATTCCGGCGGTCCGCCATACACCCCTTTAAGCTTCAATTTCCATGTCAGCAAGCACGTACGACGACAAGCACATTCAGACCCTTTCGGCGATCGAGCACATCCGCAAGCGCACCGGCATGTACATCGGCCGCACCAGCGACGGCAGCCAATACGAAGACGGCATCTATATCCTCCTCAAAGAGGTGATCGACAACGCGGTGGACGAGTTCATCATGGGCTACGGCAAGCGCGTCGAGATCGCCATCAATTACAATACGGGGGAGGTTTCGGTCCGCGATTTCGGGCGCGGCATTCCGCTCGGAAAAGTGGTCGAGTGCGTTTCGCAGATCAACACCGGCGGCAAATTCAGCGACGACGTCTTCCAATTCTCCGTCGGCATGAACGGCGTCGGCACCAAAGCAGTCAACGCCCTCTCGACCGACTTCGAGGTGCGGGCCTACCGCGACGGCGATTTCTCCGAAGCTTTTTTCAAACGGGGCGCCTTGGTCTCCCAGAAGCGCGGGAAAAGCGCCGATTCCCAACGCAACGGCACGTTTGTGCGCTTCACGCCGGACAGCGAGATCTTCAAGAAATTCCAGTTCCGCGAAGAGCACGTCCTGCGCCGCATGCGGATGTACGCCTACCTCAACGCCGGGCTCACCCTCGACGTGAACGGCAACAAGATCATCTCGGAAAACGGCCTGCTCGACCTGATCCACGACGAGGCGCAGTTCGAGAAACTCTACCAGCCCTTCCACTACCGCTCCAAAACGCTGGAGCTGGTCTTCACCCACACCAACCGGTTCAGCGAAGACTATTACTCCTTCGTCAACGGCCAGTTCACCAATGACGGCGGCACGCACCTCTCCGCCTTCAAAGAGGGCTTGCTCAAGGCCGTCAACGAGTTCAGCAAAAAGAAATTCGACGGCGACGACGTGCGCGAAGGCATCATCGGAGCCATCGCCATCCGGCTCAAGGATCCGATCTTCGAGTCGCAGACCAAGAACAAGCTCGGCAACCAAGAGATCCGCTCTGACCTGGTGGCCGAGATCAAACGCGTCATCGAGGAGATGCTCCACCGCGAACCCTCCGAGGCCGCCAAGCTGATCGGCAAGATCGAGGAGACCGGCAAGCTGCGGGCCGAGCTCAACGCCGTCAAGAAGCTCGCCCGCGAGCGCTCCCGCGCCGTGTCGGTGCGCGTGCCGCAACTCAAGGACTGCAAACGCCACCTGCACAAACAGAAAGGTACCGGCCTCGACAGCATGATCTTCATCACCGAAGGTCAGTCCGCCGCCGGTTCCATCGTGAGTTGCCGCGATGTCAACAGCCAGGCCATCTTCACGCTCAAGGGCAAGCCCCTCAACGTCTGCGACCTCAAGCGCGACACGCTCTACAAGAACGTCGAGCTCTACAACCTCATGCAGAGCCTCGACATCGAGGAGACCGTCGACAATCTGCGCTACCAGAAGGTCATCCTGGCCACCGATGCGGATGTTGACGGGCTCCACATCCGCAACCTCATGATCACGTTCTTTCTGCGATTTTTCGACCGTGTCATCAGGGAAGGGCACCTCTACATTCTGGAGACCCCCCTCTTCCGCGTGCGCAACAAGAAAGACACTTTTTACTGCTACAGCGAGGAGGAGCGCGTCACGGCCATCGCAAATTGCGGCAAGAGCCCCGAGATCACCCGATTCAAAGGCCTCGGAGAAATTTCGCCCAACGAGTTCAAAGGCTTTATTGGCAAAACCATACGCCTGACCCCCGTGGACTGCACCCGCGATAAAGAGCTGAAAGATACAATCGAGTTTTACATGGGCCGCAATACCCAGGAGCGGCGTCAGTACATTATGGACAATCTGGTGATCACCGAGGAATCGTTATCGTGAGCAAAGCTTCCGGAAAGCCGAACCAAGGCAAACCCTCCGATCCCGCGAACGAGCCGCCCAGCCTCTTCGACGACATGGCGCTCTTTGACGCGGTTTCCCCCTCGCCGTCCCCCGACGGCGAGGAGGCGGACCAACCCGTCCCGCAAAACGGCGTCAACCTGTCCGCATCCGACCGGCAGGCCGCCGCCGCCGCGCACGGCGGCACCGGCCCCCTGCGCGAACTGATGGACGACAACTTCCTCCAGTTCGCCTCCTACACCATCTGCAACCGTGCCATCCCGACGGTCGAGGACGGGCTCAAGCCGGTCCAACGGCGCATCATGCATTCGCTGTGGGAGAAGGATGACGGCCGTTTCATCAAGGTCGCCAACGTCGTGGGGCACACGATGCAGTACCACCCCCACGGCGACGCCTCGATCGGCGACGCGATCGTCAATCTCGCCAACAAGCGCTACCTCATCGAAGGCCAAGGGAACTACGGCAACCTCTTTACCGGCGACCCCGCGGCCGCCACGCGGTACATCGAGTGCCGCCTCACCGAGCTGGCCCGGACCGAACTCTTCAACCCCAAGCTCACCGCCTTTATTCCGAGCTATGACGGTCGCAACAAAGAGCCCGTGCTGTTGCCGTCGAAACTTCCGCTGCTGCTGATGCTCGGCGCGGACGGCATCGCGGTCGGCCTGTCCACCGCCATCCTGCCGCACAATTTCATCGAGCTGCTGGAAGCGCAGATCGCCATCATCCAAAAGAAGCCTTTTCGCGTCCTGCCGGATTTTCAGACCGGCGGCGTGATGGACGTCTCCGAGTACGCCGACGGCGTGGGCCGCATCAAGATCCGCGCGGTCATCGAGCCGCGCCAGCCCAACAAGCTCGCGATCACCGCGCTGCCGTGGGGACAAACCACCGAATCGCTCATCGCCAACATCGAAGAGGCGATCAAAAAAAAGAAGGTCCCGGTCAAGCAGATCAACGATTTCACCGCCGAAAAAGTCGAGATCGAACTGCTGCTCAATGTCGGCGCCACGCAGGACCAGACGATCAAGGCCCTCTACGCCTTCACGGACTGCGAGTCGTCCCTCACGAGCCGCCCGGTCGTGCTCTTCCGCAACCGGCCGCGCGAGATGACCGTCTCGGAAATTCTCACCGCCTGCACCGACCAGCTGCTCGAGCTGCTGAACCGCGAACTGGAGCTCCGCAAGAGCGAACTGGACAACCTGTTCCACTCCAAAACGCTGGAGCAGATATTCATCGAGGAGCGCATCTACAAGCGCATCGAGGAACAGACCACCTACGAAGCCGTGCAGCAGGCCGTGCTGGAGGGATTCAAGCCTTTTCGGAAGAAATTGCGCCGCGACGTGACGCTCGACGACGTGGAGAGCCTGCTTCAGATCAAGATCCGCCGCATCTCGCGCTACGACATCGACAAGAACAGGAAAGAGATCGAGGCCATTCTCCAGGAAGAGGCCGAAGTCGCCGAGAACATCAAAGGCTTGCGCGGTTTCGCGGTGCGTTATCTCAAGAACCTCATCAAGAAGTACAAAGACAAATATCCGCGTCTGACCAAGATCGCGCCGTCCGCGTTCGCCCAGATCGAAGTGCGCGCGCTCACCGCCACCGAACTCACGCTCAAGATCGACCGCGAGAACGGCTACATCGGCACCGACATCCGTGGCGGCGAAGAACTTTTCAAGTGTTCCTCACTCGACAAGATCATCGTGGTCTGGAACGACGGACGCTATAAGATGATGCCGCCGCCAGACAAGTTCTTCGTGGATAAACAGGGCGGGTGCTATTGCCAGATCTTCGACCGCGACAAAGAGTTCACCGCGATCTACACCGAGCCGCACTATGGCTTCACCTACATCAAACGGTTCGCCTTCGGTGGAGCGATCCAGAACAAAGAGTACCACCTCGCGCCGGAGGACAGCAAAATCATCCTCTTCGAGGAGGGCGTGCCCGAAACGGTGTACGTGAAGTACAAGCCCGCCAAGGCTCAGCGCATCCACCAGCAGATGTTCACCCCCAGCGAGGTGCTGGTCAAAGGCGTGGCGGCCAAGGGCATTCAAATGACCTCCAAGGACATCGCCAAGACCGCGACCAAGAAGCCCGGCTGGTGGGATGACAACGAGGCCACGCCCAAAGGCGTGCTGACGTAAGATAACGCGCCGTTAAAGAGAAAAACCTACAAAACGCCGACTTCTCACGCTTCACTGGCCTGCGTTTCGAAAATCCTTTTGCTGACTGATGCGGCCTTCAACTCAGGTTGGGGCCGGCCGCCGGACAGACGGCATTTCCGGTCGGCCCAGCGAGTCGCCCAACCTCAACCGCCTACGGCCCCTTCGCCTTCAGCGTAAACACCCGTGCTTCGCCAAAGGGGATGAGCGGCCCGCGCGAATGCAATTCCATCCGCACCGACAAGACGACCGGCATCACGAACGTTTGCCCGGCGCTCTTAAACAGCTCAAACTCGCCGAAGTCTGCATCGCCGAGATATGGCACATCTGCGGAAGTCCAATTCGCGTCGCGGGGCAGAGGCTGGACACCCACTTCTCGCGCGCCCTCTTTCGCGCGGGTCACCAGCATCACCCCTCGCAGCGGATGATGCCCCGGCTTATCACCCCTCCAGGTCGCCTCCTGCGCGTTCCCGACCGACGCGCGGGCTTTCACCGGCTGCCCCGCCTTGACCGTGATCTCCGCGCCGTCTTCGGCCTCCTGCCACACGCCATCCGCGTTGAGCACCTGCAGGAAGTTGAACTCCGCGTCCAGGTGCTTTGGCGGGTTTGTGCCGTCGCACGGCACGTTGCCGACGGCGATCAGGGGGACGGTCGCCGAATCCGTGCCCGATCCCGCGGTCCGCACGCCGAGTGTCTTTCCTTCCTTCGCCGCCGCGCGGTATGCCTGCGCGCCCTCGTTGAAAGCGGCTCGCCAGTAGCCGCCCGCATGCGCATCGCGGTCGAACTCGAACCACGCCGAAGGCTGGGCTTTCTCGCGCGGTGTTTTCAGGCGCGGACCGTACTCGCGGATCAGCCGCGCGGCGGGCCGTTCCGACCGGTCCGGGCCGACGATCCCGAAATCGCTCCGCTCGCCCACACGGTAGCCGCCCACCCACCACCATGGAACGGTTCCGTCCGCGCCCGCCGCGAGTGCCGCGCGATAGAACCGCTCGGAGTAATGGCCTTGTTTCCCGATCGCAGCCGGATTCGGCTCCATGCGCACCGCATCCCAAACGCTCTGGCCGAACTCGGACCAGACGATCGGTTTACCGCCCGTCGTGTAATCCACGTATCGCGTGATGAACCCGATCGCGTCTTCGCCCTCGTCCGTGTCGCGGATCGCATAGCCTTCGGGACAGATGAAGTCGATATGCTTGACCGGCCCACTCAGCGCGAAGTCGTACGGCAAGGTATTTCCCTGCCGGAAACTGACCAAGTGGTTGGGATCCAATTCGTGCAGACGACGGTGCGCCTTGCCCCAGTAGCGGCTGGTCAGATTGTCCATAAAACGGCGATACGCCGCCATCATCCCGCGCCATGCGCCGTCCTCGGTGAAACACGCGTCCCCCGGGGAAATGACCCGCCCCGTCTTGTCACGACGCGCCTTGAATCCCCAATCCTTTTCGGCCCGCTCGACCGAGCCGTACCGCTCGACGATCCACGCCCGCCATTCGTCATCCCAACGCGCGCGCGCCGCGTCGTTTCTAAAAACGTGATTGCCCGGCTCCCAGATCGTGTCATACGCGAAGACCGTGGGGTTGCCCGGCAAGCGGGCGGCCTCGAGATACGCTTTCAGCTCCGCGTCATTGAACGCCAGCGGCGACGCCTGTCCGAGATAGAGGTTGGCATGGATGTCATATTTCCGGCAGAGACGCAGGAAATCGAGCAGGTTGCGGTGCTCCTTCAGCGGCGGCGTCTGGATGCTCACCATGTTGATGCCCAGTTCACGCAGATGGACCAGATCCCGCTCCACCAGAGAGGGCGAATAATAAGGGTCACGCAGCCATCCCGCGCTGTAGTCCTCCGAATCCATGCCCGACACATAGAGCGGCCAGAAGTTGACACCCACGGGATACCACTTTTTCCCGTCGCGCCAAAAATCGCCGTCCCGCGCCGAAATGCAAGCGCTCTTGGGCGCAGGCGTCGGATCAAGCACGGCGAACCCGTGTCTGATTTCATCCCGATGCTCTCCCGAAAGCCGGGCGATAAAAAGATATTCGCCCGGCTCTTTTGGGCTCGTCCAGACGAACTCCACGTCCGACACCCCTTCGGCGAACGATCGTTTGACGGTCTCGCTCCATACCACCCGTTCTACGGTCTTAATCTGGAGCATGATCTCGCGCTCTTCCGTCTTTTGGCTGAACGATCTAACGCAGGCGCCGAGACGGACTTCTTCGCCCGGCCAATACGCGAACTCTTCCGTGCCCGCCGCTTCAAACATCACCCCGCGCGTGATCCGCTCCGCGACATCCGCGATGCGCGCAGCGATCTCCGGCGACGACCAAACGGCGGGGTCGGAATAGCCGAAGCCGGCGATCACGGTTCCGTCCAGCGGGAAACGGCTATGAAGCAGAAGCCATTCCGACACACCGCCGATTTCCGCGCCCTGATCCATCACACTCGTCAGCGGCACAAAGCGCCAACGGCAATCACGCCGCAGTCCTTCCCCGACCGTGCGCGGTATCGCGCAGACCGTTCCGCCGCAGGCACGGGCCGCAGTATCGCTGCCGAAACACGCGTTCTGAAGGGGAAACACCTTGTAGCGCGGATAGACGGTTTCGAGGCTTCCCGACAGATCGGCCGGGGCAACGCCCGCCGCAAGCAGCGGATCGGGAGCCGTTCCGATGTCCGCCAGCCAAATCGTGTGCGGGCCAGCCCCCACCGCCGAGGTGTGAGAGGCCGAGAGTCCGAAGCAGACACGCACGGCCAGCCGCGGATTCAGACGGTCGCCGTCATGGCCGCGCCCTTTCGCGCCGCCCGAATCCTTCCAGTAGCGGAACTCCTCCAGGCGGAGGCCAACGCGCTGCCATTCGGAAGTCAGCGGCGTGCTCGCGATCCAGCGCGCGCCGTCCCGCTCAATGATCTCGACCGCGAGTTGCGTGGTCTTCGGATCGCCTTTGCCCATGAACGTGAAAAAGTTATCGCCTTCGCCGAACAGCCGTTCCATTTCCGGAGAATGCCGCACGTCCCAGCCCTGCAGGTCGGAGATATCCAGACGAAAGCAAGAGGAGCCGCCGGGGCCTTCGTTCAAGACGCGCCACGCGCTGGCGGTGCGGCCGTTCTGGCAGGAACGCCGCCACGCCTTCGTGTCGTACGCCGGACCGATTTCGAACGGCCGGTGCGCCGGCGTCACGGCCTGAAGCAACGCTTGCAGGCCTTCTTTGTCCAGCCAACCGCCACCGTGTTGCCACATGCCTCGGTCCAGAAAAGGTCCGCCCAAAAAGATGAGATGCCCGCCGCCGCGCGCGTAATCCTGAATCAGCGGACCCAGTGCGGCCGGCAATGCGTCGCACTTCGGAACAATGAAGACGCGAAACGCGTCGGCCGTCAAAACCGTTTCCGAAAGAAGCTGCCCGGCCGTCAGGCTCGTCACGGCAAGACCGCGTTTCCGCAAGGCCGCGGCGAGCCGCGCGTTCGCCGCACGGTCATGGCCCGGCAGCGCATCGTCCAGCAGCGCCACAGCCGATCGCCGATCTGCAGACGGCACCACCGTCATCCCGAAGCGGAAATTCCGGCATTCGACCGCACTCGCACGGACGACGACGCCGGGGCGGCCGGAGCGGACGGCCGGCATCTTTTCCAACACGAAGAACGCCGAGCCCAACACGCGCCCATCTGCCGGGTCACTCACCCGTGCCGTCACACGGCCGTCCTCGAACGCGAGCCGCAACCGATAGGCCGTATCCGGCTTCCATGCGAAAGACACGTTGCCCTCGCGTTTCAGCGCCGTCTTCGCCTCGTTCTGCGCCTGCCAAACCCCCGCCTGATTTTCCAGAAAGTCGACCGTATGGACGCCGCCCGGACCTTCGACCAGCGCAAGCATCCAGTAATTGGCATCGTCCTGATAGAGCGTCACGCCGCCGAAATTCCAGCCGCTGGCGACCAGTCGCTGGCGCATCAGAATGTCCGCCTCCGCCGCCATCGTGCGGCGCGGCCATGCGCCGCGCGGCAAAAGAAAACCGTTTCCGGCTGGCGACTCCTGATGAATCGCAAGGCCGTCCCCCATCGTCTCGGCACTAGCCCGCAGCACGTGCCACGCGTTCGTCTCATTGGGAACCTTATGAAAAGCCGCGTCCGGCTGCGCCCACGCCCCCGAAGCCAGCAGCACGGCGCCGCAAAAATATCCCGAGCAACGCATATCTCTTCTCCTTTTGTGAGGGACAGTATAACGGCCCCGCAACGGGGATTAAACTCCGAATTTCGCGCAAGGCGGGTCGGGACGATCATTTTCTTTCGGCATTGAAACACACGCCCCCACCCTGTAAAATGCGGGTATCTTTCAAGAGAAACGGATCAACCTATGCCCTTACGTTATCTGACCGCCGGCGAATCCCACGGGCCGGCTTTGACGGCGATTATCGAAGGTATGCCCGCCGGCTTGCCGGTCTCGGAGGATCTGATCCTTGTCGACCTCGCGCGCCGTCAGACAGGAAAGGGATCCGGCGACCGCATGGCCATTGAGAAAGACCGTGCGCAAATCCTCGCAGGCGTCATGGAAGGCGTCACCACCGGCGCGCCCATTGCCCTGCAAATCGCGAACACCGACCACGCGAACTGGAAGGGGAAAGCGGTTCCCGCCTACACCACGCCTCGCCCCGGACACGCAGACCTCGCGGCCGCCGTGAAGTACGGGTATGACGACATCCGCCCTTCGCTTGAGCGCGCCTCGGCCCGCGAAACCGCGATGCGCGTCGCGGTCGGCGCCGTATGCCGCGCATTCCTGAAGACCTTCGGCATTTCGGTCGGCGGATACGTCTCGGCCATTGATGGCCACGTTGCCCGGCTGGAGGGCCTCTCGTTTCAAGACCGGCTGACGCGGGCCTGCGGTTCAGACGTGCAGTGTCCCGATCCCGACGCCGCCGCCCGAATCGGCGAGTCGATCGAAAACGCGCGCGCCTCCGGTGAAACGCTCGGCGGAGTCATCGAAGTCTTCGCGCAGGGCGTTCCCGCCGGACTCGGTTCGCACGTCAACTGGGACCGCCGTCTGGATGCGCGTCTCGCTCAAGCCGTGCTCGGCGTCCCGGCCATCAAAGGCGTGGAGATCGGCAACGCGTTCGCGAACACCGCCAAGACCGGCACACACGCGCAGGACGCGATCACGCTGGAAGGGCAAGGCCTGGACCGCAAAGGCCATGCCTGCGGCGGCATCGAGGGAGGCATCTCCAACGGCCAAGACCTCTGGCTGCGCGCGGCGATGAAACCGATCCCGACCACGCGCAAAGGGCAAGAGACGGTCGACCTCGCGACCGGCAAGCCGGCCCTCACGTATTACGAGCGGTCCGACGTGTGTCCTGTCCCCCGCGCGGTCGTCGTTCTCGAAGCCGTCGTTGCCATCGTGCTGGCCGACGCCTTGATCGAAAAAGTCGGCGGAGACAGTCTTGCTGAAATGAGGCCCCGATTCGAGGCGCTCCGCCGTGCCACACTCGACGATGTCCGCATGACCGGCAAACCCCACGTCTTTTGGCCGTAACTCCCGACGTTATTCCCAGAAAGCGGCGGCGTTTGTCGAAAGTTGCCCATCCCCCATCTTCCGCTGGATCAACGGCACATCGATCTTGCGCGGGATTCCCTTCACGGAGAGCGGCTCTGGCGCACGTTCTGCCGACGTTTCGTCGCTCCCCGGCGCGACGGCATGTTCCGCCGCCCCGGCTGTCCCGTGATCCTGCCACACGTCACGCATGCGCCCGCCGAGGATCGCGAGCACCACCGCCAGCGCCAACCCGGATGTCAGTCGCGCATACGGTCCGCTCAACGCCACGCACACGCTCAGTCCGCAGGCCAACACCGCAAAGCAGAGAACGGTTTCCGCCATACCTGCGAGCGGCACCAACACCGTGAAGAACACCCCGGCGACCGCGCCGCCCAGCGCATCCGCCAGCACGAACACCGCCGCGTTCGGCGCCGCATGCTCCTCCGCAACGGCGAGCGCGAGCGGCACGGACACACCGGCCGCCACCCCGGCCAAAAGGCAGAAACTGACCATCCCTGTCGCGGCTTCCACCCCTTCGACGCCGCGTAAAACGCCCGCCGCCACGCCGGCCAAAACCGCCGTCGCCGCCACAAGCGCCCACCGCAGCAGAGCAGGGCGCCGCCCTGCCAGGCGCACCGTCCACTCGCCGATCCGATTCCCGAAAAACAGACCTCCCAAATACAGGCAGCTGCCAACGCCCGCGAGCAGATACAGCGCACCGAACCGCATCTGCAAACGGTAGAGAACGGCCAGCGACACGGCAAAGCCCAACGCGCCGCAGCTCGCCAGCCAGGCCGCGACGAGGCGGCGCGGCGCGGTCGCCCGCCTTCCCAACGCGACCGGCATCATCCACAGGCCCACGCAGAACAAACCGAACAGGCGCAGGCCCTCGTTCCGCTTCACCCAGTCGACCCACTGTCCCGGCGCCGATTCCGGATATTCCTCGCGGATAGCATCCGCCAGCCCCGCGGCCAACACCGCTTCCGTTCCGTTCTGATCCGGCAGCAGCACGGCGCTCTCGGGATCCAGCACCGGGCATTGCAGGGCCAAGCGCCGCGCCCGTTCCGGCTCATAAAGACGCGCGACCGCCTCGGCCGGAAAAACCTCCGTCCGCTTCAACAGGGCAAAGCGCGAAGGCGCGGCCGCTGCGCCATAGGCCAGCTGCGGGACTTGGGCCGCGATCCACCACCCCCCAGCACCGGGCACAAAAACACCGCTTTCCGGCCACACCTGCCGAAGGGGACGCACGGTCGCATCGAGCAAGGCGGCTTTTTCTGGCGTGAGCAGGGCCACGTCGCAGTCAAGCCCGAACAACGCAACGCCAGTCCGCTGCGTCACGCGCCGCACCTCACGGATGAACGCCGCACCGCGCCATGCCGCGCCCGCGAGCGACGTGGCAGGAGGCGGCAAAACCATGACCGCACTGAACGCCCCGTCGGCTTGCCCGGACAGAAACCGCTGGGGCGGCTGACCGGCGGCGCGCACCCCAGTGCGCAGTCCGGCCACCGCCATGAGCTGGGAGCCGTATTCGGCATCGCAGGGACACCACGTGATCGCGAGGTCGGGCCGCAACGTCTCGAGCGCAAGCCCCACGGCCAGCGGCACCTGGCCCGCCAACAGCACGGATTCGGCATAGGGCCGCTGCGACAGCGCCAGCACGGCCAGCTCCATGGCCCGGTCGCCCTCGGGAAGCACCTCGCGCACCCCTCCCGACGAAAGCGCGTAGAACGTGCCCCCGTGCGAACCGTAAAACGTGGTTCCGCCTCCGGTCAGGAAACGTCCCGGACGTTTCTCCGCCTGCGGAAAGAAGCGGAACCATTCGGCCTCATCCCGCCGATCAAGCTCCACGCCGGAGACGAGCAGCGCGACCAGCCCCGCCCCCCCGGCCGCGGCGCCCAAAGCCTCCCACGCGAACGCCCGGCTGACAGGAACCGACAGCCGCTCCAACCCGTGACAGAGGATCGGGATCACCCATCCCGCCGCGAAGCAGAACGGCGCGTTCGCGGCCAGACAGCCGAGCGCCAGATGCGCCAGCGGGAACGCCTGGTACTCGGGCACGCCCAGCCATCCCCGGAGATTTTCGATGAACGCATACTGAGCAAAGTAGAGTGCCGCGCAAACGGCGACAGGTATTCCCGGAAAGCGCGACAGCACGCCGGCCACGCGGCGCCCGAACGGGGTGGATGCCGCCGCAGCGCCCGCTCCGGACCAGAGCAGCCAGCATGACAGGAAAAGGGCCACCCCCGTTTCCGCCGACTCAAACCGCCAGAGAAATCGCCGCAGCAGCAGCGTCTGAGCCGCCATGGCCACCGCGCCGAACACCGCTGCCTCAGACAACACCGCGAATGAACGGGGATTTCTCATTCTGCCGCCTCGCCGTTTTCACTGCCCGGCGCCGACTCACACGTTCTCGAATATTTGGCCCGGCACTGGTGCCACCGCGTTTGCGACGCCGTGCTGCGCGATCAGCCCGGTCATCGCGTTCACCTTGTCAGGTTCGCCGTGGATGGCAAACACACGCTGGAGATTGTCGCCTTTGATGCCGTCAAACCAGCGCATCAGCGCCTTCCGGTCCGCGTGTGCCGACAAGGCGTTGATCGTGTGGACACGCGCGTTCAGCTCGAACTCATCGCCCAGAATCTTCAGCGGCGATGTGCGGTCGACGATACGCCGCCCCAAGGTGTTTTCGGCCTGGAACCCCACGATCAGGATGATATTGCGCGGATCGCCCACCGTGCGCTGGAGGTGATGCAGAACACGCCCGCCTTCGCACATGCCGGACGCCGCGATGATGACCATGGGGCCGGGCAGGTCGTTCAGCGCCTTGGACTGGTCGGGCGTTTCAATGAACTTCAGGCCGGGGAACCGCATCGGATCGATCCCTTGACGCAGGATGTCCGACGCCTCCTCGTCGTAACACTCGCGGTGCTTGGCGTAAACCTGCGTGGCTTTGAGGGAGAGCGGACTATCCACATAAACCGGCACGGGATGCATGCGGCCCTCTTCAATCAGGCGGTTGAACGTATAGAGGATACGTTGCGTACGCCCCACGCTGAAGGCCGGAATGACGAGCTTGGACTTCTGTTGCTGAATGTCGTCGATGAACCCCTTGAGCCGCCCCTTGACATCTTCTTCGGAAGGATGGTCACGATCCGCGTAGGTGCTCTCGATCAGCAGCACGTCCGCCCCCTGCGGATAGTCGTAATCGCGAAGGATCGGCTGGTCGGGCTGTCCCAGATCGCCGCTGAACAACAGCCGCCGCGACCGTCCGCCGGGCTGCTTCACATCGAGCTGCACCAACGCGGATCCCAGAATGTGCCCCGCGTTGTGGAACACGAGGCTGATGCCGTTGCCGAGGTCCACGAGCCTTTTCAAAGGTTCAGGCTCGAACCGGCTCATAATCTTGTCCACATCTTCCTGCTCATAGAGCGGCTCAAAGAGGTTCTTGCCCTGCGACGCGCGCTTCTTGTTCACGTATTCGAGATCGCGCATCTGGAGAAACGCGGAATCGCGCAGCATGATGTCGCAAAGGTCGCCCGTCGCGGGCGTACAGTAGACCTTGCCGCGGAACCCGTGCCGGGCCAGGGTCGGCAAGTTGCCGCTATGGTCGATATGCGCGTGCGACAGCACCACCGCATCCAGCGTGGCGGGATCGACCGGCATCTGACGGTTTTTCTCGAACGCCTCTTTCCGGTTGCCCTGAAAAAGCCCGCAGTCCAGCAGGATCCGCTGACCGTTCGCCTCCACCAGATGCATGGAACCGGTGGTGGTCTGGGCCGCTCCTAAAAATGTCAACTTCATGGTGGCGTCTCCCCGTTTTGTGTTTTTTATCCGGCGATCAACTGGCGGGCCAAATCCGCCGCCGACGCCGCATCGGCCGAATACCCATCCGCGCCGATCGCGTCGCAATACGCCTGGGTCACCGGCGCGCCGCCGATGATCACTTTCGTCTCAAGCCCCGCCGCGCGGATCGCATCGACCGCGCCCTTCATGCCCGTCA
The DNA here is from genome assembly GCA_035353175.1 of Kiritimatiellia bacterium. Lineage (GTDB taxonomy): Bacteria > Verrucomicrobiota > Kiritimatiellia > RFP12 > UBA1067 > DAOPZC01. The sequence continues at coordinate 1,101 of DAOPZC010000064.1, read as the reverse complement.
TGGTGGTTGTCAGCAGCGCCGACAGCCCGACGATCTTTGCGCCGTGTTCTCGGGCGAGCGCCACAAACTTCTCGGGCGGCACATCGACCCCGGCGTCGATCACGGCGAATCCAGCGCCCTCCAGCATCATGATCACCAGGTTCTTGCCGATATCGTGAAGATCGCCTTTCACGGTGCCCATCACGGCGGTCGCCACCGACTGGACCCCCGCCTTGACCAGGTGCGGCTTGAGCACGAGTGTTCCGGCCTTCATCGCCCGTGCCGCAACCAAGACCTCGGGCACGAACACTTCATTGTTTTTGAACCGCTGCCCCACCTCGCCCATCGCCGCAAGCAACCCGTTGTTCAAGAGGTCTTGCGCCGCAATGCCCGCGGCCAACGCTGCCTCCACCCGTTCGCGGACCTCCGCGGCCTTGCCGGATTTCATCGCGTTTTTCAGCATCTCAAAGTCAGTCATAGCGGCCCCTTGTTCCGGAGTTAACCCCGAGCATGGATACGATGGCAATAGGTTAACTCATCTGCCGGAACAAATCCAGCGTTCCGATTTTGTTTACATAGACTGCGAAGTGAAAGGCTTGCGAAGAACGCGGCTACGGGTGATCGTGGTGAAAAAGGGCCGTGCATGATGTTGACGGTGCGAAGGACGGGGAATTAATAACAATAGAAACAACGGGGTGCCCGTCAGGCCTGTCGTCCTGGGGGCACGGGGTTTGCTGCCGATGCCTGGGTCAATCATCGTTGTCTTCCTTCGTAAGTGAGGCGGCGTGCACTGCCTCCACATAACTCCGGAAATCAACATTGACATCGAACATCGAACAAAACGTCGAATCTCGCCAGTGGGACAAAACGGGACAAAATGGGACACTTTACGGCGAATCAGGCTTAATTTATTCATCTTAAAATGTTGCCTTGCAGATATTTATGACTATTAAATCTGGTTCGGCGTGTCCCGCGTCCGACATGTTCCAGAAACGTTGAAATCCGCAGAGGGTCCGAAACGTTGTACGTTGCATGTTTGGGCTGGGTCCGGCCTTCGCGGGCCGACAGGGCGCATCCCCGTTTCACTTGCTTGCTGGTCCGCGTCGGGCCGTCCGGGTCGGC
>DAOPZC010000063.1:0-25757 GCA_035353175.1 Kiritimatiellia bacterium | reverse complement strand
GCCGCGGCGGCGACGGCGGCGGGCACAACCGTCCGCCCCGTCCGCCGAAGCACCATTCGCGGGGCGGTGCGCCGCGCGGCCTGCCGAAGCACCCTGTGCCGCAAGGCCTGCCCGCCGACTATGACCAGCAAGATCTGCCGTATGTTCCGCCGGCGGTCCAGCCGGGCGAGGTGACCGCGCAGCCGCCGCAGGAGCCGCATGCTCAGGGCTTGCCGCCCTTGACCCGCGGGCCCGTGGTGGAGGTCTACCAGCCGCCTGTGCCGGAGAATCTGCCGGCGCTCTATCTGACCGACCTGCAGAAAAAGGACATCCCGGATCTGCTGGAGCTACTGCCCAACGTGAACCCGGAAGACGTGAGCTCGATGCGCAAGCACGAGATCATCTTCGAGATCATCCGCAGCTACCTGCGCCGCGGCGGGACGGTGATCACCAGCGGCGTGTTGGAGATCCTGCCCGACGGATACGGCTTTCTGCGCGCGCCGAAAAGCAACTATCTGCAGTGTCCCGAAGACGTCTACGCCTCTCCCTCGCAAGTGCGCCGCTTCGCCTTGCGGACGGGCGATCTCGTCGAGGGCCCCGTGCGCGATCCGAAGGAAAAGGAGCGCTTCTTCGCGCTCGGGCGCGTCGACACCGTGAACGGGAAGCCGGCGGCAGAGGCGCGCCGGATCGTCCATTTCGAGAACCTGACGCCGCTCTTTCCCGACCGGCGCATCCGTCTGGAGACCTCGCCTGAGGAGATCTCGATGCGCGTGATGGACATCTTTACGCCGATCGGTTTCGGCCAGCGCGGCCTGATCGTGGCGCCCCCGCGCACGGGCAAGACTGTGCTGCTGCAGAAGGTCGCCAATGCGATCTCGGCGAATCACCCGGACGCCATGCTGATCATCCTGCTGATCGACGAGCGGCCGGAAGAGGTCACCGACATGCAGCGCAACACCAAGGCGCAGGTCTTGAGCTCGACCTTCGATGAAGCGCCGGAACGGCACGTGCAGGTCGCCGAAATGGTGATCGAGGTGGCCAAGCGTCAGGTCGAGAACGGCCGGGACGTGGTCATCCTGCTCGACAGCATCACGCGTCTGGCGCGCGCCTACAACACGGTGCAGCCGCACAGCGGCAAGATCCTTTCCGGCGGCGTGGACGCCAACGCGCTGCACAAGCCGAAGCGCTTTTTCGGCGCCGCCCGCAATATCGAGAAGGGCGGAAGCCTGACGATTATCGCGACCGCGCTGGTCGACACGGGCAGCCGCATGGACGAAGTGATCTTCGAAGAGTTCAAGGGCACGGGCAACATGGAGCTCGGCTTGGACCGGCAGCTGGTGGACAAACGCGTCTTCCCGGCGATCAACATGGAGAAGTCCGGCACCCGCAAGGAGGAGCTGCTGCTCTATCCCGAGGAGCTGAACCGCACGTGGATCCTGCGGCGCGCCCTCAACGGTGTCCCCCCGGTCGAGGCGATGGAAATGATCGTCAAGCGTCTCAAAAACACCAAGAGCAACGCCGAATTTCTCGTGAGCATCAAGGAACAGTAAGGGCGGGCAGATGCGGAAGAGCCCCCCGACGGGGAGCGCCAAATTTTTACGTGAAAAGAAGGCGCAAGCGTGATAATATGCACCCCCCTTTTTTCAGCAGAAAGAATGTGAAAGGTTCATTCGGATGAAAGTCGATACGCAGAATGTCGCGTCGTGCAAGGTCAAAGTGATTGTCAAGGCCGAGGCGGACGAGACCCGTAAAGAGTATGAAGAGGTGATCAAGACGTTCATGCAGCAGGGTCGCGTGCCCGGTTTCCGTCCCGGGAAGGTGCCGCGTGAGATCATCAAGCGTGACTTCCACAAGGAAATTACCGAAGAGGTCCAGGGGCGGCTCTTCCGCGCGCTGTACCGCCAGGCGCTCGACCAGCAGGGCATCAAAATGGTGTCGCTTCTGGACGTCAGCGACATGCTTTTCTCGCCCGAGACCGGTATCACCTTCACCCTGACGGTCGATGTCCAGCCGGATTTTGACTTGCCCAAGTACAAAAAGATCCCCGTGGTGTTCGAAGATCCGGCCGTCACCGAGGCCCAGGTGGATGAGCACATCGATCGTCTGCGCAAGGCGTTCGCGAAATTCGAAGAGGCGCCGGCCGGACATCCGATCGAGGCGGGCGACCTCGTGAGCATCGACTTCACGGGACTGATCGACGGCAAGCCGGTGAAAGAGGTGGCGGCGGAGGCCAAGGCCATTTCCGAGGGCACCGATTTCTGGATCCAGGTGGAGGAAGACCGCTTCATCCCCGAAGTGGTCAACGCGTTGAAGGGGATGAAGGCCGGCGAGGCCACGGAGGTCAAGTTCAAGTTCGGCAAGGACCAGCCGGTTGAGGCGTTGCGCGGCAAGAAGGCCGTGTACAGCGTGACGGTCAAGACGGTCCGCATGCGCGTGCTGCCGAAGGACGAGGATCTGCTCACCCAGGTCAAGCTGGAGTCGCTGGACAAGCTGCGCGAGCAGACCCGCACCCATCTGACGGAGTCGGCGCAGCAGGCCGAGAAGCAGCGCCGCGAACAGACGGTCATCGAGTTTCTGCTCAAAAAGACCGAGTTCGACCTGCCGGAGTCGCAAGTCGCGGAAGAGATCAACACCACGCTGGACCGCATGGCGAACGAGGCGCACTACCGCGGGCTGACGCGCGAAGACATGGAGAAGAACCGCGAGGCGATCATCGAGAACGCCACGGAGAGCGCCAAACGGCAGCTGCGTCTGCGCTACATCCTCGGGAAGGTCGCGGACCAAGAAGGGATCACGCTGACCGACGACGAGGTCCGCCAGAAGATCGAGACGCTCGCGGCGGAATTCCATACGAAGCCCGAGCAGCTCCGCGCGCAGATCGAGAAGAACGAGCGCATGGGCCTGCTGCGGTCGCAGATCCGCGACGAGAAGACCCTGCGTTTCCTGCTGGAAGAGGCCAAACATTAATTCCCGTCGGGGCGGACCTGGCGTCTGCCCCGGTTTTCCCAGAGGCACCCCCATGTATTCACCCCAAGCGAACATGCTGGTCCCGATCGTCGTGGAGCAGACCGGCCGAGGCGAGCGCGCGTATGACATCTACTCGCGGCTGCTGCAGGACCGGATCGTTTTCATCGGCTCGGCGATCAACGACGACGTCAGCAACCTGATTATCGCCCAGTTGCTGTTCCTGCAGGCGCAGGACGCGACCAAAGAGATTTCCGTCTACATCAACTCGCCCGGCGGTTCGGTCACGGCGGGGCTGGCCATCTATGACACCATGCAGTTCATCACGTGCGACGTGGCCACGTACTGCGTAGGACAGGCGGCGAGCATGGGGGCCGTGCTTCTGGCGGCGGGGCGTAAAGGCAAGCGCTACTCGCTGCCCAACGCCCGCATCATGATCCACCAGCCCTGGGGCGGCGCCGAAGGCAAAGCCTCGGACATCAGCATCGCGGCGAAGGAGATCCTGCGGCTCAAGGACCGGCTCAACGAGATTCTCGCCTTTCACACCGGCAAGGGCGTCGAGGTGCTGGCGAACGATACCGAGCGCGACTACTTCATGTCGGCGGACGAGGCCAAGGTGTACGGACTGGTTGACGAGGTGCTGATCAAGCGCCCTTCGGAGAAATGATATGGCGCGGCGCCCCCCTCACACAACGGAAGCGATGACCTGTTCTTTCTGCGGCAAGGACGAGCGTTCCGGCGCGGTCATCATCCCCGGCCCCGGAGCCAACATCTGCGGCGACTGCGTGGAGATCTGCATGCGGATCATCGCGGAGAACAAGCCGGGGAAAAAGTCCTCTGCCGCCGCGCTTCCGGCGCTCAAGGTGCCGCCGCCCGCCGAGATCAAACGGTTCCTTGACCAGTACATCATCGGGCACGACTATACGAAGAAGATGCTGTCGGTCGCGGTCCACAACCACTACAAGCGGTTGAACCAGCCCATCGGCGGCAAGGATGACGCGTTCGCGGACGTGGAGATCGAGAAGAGCAATATCCTGCTGATCGGCCCGACGGGCTGCGGCAAGACGTTATTCGCCCGGACGCTCGCCCGGATGCTGGACGTGCCGTTTGCGATCGCGGACGCCACGACCATCACCGAGGCCGGCTACGTGGGCGAGGACGTCGAAAACATCCTGCTCTACCTGCTCCAGGCGGCGGACATGGATGTGGCCAAGGCTGAGCGCGGGATCGTCTACATCGACGAGATCGACAAGATCGCCCGCAAAACCGAGAACGTTTCGATCACGCGTGACGTCTCGGGCGAAGGCGTGCAGCAGGCGCTGCTGAAGATCCTCGAAGGCACGGTCTCCCGCGTGCCGCCGCAGGGCGGACGCAAGCACCCGCAGCAGGAATACATCTCCATCAACACGCGCAACATCCTTTTCATCTGCGGCGGCGCGTTCGTGGGCCTCGACTCGATCGTGCGGCAGCGCGAGGGCCGCCAAGTGATCGGGTATTCCGAGCAGAACAGTGCCGCGCGCAAACCCAAGATCAAGGACGGGCGGCCCCTGCCGCTGGCGGTGCAGCCGGAGGATCTGATCCGGTTCGGGCTGATCCCCGAGTTCGTGGGACGTCTGCCCGTGCTGACCTCCATGAGCGAGATGTCCGAGGACGACCTCGTGCGCATCCTGACCGAGCCCAAGAACTGCCTGACGCGGCAGTATCAGAAGCTGCTCGCGATGGAAAACGTGACGCTGGCGTTCGACGGGGACGCGCTGCGCGAGATGGCGCGGCTGGCCATGAAGCGCAAGGCCGGCGCGCGCGGGCTGCGCGCGGTCATGGAAGAGCTCATGATGGAGATCATGTACGAGGCTCCGGGTAACCCGAAGCTCAAAAACATCCGCATCACGGCCGAGATGGTTCAGGCGCAGGCGGAAGGCGGCGCCGCCGCGGCGCGCCTGTTGGTCTGACGTCCGGCCACGTCCGGATTCCGGAAGGCCTTTGCGGCGCCGCCGCAAGGGCCTTTGCTTTTTCCGCCTACACCGCCGCAGCGACGATGCGGTTCTTTTCGTCGAGGCGCACCACCTTGGGGTGGTGGTGCGGCCGTTCGGCATCGTCGAGCATACACCAAACCATGACGATCAGGCGATCGCCAATCGTGCCCTTGTAGGCCGCCGCGCCGTTCAGACACGCCACACCGCTGCCGCGCGGGCCGCGGATCGCATAGGTCTCGAAACGCTTGCCGTTGTCGAGGTTGGCGACCAGCAGCTTCTCGTAATTCAGGATGCCGACGGCGTCCATCAGATCCTCGTCGATCGTCAGGCTGCCCTCGTACTCTTTGTCGGCTTGCGTCACGCGCAGGTGGTGCAATTTGGCTTTGAGCAGTGTGCAGAACATAGTGTTCCTTTGGAAAAGCGGCGCAAGAATAAGACGAACCCGCGAAATATGCAAGGATTCTTAGTCGGCAGTTGCAAAACACACACCTACCGCTTATCCTATTCCGTATCGCGGAAAAGTGACCGTTTCAGTAAGGAGATTTGATATGGCGTTGAACCTGGTAGGCGAGATAGATGACCGTGTGGCCGTGCGTCACGTGCTGATGAGCGTTTCGGACAAGACGGGGCTGGATTCCTTTGTGCCCGGCCTGGTGGCGGCGTGCCCGGAGGTGAAGATCTATTCGACGGGCGGGACCTACACGGCCGTGCAGCAGCTCCTCGGGCCAGAGCTGGCCAAGAAGCATCTGGTGGCGGTTTCGGACTACACGGGGCAGCCGGAGATGCAGGGCGGACTGGTCAAGACGCTGGATTTCAAAATCTACCTTGGCCTCCTGAGCGAGACCTATAACGACGCGCACCGGAAAGACCTTGAGCGCACCCGGGCCGTGGCGATCGATATGGTGGTCGTGAACCTCTACCCCTTTAAAAAGACCGTGGCGCGCGCAGGCGTGACCCCCGAGGAGGCCCGCACGAACATCGATATCGGCGGCCCCTGCATGGTGCGGGCTTCCGCCAAGAACTACCTGCGCGTGGCGTCGGTGACGGATCCCGCGGACTACGGCGCCCTGCTGGGCGAGCTCTCCGCGCGGGGCGGCTCGCTGGGCTTCGACACGCGGCTGTGCCTCATGAAAAAGGCCTTTGCGCACACGGCCCAATACGATGCCGCCATCGCCGCCTTCTTCGCGGGCGTCGCGGAGGAAACGGCGCGAAGTACGTACAAGGTGCATGTCCCGTCATGATCGACCTGCATCTTCATTCGACGAATTCCGACGGCTCCGATACGCCGCAAGAGCTGGCGGACCTCGGACGCCAGGCGGGCCTCACCGCCATGGCGCTGACGGATCATGACAACATGAGCGGCGTCGGGGTCTTCCTGGAGGCCTGCCGCGCCCACGGCATGACCGGCATCGCGGGCGTGGAGATCAGTGTGGCGGTCGAGGAGGGGCACGGCACACTGCATATCTTGGGCTACGGCGTGAACCCCGACCATCCGCTGGTGATCGAAAATCTGGACCGCGTGCTGGACGGGCGCGCCTGGCGCAACGAGCAGATCCTCGCCAAGCTGAACGGGCTTGGCCTGGAGCTGGAGTGGGACGAAGTGCGGCAGTGCGCGGGAGAGGACGTCGTGGGGCGGGCGCATTTCGCCCAGGCGCTGATCGACCGCGATTACGTGTCGTCGGTGCCGGAGGCGTTTGACCGCTATTTGGCGAAAGGCCGGCCCGCCTATGTGGACCGCTACCGCCTGTATCCCGAAGAGGGGATCCGGATGATCCGCGAAGCCGGCGGGGTCGCCGTGATCGCGCATCCCTTTTCGTGGGAGCTGGACGAGGCGAAGCTGGAGGCCGGCGTGCGCGAACTCAAGCAGGCGGGGCTGGCGGGCGTCGAGGCGGTCTACTCCGAGTACAGCCCGGGCCAAACCGTGTCCCTGCTGCGCATGGCGAAGAAACTGGAGTTGCTGACGACGGGCGGATCGGATTATCACGGCCTGGCCAAACCGGACATCGCGCTGGGGCGGGGCTTCGGCTCGCTCTGCGTTCCGGACGACTACCTGCAGCCGCTGCTGATGCGGCTGGGGCCCGACAATCCGTGGGTGGCGAAAGCGAAATGAGCGAAACGCCCGGCGGCGCGCCTGGCCGCGTCGGCGATCGCGCGCCCAGCGTTCAACGCGAAGAAAAATGAACTGGACCGACACACTTTCCGAATTGATCCGCCGGACCACGAGCGACCTGCCCGCAGATGCGGAAACGGCGCTGCGGTCTGCGGCGGAGGCGGAGCCCGCGCAGTCGCAGGCCGCACTGCTCTTGAGGGCGCTGGTCGAGAACATCCGCCTGGCGCGCGCGCAGTCGACGCCGCTCTGCCAAGACACCGGAACGCTCACGTTCTTCTGGCAGGTGCCGCGCGGCACCGATACGGCCGCACTTGAACAGGCCGCGCGCGAGGCTGTGGCCGCGGCGACCCGGACCGGCTGGCTGCGCCGGAACACCATCGATACGCTCTCGGGACGGTCGATCGACGCCAACGTCGCGGAGGGCTGCCCGGTCTGCCATTTCGAGCAGGCGGAGACGCCGTCGGTCGAGGTCTGGCTGTTGCAGAAGGGCGGCGGCAGCGAGAACATGAGCGTCCAGTTCAGCCTGCCCGACGCGGAGCTGGGCGCGGGCCGGGATATCGACGGCGTGCGCAAATGCCTGCTGCAGACGGTCTGGCGCGCGCAGGGTTTCGGCTGCGCGCCGGGCGTGCTGGGGGTCTGCATCGGCGCCGATCGCGCGGAGGGGTTTCTGGTCGCCAAACGCCAGCTGCTGCGCCCGCTGACCGACTGTGCGCCGGAGCCGGAGTTGGCCGCGCTGGAGCGGCGCGTCTTGGCGGAGGCCAACCAGCTGGGCATCGGGCCGATGGGGCTGGGCGGCAAGACCACGCTGCTGGGCCTCAAAATCGCGGCGCGCCCGCGATTGCCCGCGTCTTATTTCGTGACGGTCGCGTATCTGTGCTGGGCCTGCCGCCGCCGCGGCGTGCGGGTGACGGGCGGAGCGTCCGAATGGCTGGGGTAAGACCATGAGCGAGTTGAGGTATCCATTCTCTGAGCAGGCCGTGCGCGCGCTGCGCGCCGGCGAGATCGTGCGGGTCTCCGGGCGGATTTTCACGGGGCGCGACCGGCTGCACAAGTTTTTGGCCGAGGGCGGCGCATGCCCCGTGTCGCTGCGGGACGGCGCGCTGTTCCACTGCGGCCCGGTGGTGGTGCCGCAGGAGGGCGGCTGGCGCGTGGTGGCGGCGGGACCGACCACCTCGGTGCGCGAAGAGCCCTACATGGCCAAGGTGATCGAAGACTTCGGCGTGCGGGTGATCATCGGCAAAGGCGGCATGGGCGCGGCCACGCAGGCGGCGTGCGCGCGGTACGGCTGCGTGTACCTGCAGGCCGTGGGCGGCGCCGCCGCGCTGCTGGCCCAGCGCATCCGGCGCGTGGACGGCGTCCATTTTCTGGACACGTTCGGCGCGACCGAAGCGCTGTGGCTGTTGGAGGTCGAAGCGTTCGAGGCGGTGGTCGGCATCGACACGCACGGCCGCAATCTGTTCGACGAAGTGAAGGCCGCCTCGCGCGAGACACTGCAACGCCTGTGTGGCGGACGGGCCTGATTTTTCCCCGGGGACTGCCGGCCCCTGCGCGCGCCACGCCGGGGCACCGCTCATTTTTCAGTGCGTGGCCTCGCAGGCGATGTGTTAAACTGACCACCATTCTCAAGCAACAGGAACTCGGGCATGCGTATTGTTTTTATGGGATCTTCAGAAGCCTCGGCCACCGCGCTGAGAGCGATTTTGAAGTCGCCGCTGCTGAAAGTCGTCGGCGTGGTGACGCAGCCGGATCGTCCCTCCGGGAGACATCAGCGCTTCACGCCTTGCCCCTGTAAGTCGTACGCCACCCTGCGCGGCCTCGGGCCGATCATCTCGCCCGAGAAAGTCAACGCCCCTGAGGTGCTCGCGCAAATCGAACAGCTCAAGCCGGACGTGATCGTGGTCGTGGCGTTCGGACAGTTTCTCGGCAAGCGGCTGCTGGCGATCCCGCCGCACGGCTGTGTCAACGGGCATTTCTCGCTGTTGCCTAAATATCGCGGGGCCGCGCCGGTCCAAGCGGCCATCGCCGCCGGCGAGGAAGTCTCCGGCGTGACGGTCATGCGGATGGCGGAGGGCATGGACGACGGCGACATTTTGATCAAGGCGATCGAGCCGATCTGTTCGGACGACACGGCGGTCACGCTGATGGACCGGCTGGCCATTCTGGGCGCGGTGACGCTCGTGAAGGCGCTCAAGCTGATGATCGGCGGCACGCTGACGCGCGTGCCGCAGGACCACGACCAGGCGACCTATGCCTACAAAATGCAGAAGACCGACGGCCTGATCGACTGGCGCCTTCCCGCCGCGGTGATCGAACGGCGCATCCGCGCCTACGACCCCTGGCCGGGTGCCTTCTCCTTTCTTCCCGCACGGTTCACCAAGCCCGGTTTCTCCGGGCGCATGAAAGTGCTGCAGGCCGAAGTGTTGAACGACGTGGATCGGGAGGTCGCGGGGCTTCCGGCCGGCACGGTCTGCATGATCTCGCCGATCGGCCCGGTGGTCGTGACGGGCGATCACCCGCTGTGCCTGACGGCCGTACAGCCGGACGGCGGCCGCCGGATGGACGGAAAGTCCTTTTTGAACGGCCATCCGCTGCAACGCGGGGACCGCTTCTGTGACGCGTCGGAACTGCCCGTGCCGGTCTGAGCGGGCCGGAAGATGAAGCGCCGCGGGCGGCGGCGCGCGCTCCTATGATCCAACACACGACTTTTACGGTGACCTCCCTGGAAACGGGCCTGCGGCTCGATGCGGTTTTGCATGCCCGCTTTCCCTCCGCGCCGCGCGCCTTCTGCCGTCAGGCCGTCGAGGCGACTCAGGTGGCGGTGAATGGCCGGCCCTGTCTGAAGGGCGCCAAGCTTCGGGAGGGCGATGCGGTCGAGGTGCGCTCGCTGAAAGAGGCGTGCGACAACCGCGTGCGGCCGGATCCGGCCGTGCCGGTGCGGGTCGTGTTCGAGGACGCGCATCTCATTGCCGCCGACAAGCCCGCGGGAATGCCGGTGCATCCGCTGTCGAGCGAAGAGACGGGAACGCTGATGAACGGGCTGGTCGCGCGGTATCCAGAACTTGCGGGGCTGGGCGACCAGCCGCTGATGGCCGGCGCGTTGCACCGCATCGATACCGGGACCTCGGGTCTCGTGCTGGCGGCCCGCACGCCGGCGGCGTTTTCCGCGCTCCGCGCGCAGTTCGACGCGCAGGAGGTGGAGAAGGTCTACCTCGCGCTGGTGGAGGGGCACGTGGCGGTGCCGGGGCGTCTCGCCCATGAGCTGGCGCACCATCCGGCGTGGCCGTGCTGCAAGATGGTGGACGCGCGGTCGCTCGCCGCGCCCGACCGGCGCTTGCGTGCGGAGACCGCCTACCGGCCGCGGGAGCTGATCGGGCCGTACTCCTTGCTCGAGGTGACAATCCGCACGGGCGTGACGCACCAGATCCGCTGCCAGCTCGCGCTCGGCGGCTGGCCGATCGTCAACGACACGCTCTACGGGGCCAGGCCGCTCGAAGGGTGCGCCCGCCATTTCCTGCACGCGTACGAGGCGCGTTTCCGGCATCCCGCGAGCGGCCAGACCTGCTGCCTCCGGGCGCCGCTGACGCCCGATTTCGAAGCGTTCATCCGACAATGGAATTGAACTTCCTCATGCCTCTTTCGAGAGTGGCTTCAACCAAGTTGAATCACCCCCGAGCCCTGCCCGTCCCGCCCGTATCGGGTTGCGAATCCGAGGTCCGGTGTCTATAATATTCCCAGCTGGCGACGGAGAAAGAGTTCCCGCCGCCGGTACATTTCAAAGGGAGACTTTTCATGCACGTGTCGTCAAAGGCGGTTCTGGCCCGGCTCGGTTTTGCGCTGGCGCTCGGTATGGTTCCCTCAACGTGGGCGGATGTCCGCCTGCCAGCGATCTTTTCGGAGCACGCGGTCGTCCAGCAGGGCGTGGCGCTGCCCGTGTGGGGGTGGGCCGATCCCGGCGAGGCGTTGACCCTGACGCTCGCGGGCCAAACGCGGCAGGCAAAAGCGGGGCCGGACGGCGCGTGGCGCGTGACCTTTGACGCCCTCAAGCCCGGCCAGACGCTCACGCTCACAGTCACAGGCAAGAACACGCTCACTGTGCAGGACGTGCTCGTCGGCGAAGTTTGGCTCGGCTCGGGCCAGTCGAACATGGCGATGACCGTCAACCGCTGCAACGATTTCGAAAAAGAACGGGCCTCCGCCAACCATCCGTCCATCCGCGTGTTCACGGTCGACCGCGTGGTGTCCACGGAGCCCAAAGCCGACTGCAAGGGCCAGTGGGTCGTGTGCGCCTCCAATACCGTCGGCAATTTTTCCGCCACCGCCTATTTTTTCGGCCGCGAAATCCAGCAGAAGCTCGGCGTGCCGGTCGGGCTGATCAACTCGTCGTGGGGCGGCACGCCGGTCGAGGCGTGGACCAGCGCCGACGCGCTCGCGGCCGTACCGGCGTTCAAGCCGATCACGGACCAGTGGGCCGCGCGGACCGCCAAACCGTGGGATAAGGCGGCGGCCATGGCCAACTACGAGAAGCAGGTCGCGGCGTGGAAGGAGAACGTGAAAAAAGCCAAAGCCGCCGGCAAAGAGCCGCCGCGCGCGCCGAAACAACCGGTCGACCCGCGCCTCGATTCGCATCATCCGGCCAACCTCTACAACGCCATGATCGCGCCGCTCATCCCGTACGCCATCCAGGGCGCGCTGTGGTATCAGGGCGAGTCCAACGCCAACGACCTGACCGCCGCGCTCTACGGCTTGCAGCTGGAGACCAAGATCGCCGACTGGCGCAAACGCTGGGGGTATGATTTCCCCTACGCGTGGGTGCAGCTGCCGAATTTCCGCGCCTCCGACCGCAACTGGCCGCTCGTGCGCGAAGGCATGCTGAAGACGCTCAAGGTGCCGAAAACAGGCATGGCGACCACGATGGACATCGGCGAGACCGGCGACATCCATCCCAAAAACAAACAGGACGTGGGACGGCGCCTCGCTTGCTGGGCACTGGGCACGGTCTACGGGCAGAACGTCGCGTCGATCTGCGGGCCGCTACCTGCCGGGCACACGGTCAAAGGCAACGAGGTGGTCTGCTCCTTCACGCATGCCGACGGCGGCCTCGTCGCCAAGGGCGGGGAGCTGAAGGGCTTCGTCATCGCGGGCGCGGATCAGGTCTGGAAACCCGCCACCGCCAAGATCGTCGGCGACACCGTGGCGGTGTCCAGCCCCGAGGTGGCGGCGCCGGTCGCGGTGCGCTACGCGTGGGCGGCCGATCCCGCCTGCACGCTCTTCAACGGCGCGGGCCTGCCGGCCTCGCCGTTCCGCACCGACACCTTCGACATCCCGACCGGGGCGCCGAAGAAATAGCGGGAAGCCGTATGTACGCTTCGCCCTTTCCTCTGTCTCCGTCATCGGATAAGATACCTTCCATTATGAACCCCTTCATCCACGACGATTTCCTGTTGCAGAACGAGGCGGCGCGCGAGCTGTACCACGGGTATGCCGCCGCGATGCCGATCATCGACTACCACTGCCATCTGCCGCCCGCGGAGGTCGCGCAGGACAAACGCTGGGAGAACATGACCCGCGTGTGGCTGGGCGGCGACCACTACAAGTGGCGCGCGATGCGCTCCAACGGCATCGACGAGCGTCTCATCACCGGCGACGCGCCGGACCGCGAGAAATTCCAGAAGTTCGCCGAGACCATGCCGTACCTGCTGCGCAACCCGATGTACGACTGGTCCCAACTCGAACTCGCGCGCTACTTTGACATCACCGACTTGCTCTCGCCCGCCACGGCCGACAAGATCTGGAGCGTGACCGCCGAAAAGCTCGCGCAGCCTGGCTTCAGCGCGTGCGGTTTCATGACGCGCAGCAACGTCAAGCTGGTCTGCACCACCGACGACCCGTGCGACACGCTGGAGCACCATGCCGCAATCAAGGCCTCGGGCTTCGCCACGCAGGTGCTGCCCACGTGGCGCCCGGACAAGGCGATGGCCATCGACCGGCCCGCGTTCTGGAACGGCTGGCTCGACCGGCTCGCCGCGGCGGCGGGCATGACGGTCAAGACGTGGGACGACCTGCTCTGCGCGCTGCAGAAGCGCCACGATTTCTTTGCTCAAAACGGCTGCCGCCTATCCGACTACGGGCTGGATACGGTCTATGCCGAAACCTACTCCGACTCCGCGATCCGCGAACTCTTTACACGCGTTCGGCAGGGCGGTGGCGTGACGGTCGCCGAGGTCGCCGCATTCCGTTCCGCGTTCCTTTTCGAGGGGCTGGCGATGGATGCCCGAAGCGACTGGAGCGCGCAGATCCACTACGGCGCGATGCGCAACAACAACACTAAAATGTTCCAGAAGCTCGGCCCCGACACCGGGTTCGACAGCATCGGCGACTGGAACGCGGCGTGGCCGATGTCGCGCCTCTTCGACCGCCTGGAGCAGGCCGACGCTCTGCCGCGCGTCGTGATCTACACGCTCAATCCGCGCGACAACGAAATGATCGGCACCATGCTGGGCAACTTCCAGCGCGGCCCCGAAGCCGGACGCATGCAGTTCGGCAGCGGCTGGTGGTTCAACGACCAGAAGGACGGAATGCTGCGCCAGCTGGAGGCGCTCTCGCAGCTCGGGCTGCTCAGCCGTTTCGTCGGCATGCTCACGGACAGCCGTTCGTTCCTGAGCTACACGCGGCACGAGTACTTCCGCCGCATCCTCTGCAACCTGCTGGGCACCGACATCACGGAGGGCAAGATCCCGAACGACATCGCCTGGACCGGCGAGATCGTCAGGGACATCTGCTGCCGCAACGCGGTGCGGTATTTCGGGTTCGATGTGAAATAGACATCCCCATGCTCCACTCCCCCATCTACCTCGCCCTCGTCGTATCCGCCGCCGTCGCGGTGCTGCTCTACTTGATCATCCGGTTGAAGCAGCAGCCGTTCGTCTCGCTGATCTTGGTCAGCATGGCCACGGCGCTGGCGGCGGGGATGCCGGTCGAGACGGTGATGGCCTGCATCGAGAAGGGCATGGGCGGAACGCTCGGGTTCATCGCGGTCGTGGTGGGCCTGGGCGCGATGTTCGGGCAGCTGCTGGAGGTCTCGGGCGGCGCTGAGCGGCTCACGCTGACGCTGTTGCGCGTGTTCGGCAGGGAGCGTGCGAGCTGGGCCATGGCGCTGGCGGGGTTTCTGGTCGCGATCCCGATCTTCTTCGACGTCGGCTTCATCATCCTCGTGCCGCTGGTCTATGCGCTCGCGCGCGAAACCAAGAAGTCGCTGCTCCACTACGGCATCCCGCTCTTGGCGGGGCTCGCGGTGACGCACGCGTTCGTGCCGCCCACGCCGGGGCCGATCGCGGTGGCGCAGCTGGTCGGCGCGGAGCTCGGCCGCGTGATCTTCTACGGCCTCGTGATCGGCTTGCCTTGCGCCGTGTTGGCCGGGCCGCTCTTCGGCGCGTGGATCGCGAAGCGCATCCCGGCCGCAATCCCCGCGTACATGGAGGGCGAAGCCGTTAAGAAAACCTGGGACGAAAAGGCGCTGCCGAGCTTCGGCATGGTCTTTGGCATCCTCCTGTTGCCGCTGGTGCTGATTCTGGTCAACACCGTCACCAACGCGACCCTGGCCGGGGCGGAACATGCGACGGTGCGGAAGGTTTTCGCCTTTGCGGGGCATCCCTTCTTCGCGCTGACCGCCGCCACGCTGATCGCGTTCACCGCGCTCGGCACCTGCCGCGGGCTTTCGCGCGAGAAGGTGAACGAGGTTGCAACGTCCGCGCTGGCGCCCGCGGGACTGATCATCCTGGTGACGGGCGCGGGCGGCGTTTTCAAGCAGGTCTTGGTGGACAGCGGAGCCGGCAAAGCGTTGGCGGCCACGCTCGCGGGCACGGGGCTGCATCCGGTTTGGGCGGCCTTTCTGATCGCCCTGGTGGTGCGCGCGGTGGCGGGCTCGGCCACGGTGGCGATGCTCACCGCGGGCGGGATCATCGCGCCGCTCTTGGCCGACGTGAAGGTCGAGCCCGCGCTGGTCGTCATTGCCATCGCCTCGGGCGCCACGGCCGCCTCGCACGTGAACGACAGCGGTTTCTGGCTGGTGAACCGCTACTTCGGGCTGAGCCCGAAAGACACGCTGAAATCGTGGACCGTGATGGAGACGATCATCGGCGTGACCGGCGCGACGCTCGCGTGGCTGGCGAGCTATCTGTGACCTCGTCGGCCCGCTCGGTGTGCGGCCGGCATTCCGGCTCATGCCGGCTTTTGCGGGGCAAGCTGTCGCTGGACCCACTCGCATTCGCGGACGAGGCTGTCCACGACATCGGCGGGCCGGATCGCGGGCGGCAGCACGTCGAACGTGTAAGACTCGATTTCCAGCGGTAAGTTCTGCGCTTGGACGTGCGCGAAGAATTCGGGCGTGAGATCGGTGCGGGTCGAGCCGAGCACGCGGTCGCCCGCGTAGAAGAGCGGCACGTGGAAATGCGTGCGCAGCTCGCAGCCCGCGTATTGGCGTGCGGCCGCCAGCGTCTCAGGCGTCAGGTCCGGAAGCGAGACGATCTGTCCGCGCGGCCGCCGGATCTTGGTCTGATGCAGATACACCGGTTCGACGAAAGCGGCGAGGCGCTCCAGGGCTTCCTCCGAAACGTCGGCTCGGACCGCGGCGCTGAGCTGGACGCGGGCGACGCGGATGCAGGCGCTTTCAAAGCGGACGAGCGCGGTGAGCGGGTCTTCGAACTCGACCGCGAAATGGCAGGTGTCGAGGCAGAGACCGACGTGTCGGCGCAGGAGCGCTTCGGCTTCCTCCGGCGTCCGGCGTTGATGGGCGCTGAGCCACCGGATCCCCTCGTGCAGCAGCTCGTCCTCGAACCAGGCGATCACTTCATGCGTGTCCTCCAGCAGGCAGTCGGGCTCCGGCTCCAGCGCCAGCACGATCTCGCGGCCTTCGTGGCGGAGCAGGTCGTCCAGAAATTCCGCCATGACCGCGATCTGGCGGACGAACACCGTCGTCTTCGGATCGCCGTCCTCCGCCCTCCGCCCTCCGTCCTCCGTCCGCTGTTTCTTGTATCCGAGCGGCACGGTCGAAATGTTGCCGGTCTGGCCTTCGGGCAGAATGGCGGCCAGGAGAGCGGCGAGCCGGGCCGTGTAACTCAGGCGCTCGGGCGTGGCCCAGTCGGGCTGGTAGACCGCGGTCTTGACGGCGGTCTGATGGAAGGCGCCATAGGGGAAGCCGTTGATGCCGGTGGCAAATAGGTTGTGGTGCGCGAGCACGCCGCGGAAGGCGTCCAGCGCGTCGGGCTCGGCGAGCTCGCGGGCGGCGGCGGCGGCGAGGCGCAGGCCGAGCGGATAAGGGCCGCGGGGCGACACGCGCGCCTTGACCGCCAGCGCATAGCGTTCGATGGCGGCGCAGACGTCGGCGAGGTGTTCGCCGGGATGGATGTTGAGGCAATAAGGAATCGGATTCACGGCTCGAGAGTAGCAAACGGCGCTTCGCATATCCAGCCATCCTCCGTTTGGATTTGGCTCTTCCGTGCGGCCGGTTTCGTTTTTGACGATCCTGGGTGGACGCGGCGGGTGAAATTTCACTAAGATACGGGCCTATGGACGTGTTTGCCAATCTGCCGCCGTGGGTCTTCGACTGGTGCGTCGTGCCGCTCCTGATTTTCCTCGCGCGCATCATCGATGTCAGCATCGGCACCTTGCGCGTCATCTTCGTGGCCAAGGGCTATCGCCTGTACGCGCCGATCCTCGGCTTCTTCGAGGTGGTGATCTGGCTGCTGGCGATCCGGCAGATCATGAACCACATCAACAACCCCATGTGTTATCTGGGCTACGGGCTGGGCTTCGCGGTGGGCAACTACATCGGGATCCGTCTCGACGAGCGGCTCTCGCTGGGCACCGTCCTCGTGCGCGTCGTGCCGAAGTTCGACACGACAGAGCTGAGCGAGCACCTGCGCCGCGCAGGCTTCGGCGCTTCGCTGGTCGACATTGAAGGCATGTCCGGCAAGCTGAAGATGATCTTCGCGATCGCGAAGCGCAAAGACCTCGACGATCTGATGGCGATCATCCAGGAGCACAATCCGCAGGCCTTCGTCACCGTCGAGGACGTGAAGACGGCGCAAGAGGGTCACTTCCGAACGGCCCGCTCCGCAAAATCGTCGCCGCTGGGGCTGCCCGGTGCGCTGCGCAACCGCAAATGACGGCGTCCGGTCACTTCGCCTGGCGCCGGATCGAGAAGCCGCGCACCTGCATGGACGCGTCGTAGGTGCCGGGCATTTCCCAGCCGAAATTGAGGCCGCTGACGTAGAGGTCGGCGAGCTCGGTGTCTTTCAGATAGCCGTTTTTGCGGGCGAGCTGATAGGCGTAGACGATCCACGGTGCGGCGTTGATGCGGATGCGTGTCCAGTCTCCGCGGGCGTCCGCGCAGGCTTTCCCGTTCTTGAAGAACGTGGTGCCCTCGGGCTGGCAGGCTTTGGTCGGAAGGGAGTAGATGAATCGGCCTGAGGCATCGGGCTTGCCGCCGTCGCGCTGGCAGGTCTCTTCTTTGGTCGGGCGGCGGTTGTCGAAGACCGGGATGCCGAACCAGAGCATGTCGCCGTAGCCGGGGCTGTCGGTGTTGAGGTCCTGCACGTAGAGGAAAAGCTGGAATTGGGCCGCGTGCAGGTCAGGGTCGGCCTCCGGGTGTTTGTCGGCAAAGGCGGTCAGACGGCACTCCAGCGCGACATCCAGGCGCTGCATGGACGCAACGCGGCAGAGGCCGGAGGGAAAACGCGTGTCGGTGAGTGCGGCGGAGGCGAGAAGATGCGGCCAAGGCTCGTTGGCGAGCCGCGTTCGGTCATAGCAGGCGGAGGCGGAAAGGGCCAGCTCGAGCTCGCCGCGGCGGCTGTCGACGGTGACCCGCTTGGAGGGGTTGGCGATCTGGAAGCGGTGTTTGGCGAGCCGCGTCTGACGCGTCACGGCCGGATCGGCGAGGCTATGCTTCGAAGCCCACTGCGCCAAGGACCAGACGGGGGTGCCGACTTTTTCGGCGCTGCTGCGGAAAACGCCTTTCACCCCGCCGTCGTCGGTCGGTATGCCCAGGCCGCGGAGGTCGAACCATTGCGCGAAGGTCGGATCCGGAAGCAGCTGGGCGGGGTCGTGCAGGTCGCGGGTTGACGTGCAGCCTGCGAGCAGCAGCGTCATCAGCGCACAGGCCCACCCCGCGTTGCGGACAGGTGCACGAAGAATGAAAACAAACAGGTTCATGGGGTCAATCATGGCCGCATTGGGATTTTACTCAACACCGGCAAGTGTAGGTTTTCACTCCGTGTCCGTCAAGCCAAGCATCACGACAGCTATCCGAATAGTTGGCGGGGTTCGAGGCTTGGGAGGTTTGCCTTACAAACCGAAAGAAGCAATACAACAAGTTGTTTTTCACACGAAGGCACGAACGGGGTGTATTCCCGTTACATTGACCTGCCCGTGCGCGGTCCGGGACGTCCCGCGCTACTTTTGAAGCGAACGTTGGACGTTCGCGTTTGTTCGCGGGCTCCGTCTTCGTTTCAGGGTGCGACGGCGAGAGGCGTGGGGGCCGGAGCGGGTGCGGGCGCGTGAACCGCCGGCGCGGTGCGGCGGGCGAACTCGGCGGCGAACGAGCGATAGGCCTCGGCGCCGCGGCTGGACGGATCGTAAAAGATGACCGGCTGGCCGAAGCTCGGCGCCTCGCTGATGCGCACGTTGCGCGGAATGACCGTCTGGTATACCTTGTCGCCGAAGTGGGAGCGGACTTCCGCGACCACGTCCGCAGCCAGACGCGTGCGGCCGTCGAACATGGTCATCAAAACGCCTTCCAGCTGGAGATCCGGATTCACGCCGTTGTTGCGGAGCTGGTCGATCAGCGAGGTGATGACGCTCAGCCCCTCCATGGCATAGTATTCGCACTGCATGGTGACGACGATGCCGTCGGCCGCCGCGAGCGAGGAGGTCATGAGGATGCCGAGCGAGGGCGGGCAGTCCATGAGCACGTAATCGAAGACGCCGGCGGTGAGCACGCGGTCGAGCAGGTTGCGCACGACGGACAGGTGGTTCTCCTGGCGCGCGATTTCGATCTCGGCGCCCGCGAGGTCGAGCTCGGAGGGGATGATGTTGATGCCGTCGTACGGCGTGGCCTGAATGATGTCCGCCACGTCGGCGGCGCCCGTGAGGATGGGGTAAAGGCTGATCCCCTGCTGGCGCGGCAGGCCGAGCCCGCTGGTGGCGTTCGCCTGCGGGTCGAGGTCGATGACCAGCACGGTTTTTTTCAGTTCCGACAATGCGGCGGCCAAGTTGACCACCGTGGTCGTTTTGCCGACTCCGCCTTTTTGGTTGGCGATGGCGATGACGCGCGTGCTGCGAGTGCTCATAGGCTGGTGGGAGTTAGAAGGTGGAAAATAGGAGGTAGGAGTTGGTGAACAAGAATCACTTCTTGATCATGCCGATTTCGCGGGCGTAGGCGAACATGCCGCCCGCGGCGATGACCGGCGCGACCGCGCCGACCGGTTTGAGTGCGAAAATTTTGCCGTCCGAAAGTCGGGTGATCGTGTTTTCCGCGATGTTCACCTCGGCCAGGTCGCCGGTCTTGAACTCAGCGCACAGGCGCTGTTCGGACTCGAGCGGGAAGACCTCGCCGGTGGCCACCGAGTTGCGGAAGAAGATGCGCGCGTAACTCTCGGCCACGACCGCCTTGGCCCCGGCCGCGCCCAGCGCGATCGGCGCGTGCTCGCGCGACGAGCCGCAGCCGAAGTTGCGTCCGCCGATGACGATCGGATAGGGCGTGGTGCCGTCGGGATTGGAGGCGAATTTCGGGAAGGTCTCGGGCAGTCCGGCCAGCGCGTACGAGCCGAGCTTGCGGTACTCTTCCGGAATCGTCGGGACGAGGTTCAGGTAGCAGGCGGGGATGAGCAGGTCGGTGTCGATGTTGTCTTCGAGCACGTAGACCGGCCCGCGGATGAGGGTGTCTTTCGGCATGTTTGAAACTCCCTTTTATCGATAACTTCAAACGGGTTAAGATCACGATTAGGATTAAGGAGTCGGAACCCTTCGCAATCCTAATCTTTATCGTCATCGTTCAAATAACGTTGTCTTGTCGTCTGTTCACGGTACCCCGGGCGGAAGGCCTCCCCATAATTTCCGAAGTGATCACACGTCGCGCGGGTCGGTGATATGCCCGGTGAGGGCCGAGGCCGCCGCGGTGTAGGGTGAGGCGAGGTAGATCTGCGAGTCCTTCGAGCCCATGCGGCCGATGAAGTTGCGGTTGGTCGTGCTGACCACCACCTCGTTGCCGCAGGTGCGCCCGAAGGTGTCGATCGGACCGCCGAGGCAGGCCGCGCAGGAAGGCGGGGCGATGGGCTCGACGCCCGCCGCCTCGAAGATCTGCCGCAGGCTCTGGCCGTCGATCTGGGTGTCCACCAGCCCCTGCTCGACCTGCCGCGTGGCGGGCACGATCAGCGTGCGGACGGCGACCCGCCGGCCCTTCATGACCTTCGCGGCCATGACGAAGTCTTCCAGCTTGCCGCCGGTGCAGGAGCCGATGTAGACCTGATCGATCTTCACGCCGCGGCAGGCCCGCGCCAGCGCTTTGTTGTCGGGCAGGTGCGGCTTGGCCACGACCGGCTCGAGCTTCGCGACGTCGTAGCGGTATTCCGCCTGGACCTGGGCGTCGGGGTCGCTGTAGAGCGGCACGAACGGCTTGCGGGTGCGGGCCTTGACATAGGCGAGCGTCTTCGCGTCCGGCGCGATGATGCCGTTCTTGGCGCCGGCCTCGACCGCCATGTTGCAGATGGTGCAGCGCTCTTCGATGCTCAGCGCCTCAATGGCCGAACCGGCGAACTCCATGGCGCAGTAAGTCGCGCCGTCCACCCCGATGTCGCCGATGATGTGGAGGATCAGGTCTTTGGCGGAAAGGTAGGCGGGCATCTCGCCGTCGAGCACGAAGCGGAGGGTCGGCGGCACTTTGACCAGCAGTTTGCCGGTGCCCATGATGAAGCCCGCGTCCGTGTTGCCGATGCCGGTCGAGAAGGCGCCCAGCGCGCCGTGCGTGCAGGTGTGGGAGTCGGTGCCAAAAATCGTCTCGCCGGGGCGCACGTGCCCGAGCTCGGGCAGCGCCACGTGGCAGACGCCGCAGTAGGTGTCGGTGCCGGGGTCGTAGAAGTAGGGCAGCTTTTGCGCCTTCGCGAACGCGCGCAGGGTGTCCACGTTGCGGTGGGCCTTCTCGTCCGCCGTGAAGATGTAGTGGTCCGGCAGGATGACGATCTTCTCGGGGTCGAAGACCTTGGCGTCCTTGCCGAACTCGCGCTGGAAGATGCCGATGGTCCCCGGCCCGCAGACGTCGTGCGTCAGCAGGATGCCGCAGTTGACCCAGATGTTGTCTCCGGGGGAGACCAGACTCGCGCCCGACTCGCGGGCCAGGATTTTCTCAGTGATCGTCATGGCGGACCCTTGATGTTGTTTGTTCTCGGAACGGCTTTTCGCTTCCCCCGCCCGTCCTACTTTCGGCCTTGGATGAGGTTGAAGAACCGGTCCTGATAGTGTTCGAACACGCCGTTGTCCTGCAACAGCTTGCCCAGGGGCTTGATCAGTTTCGCGTCCTTGGCGGCGGCCAAAAACCCCTTTTCGATCTCTTCGCGCAGGGTGGCGGGAATGCCGTCCTGCATCTCGAACATGTGGCGCTCGTGCAGCTCGCGGATGTTGGCCTGCGCCGAGTTCTGGATCACGGTCCAGAAAAGGCGCACCAGGCAGACGTCCCACGGGTCGTCCACACCCTTCAGCACGGCGGCGAAAGGATCCTTCCGGGTGGCGACCTCTTCCTTGACGCGCTCCAGCACGGCTTCCGGAGAGTCGGAGAGGACCTGCTCGCTGAACGCTTCCTGCTTGAGGGTGTAGCCGTAGCGCAAGATGCGCACCGTATCTTCGTGCTCCTTCAGCCACTCGAGGTATTTCTGCGCCTGCTCGCCGAAACCCTCCAGCATCAGGCTCGAATACGAGGAGGGCGTGATGATCTGGGGCCGCAGCGCCTGCATGCGCCCTTCGCGCACGCGCACCTTGCCCACGGCGTCCATCAGCTCGCTCACCATATGGTAATTAATGATGGTGTTGCCGAAGGTTTCGAGGTGCCGCTTGGGCGGCATGACTATCTCCGTGTTGTTGACGGCAAACCAGAAATCAAACTGTGTCGGCTTCTTGCTCATGTGGAAGCGACACTATAGCATGAATCGCGGAAGATTGTCACGATGCCGCGTCGAGAGTTTTGAAACGGGTCCGGCGCCCGGAGAAGCTCAGCCGCGCAGGCGTCCGGCGGCGGCTTCGGCGCGGTATTCCGACACGGTCCGGCGCAGGCCGTCGGGCAAGGCGATCTCGGGGCGCCAGCCGAGGCCGCGGAGGAGCGTGGTGTCGCAGAGTTTGCGCGGCGGCCCGTCGGGTTTCGAAGGGTCGAACCGCAGCGCGACGTCCGCGCCGACCGCCGCCCGCACCTGCTCGGCGAGCTCGCGGATCGTGAGGTCTTCGCCGGACCCGACATTGACCCAGTCGGGCGGGTTGTCGAGCCGCAGCAGGAAAAGCAGCGCGCGGGCCAGGTCGTCCACGTGCAGGAACTCGCGGCGCGGGGTGCCCGTGCCCCAGAGCGTCACCTCCCGCGCGCCGTCGAGGCGAGCGGTCTCGAACTTGCGGATCAGGGCGGGCAGCACGTGCGAGTGCTCGGAATGGTAGTTGTCGCCGGTGCCGTAGAGGTTGGTGGGCATGGCGGAGTGATAAAGCAGGCCGTGCTGCCGGCGGTAGAACTGGCAGAGCTTGAGCCCCGCGATCTTGGCCAGCGCGTAGCCCTCGTTGGTGGGTTCCAGCGGGCCGCTGAGCAGGGCGTCCTCGGGGATCGGCTGCGGCGCGAGACGCGGGTAGATGCAGGAGCTGCCGAGGAAGAGCAGGCGCGGCACCCGGGCCTCGTAGGCGGCGTGGATCACGTTCGCGGCGATCATCAGGTTCTCGTAGAGGAAGGTCCCGAGCGCCGAGCGGTTCGCCTCGATTCCGCCGACCCGCGCGGCGGCGACAATGATGCAGTCGGGCCTGTGGCGGGCAATAAACGCGCGCGTGGCGGCCTGGTCCGTGAGGTCCAGCTGGCGGTGCGTCATGGTGAGCGGCGGCGGAAGGCCGAGGCGGGCGATCTCGCGCACGACCGCGGCCCCGACCATGCCGCCGTGTCCGGCCACGTAGATCTTGCCGTTCATTCCGCGTTCTCCAGTACGCCGCCGGCCTGCTGGGCGGCGAGCTCCTGCCGGGCTACGCGCAGGTCGGCTTCGACCATCATGCGCACCAGCTCCCGGAAGGAGATTTTGGGCGCCCAGCCCAGCACGCGCTTGGCTTTAGAGGGGTCGCCCAGAAGCAGGTCCACTTCGCTCGGGCGCACGTAGCGGGCGTCGTGCTTGACGAAGGCTTGCCAGTCGAGGTCGAGCAGGCCGAAGGCCTCTTCGCAGAACTCGCGCACGCTGTGGGTTTCGCCGGTGGCCAGCACGTAGTCGCCGGGCGCGTCCTGCTGCACGATGCGCCACATGCCTTCCACGAAATCGCCCGCAAAGCCCCAGTCGCGCTTGGCCTCGATGTTGCCGAGGTAGAGGGCGTTCTGGAGGCCCATCTTGATGCGGGCCGCCGCCATCGTGATCTTGCGCGTCACGAAGGTCGGGCCGCGGCGCGGCGACTCGTGGTTGAAAAGGATGCCGTTGCTGGCGTGCATGCCGTAGGCTTCGCGGTAGTTGATCGTGGCCCAGTAGCCGTAAAGCTTGGCGACCGCATACGGCGAGCGCGGATGGAACGGCGTGGTTTCGCTCTGCGGGACCTCCTGCACAAGGCCGTACAGCTCGGAAGTGGAAGCCTGATAGAAACGGGCCTTTTTGCCGATGCCGGTCTCACGCAGCGCCTCGAGCAGCCGGATGGTGCCGAGCGCGACCACGTCGCCGGTATACTCCGGCACGTCGAAGGAGACGCGCACGTGACTCTGCGCCCCGAGGTGGTAAACTTCGTCCGGCGTGATCTCGTACATCATCTTGGCGAGGCGTCCCGCGTCGGCCAGGTCGCCGTAGTGCAGGAAAAGCCGCGTGCCGAGGATGTGCGGGTCCTGATAGAGGTGGTCGATGCGCTGCGTGTTGAAACTGGAGGAGCGGCGGATCATGCCGTGGACCTCGTAGCCCTTCGCGAGGAGGAGCTCGGCGAGATAGGAACCGTCTTGGCCGGTGATGCCGGTGATGAACGCGCGTTTCATGTAGACTCCTGAGTGATACGTGACCGGTTGTCGAGGTCGGCGGGCCAGCGGTTCTTGACACGTCGGGTTTGGCGGCTGCCAAGACCGAGCGCGGCCGAAGAATGCGGGCCCTCTCCATGGCGCGTATCATAAAACAGAACCTGAAAGGGCGTCTATTTCGGATATACGCAAAAGATATTTACGAAATTACGTAAATAAAGTACTCTTTTTGGTATGCAACAGGTGACGATCGGCGTCTTGATCGACCCCGACCTGGAATACGGTGTGGGGGTGTTGGAGGGCGTTCGCGAATTCTGCCGCCCTCTGCCGGCGTGGCGCGTCTTGCCGCTGACGCAGATGCAGGAACCGCTGCTGGCGCGCCTGGTGCGGTCGGGGGAGATCCAGGGGTTGGCGGGGACCGTCATCAGCGACCGCTGGTTGGCCGACCGCTTTCCGGCAGGGCTTCCGATCGTCAACACCTCCAACCTGTCGCGTGTGACGGCGGTCTGTTCCGTGGTTCCGGACGACCGGGCGGCGGGGCGGTTGATGGCGCGGCATTTCTGCGACCTGAACGTCGGCCGGGCGGCCGTGATCGCGGACCGGGCGACCTATGCCGCGCGACTGCGCCGCGAAGGTTTTCTCGCCGAGATGGCGGAAAAGGGCGTGCCGGTTTCCGAACCCCCGGACGCCGATGCTTTCCGCCATGAGACGGGCTGGCAGGCGTGGCTCGACGCGCTGCGCGGCGAGACGGCCGTGTTCTGCACCAGCGACGCGCTGGCGCGGCGCTTTCACGTGCTGTGTCGGAGCCTTTCCGCAGAAGCGGCGAAAAACGTGTCGCGCCTGGCGGGGGTCGGCGATTCACTCACCGAGCGCGTGGTGTCCGGCCTGGACCTGACGTCGGTGGCGCTGCCGGCCCGGGCCGTAGGCCGGCTGGCGGCCGCCCGGCTGGCGCGGCTGATGGAAGGCGACCGTGCGGTCGTGCGCGAGGCGGTGGCGCCGGAGGCGCTGGAGGTGCGCGGGTCCACGGCGCGGTACGCGTCGGCCGACGAGGTGGTGTCGCGCGCGATGGGGGTCGCCCTGCAGACGCTGGCGCAGAATCCCGGCGTGGAGGAGCTGGCGCGGCGCGCGGGCGTCTCGCGCCGGACCCTTGAACTGCGCTTCCGGACGGCTTTCGGTCGCGGTCCGGCGCAGGAGGTGCGTGCGCGCAAGCTGGAGCTGGCGAAACGGTTGCTGGCCGAGACGGAACTCCCGGTCGCCGAGGTCGCCGCGCGCTGCGGCGGCGGCAGCGTGCAGGCCTTCACCACGCTGTTCCGACGCGCAACCGGCCGGCCGCCCGCCGAGTTCCGAAGGCGGAGTCGGGAGTTCCAACACCTAGGAGAAGAAGAGCTTGTATGATCCGCTCAGCCTAAGTTGTCGTGCTGGGGCGCGATTCGGTTTTGACTAAACTGAGTCGCACACCGATTACCGGTCGCCGACCGATTGCGCTGGACCTCAGAGAAGGCGTGCGATACGCTTCATGCTATCCGGA
>DAOPZC010000062.1:0-26739 GCA_035353175.1 Kiritimatiellia bacterium | reverse complement strand
TGCAGCCGGAACTGCCACTGTTCGCTTCAGGCTGAAAAATGGGGTAAGTCCACAAGGAACCCCGGCGTTGACAACCGCGTTGCCAATTCATACACTATCGCACTGTAGGTTGGTTTTAAATCGTTTTTTTTTACTCTTTGGGGGAGAATATCATGGTGATGCCGATGCAGGTTTCGCGGCGTGCGTTTCTGGCGGGGGCGGGGGCGTTGGCGGCAGCGCCGGCTGTCAGTTTTGGGCAGGCGCAGCGCGTCTTCAAATTCGCGGTGGTCGGCTGCGGCGGCCGCGGTTCCGGGGCCGTCCAAAACATTCAGGCCGCAGCGGAGCGGCTCGGCCATAAGGCGGTGCTGGTGGCGGCGGCCGACTTCTTCCAGGAAAAAGCCGCCGCGGTCTGCAAGGCCAACGGCTGCGACGAGAAGTTCGCGTTCGGCGGCGCCGGCGGGTACAAGAAGGTTTTAGAGTCGGACGCCGAGATCGTGCTGCTGGCGACGCCGCCGATCTTCCGTCCGCTGCACCTCGAGGCGTGCGTCAAGGCGGGCAAGCACATCTTTGCCGAGAAGCCGATCGCCACGGATGCGGCGGGCCTGCGCCATTTCCTCAAAGGCGTCGCGGAGGCCAAGGCCAAGAACCTCTCGATCCTGTCGGGCACGCTGCACCGCCACTCCAACCGCTACCTCCGGCAGATCGGGCCCGTGCAGAACGGCGCGATCGGGCGGATCCTTGCGGGCCAGGTCTACCGCTGCCACGGCGGCATCTGGGTCCGGCCGCGCCGCGAGAAGGAGTCGAACGCCGCCTACCTCTGCAACAACTGGTACCACTTCTGGGAGATGTCCGGCGACCAGATCACGGAGCAGGCGATCCACGAGATCGACCTCGCGAACTGGTTCATCGGGCGCTTCCCGAAGACCGCGATGGCCATCGGCGCGCGCCACCGCCGCCCTGCCGGCATCGGCGACATCTACGACTGCATGGCGATCGACTACGACTACGGCGACTCCGTGCACGTGCAGGCGATCGGGCGCCATATCTCCGGCTGCTCGGACCGTCTCGGCACGATTTTGGTCGGCTCGGAGGGCGAGGTGGCCTGCGGCGGCAAGATCACGCGGTTCGACGGTAAAGAGGTGGCGTACGACGAGGCTCGGATCAAGGACCGCCACGAAAACGGATTGATCATGGAGCACTGCGATTTCCTCGGCGGCCTGCTCGACGGCAAGCTGATCAACGAGGGCGAGCAGGTGGCGATGTCGACCGCCACGACGATCATGGGCACCTTCTCCGCCTACACGGGCCGCACGGTGCGCCTGTCGGACCTGCTGACCAACGCGGAGTCGGAGTTCTACAACATGAACGCCAAGTTCACGGCGGCGGATTTTGAGCGTACGGACGACATCCCGATGCCGGCCGAAGGCGTTGCGTCGGTGCCGGGCAAGGCGTGAGGAACAGGGCTGAGAAGCAGACTGAGGAACCGAAAGGAATGCAAATGAACAGACGTGATTTTCTGAAGGCCGCCGCGGCGGCGGGGATCGTGTCGGGGTTGCCGTCGGCATCGCGGGCGGCGGACGTCGCCTTCAAAACGAAGCTGCAGAAGGCGCTGCTCGCGGGGGTGGCGGACGACGCGACGTGCGAGCGGATCGCCAAGGCCGGCTTCCCCGGCGTGGAGCTGACGAAGAAGGACGTTACAGTGGAACAGGCCGCGCAGGGACGGCTTGTCGCGGAGAAGCACGGGCTCAAAATCCACTCGTTCATGGGCGGCTGGGCCGACTTCAACAACGCCGATCCGGCGGCGCGGCGCAAGTCGATCGACGACGTGAAGCGCCTGATTCAGGTGACGGCCGCCTATGGTGCCGACGCCATTCTGCTCGTGCCGTGCCGCGTAGGCGGAACGATCCCGAAGCCGTCGCAGTTTAAGATCGACTTCGATCCCAAAACGCTGCTGGTCAAATCGGTCGTCGAGGGCGACAACGCGCCGTTTGCGGCGTATATGGAAGCCCAGAATAAGGCGACCGAGCTCTCGCGGTCGGCGGTGGAGGAGTTGATCCCCGTGGCGGCCCAAGCGCACGTGACAATTGCGCTCGAGAACGTGTGGAGCAATCTCTGGGTTTTGCCGGACTTCGCGGCGGCGTTCGTGCAGTCGTTCAACGACAAGCAGGTGAGGGCGTACCTCGACCTCGGCAACAACGTCCGCTACGCGCAGACCGAACAGTGGCTGCGGGCGCTCAACAAGAACATCGTCAAGCTCCACATCAAGGATTTCAAGATCGACCGCGAGAAGAAAAACGACGGCGATTTTGTACCGATCGGCCATGGCAGCGTCGACTGGAAGTCGGTGCGCCGGGTGATCGAAGAGATCGGTTACAGCGGCTGGGTCTCGATTGAGAGCGGCGGGTTCACCGACGCCGAGCACAGCGCGCTGATGGATCGTTTCTTTGCGGGGCAGGGTGCCTAAGGTGCGCGCGTTCTCTGAACACGCGGCCGCGATGGAGGTACCGTGCGGGGGACCGCTGGATGGAAGTGAGAAGATGAGCGAAAGGATGAAGCATATGATCGTTTCAAGACGGACTTTTCTGGCGGGTGCTGGTGCGTTGGCAGCGGCGCCTTCGATCTCTTTTGGACAGGCGCAGCGCGTCTTTAAGGTCGCGCTGGTCGGGTGCGGCGGGCGCGGTTCTGGCGCCGTGAGGGACATCACCGCGGCCGCCACCCGGCTGGGGCATAAGGTGCAGCTGGTCGGCGCGGCGGACTTCTTCAAGGAGAAAGCCGCGGCGGTTTGTAAGGCCAACGGGTGCGATGAGAAGTTCGCTTTCAGCGGCGCGGACGGCTATCGAAAAATCATGGAGACGGACGCCGAGATCGTCTTGCTGGCTTCGCCTCCGATTTTCCGCGCGCGTCACGCCGAGGCCTGTGTTAAGGCGGGCAAACACATTTTCGCAGAAAAACCGGTCGCGACCGATCCCGCGGGACTGCGTCATTTCCTGCAGGTGGTCGAAGCCGCAAAGGCCGCGAAGCTCTCGATCCTCTCCGGCACGTGCCACCGCCACAACAACCGTGCCTTGCGCATGCTCGGCCCCGTCCGCAACGGGATCATCGGCGAAATCCGCGGTGGCGTGGTGTACCGTTGTCACGGCGCCATGAGCCCCGCGAATTATTTGCGCCCCCGCCGTCCCGAGGACACCAACGCCTCCTACATGGCCAACAACTGGTATCACTTCCGGGAGATGTCTTCCGACCATTTGACTGAGCAGGCAGTCCACGAGATCGATCTGGCCAACTGGTTCATCGGCCGTCTGCCGAAGCAGGCGATGGGCATCGGTGCGCGCCACCAGCGCTCCACGGGCAACACCTACGACTGTTTCGGGATCGATTACGATTATGACAACGGTCTTCATATCCATGCCGTGGCGCGGCAGATCAACGGCTGTTTCGACCGTTGCTGTGCGATGCTTAGCGGCACGACAGGGCAGATCGATGTGCTGGGCAGCAAGATCCTGCGCCCGGACGGAAAGAGCGAGCCCTTCCCGTTCGACGAGAAGGCCATCGCCGGCCGCGACGATAACATGTACACCATGGAGCACGCGGACTTCCTTTCAGGCTTGCTCAGTGGGAACTATCTGCAGGAAGGTGAGCAGGTCGCCATGGCGACGGCCAGCGGCCTGCTCGGCACATTGGCCGCGTATACCGGACAGATGGTGCGCATGTCCGATCTGCTGGAGAACAAGGACTCGCCGTTCTACAACATGAACTATCCCATCCGCGCGGAAGACTTCGAAAAGGGTGATGTCCCGATGGTGGAAGAGTTCAAGGGTGCGGTCCCCGGGCAGCGGGAGAAGACGGCGTAAACTTAATAACGAGGCCTTGGGCCGCGTGCTTCCGGGCGGCGCGGGCCATTATTCCCGCCCCGCGCCGGACTGCCGTGCTTCGGCGCAGGCGGCTTCTGGGCAAGCGGTTTTTTGAGGGCGCTGACTTCCTCGTCCGAAAGCTCGCGCCATTCGCCGGGCTGCATGTTTCGGATTTTCAGCGGGCCGATGCGTACGCGGGTCAGGCTGAGCACCACGAAGTGGGCCAGCGAGCACATCTTGCGGATCTGCCGATTGCGCCCCTCGGATAGCGTGAAGGCGATCTTGTGGGTGTTGTCGCGGCCGACTTTCAGCACCTCAACCTCGACGGGCTGGATCACGTAACCGTCGATTTCGAGTCGTGAACGCAGCGTCGCGATTTTGCTTTCCTCCATGTGCCCGGCCACGCGCGCGATGTACGTCTTGGTGTGTCCGTAGCGCGGGTGCGTCATGCAGTTTGTGAACTCGCCGTCATTGGACATCAGGAGTAGCCCCTCGCTCTCCTTGTCGAGCCGGCCAACCGGCACAAGCCGTTCCGTGAAATGCTGGCTCATGAAGTC
This sequence comes from Kiritimatiellia bacterium, assembly GCA_035353175.1. Taxonomy (GTDB): domain Bacteria; phylum Verrucomicrobiota; class Kiritimatiellia; order RFP12; family UBA1067; genus DAOPZC01. The sequence goes on along the minus strand of DAOPZC010000062.1, from coordinate 22,352 downwards.
GCAAACCGTTTCGCCGCGCGAGTTGTCCGCGGAGCAAATGAGTCCGCGGGGCTTGTATAGCAGGATGGTGCGGCGGCGCTCGGTCTCTTTGGGAAGCAGTTCGCTGCGCACGCTGATGTCGTCCTTGCCGGGGCGTACGCGGAATCCGGGCTCATAGACGGGCTGGCCGTTGACGCAGACTTCGCCCGCTGCGATCATGTCCGCGGCGTGGCGGCGTGAGGCGACGCCGCGGTGCGAGAGCACGTTCTGCAAGCGTTCTCCCACATCCTGGTCGGTCTTCTTTTGCGGTGCGGGCTGCGATGTGGTATATTTATCATCCATTTATGGGACTTTCTGAACGTGAGTATATGAAACCCGATTATGCGCCTGTCGGCGACACGCCGCGCTGGTGGCATCGGCTGCTGTTCTGGTTTTGGAAACTCCGGCACAACAGGCGTTAAAGTGGTCATCGCGTTGCGGCCGCGTCTTCCGTCACGCCCGTCATTACGGCGTTGCGCCTCGGTAGGTGTCGAGCGCCTGTCTGAAGGTTTCCGTTCCGGTGTATCCGCAGCTCTTGAATTCCGGGCAGAAGCCCCGGTAGACGCATTCCGGCACGCAGACGCTGTGGAGTTCCGGCTCGCATTTCTTGACCTCATCGAGCACGAGGCGCCAGGCGGCGGTGGTCTCCGGCGAGGCCTGGCGGCAGAGGCGTTTCCGTGAGATGAAAATGAGCGCCTGCGCATTTGCGAAACACTCGTGGTGGACTGGGGCGGACTGGGGCGTCTCGTCCCTGTTCACCCCGGTGCGGTCGGTGCGCTGGGTGCTGACGAAATGTTCGATTCCGATCTTGTGGCGCACGAAATGGACGCTGACCCAATACTTGAGGTTGACCCATTTCCACTTGAACGTCATCTGTCGGATCGGAGAGTGCTCCGAGAGCAGAATGCGCCGTTTCCACGCGCTGCTTGGTTCTTTTTCGCCCTCTTCCATGCGGATGGTGGTGCGGGCCGCGTCGGCCACGTCACGCCATGAAAATCGGGACTTGAAATACTTGAGTGAAACCGGTTCGTCCATAAGGTCGTATAGTTTCCATATTTCCCCCCGTGATTGCAATCCGATTCCGCCGCGAGGGGATGTGAAATCGCGCATCCCCTCGAAAACGAATTCCGTGCGGAGCGCTTTTCGTGTACGATATGTTCAGTATGGGTAAAGGAGGACGAAATGCGAATGGGATTTTGGTGGGGGGCGGGGGTGCTGGCTGTTGGGTGCGCGGTGGCGGATACGGAAGTCAACTGCGTGCGGAATCCGGGGTTCGAGGAAACCGGCGTTACCGGCGCGACTGCGGCGTGGAATGAGCACAAGCCGGTATACCGTTTTGCCGACGGCGCGGGGCGTAACGGGTCCCGCGGGTTGGCTTTCGAAAACAGCGATCCGAAGTTCTATTCCTTTCCGTCTCAGAAATTGGCGCTCGAGCCGGGGTGTTGCTACGCCTACGAGGTGTGGGTGAAGACGGAGCGCCTGCAGGGGGACGAATCGGGCGCAACGGTCTGCCTGGAGTGGTACGACGGCAACAAGTATCTGGGCGGCGCGTATGCCGAAGGCGTGCGCGGTTCGAGCGACGGTTGGCAGCGGGTGCACGGTTTCACCCGTGCGATCCCCACCAACGCCACGCGTGTCAGCGTGGCACCCTACGTGCGGCGCGGAATGACCGGCAAGGCGTGGTTCGACGATCTGAAGGTGGCGCGCTATTACCCGCCGCTGGTGGGCGCGGTGAGTGCGTCGTGTTACCGGAGCGTGTCGGATGGCGGCCCGGTGACCTTTACCGCGGGACTGACACTCGGCCAGGCCGGCGTGCGGCCGGAACAGGTGGAGGGCCTCTTCGTCTTCTCGGCGGCGGACGGACGGGAGGTGCGTCGCGCGAAACCGGACACCGTGACGTCGGATCGCGCGGTGATGACAGCCGACGCCTCGTCTCTGCCTGTGGGCGAGTACGCGGTGCGTTTCACGCTCGCGACGCGCGACGGCATTCAGAAGGGAGTCGCCGAAACGCGGTTCAGCCGGGTCGATAAACTGCCCGCGCGCCGCGCGTACATCGACGGACACCGCCGCTTGATTCTTGACGGCAAACCGTTCTTCCCGCTGGGCATGTATTGGAGCGGCGTGAAGGAGCCCGAACTGGAGATTTACGCCAAGGGACCGTTCAACTGCCTCATGCCCTACGGCAGTCCGACGACGAACCAGATGGACGCGTGCCACGCGCGCGGACTCAAGGTGATCTATTCGATCAAAGACTTTTATTCCGGCACGCGCTGGGCACCGGCGGGCATGAAGAGCGAGGCCGACGAGACCGCGGAAATCAAGCGGCGCGTGGCGCTGCACGGTTCCCATCCCGCTTTGATCGCTTGGTACATCAACGACGAAATGCCGTCCGACATGGTCGGGCGGCTCGCGATGCGGCAGCGGCTGATGGAGGATCTTGATCCGGATCATCCCACTTGGGTGGTGCTCTATCAGTACGACCAGATCGACGCCTACATGCAGACGTTTGACGTGATCGGCACGGATCCGTATCCGCTTCCGGACAAGCCGGTCGGCACGGCGCTCGCGTGGACGCGCTCTACGCGCGATCGGAGCTATAATACGCGGGCGGTCTGGCAGGTGCCGCAAGTCTTCGATTGGGGCGCGTACCGCAAGGGCGCCGAGCGCGAGAAAACGCGCGCGCCGTCGCTGGCCGAGATGCGGGCAATGGCGTGGCAGTGCGTGGCTGCGGGTGCGAACGGGCTGGTTTTCTATTCGTTCTTCGACCTCTTTAAAATGAAAGACCGCGACCCCTTCGAGAGGCGTTGGGGCGAGGTGTGCACTATGGCGGAGGAGATCAAACGCTATATCCCCGTTATCCTTTCGGCCGAGTCCGCACCCTCCGTGATGTGCGAGGGACCGGCATCGGTCGAGACGCGCGTATGGCGGGTCGGCGATGCCGTGTATCTGCTGGCGGTGAGCGGAGCGACGGAGCCGGTGAAGGCGACGGTGACCGTGCCGGGCGGTTTCAAGCGCATGACCGCTGAGTTCGGCCTGGCCCCCGTGAGTTCAGAGAGCGGACGCCTGGTTTATACGCTGGGGCCGCTGGATCCCGTGTTGGTCAAATTGGCTGTCCAATGACTTCGCAAAGGAGAGACGATATGAATCGTATCGGACGTTCGGGGTCGGGTAACGTGTTCTATGGCGCAGCGGGTTGGCGGTTCTGTCCGCTTGCGGTAATGGCGGTTCTTTTTCTAGCCGGCTGCGCGGCGGTGCCGGAACCGCCGGCTGCGGAGGTCCACGCCGCGCCCAAGGTGAACGGCTATCTGTGGAAGAACTTTGCCGGACAGCCGGGCGGCCTTGGAAATGTCGACGGCAAGGGCGTCGAGGCGCGCTTCTGTCAGCCCTTCGGGCTCTCGTTCGATCCGGCGGGCAATCTCTATGTGGCGGATTTTTACAACTATGCGATCCGCAAAATCGCGCCGGACGGCACGGTGACGACACTGGCCGGATGTGTGGGCGAGCCCGGCGTGAGCGACGGAACGGGCAATTCGGCGCGGTTCGATCGTCCGGTAGGGGTTGCGGCGGATGCGGCGGGCAACGTCTATGTCGCGGACAGCGGCAACCACGTCATCCGCAAAGTGACGCCCGAGGGCGTGGTGACAACCTTGGCCGGCCGGGCGGGCGAGCAGGGGGACGCCGACGGTGCGGCCCGCACCGCCCGCTTCCGCTCGCCGTGCGGCGTGGCGGTGGACGGCGCGGGCAACGTGTATGTGGCGGACACGGGCAACCACACCCTCCGGAAGATCGCAGCGTCCGGAACGGTGATGACGCTGGCAGGCAAGACGGAACTCAAGGGCGGCGTCCCTCTCGGCGGTTATGCGGACGGTAAAGGCGCCGCGGCGCGTTTCCGTTCGCCGCGTGGCATGGCGGTGGACGGCGCGGGCAACGTCTATGTGGCGGATACCGAAAACGCGGTTCTGCGGAAGGTCGCTGCGGACGGCACGGCGACGACGCTGGCCGGCCGCGCGGGCAGTTCGGGCAGCGCAAACGGCGTGGGACGTGCGGCGCAGTTCAGCAGCCCCCAGAGCGTGGCGATGGATGCCGCGGGCAACCTGTTCGTTGCTGATGCCGGGAACCAGGTGATCCGCAAAGTGACGCCTGCGGGGGCCGTGTCGACCCTCACGAACAGCGCTGCGCGATTCTTTTCGCCGCGCGGCGTGGCGGTGGACCGCTCTGGCTATGTGGCCGTGTCAGACAACGACGCACAGACCGTCAGCAAGATTGCGCCGTCGGGAACAGTGACGATCTTGGCGGGGAGCGCGAGCCGGCACGGATATGCGGACGGCGCGGACGCGGCCGTCCGTTTCTGCCGCCCGACCGGGATCGCCGTGGATCGGCAGAAGAATGTTTTCGTGACGGACAATTTCACGCATGTCATCCGCAAAGTGACGCCGGACGGTGTGGTCACGACCTTGGCCGGGCGCGCATGGTCCTCGGGCGGCGATGACGGCAAGGGGGGCAAGGCGCGGTTCAACTGGCCTGCCGGTTCGGTGGCGGACCGTGCTGGCAACGTGTATGTCGCGGATGCGGGCAACCACACGATCCGCAAGATCGCGCCGGATGGCACGGTGACGACGCTGGCCGGCAGCGCAGGAAATAGCGGTAGCGCGGACGGCGCTGGCAGCAAGGCGCGGTTCACGTCCCCCTCCGGCGTGGCGCTCGACAGTGCGGGCAACGTGATCGTTGCGGACTGCGGGAATCATCTCGTCCGCAAGGTGACTCCGGATGGCGCGGTGACGACGCTGGCCGGCAACGCAGGAATACCGGGCAGCGCGGATGGCGCGTGCGGCACGGCGCGCTTCAACAGGCCGGCGGGCGTGGCGGTGGACACCTTGGACCATATTTATATCGCGGATACGGGAAACCATGTGGTCCGCAAAATGATCCCCGGCGGCGTGGTTACGACATTGGCCGGCAGTGCGGGCATGAAGGGTTGCGCGGACGGCACGGGCGCCCAGGCCCGTTTCAACGGCCCCGCGGATGTCGCGGTGGATCTGACGGGAAGCCTGATCGTTGCGGACAGGGACAACCATCTGATCCGGATGGTTTCGCCGGAGGGCGCGGTGACGACGCTCGGCGGAGCGCCGAACTGCATGAGCGCGGCGGAGGGCTTCGGCTCGGCGTCGCGTTTCGCCCAGCCTTCGGGCGTGGCGGTGGATAGCGATGGGGTCGTTTATGTGGCGGACGCCTGCAATAACCGGATTGTTGCGGGATACTGGAGCGAGGGTGGCAAGGCTGCCTCTGCGGCACTGAGCGCGCCCGGCGCGGACGCGGCGTGTGTACCGTGTGCGTCAGACGTTCCGAGCGAGCCGTTCAGCTGGGACGTGTTTGTCGGACAGCCCGGAGTGGCCGGGGCGGAAGACGGCTGTGGCAGCGGTGCCCGGCTGCGTGCGCCGCAGGGGCTCGCGATCGGCGAGGACGATACGCTCTATGTCGTTGACGGCTGCGACAATACCGTGCGGAAAATCTCGCCGGACGGCAAGGTCACAACGCTGCCCGTTGCGCGCGACGCGATGACCGCGCCGATCGGAATCGCGACGGGACGCGAGGGAGAGTGCTATGTGACGGACAGCGCGCATGTGCTTTGGAGGGTCGGCGCAGACGGCACGGTGCGGCGTTTGGCGGGGAGTGCGAACCTGCGCGGCGACGCGGACGGCATAGGGGGCGCGGCCCGCTTCAACTTTATGCCCGGCGTGGCGATGGACTCGTCCGGCAACGTCTACGTGGCCGACCACAACAACCACACCGTGCGAAGAATGGCGGGCGACGGCACAGTCGTGACCTTCGCGGGACGTGCCGGCAATCAGGGGTGCTTCGACGGCAAAGGCGACGCAGCACGCTTTATGTTTCCGATCGCGCTGGCGGTGGACCGCGATGGCAATGTGGCGGTTGCGGACGGCAACAAGATCCGCAGGATCACGCCGCATGGCGGGGTCGTGACGGTGCGCGAAACGGGGATGTGTTTCGGACGGCTGGACGGGATTGCGTGCGACCGTGCGGGGAACCTCTACGCGGCCGACCGCGAGCAGCACATCATTTGGAAAGTGACGCCCAAGGGCCAGGTGAGCCGCCTCGGGAGCAGCGGTTTGGCCATGGGCGGATCCGGCTGGCTGGTGACGGGACTGGCCGTTGACCGGGCCGGAAACGTGTATGTGTCCGACGCTGTGAGGAACTGCATTATCAGGGGGGTGCCGCAGCGGCGTCGGTAATTTTGAAAGAGGAATGCGAATGAGATACGTCACGGTCGCGCTCACGGTGTGCTGGTTTTTAGCAGAACAGGTCTTCGCGGAGCCAGGCGGCCCCGTGCTCCCCCTGGCGAATGATTTTGTGACCGTCTGCGAGTCGCCCGATCCAGCGAGCATCTATTGCTATACGCCCGGTTTGGTGCGGCTCGACAGCGGACGGCTGGTCGCCACCATGGATTTCGGCGGAAAAGGCATGAAGAAGGGCGAGCCGCGCGGCCGGATCTTCGTTTCGGATGATCACGGAAAAACGTGGTCAAAACGCGGAACTTTTTCCTTCCAGCACGCGCGTCCTTTTGCGGTGGGCAAAGCGCTCTACGTGCTGGGACAATCGGGCGACCTCATGGTGATCCGGTCCGATGATGACGGAGAGACCTGGAGTGCGCCGGCGAAACTGACGGAGAAGCAGAGCTGGCACCAGTCGGCCTGCAATGTCTGGTATGCCAACGGCTGCGTCTATCTGGTGATGGAACGGCGCGTGTCGCAGAAAATCAAATCCTGGCCTGTCGGCGAATTGGCGCCCGTGCTGATGCGCGGCCAGACCGGTGCCGATCTGACCCGCCGCGAGAACTGGACGTTTGCGTCGGAGCTTTCGTTTCACGATACGATCCCCGGCATCGAGTCCGATCCCGCCATCGACTTCTTCGGCGTGCCCTTCTATCCGTCCGCTTATCCTCACGGCGCATTGCCTGCGCCGAACCGCAACAGCGCGCCGATTGGCTGGCTGGAAACGAACGTGGTCCAGTTCACGGATCCGGACCATTGCTGGTTTGATCCCAAGGGAAAAACCTTCCATCTGTGGGCCCGTGCCCATACCGGCGGCACGGGCTACGCGGCCGTCGCCAAGGTGATTGAAAACGAGGACGGCACCATGACCACGATGTTGGAAAAGGTGCCCTCCGGCAAAACGGCGCTGTTCCTGCCGTGTCCCGGTGGACAGATGCGTTTCCACGTGTTGTACGACGGTCAGACGAAACTCTTCTGGTTGCTCAGCTCCCAGGCGACCGATTCGATGACCCGTGCGGACCGTTTGCCGGGAAACAGGTACAATCTGCCCAATAACGAGCGCCACCGGCTGCAGTTGCACTTCTCCCGCAACATGGTGGACTGGTGTTTCGCCGGGCTTGTGTCGACAGGCGCGACGCCGGGAGAGGGGCGGCATTACGCGTCGATGGCGATCGACGGCGATGCTCTCTGTGTGCTCTCGCGCAGCGGCGACGGCCGGGCAAAATCCGCGCACGACGGGAACCTGATCACGTTTCATACGGTTAAAAATTTCCGGCAACTGGCGTATTGAGTGTCGGGCCGTGCGGGCCGCCATCCGTGGCGCGAAAAAAAAGCATATTGCTGAAACTCCCGCTTGCATTCTGGGCACCGTTTGGTAATCTTTCTTTCACTTTTTCCATGGCGAAAATAGCTCAGTTGGTTAGAGCAGCAGATTGTGGATCTGCGGGTCGCGGGTTCGAATCCCGTTTTTCGCCCCAACTTTTACCCCAGTAAAACCCCGCGTTTTGCCGGGGTTTTTTAATTTCATTCTTTCGGGGCTTTCGGACGATACGGTGAAATAAGCCGTACTGCTTGGGCTTGCGGCAGCGTTTTCGCATACACTTGCCCAGATGGCCTGAATTACAGGTGGCAACGCCGCAGGCGAAATGTCATAATTACACAGATTCATGTCTCAGCGTGCGGATTCAGAGGGGGAACGGGGCTGAGTCCGAGTTCTAATCACGGTATCATCACCCGTGCACGACCGTGATGGGATCCGGCCTTTTCACGTGTTGCCGGCCGCTAGCCCGCGAATGCGTAAGGAGTCAGGAATGAAATACGGAGTTCTTTGCGGTTTGACGGCGCTCGCCTGCGCATTCGTTTCGGCGGCGTCGGTGAAGGTCGATTACTCGAGACCGGTCGGGGCGGTGAAGCCGGTGAACGGCGTGGGACAACCGCCAACGCTCGGGGTAAACAGCTACGGGATGTTCCATTACCTCAAGGAAGCGGGGATTCCCTTTTCGCGTCTGCACGACGTCGGCGGAACATTCGGGAAAAACATTTACGTCGACATCCCGAACCTGTTCCGCGATTTCAATGCCGATCCCGACGATCCCGCGTCCTATGATTTCGTGTTCACCGACAAGCTTCTGGAAGCGCTCGTGAAGAACGGCGTCGAGCCGTTCTTCCGTCTCGGCATCACGATCGAGAATGCCGTCGACGTCAAAGCCTACCGCGTCGATCCCCCGAAGGATAACCTCAAGTGGGCGAAGATCTGTGAACATGTGATCCGCCACTACACCGAGGGCTGGGCGAACGGTTTCCGTTACAAAATAACCTATTGGGAAATCTGGAACGAGCCCGAAAACCACCCCGATCCAGCATACAATCCGATGTGGAAAGGGTCGTTCGAAAGCTACATTAAGCTCTACGGCGTCGCGGCTTCCCACCTGAAAGCCAAGTTCCCGCACCTGAAGATCGGCGGGTACGGCAGCTGCGGCTTTTACGCCGCAACGAAGGTCCAGTCCGTGGCGGCGGCGAATTCCTCGCCGCGCACGGAGCATTTCGTGACGTGCTTCACGAACTTCCTCGCGCAGGCGAAGGCGAACGCCTGGCCGCTCGATTTCTTCTCGTTCCATTCCTACTCGATGCCCGCTGAGGCGCTGCGGCAGGTGGCGTGGTGCCGCGAAACACTGGACGCCGCCGGCTACAAGGATACGGAGATGTCCTTCAACGAATGGCTGCCTTCGCCGAACCTGCAATCCCGCGGCACGATGCGCCAGGCGGCACTCATCGCCGCCGAGCTGATTGGGCTCCAGAACGGGCCTTGTGCGACGGCGATGATCTACGATGCCCGCTGCGGCGGTGGCAACTATTCGCCTCTCTTCAATCCGCTTACCGAAACGCCGCACAAGGCCTACTGGGATTTCGTGGCGTTCAACGAACTGAGGAAACTCGGTGCCGCCGTCGACTGCACGTGCGACGACGGGGAGGTCTACGCCTGCGCGGCGGCGAAAGACGGCGCGGTGGCCGTGATGATCGCGAACATTTCCGGCAAAAGTGTGCCGCTCACTCTTGACCTCGGCGACGGGAAGGTCGCGTCATGCCGCGTGATCGACGCCTCTCGCACCTGGGAGAAAATCCCGCTTCCGTCTGTCCTCGCGCCCGACACCGTCCTCCTCGTTTCCGCAGTCCGCAAATAGGAAGAGAAAGGCGGAATGCGGGAGGAGCCGTTTGGAACTCCAATACCTTGAAGAAGAAAAGATAGTACGACAGGAGTCGTTGTTTCCTGCCGTTGCCGAACGTACAACGTTCCTAACTTTTCCTTTGATGTGATTCCGTTTCAATTCGACTGAATCGCACGACGTTTTTGATGTGCTTGAAAGAAGCTTGCGGCAAGCACCCGTACGCGCTATGTTAACTCCAAGTTATCGATTCAAATACTGTGACATCATTGAACGCGATGACAAACGTGTTGACGTAAAAACGATCGGCAGGCCCGATTTTCGGATTATTCGGGCGGCGTGGCTGTAAGCAAAAAACAGCACGATCGGATACGTCAAAGCACCGCCGAATCGGGATTGGAACATTCGCCAGATTAACCGACGGAACGGGTGGGTTATGAAAAGGATTTCGCTTCCCACATCGACGGCCACTTTTCTGTGTTGCCTGGTCGGGGCGCTCTTGGGCGCGGGCGGTTATACCTTCCGCGAAGGCGAGGGGCTCGCCTATCTGGGCAGCGAGTCCAAAGCCTGCGCCAACTGCCACATCATGCGCGACCAGTACGATGGGTGGCAAAAGTCCAGCCATCATGCGGCGGCCACCTGCAACGATTGCCACGTGCCCCAAGGCCTTGTCCCCAAATATCTCACCAAAGGCGAAAACGGTTTCGAACACTCGAAAGCCTTCACACTCCAGAACTTCCACGAGCCGATCCTGATCAAACCGAAGAGCGCCCGGATCGTGCAGAAAAACTGCATGCGCTGCCACGGCGTTGTGGTGAGTGAAATGCTCACGAAGGAGCAAGGCTCCGTTGAGCCGTTCAAATGCGCACGTTGCCATGACCGCGTCGGCCACGGCCCGACACGCTAACCGAAAGGGGTACCGACATGTTACAGAAAATGCCTTCGTCCCATCCGTCTCGCGTCAGAGCGGCCTGCCTCGTCACGGTCATTCTCATGGCTGCCGCCACAGTCTGCGCGATGGCGCTCTGGCGCAACATCATAGAACGTAAAGTTGAGGCGCGTCAGCACGTCTTTCAGGTTGTGGAGCTCAACGAGAACACGATCAATCCTGCCGTGTGGGGGAAGAACTACCCGCGCCAGTACGATAGTTACCGCCGCACCGTGGACACCGAGCGCACACGCCATGGCGGCAGCGAAGCCTTGCAGAAGCTCGACGCCGACCCGCTCTGGCGCGTCCTTTTTCACGGGTACGCTTTCGCCGTGGATTACCGCGAGGACCGCGGCCATGCCTTCATGCTTTCGGACCAGGAGGAAACCGCGCGCGTCAAACAGTTCCCGCAGCCCGGAGCCTGCCTTCACTGCCACGCCTCTATTATTCCCGCGTACCGCGAAATGGGCCGCCAGGCGGGGGTGCCCGACGGGCGGCCGCGGGACCAGATCATGAAGGGGTTCGAGGTCGTCTGTGCCCTGCCCTATGGCAAAGCGCGCAACTTGACCGACAGTAAAGGAGATAAGCTGATCCAGCATCCCGTTGCCTGCATCGACTGCCACGACCCTGCCTCCATGGGCTTGCGGGTGACGCGCCCCGGGCTCCTCAACGGCCTGCGCGAATTGGCCAGAGCCGAAACCCCGCAGCCCCATCTGCCCAGCATCATGCGCTGGCGGGCCGGCAACCGCGTGCGCGACTATGACGTGAACACCGACGCCTCGCGACAGGAACTGCGCTCCCTCGTCTGCGCCCAGTGCCATGTGGAATATTACTTCAAGGGGCCGGAAAAAATACTGACCTACCCGTGGAGCAAAGGCATCCGGATGGACGAGATCGAGGCCTATTATGATGCCGCGGAGATCGCCGACTGGACCCACGGGACCAGCGGGGCCAAGATGCTCAAGGGCCAGCACCCTGAATTCGAGACGTGGAGCCAGGGCATCCACGCGCGTAGCGGCGTCGCGTGCGCGGACTGCCACATGCCCTATGTGCGCGAAGGCGCGGTCAAAGTCAGCGACCACCACGTGCGCAGTCCGCTGTTGAGCCCCTCGCGTTCATGCCAGACCTGCCACCGCTATTCCGAAAAGGAGATCAGGGCCCGCGCCGAAGCGATCCAAGACCGGACGAAGGCGTTGATGCTCCGCGCCGAACAGGCCACCGCGGGGCTGATCCAAGAACTGGCCGATGCCCAAAAAAGCGGCGCGACAGACGACGCGCTACACGGAGCCCGCGCGCTGCACCGCCAGGCACAATGGCGGCTGGACTTCGTGGCGGCCGAGAATTCGATGGGGTTCCATGCGCCGCAGGAATCCGCACGCATCCTGGCTGAAGCCATCGACCTCGCCCACCGCGGGCGGCTCGAACTTTTGAAACCCGGAAGGGCAGAATGATGAAATCGGGGCGTTTCTCCGCCACGGCATCTCCGCGGAGACGGCGGTATGGCGCCGCGGGGGACAAGGGCGTTGTCGTCTCGCGGCCACCGGTGTCGGCCGGTTCAGGGCAGGGGCTGAGGCAACGTCCCGCCGCTGTGCGATGAGGTGGCCGGCCAAACGACGAGGCGGAAGTAACGGCGCGGATAATCGTCCATCTCGTCAGGCGGCAGATTGAAAGACCAGAGATATTCCTCGGCGATGCGTTCGACGCTCAGATACGCGCTGTCAGTGTCGTACCATTCGCGGAGGTCTTCAGATTCCTGTAGCGAGGCCCACACGTCGGGACGGTTGCCGGCTTGGTGGTAAGAGATGCGAACGCCGTCTTCGCCCGCAACAAAGCCTCGCAGATCCGACAGACCGTGATCCGACGGGTCGAGCGGATCCGCCCCCGTGTAGTATTCAACCAGATTCGCCACACCGTCACCGTCGTCGTCGCCGTCGAGCGTGGTGATCCCGCGAAGGCCGAACCATTCCGAATAGCCACCCCGACCCGGTGTGGGAATAGCGGCGTGCCAAAGGCCTGTCGGATAAGGGGCGAATGCGGCGCGGTTCAGGGAATCGCCGTCGCCGTCTGCGGTTTTGGGCCATGCGCCGGAAGTCTTGTAGCTGACCGAGTCGAGCAACGCGCCGTCGGCGTTGAGGAGCGTGATGGTCTCGCCGCTGTCGCTGAGCCCGCCGTACAGCCAATAGGCGACGGGCGCGATATCCGAACCGTAACGTTGGGCGAACGCCTCGCTGTGGCGTGCGACCACGGCATGCTCGCCGGGTTTGAGGATGGGGCCGCCGAGTGTGAGGGCATCGGCCGGTTGACCTTCTGGGAAACGGCAACCCGCGAGGCTGATGTCGCAGTCTGAAACGTTCAGGAGCTCGACGAACTCGTAGCAGCGGTCGATCAGTTCCGGCAGCGGATTGACCTCGCCCTGATACGGGTGGTAATGGATCTCGCTGATGAGGACGTCACCCGGCTTGGCGCGATGTCCTCCGATCAGATATTCGCGGCGGGCCGCGAGGCTCCACTTGCCGCTGGACGTGTTGTAAGCGCGCACGAAAAGGTCTGCGGATGAGGTGAACTGGATCGATACGCCGGAGGCGCACGAACGGGCCAAGGGGCTGGGCTGGTTGTTCCAGAGCGCGGGGTCGCTGCCGTCCTGCGTGTAGTAGAGAACGTCGCCCTCGGTCGCCGTAAAGGTGACGGTCAGGACCGCTCCCGCCGGGAGGGTGCAGGGCGCGGGGGAGACGTTCGGGGGTCTGATGAGCGCGCATTTGGTGTACAGGTTCTGGTCGATCCACGTGGCGTGGTTCGTTGCGAACCACGTGAGCCAGTTCACCTCGCCGGAATGGGTGCGGCCGAAGACGTCGTTGGTTGGCCACTGTCCCCATTTCGTGTAGTCGCGGGTTGCGGCGGCTTCGGGCAGGTCCGACTTGAGACGGGCTATGGTGGTCGCCAGGTTGGTGTTGGAAAGCGCACCTTTGCGCAACTCGGCCCACCGGTCCCAGTAAAGGCGTTGGAAGGCGGGCTGGGCGTGCAGCTTGCCCCAGAAATCGGCGCGGATGAAGGGCTCCGAGGCGAAGGTCCAGACGTCCCAGCGTTTGACGTTGGGGTTTGTGGCATAATCGTTCCCGTAGGGGCCGAGCGAGCGGTCGAAATCCCAGACCGGTCCGGCCATGAGCTTGCCGCCGCGGTCTTTGTGAAACCAGGAGCTGAGCGTGAAGATGTCGACGTCCATGGAGTACATCTTCAAGATGTGAAAGTCGGCCCAGGAGAGCAGGTCGATGTGTCGGCCGATGCCGGTCGCAGGATTCATGGGGTCGCTGCCGAAGAGCGTGTTCTCGAAATCGTTGAACGCGTTGACGAGATAGAGCCGCTGCTCGGGCTGGAGCGTGTCCAGCTTGGGATACGCCATGACCATGTAGCGGCCGCTGCTGTTCGGAAAGTTATGCGCGGTCCTCCAGCTGTACTCGTCATAGTCCACGCGGTCGGCCTTAAAGAGATAGCTGCCGGAAAGGGCGGGCTGAGCGGTGTCGCCCGGCGAGACGACGTCGTCGACCGGGACGCGCCCGTTGCCGGCCTTGATGCGTTCTTCCAGCACATAGAGGCCTTGGTATCGGGATGCGGAAAGGGCGTTCGTCTCGTTGCCGATCAGAAAGAGTTCTACCCAGCGCGTGCGCGGGGCCCACCGCCCGATTTGCCGGGAGAGGTCGAACATTAGGGCATCGTGCATATAGGTGCGGTCGTAATGGTAGGACGCGATGAGCGCGAAATCGGAGCCGTCCGGGAAACCGGCGATGGCGACCTTTCGGTCGTCGTTGTCTTCGCCCCAGAAGGTGAGCGTGAAAGGTTTTTTTAACCAACCGGAAGAGGATGAGCCGCGGATGTGGATGCCGGCGCGGGCGGTCAGAGTGGCCGGACTGGTGAGGCATGCCGTTCCGCCGAGGGGTTCAATGAGGTGGGCCGTACACGCCGTGTAATTGGTGGATTCAGCCGTTGGAATGCCGTTCAGCACGGGGTCGTTTTCCCGCAACACGAGGATGGGGAGTGCAGTCGCGAAATTGAGCGTGGCCGAATCGTTGGCGTAGAACGTGTATTGTGCGGTGGACGTCGTGCCGCTGCGCCCGGCCGCGTCGAAGACGCGTGCGCGCAGGTGACAGGAGGTCGAGACGTCGAAGGGGCCAGTGTAAAGCGTGCTGTTGGTCAGGGTCGGATCGGCGCCGTTGGTCGTGTAGCGGATGGTCTGGCTGGCGGCGTTGCCGCTGAGGGTGAGGGGAAAGGCCGTGGCGATGATGCCGGCAGGCCGGGAGAAGGTGACGATTTGCGGCAGTCGCTGGGTTGCGGCGTCGCCGTTGAGGGTGCCGGGCGTGGCGGTGATGAGGAAACCGGGATCGTTCGTGGCGTAGAGCGTTTTGCTGACTGCGATCAGGCGGGGTTTAAGGAAGAGGTCGCTGCTCGACGCGTTGCAGTTCATCAGGTGGACAGCCAGCATGTTCACGCCGCCGGTCAGACGGTTGGTGGCGTTGCTGATGTCGGCGGAGGTCAGCGTGGCGGGATCGCCGAGGATCGAGGCGGAATAGTTGGTGTAGCTCAGGGTTTCGTGGGGTGGGGTGTTCGCGCCGCACGCGAAGCCGCCGTTGACGTAGGCCGCCACCCCGTCGTCGTAGGTCATCGTCAGGCTGAGCGACTGGACGGCGGGCGCATCCTTGACCGAGAACGGAATTCGCAGGTAAACGCCCGGCTTGCCTTGCGCGATCGGGAGCAGACTGAGATTGACCTGCGAGACCCAGGATGGGTTTTTGGTGCCGTAGCCGGCGGGGAGGATGCCGTTGGTCCAGTCGCTGTCATCGAAGGCCTGGTCGCGCCAGAAGGCATCGAACGCATCGTTGGTCGGGCAGCAGGCTCTGACGGGCGAAACGGTCGAGACCAGCTCCGTCACCTCTTGGACCAGCGAGAGGGCGAGTCCGTATGAGATGTTTTCGTACTGTGGCGGATAGCTGGCGCCGAAGTCGTGGACCAACATGTGGTCGGCGTCATAGAGCCCGAGATATTCGCCGTTTTTGCTGAGCGCGAAGTTGGTGTGGAGCTCGCCAGCGGGGTCGGTACAGTCGGCGTTCGATGCCCACAAAAGGAGAGAGCCCCAAGGCGGCAGGGTGACGTCGGGCAAGACCCATTTCGTCGGAGTACCGGCATTGTCGGTCAGTGACCAGCCGGCCAGGCTGATGGCGCGACTGGTTGTGTTCTGCAGCTCGATCCAGTCGGAGGCATTTCCGAACGAGTCGTAGCGGATGCCGCTGTTCTCGGCCATGAATTCGGAAATAATGACAGAGGGGGAAGCCGCGCAGAAACGCGCAGCGAGTAAGGCGCAGCACCAAACGTTTTTTATACCTGTCGCCATTCAAAAAACAGTATAGGACATGCTGAGTATGGTATCCAGCAGGAATGGGCGCCGCCACGAATAACGTGGGGTGACCGTTTTATCGCGATGTGTTATGATTCCACTCATCAATTTTCAGGACGGGGGAATATGAAATGATGCGGAACAGACACGGACTCCTGAAGGGGGCGGCGTGGGCTGCGGTTTTAGCCGCATGCTCGGCGTTCGGGGTTGAGACCGTGTGGAAACAGGATTGGCTAGAAGCTTTCAAGGCGGAGGGGTTCGATCCTGCTGCCCACGGTAACAGCGTCTTTGTGGTGTGCGGTGACGTACACGATCCCGAATACAGCCAGCATTTCCTCGCACAGATTGCCGATTGGAACGCGATGCAGCCCGCTCCGCGTTTCGTCGCGCTTTTGGGCGACAACGGCTGCAGCGTCTCGCGTAGCTTTGGCCACACGCCTGACGGAAAGGGCAAGATCCGCGCGCGTCAGGAGCTGGAAGGGCTACGCGAAAAGCTTGAGAAACTGCGCAAGGATATTCCTCTCAAACTGGTGGTCGGCAACCACGACACCATGCCGCGCGAGGTCGGCGCCGCTTTTTTCCGGACGGTTTTCAAATCGTGTCTGCCGTATCAGAGCTTTGAAGATTCGGACATTAGGTTCATGGTCTGGAACGGCGGACACGACGGCGGGATCGATGCGCTGCAGCGGATATGGATCCGAGAACAGTGTGCTGCCTTGCCGGAGCGCCAAACCGCGGTGGTGCTTGTCCACCAGCCATCGCTGGGCATGACGGAACGGGAGCGCGGCATACCGGCGATGGTCCGAGAGGCTTTCACGAACCATTCGGGACCGCTTTGGCTGCTGGCAGGGCACGTGCACGGCAACGCCACCTCGGTCTTCGCGCTGCCGAAAACAAAAATCGTCCAGTCATCGCACGTCAAGAGCGTCGACGGTTACTGGATCTACGGCATGCGCGATGGCCGCATCTCGGCGCGCGTGTTCTGCGACGTGGCGCAGGGGTTCCGCGCCGAGACGATGCCTGATCTCTCTCGTCCCTCTCCTCCCATAGCCTTGCCGTTCGAGGGCCGCAAGGACGTCGTGTGGCACTTTCTGATCGGCGATGACCCGGAGGCGGCAAGCGCGGCGTTCGTGAGCGGTAAGGGCGGCGACTGTGGCACGTGGTGGTTTTATGTGGACGAGCTGGTCTACCGGCTACCGCTGGCGGAGAAGGGACAAGGCGCGACGCGTTTCGCCGTGCTGGCCGCGCTGAGCAAGCAGCGCAAGACCGGCGAGCCGGTCCACGTCTTCGCGTCTGCGGACGGAGCGGCATGGACCGAGACCCCGCTGTTGGAAACGCGGTTTTCGGTCAACGTGTTCATGGTCCCCGAGGCGATGCGCAGCAGCCGTGATTTGTTTGTGAAGGTTAAGAGCTACGGTTTCGGCGCGGACACCTGCGTGGGCGGTTTTGCGCTTTGCAGGTAACAGACGGGAGTCCTGTTGCCGAGGACGCGTCTGGCCGCTACGGGCGGATCAGGTCTTGAGGCGCTTCACAAATTCATCGACCGAGAAATCGGCCAGGTCCTTCAGCACCCAGTCAGCCGCCGTGAGATCTTGCGGATGCGCGCAGGAGCGATCAAGCGCGACGCACCACATGCCCGCAGCCTTGGCCGCAGTGACGCCTGCGTGCGAGTCCTCGAAGACGAGGCACTTCCGGGGCGGAATGCCGAGCCGTTTTGCGCCTGCCAGAAATCCGGCCGGCGAAGGTTTTCCGGGCGAATAATCTTCCGCTCCGAGCACAAAGCGGACATGACGGGCCGCATCAAGAAGTTTTACGGCCTCTTCGACATCGATGCGCGGGGACCCGGAAACAATGATGACTGGCCACTGCTCCGCCAATTTCTTGAGCAGGGCGGAAGAAGAGTGGATTATGATGTTGTTCCCTTGGCTGCGCAACTGCAAGTAATACTCACGCAAACCCTCGGCCATGACATGCGCCGGCGTGTTGGCAAGCGTCGGAAACCGGTCCGTAATGTCGCGGTAGATGTCCGTCCATGAGCGGCCGAAAACGATATGCAACAACGTTTCTTTTTGACAATGGCAATGCCGGTCGGCAAGAAACGCGCACATCGCGTCGGCCCAGATTAACTCCGTATCGAGCAGCGTGCCATCGAGATCAAAAATGAATGCCTCAGGTGTCATGCCGAGACTCTTGGCTGCAACACTTCTTATACTTCTTTCCGCTGCCGCAGGGACAAGGATCGTTGCGGCCGATCTTCGGCTGTTCCCGTCGAAGGGGGTTGGGGCCAAAGATCTTGCCGTCAATGAAACGCCATTCGCCGTCGATCTTTGCGAATTCAGCTCGCTCGTGGTGGTTGAAGTCCGTGTCGTTGATCGAGTAGTGGGCAATGAACTCGATGGCCGCGCTCTCGTCTTTCGCGCCCCCTCCCGCTTCGGAGGAAATCTCAATGCCCGTCCATTTGGCGGACTCAGCCCACTTCCGGCTGCTCTCGGCGTCAAACTCTTTGCGGACCTTCGGCCCCGACGTTTTATACAGATAATCGACCGAGCCCATCGCATAGGCACAGTAACGCGATCGCATGAGTGCGGCGGCAGTTTTCGGTTTTGCGCGTTCGATCAGATAAGGTTCGCAGCACTCCTCGTAGGAATGACCGCTTCCACAGGGACACAAGTCGCTCATCAAAAAAATCCTCCGGTATCGCGGTGTCGACGGCTTCTTAATTTCGTCGGCACATTTAAATAATTTAGCAGGAAGAGCATGCCGGTCGCAATGCCGAAATGCGTTTCGTCCGTTTCAGGCGAACGTGCGCGCCATGTCAGAAGAGTTCTTGTTGCTGGTACGGCTCAGAAATGGGTGACGGCGACAACGGGGCTGTTGGGGGCGTCGTCGGCAGGACGGGGGCGTTGCCAGAGAGGAACACAAGTAGTTCGTCCTCATCGAGAACGCGGGTGCCGAGTTTCCTGGCCTTGTTGATTTTCGTTGCTCCGGCGTCGCGGCCCGTCACCAGATAGCGTGTCGTCGTGCTGACGGCATCCTGCACAATGCCGCCCGCTGTTTTGATGCGTTCCGCGATCTCGCTCCGCGGTAGTGAAAGGATTCCCGTCAAGACGAACGTCATTCCCGCAAGCGGCGCATTTGCAGCGACGGTCTGCTTGTCTTTTGCTTTGGGGTCGATGCCCAGCGCACACAGGCGCTCGAGATAGCGCTTGCCGTAGTCCGCGGCGAAAAACGCCAGCACAGACTTGGCCGCTTCTGTTTTGATGACACAGCTGTAGAGCGGAGGAAGAGTGGTGTTCGGCGTTTTTTCGGCCACACCGGCAGCGACAAGGAAATCGCCTGCAACGCCGATTTCGCCACAAATTCGGTTGTAGCGCGCTTGGCGCTCTTCTCGTTCGGCGTCATCCTTTGGCCGGAACAGCGTGGAGCGAGGGTTGGCCGAGGTCGCCTGATCGTACAGGTTGTTGAGCTTCACAACTGCTGTGAGGATTGGCGAGTCCGCGAGTTCGGAAAAACGTGTGTGGGCCGCGGCAATCTGGTCGGCTACGGTGACGCCGATGTTGGGAATCCCCGTGGCGAAGAGCCAGCGGTCAAGCGTCCGCGTTCGTGCCGCCTCAAGCGCTTCTATCGCGGTTTGCGCGTTTTTGCCGAATTTGCGCGTGCCGGTGGTTTCATCGCCGATTCGGAACGCTTCGAGTTGGGGCAAGGTGAGCGAGAAAAGGTCCAGGGGGTCCTTGACCCATTCCTGCGCGACAAGGGCCTCGGCGACCTTCCCGCCGATGGCTCGAATGTCGAGCGCGTCGCGTGACGCGAAGTGTTCGAGGCGCCCCACGCGCTGAGCGGGGCAAGCGGGGTTGGTGCAGCGGTGCGCCACTTCATCGGCGATGCGCGCAACCGCGCCACCGCATTCTGGGCAGGTGTCCGGCATGGCGAAAACGGTCTCGCCGCCGCCGCGTTTCTCCGTGAGCACGCTCTCGATGGCAGGGATGACGTCGCCGGCCTTGACGACCCAGACGCGGTCCCCGACGCGGATATCCTTGCGGGCGATCTCGTCAGCGTTATGAAGCGTCGCGCGGGAGATTTCGGATCCGGCGAGCAGCACCGGGTCAAGCTCCGCGACGGGCGTGAGAACGCCGGTCCGACCGACCTGGACGGTAATTTTCCAAATGCGGGTCTCGGCGCGTTCCGGCTCGTATTTAAAAGCGCGTGCCCAGCGCGGCGATTTGGCGGTACTGCCGAGTTTTGGGTACAGATCGCGGCGGTTGACCTTGACGACCGCACCGTCGATTTCGAAGGGAAAACCGTGCCGCATGGTCTCGAGTTCGTCGATGGCCGCTAACACGGCATGAATGTCCACGCAGAGCCGTTGCCATGGCGGTGTTCTGAAGCCCCAGTCGGCGAACTGTTTAAGCATGCCGCCGTGCGTGGGGAAATCGACGCCTTTGACCACGCCCGCCGCGTAAATGACGGCTTCGAGGGGACGGCGAGCCACTTCACGGGGGTCGAGCTGTTTGAGCGATCCTGCGGCGGCGTTGCGAGGGTTCATGAAAGGCTCACGGCCGGCTTCTTCTTCGCGCCGGTTGAGCTCCGCAAAACCGGCGCGTGTCATATACACTTCTCCGCGCACTTCGAGGATATCTCCGGCATCTGCAATCGAAAGGGGCACGGATCGGATGGTCTTGATGTTGGCGGTGATGTCATCGCCGACTTCGCCATTGCCGCGCGTTGCTGCTCGGGTAAGTATTCCTTTTTGATAAAGCAGGGAAAATGCCACACCGTCGACCTTGGGCTCGACAACGTAATCCCAGACCTCGTCGGGAAGTTGGCGACGCAGAAAAGTGTCAAAGTCGATCAGGTCGTCGCGGGAGTGAGTCTTGTCGAGGCTCATCATGGGCGGGTCATGACGGACTTGCTTGAAGGCGGAAAGCGGGGCGCCTCCGACGCGTTGGGTCGGGGAGTCGGGCGTTATCCAGTCGGGGTGTGCGCGTTCGAGGTCTTCGAGTTCGCGGTAAAGCGTATCATAATCGGCATCGCCGATTGCGGGACGGGCCTCCACATAGTAGAGGCGGTCGTGACGACGGATTTCGTTCCGGAGGAACTCGAGGCGACTAAGAGACATGGCATTCTCGGAGGAATTAAGGTTCAGATTCGAATCAGCGGTTGAAGGAGGGGCAAGATCTCGTCGACGGCGGCTCTGCCCGCAGAAATGGCTTCGGGTCCCCGATGGAACTCCAGCGTCATAATGTCACCCACGGCCGGTTGGATCAGGAGGTCAGGCGGATTGAGGGCGAGTTCCCGACGGGTGATCTGGTTTTCGACGAGACGGAATGAGCGGGTCAGCACGTCGAAAATGGAAAGGTCGTCTGCTTCTTTTTTCGTATTAGCCCAGCGGTAAGCCATGTTTGCGGCCCGAGCCGGCCGCTGAGGAATGATTTTCCCGAGGGACCCGATCAGCTTTGAGATGCGCGGGGATGGGGCGGGGAGCTTAATCTTTTTCTCGTTCTTGGGCTTTTCGGAAGAGGCCCTCAGGTTGACGTCGACCGCAATCACGAAATCGGCCCCCATGGCACGGCAAACTGAGACGGGGAGAGGGTTGACGAGTCCACCATCGACAAGGTGGCGGCCGTTGATGCGAGTCGTTGTGAAAATGCCGGGTATTCCGATGCTGGCCCGGATGGCTTCGTACAGATTTCCGGATTGGAAAACAACCTCTTTTTCGGTCTCAAGGTCGGTGGCGATCGCAGCGAATGGGACGCGCAGGCTGGATATCGCACGCACCCCGATAACGCTTTTCAACAAGCGCATCACATTCTTTCCGGTCAGAAGCCCGGAGCGCGGGAAGTTGACTTCGAGGAAAAGCTGCGCAACCTGTTTCCAGTCCAGATGCGTGGCCAAATCCTCCATGGTCGCAAGGTTGTCTGAGGCGTAGAGCGCCGCGGCAATGGCACCCGCACTCGTCCCGGCGACGCAGTGGGCTGAGATGCCTGATTCTTCCAAGCGCCGCAACACGCCGAGGTGTGCCCAGCCGCGTGCACCGCCGCTGCCGAACGCGATGCCGATTTTGTGCGGGCTTTGGTGGGAATGCGCCATACGTTCTATTTCTTCGGCACGACAGCGCTGGCTTTGCGGTTTTTGACAAAAATCGTGCGCGTATAGCCGTTGCGCACCAATTCGCCTGAAACGGCTTTCATGATTGAACGGTCCGGTTTGTCCGGAATAAGGATGTTGACTTCCTGCGTGCGCTCAAAACCTGCGGACTTGATGGCGGAGGCGATCTTGGCGACCTCGATGCGCTCGTCGTTAAAGGTGATTGCGCCGGATTCGGTGATGACAATTTCTGGCACGCGTGTGTTTTCGATAACGCGCGAGCTCGCACATCCGGTCCAGCATGATAGGGCGGCGGAAAAAGCGGTCAGGAACAAAATCTCACGAGTGTTCATTTGATCTCCATTAATGGGTAGAATTTTATCATAACCCATGATGGGTGCCACAAAAAATCTCAAAGTTCAGAGCGTTTCCGCGTTGCCTCACAATTCATGACACCGAAACAGAAAAGGTTCGGGGAGCGCGAC
>DAOPZC010000061.1:7728-27198 GCA_035353175.1 Kiritimatiellia bacterium | reverse complement strand
CGGCGCGGGCGCGGCGGGCATCCGCATCGCGGACATGTGCAAGGCGGCGGGCGTGAAGGACCTGGTGATGTGCGACACGAAGGGCGTGATCCACGCGGGCCGGACGGACCTGAACGACCACAAGCGGCGGCACGCGTCGGAGACGAAGGCGCGGACGCTGCAGGAGGCGCTGAAGGGCGCGCACGTGTTCATCGGGGTGTCGGCGGCGGACAGCGTGACGGCGGACGACGTGCGCGGGATGGCGGAGTACCCGGCGATCTTCGCGATGGCGAACCCGGACCCTGAGATCCGGCCGGAGGTCGTGGCGCAGGTGATGGGCGACAAGCCGTACGTGATGGCGACGGGCCGCTCGGACTACCCGAACCAGATCAACAACGTGCTCGGGTTCCCGTACCTGTTCCGCGGCGCGCTGGACGCGCACGCGCGGACGATCAACACGGCGATGAAGGTGGCGGCGTCGCAGGCGCTGGCGCTGCTGGCGCGCGAGGCGGCGCCGGCGGACGTGCGGGCGCTCTACCCGCAGGAGACGCTGGCGTTCGGCAACGGGTACATCATCCCGAAGCCCTTCGACCGCCGGCTGTTCGTGGAGATCTCGTACGCCGTGGCGAAGGCCGCCGTCGAGTCCGGCGCGGCGCCCGCGGACACCGACCTCGCGGCCCTCAAGGCCAGCCTCATCGCCCGTAATGCCGCCCGCGCCTGAGTGCCGCCGCCGCTGGCCCGCGCGCGGGCCAGCGGCCCTGATCGATGACGGAGGCGAGGATCTCGCGGATGGCGTCGGTCCCGACGCCAGTGCGTCGGGATACGAGATGATGAGGCAGGGGATGGCCGGGATCGGTGATCGACGCGGTTCTCATCCGCGCCCGTAGCGGGCCGCCAGGCCGAGCGCCTCTTCGATGCGCAGCAGGCGGTTGTATTTCGCCGTGCGGTCGGAGCGGGAGAGCGAGCCGGTTTTGATCTGGCCGCAGCCGGTGGCGACCGCGAGGTCGGCGATGAACGTGTCTTCGGTTTCGCCGGAACGGTGCGAGACGATGGCCGCAAAATCTGCGCCGTGCGCGAGGCGGATGGCGTCTAAGGTTTCGGTGAGCGTGCCGATTTGGTTCAGCTTGATGAGCACGGCGTTGGCGGCGTGCTCGTCGATGCCGCGCCGGATGAACTGGACGTTGGTGACGAAGAGGTCGTCGCCCACCAGCTGGCACGCTTTGCCGAGCCGCTGCGTGAGCTGAACCCAGCCGGGCCAGTCGCGTTCCGACATGCCGTCCTCGATGGAGTCGATCGGATAGGCGTCGGCAAGTCCTGCGAGATAGTTGATCTGGGCGGCGCTGTCGCGCGTCGCAGGCGTATGGGTCGCGCCGCGGGCCGGGGTCTCAAAACAGCCGTAGTCGTAAGTGCCCTCCTTGAAGAACTCAGAGGCGGCGCAGTCCAGCGCGAGCGAGACCTGGCCGTCCTGATCGGCGCGTCCGGGTCTGTAGCCGGCGGCCACGACGGCCTGAAGGATGGTTTCAAGGGCGTCTTCGGCGCTGGCGAAAGCCGGCGCGAAGCCGCCTTCGTCGCCCACCGCCGTGGAGAGATGGCGCTTCTTGAGCAGACTCCGCAGGGCATGGAAGATTTCCGCGCCCGCGCGGAGGGCGTCCCGGAAAGAGGAGAAGCCGTGCGGCCGGATCATGAACTCTTGGAAGGCGACGGGTGCGTCGGAATGCGCCCCGCCGTTCACGATGTTCATCATGGGGACGGGCAGAGCCGCAGCCGTTTCGCCCCCGAGGTGGCGGTAGAGCGGCAGCCCGGCGGCATGGGCCGCGGCGCGCGCGCAGGCAAGCGAAACGGCCAGCAGGGCATTCGCGCCCAGCCGGGATTTCGTCGGTGTGCCGTCCAATTCGATCATGCGGCGGTCGAGCGCCTCTTGGTCGTTGACGCTCATGCCGATGACGGCTTGGGCGATCTCCTGCTCGATGTTGCCGACGGCGCGGGCCACGCCTTTTCCGCCAAAGCGCGCCGGGTCGCCGTCGCGGAGCTCAAGGGCTTCGTTCTCGCCGGTCGAGGCGCCGGAGGGAACCGAGGCGCGCGCCGAGACGCCTCCGCTCAGGTGGACCTCCGCCTCCACGGTGGGGTTGCCTCGCGAGTCGAGAATTTCACGCGCCATCAGAGTGCGGATCCGTGTGCTCATTGAGACCTCCATGTTTGGGCGGGTGTGTGTGTGCGTCGGTGTGAAAGAGTCAGGCCAGTCCGCGTTCCTCGAGCTGGTCTTCCTCCAATCCCAGATAGTGTCCGATCTCGTGGAGGAGCGTGGTGCGCACCTCCTGCCGGAAGCGGACGGGGTCGTCTTCGGCTTCGTCGCGCAGGTTCTCGATGAAGAGGCGGATGGCGGGGGGCATCGGGTCCAGGGTCTCCATCCCTTCGCCGAAAGAAGCGCCGACAAAAAGCCCTAACAGCGCGTCGCCGTCGCCTTCCTGCATTTCCTCGTCCCTCGCAGGCTTGGGGTCGAGCGTGACGATCAGGTCGGCGGTCCGTTCGCGTAAGTCGTCGGGAAGCGCAGCACGTACGGTGCAGGCCTCTTCATCGGCCAGGGCGTACCATGCGTCATCGGTTGTCTCGGTCTTCCGCGTCATTCCCGCTGTCCTTCCTTCACGTTGCCCCACCCCCAAGTGGAGACAGTTTATCAAAGAAGCGCGGCGCACGCAATTATCCGGCGGCGGGGATTGAAGCGGTGGCGCGAAGAAGTGTATGATGTCGCTAAACCGGAGTGAACGGTTGGGGAAGGGATGGCGGGATGAGCGTGAAACGCATGGCGTGGGGGGTTCTGTTGGTCGCTTGGGCGTCATGGGGAGCCGAGGAGCCGGCGCTGATGTCGGAAACGGAGGTCGATCAGGCGGTCGAGCGCGGACTGGCCTGGATCGCGCGCGGGCAGCTGGCGGACGGCACCTTCGGCAACGGGCAGGCACAGCACACGTCGGGGATTTGGGCGTTGTGCGGCATGGCGTTTCTCGCGCGCGGCCATGTGCCGGGAACCGAGCCTTACGGGCCGGTGGTGGAGCGAATCGTCGCCAAATTGTCGGAGGTGCAGCGCGCGGACGGCTATCTCGGCGGCAACGACGGCAAGATGTATTCGCACTGCATCGCGACGCTCTTTCTCTCCGAGGTGTCGGGCATGGTACGCCCTGAACTCCAGACCAAGATCGACCAGGCGTTGCCGCGGGCGCTGAAAATTATCTTGGACGCGCAGAAGGTCGAGAAGGACAAGAGCCACCAGGGCGGCTGGCGGTATCAGCCCGATTCGCGCGACAGCGATTTCTCGTGCAGCGGCTGGGCGCTGATGGCGCTGCGGTCGGCGCGGCTGAACGGCGCGCCGGTGCCGCCCGAGGCGATCAAGAACGCGGTCGAATACGTGCTGAAGCGGCATGACGAAAACCAGGGGTGTTTCGGCTACACGGACCGGAACACGCATGGCGTTACGCTGACGGGCGCCGGACTCCTGTGCCTCTCGTTGTGCGGCGAACACGGAAATCCGGCCGTGGGGCGTGCGGCGCGCTATCTGATGGACAAATACCGGGAACTGCCCAAGCAGCAGTACTGTTTCTACGGCATGTACTATACGGCGCAGGGCCTGTTCCAGCTGGGCGGCCGCGAGTGGCAGACCTTTTCGCGCTGGATGTACGCCACGTGGATCCCGCAACAGCACGGGGACGGCTACTGGGAACGGGGCGAGCAGGACCGCTACTACCAGACGGCGATGGTGGTGCTGGCGTTCACGGTGCCGTATCGCCAGCTTCCCATTTATCAGCGCGACGAGACGGTGGACGAGAAATGAGCTGGCGCTTTTAGGGCCGCTCGAGACGGAGTTCGGCCCACGCGCCCCAGTCGCCGCTGCTGTTGTCTTTTTTCCCCGCGTCGGTGATGAGTAGCAACGTGACCGGACGGCCGGACCACGGCGCCAGACTGCCCTCCAGCGCGTACCAGGCGTGGGCGGACACCTGGCGGTTGGCGATTTCGGTGCGCTTGCCGTCCGCCTCTTCCACGACGACCCTGAAAAGGAGGCCGTCGCCCGGATCGCTGCCGTCCTGCTTGCCGACCGCGCAACGGAAGAACAGCGGGTCGGGGGGCAGCGTGAGGGCATAGCGGGCAAAGGTGTATCCCGTGCCGCCGATGTAGGGCGGATGCATGAAAAGTCCGCGTGCCTTGGTGCTGCCTCCGCAACACGACGACGAAGCGTAGAGCTGCGCGCCGGTGGCCGAGTCGAGTGCCTGCTCGGCTTGGCCACGCAACGCCATGCCGCGCGCGTACCAAGCGGGCAAGGCGACGGCCTTCTTGGCCGCCGCCGGCGCGGGCGGCGCGGGCGGCTGCGCCACGGTGAAGTCGATCCACGCGTCCTCGAAGGCGAACCACAGGCGCGCGCCGGGCTTGACGTCGGCGGGGATTGTGAGGGCATGTTCCGCACGGCCGCGCACGGTGACCTGATCGCCGGGCTTGACGGTGTCGCGGTCGCACGCGAGCAGGGTTTTGGGCGGCGTCGCGGCCGGCCGGACGCGATAGGAGAACGCGCCTTTCACGGGCTGCACGTAGCTTAGGCCGCGGGCGGTGCGAACCTCGGCTTTGCCAAGGACGGCGTTGGTCTTGTCGAGCGCGACCGCCTCGCTGAGCACGAAGGGGAATCCGGCCTCCTCCGTCTTGTGCAGAAGAATCTCGGAGAGGCCGTTCGTGAGCGCGCGGCAGATCGCGACGCCGGCGCTCGCGCCTTCGGGAAATCGCGCGAAGGCTCCGCGCCCGTCGATATAGGTGTAGGCGGGCGAGACCGAGAGATCGGCCCGACGCCCGTTGACCTCGCCGCTGAAAACCCGCACGGCCTTGTCCGCGCTACGGCCCCAGTAGCCGTTGGGCGGCAGGTCGAGCGCGGTGCCGTCCACGACGGTTTTGAGACGCTCGTCGGCGTTGCCGTTGACGGCGGTGAGGGTGCCGTCGGCGTAGCGAGTGATGAGCTGCGAACGCGCATAGGCGCTGTTGATGAGGGCGGCTGACGTGTCGAAGGCGTCGCCGTTCCCGTCCACGTAGCGGACGGTGTCGGCCGGGACTTGCGTGTAGAGGCTGGCGAGGGCCTGCAGCATGTAGTAGCTGCGCAGTTCGCCGTCGAGCCCGTGGATCAGGAAACCTGGATGGCCGAAGGCCACGGTGGCCGCGAGAAAACGGTCTTTGGCGATGTCGGGATCTTGCGGCGCGCTTTTGCCAGGGTAGAACATGTCGGGGTTGCCCATGCCGAAGTTACAGCAGAGGTCGTGCATCCGGCGCAGGTCGAAATCGACGAGCCAGGGGTTCTCGGAGGGCCGGTAGTTCTGGTCTTGGGCGTAGTTGCCGTCGGTCAGGCCGCAGTAGGGGAAGTGGTTGTTGCCCTCGGAGTAGACGGGGCCGTCCCACCCGGCTTTCTGGAGCAGCATGATTTCGCCGTAGGCGTAGAAGACCGCGGCAAAGGTGCCTGCGCCCGGTACGCGGGCATCGTAGTCGACGCGGCTCCAAGGGGTGACGGCCGTGTGGACATCGCAGTAGGCGGTGCTGAAATCGAATTTTTTTTCGATGATCGGCGTGAGCCGCTCGCAGAACTCCACGGCACGGGCGGGCTTGGGCGCATAACAGCGCTCCCAGGCGTGCTGGAGCTGGTTGTCTTGCGTCCGCGAAATCATGTCGGGATGCCAGAAGCTGTTGACCGGCGCGAAGTCGGTGAAGTTGTTATAGGGGCCGTAGACGAATCCGAGTTCGTCCCGCATGATGCGGGCATAGCGGAACTGCCCCTCGTCGCCGCCTTTCTTGGGGGCGGGGCTGGTCCGGAATGTGAAGCTCTCGTTGCCGTCGCGCCAGCCCGTCTCGTGGTCAGTGACCACGACCTGCGTCATGCCCCAGCGGCGGACGGTGCGCCAGATGTCGGCGTCGCGGTCGCGGTCGCTCGCGCCGTGCGCACGCCAGACGCGCGTGCCGGTGACGTGTTTCCAGGGCGAGACCGGATTGGGAATGTTGGGCAGCACGTCTTCGAACTTCGGCGAGAGCGTCAGGACGAACCGTTCGAAGCAGGGATTGCGCGTGCCGTCGGTCTTGGGGGCGTACCGCGTGCCTCCGTTGCTGGCGAGCGAGCCGTCGAAACGCAGGTTCTCGGAAAAAGGCGTGGAGGCGTTGGACTGCGTCCAGTCGATGTGCGCGAGGAAGAAGAGCGGCGCTGCGGTGGTGCCGGAGACGATGACGGCGGGACGGGCGAGCCCGTCCGCATAGCCGTAAGTATAGTAAGGCAGGGTGACGAGGCGCGGGGTGGTAAAGCCGCGCGTGGCGCCGAAGCGGGCTTCGTGAATGCGGCCGCCGTCGGCCTGAATATCCAGGACCAGCGACTTGCCGACGAGGTGGAAGCGGATGTTCACGTTGGAGACGCGGTTGCTGGAGGTCAGGCTGCCCGCGTAAGTGACGCTTTTTCCGTCAGTGGTGATCTCGACCGCTTCAGCCGCGGCGCGGACGGGCGCGGCCTTGACGTCCTCGGAGGCGAAATAGAGCCCGCCGCCGAGGCCGACCGACACCCATTCGCCCGTGTCGGCCCAGCGCATGGCGAGATCGTCCCATGCGCCGGCCTTGGAGGGCAGCCGGACTTCGAGACGGCCGTCTTCGCCGTCTCGGATCAGGAGATAGCGGCCGCTGCTGCTTTTGGCGACGCGTGTGATGGAGGGCGCGGAGTCGCGCGGGATGATGGTCAGCGGCGTGTCGGGAAAAGGCAGCAGGCCGGAGCCGGTGTTTGCGCCTGGGGCGCAGGCCGGGAACAGGCGCACGCCGCGCTGGCGACGGGGAGCGAAGGTGAGGGGCGCGAAAACCTCGGTGAAAGTGGCCAGGCTGTTCAGATAGATGACGCGGTCCTCCGTGTTGCGCCCGTTGGTCACGGCGATGGAGGCCAGCGCCGCGCCGTTGGCGACACGCGCGACCTGTTCGGCGGCGAGGCGGCGGTGGCAGAGGAACCACTCTTTGTGGCTGACGCGGGCAAGGTTGACCGAGAAGGGTTTGCCCGCGGAATCCGTGAAGTTGAGCGCGATGTTCACCGGCGGCGTCCTGGGGTCGGGCGCGTAGCTGTGGTTGTTGCCGTAAATCCAGCAGGTGGCCGCGTCGAAGGTGCCGGTGATGGCGACCGGCGCGGGCGGAATGAGCGTGATCCGCGGATTGGGCCCGGTGGCGTGATAGGTGAGCTTCGCCACGGCGTCGCCGAAGAGCAGGATCTCTTGCGAGCGCTCGAGGCGGGCTTCCGCATCGGCGGTTTCGACGCGCCAGCCCGTGACGTCCGTGAAGGGAATCAGCGCGGGATGATCGTCTTGCGTGCGGTTGGCCCAGACCATCTCGTAAGGGCGTTCGCCCGCGGCGAGCGCAGCGCTGAGCAAAACGAGGCTGAGACAGAGTTTTGTGTAAGGCATAATCGGCCGTGAGTTTGCGGTTGGCGGGTTGAAACAAGACCTATTCCAAATATAGTACACATCGGCGGATGGTTTGTATAGCCGCGTTCGCGGACAAGAAAACCAGCGCGACAGGTGGGGGCGTCAAGTTTCAGGCCTTGGCCGGAGGACCGGGCGCACGGCGGAGAGAAGGACTTCCTCCCGAGACGGATTTCGGGCGCTCGGGTTAACGCAGGACGGTGGCGCCGAGGGCGATGAGGAAAATCCCGAGAAGCGCGTTGATCGCGCCGCCGAGACGGAAAAGCGCGGGGCGTTGGGTGAACCACACGATCGCCTGTCGCATTTTCCAAGGATAGAGCAGCAGAATCATGCCCTTGACGATGCAGAGGTAGGCGAGTGAAACGACCACCAGTCGCCAAGGCGACGGATGGACGCGCGCGACGTGGAGCAATTCGTAGGGAAAGAGCACGAGAATGCCGCCGATCGCGCGGCAGGGCAGCAGGTTGTCGAGCCAGTACCATGTGAGCGGAATGCAGACCAGCGCGGCGAAGGGGATGTATTTCTTGAAGGGCTCCAGGAAGTCGAGGCCCATGGTCCAGAGCGCGTAACCCGCCCACGCCCAGGCGATGGCGCTCAGGACACGGCCTGCGCCCGCGTGGCGCGGCAGCGCGTTGTAGAGGCGCGCGAGCGGCGCGGGGGCGAGGGCGATGGAGGCCCCCAGCAGGACGCAGATAAGGCCAAGCAGATAACACCAGCAATGAAGAGGCATGAGCGAGACTCCGTTCAAATGATGTAAAACAACATTAAAGCACAACGTGCCGGAGAATGGAAAGAAGGGAATACGCGTGTTCCGGCGTGCGCGAAGTGTTCCGCCTAATTCTTGGCTCGGGTGCAGATCCGTTTCGCGATGGCGGCGATGTGCCGGTCGTCTGACCCGCAGCAGTCGCCCAGAACGCGGGCGCCAAAATCGTCGTGGATGGACATCATCGCATCGGCGAACACGTCCGGAGCTTCGGAATCGAGAAAGGCCAGGGCGTCCCGCTCTTGCGCATCCTTTGCGGAGGTGTTGGCCTGCAGGCCGATTATGCGCTGGAGCATGCCGGGGTCGCGGTCCGCGATTCTTTTCATGCCCGCCCGGTAGTAAGTGGGGTGGCAGCAGTTGGCCATGTAGAAGAGGGGAGGTGTCGAAACCTGTCCGTCAATGAAGGCGATCGCGTTGCCGAGGGGGGTGTTGTCCAAGATCGCCCCTGCACGGTTCAGCACAAAGCTGATCACATACGGCATGCCGCTGGAGGCCATGGCCGCCGCTACGCCTGCGGCCTCAGGCAGGGCGGGCATGGTGGAGGCAAACAGAAAGTCCACGCCCGCCGCGGCGAGCGCGTCGACCTGGAAAGCGTGGAACGAACGGGCTTCCTGCTCGGACAACGCCTGTTCCGGCCGGTAGGCGTCGCCTTTACAGCCGATGAGCCCGCCAAGGAGAATTTTACCGGCGTACGGGCCGTGCCCCTGGGCGATTTCGCGCAGGAAGCGGACGCAGTCGCCGTTCACGTCTTTTCCCCGCAGGGGCGAGGCGGCGAGCCGCTCAGCGTTGGCGCGCCACGTGTCGGTGAGCGTCAGCATCGGGATGTCGTAGCGTCGGCCGATCGCGAAGTATTGGTTGTGCAACGCAGTCAAGGTTCGTCGTCCCTCCGCCGTATAAACAAAGGGCGCGTGGACGAGGACCGGGTCGAGACAGGTTGTGCCGGAGCGCCTGATGCGTTCGACGACGGCCCCTTCCGTCAGGATGCACCCCTCGATTTCCAACAGGTGCGATAACGTCTGGGCGTGCGGTCGCTGATTCATCATCTTGTACTCAATGTCCGGCATGGCTGGCCTGCGGACGGGATCTCCCGGAAATGGCGGCATCGTTCATTTTGCGCGCACCGGAACCCTGAACTCCGGCACTTTCGGGATGCGGGCGGGATCGTCCGACAGTTTGCGGTAGACGAGCGTATCGCCGTCCGGAGTGTCGAGTTCCATCTCCTTGTCCGACGCGAAACGCACTTTCGATTGAAGCATGTCCCGGTCTCTCGGGCCGAAGAGGGTCACGATGCCATCCTTGAAAATATAGCGCCGCGGTTTGGCGTCGGTCATCTGCGTGCTTTCAGCGGCCGTTTCGTGATAGAGGCCGTTGGCCGTGTAGATCTCTTTCCTGTTGTTGAACGCGGCTTGCGGGGCTCCGGACATTCGGGACAGGCGCACTTCCTTCATCTCCCAGACGCCGACGAGCGACGGCGCATGTCCGGTGGGGGTTCCGCATCCCGCAGCCAAGAGCAGCAGCGCCATGATACCGCAGCGAGTTTTCATTTTGAACTCCTCTCGTGAGACTTCCCGTCGGTTGGTTTTGCGCTCCGAAGTGCCGGGGGCGTCAGTGGCCGTCATCCGCGATCGGGCGGCAGGGCGCTGAAGCGGTTTCGAAATCGAACATCAGGGGCAAATGGTCGGAGAGCCGGACCTTCGGAATTTTGAACCGGACCGGCGTGATTGAGGGGTCATAGCAGATGAAGTCCAGCTCGCGGCATGGCGCCCAGCTCGGGAAAGTCGGCGCGTGGTGTGCGTTCGCGCTCTTGAGCCCTGTCGCGCGCAGGAACATGTGCATTTCCCAGACGCCGGAAAGCGTATTGAAGTCGCCCGCCACGAGGCACGGCTTGCTGCGGGCGCGGATCAGGTCGTCCAGCTCCAGCAGCTGACGGTGGCGGGCGCGGATGCCGAGCGCGAGGTGGACGAGAAAGAGGGTCACGCTCGCGAACTCCACCTCGATGGCCAGGCTTTTGAAGCCCGACTCGAAATCATGGAAGGCGGTCCGCAGGATCGGTTCGCGCGCCAAGACCGCATTGGCCTGTTTGTTCAGGACGGGCACGCGGCGTCCCAGACCGTCGTCGGGATATTTGATCCTGTGGCAGTGGTAGAAGTCCAGTTCGTTGGCCAGCTCCTCGGCCTGGTTCTTGCGCTGGGTTCGGTAGGAGCCGGCGTCGACCTCGACGAGGCCGATGATGTCGGGATCCATGTGGCGGACGAAGCGGGTGATGTTGGGAAAATGCGACGTCGTCCGCAGGAGCGTTTCCAGCCAGGCGAAACGCCGCAGGCGGCCGGTTCCGTACTGAATGTTATGGAGGAGGATTCTCATGGGTGGTGCGGGGGCGTTCAGTCGCCTTCAAACAGCGAGGCGGGCAGCAGGCAGGAGGCGAAGACGTGCCCCGAATAAACGGACGAGTGGATCACGGCTTTGTGCCCTTTCAGATGTTTGAAAGACTCCAGCCATTGTCCGAGGAGCTCCATCCGGATTTCGCCGGTGACCGGATCGATGGACAAGATCCGCAGGTCTTGCGGACTGTAGCGGATGCCGGTGCCGAGGGCTTTGGAGAGCGCTTCCTTGGCGCACCAGAAGCGCAGGATCGCGGTCGGGGCCTCGCCGGTGTGGGCGGCCAGTTCCATCTCTTCGTGGGTGAAGACCCCTTTGGTGAAGT
The DNA here is from genome assembly GCA_035353175.1 of Kiritimatiellia bacterium. Taxonomy (GTDB): domain Bacteria; phylum Verrucomicrobiota; class Kiritimatiellia; order RFP12; family UBA1067; genus DAOPZC01. Next base: position 16,298 of record DAOPZC010000061.1, on the reverse strand, counting down.
CTTCGCTGAGGTCGCGGCCGAGGGCTTCGATGTCGATGCCGATGCGCGCGTTGGCGGCGACGGCGGCGACGACGAGCTTCGAGGTGTGGGCGATCGAGAGGTCGATGTTCTCGGCGGTGTGTTCGTGCCACGGGCCGAGCGGGTGCGGCTTGCCGGAGTCGTCGGCCCAGATCGGGATGTCCGCGTCGGTCCAGCGGGCCTGATGGTATTTCTGCAGAAAGCGCCGGATCGCCTCCTTGGCGGCGGCGCGGCCGAAGAGCCACTCGACCCGGCGGCTGACGGCGCTCTGCATCTCCAGCCACTCCTCGCGCTCGACCGGCGCGAGCAGCACGTTCGCGAGCGTCCGGAGCCAGAGCTCCTGGTTGTTCTCGAAGATTTTGCAGGGCACGTCCGTCACGACCGACGCGGCGACCGGCGTAGCGGGATTGCCGAGCAGCTCGAGCGGCAATTCGCGGGTCAGGAACTTTTCTGAGGGGCGCAGGATGAACTGGTGATATTCGGGCGGCACGCGCTCGCAGAGCTCCTCCCAGCCGCGGAAATGGATCAGCAGGTTGCCGTTGCCGTCGGAGACCTGGATGTCGGCCACGTGCGAGCGGGGCGTGACCGAGATGAGTCGCAGGTAGCCGCGCAGGCGGGTCCCTTCGGTGAAGCTCGAGGCGTAGAAGATGATGCGGCGCGCGCGGAAGGGCATCGAGATCGCGCCGGCGAACTTCTCGTGAGAGCGCCAGAGCGAGAAGCCGGAGACGATGCCGTCCAGAAGCATGGGCCAGACAGAAAAAAGCGGGATGCGCGTGGTCCGCACGGCGTCTTCGCGGCCGGGCACTTCGACCTCGAAGTCGATGCCCTCCTCGCTCCAGAGATCCACGTGCCGCACGATGCGCAGGCGCTCGCCGTGGAAGAGTTTGTCGGGGTAGATGTCGTGGCCGGACCAGTTGACCGGACGCGGGTTGGTGAGCGGCGGCGGCTGGATGGGGTGGCTGACCGTGCCGGCGGTCGTCAGCAGGACCGTCGCCTCGATGATGGGCCACGTGAAGGCGCTGTTGGGCGAGTCGTCGCGGAGCTGGACCCGAACGGCGGCGTACTGCGGATCCGGCCAGGAGATGCGCTCGGCGCGGAGGATGACGCGCAGGGCGCCGCGCTCGAATCCGACCCAGCGTTGGGAGCGGAGATTGTCGACCTGGCCCACGCGGCGGTGCGGCACGAGTTTGCGGGCGGCCTCGCACATCATCTCCATGCCGGAGATCAGCGAGAGCAGTGTGAGCCCTTTGAGGTCCGGGTTGGCGTACGAGAGCTGCGTGGTGCCGAGGGCGTAGTCGCTGAGGAAAGGGTAGTCCTCGAGCGTCAGGACTTTGGCGATCTCCATCAGGACGCCGGGCTGTTCGTCGATGATCTCCGCGTTGGCCAGCATGGGGAAGTCCGCGCCAAAGTCGAAGCTGCGTTTGTCGCTGATCACCGGCATCGCCTTTCGGGCCTGTTCGGCGGTGGCGCGCGAGGCCGTGAGGAATTCGCCGGAAGGCGAGAAGACTTTCAGCGAGGGGAGCTGGGCGGAGAGACGCAGTTCGTTTTCGGTGCTGAGGCTGACCGAGAGGGGCTTGTCGAAGTCCAGCGCGTGCTGGCGGCGGTGCCGGTGGAGCATGGTGAGGTCGAGCTGCACGCCCTGGGCTGCCAGCATGCCGAGGGCGTGGTGGAGCTGGACCAGGCCGGAGCGGTGGATGCGGTTGACGGCCACGGCCTGATGCGGCTGGTTCTTGAGGGTTTCGTCGATCGCGTTGGTCATGTTGCCGCGCGCGCCGAGTTCGATGAAAACGCGGAAGCCGTCTTCGTACATCTGCCGGATGGTGTCGTCGAAGCGGATGGGCGAGGTCCACTGGTCTGCGGTCACGTGCAGGATGCCCCGCGGCTGGGAGGGCAGGCGCTCCGCGGTGGCGCACGAATAGACCGGGATCTTGGGCACGTGGCGCACCCAGTGCGAGAGGAACTGCTTGATCGGGGGCAGCACCTTGGAGCACCACGGCGTGTTGAAAGGGCGGTCGACCGGCACGGTCATGGTCTTCACGCCGGCCTTATGCAGCGCGGCGGTCACTTCTTTCTGGATCTCGGGCGAGAGCGCGATCGTCTGCTGGCGCGGACTGTGGAAGCAGGCGATCGACATCCGGCCGGGATGGGCGTCGAGCAGGGCGTCGAGCAATTCCCGCGGGGCGTCGATCACCGAGAGCATGGTGCAGGCGGGCAGGTCGTCGCGGTCCGCCAGCCGGTTGAGCATCTGGTAGCCCTCGCGCAAGAAGACGACCCGTTTGTTGTGCGACAGGTTGCCGTAGACGCCCGCGACCTCCAGCGCCGCGAAATCGCCGCCGCTGAAGCCCGCCAGCCCGTCGGGCGTGATCCCCATGCGCTCGAAGAGCCGGTAGAGCGCCGTGTTCGCGGCGTGGATGGCAATGAAAGACTCGGAAAACGCATGGGCGGAAAAGCCGCCCACGTCGTTGCGGTAACAGGCCGCGGGCGGAAAGACGTAGTCGGAGGGCGAGAAGTTTTCCGTGTCGCGGGTCTGGAGCGCCTCCTCGAGTTCGTCGAAGGCGCCGCGACAGTCCTCGAAGACGAGGCAGAGGTCGCGCAGCATGTCGGGATAGAAGGACACCGCGCCGGGGAAAAGGAAGGCGATGCGTCCGCGCGGTCGCAGGCGGTCGCGGAAAAAATAGGTGCCGCTCTTGTCGCGGATGCGCCCGGCGTTTTCCACGAGCTTCTTGTGGGCGAGCCGGAGGCGGTCGCGCAGGTCGGGCACGGAGGAGGCCACCACGGCGATGACCGAGGGCATGCAGCGGGCGGAGCAGGCGCAGGTGTAGGCGACGTCCTGCAGCAGGGCGTCGGGCGCGTGCTCGAGGAAGTGGGTGACGCGCTTGACCTCTTCGGCGAGCAGGCTGTCGTTCGGCGCGCCGATCAGGCAGAGCTCGCTGTCGAACGGGTCGTACAGGTGGAGGGATCTGCTCATGTTTCCTCCGGATATTCTTCGAGGATGGCGGCCGCGCAGGTGCCGGTGAAGTCGATGGCGGAGACGCAGGCGCGGCGCGGAGTCTTCTTGCTGCCGCGGATCCACGGGCGCGCGTCGGACAGCAGGTAGATGGGAGACTTCGCCGACAGCACCCGCTGGTGCGGCTTGTCGACCGCCACGTGCGGCGCGAGCACGCGGTGGGAGAGGGCGAGCGCGGTCTTGAGGATGCCGGCGGCCCCCGCCGCCCAGAGCGTGTGGCCGATGTTGCCCTTGACGGAGCCGAGCCCCACCAGCGGCTGGCCGGGCTTGCGCTCGCCGTAGATTTCCTGCATGACCTGCATCTCGGTCAGGTCGGAGTACGGGACGCCGGAGCCGTGCGCCTCGATGAGCTGGATCGAGTCGGGCGTGACATCGGCGGCGTGCATGGCACGGCTGACGGCGCGCGTCAGGCGCTCCGGCGTGGGGACGCGCTGGTTCTGGTCCAGCGCGGCCGCCGCGATGCCGGTGCTGCGGATGATGGCGTAGATGCGGTCGCCCTGCCGGAGCGCGTCTTTGAGGCGCTTCAGCACGAAGACCGCGCCGCCCTCGCCGGGCAGCGTGCCGTCTGTTTCGCGGCTGAAGGGCTGCAGCGTCTTGCCGCGCGAGAAGAGGAGGGTGCCGGCGAGCCCCTGCAGCACGGGCCGGTTGAGGGGCGGCTGGATGGCGCCCGCCAGCGCGATGTCCGCCCTGCGCGACAACAGGTCGTCCATCGCGCCCTGGAGCGCCTGATGGCCGGAGGCCGCGCCCGCGTCGATCACGAAGGCCGGCCCGGCGAAGCCGAGCAGGTGGGCGGTCCACGAGGCGATCACGCAGCCCAGAGCTGACAGGAACGCATAGGGGTTGGGCTCCGGCAGAGAGGCCGCGAGCTGCGTGCGGATCTCGTCGATCTGGTCCGGCCCTGCGCCGGGGAAGAACTTCTGCACGATGTCCAGGGTCTGGTCGATGAAGAAGGTGTGCTGCAGCCAGTTGACGGAGGCGGTGTTAAACGGCGGAGCGTAGCCGAGCCGGAACGAGACGCGGTCGGTGGGCAGATTGTTGATCGTGCTGCCGCTGTCGCGCAGCGCGTCGATCGCGAGCTGGACGGTGAAAAAAACGTCCTGGTTCTCGCCGGCGTTCATTTTGCGCGGGAAATACTGGTCGGCGGGGGTGCAGGCGTAAAGGTCGCCCAGCTGGCCGGCGGAGATCGGGAAGGGGCGGTCGAAAAGGTCTTTGCGCACCGCCGTCCCGTTCGGCGACGCCGCGTTGCCGTTCAGGGGCGTGAAGTGCGACTTGTGCTGCATCACGTTGCGCCAGAAGGCCGCCAAGTTCGGCGACTCCGCGAACCGGCAGGCCATGCCGGTGATCACGATGTCTTCTCGGGATGTGCTGGATAGTGACATGCGCTCTGGCTCGGCGGCGGGTTATGGCGTGGCGGCTTCGGAGGGTGCGTAACAGTGTTCGGGCCCGGGGAAGGTGCCGTTCTGGACATCCGCCGCATAGGCGCGGAAGGCGGCGCGCATCGTCTCCGCGAGCGCGGCGTAGGGCTTCGCGAACTTGGGCGTGTGCTCCGTCAGGCCGAGCAGGTCGTGCATCACGAGCATCTGGCCGTCGCAGTCCGGCCCCGCGCCGACGCTGATGACCGGCACGGCGACCGCGGCGGTGACGGCGGCGCCGATATCGGGCGGCACGCATTCGAGCACGATCGCGAACGCCCCGGCCGCGTCCAGCGCCCGGGCTTCGGAGACGAGCTGTTCGCCCGCTTCCCGCGTCTTGCCCTGCACCTTATAGCCGCCCAGGACGTTGACCGACTGGGGGGTCAGGCCGATGTGGCCGAGGACCGGAATGCCGTTCTGCGTGAGGGCTTTGACCAGCTCGACGCGGAGCGCGCCGCCTTCGATCTTGACCGCGTCGGCACCGGCCTCCTGCAGGAAGCGCCCCGCGTTGCGCAGGCCCTCGGCGACGGAGATCTGATAGGAAAGGAAGGGCATGTCGGCGACCACCAGCGCCTCGGTGGCGCCCCGCGCTACGGCGGCGGTGTGGTGCACCATCTGGTCCATCGTGACCGGCAGGGTCGAGCTGTATCCGAGAAGCGTCATCCCGACCGAATCGCCGACCAGCAGCAGCGGGATGCCGGCGGCATCGGCCAGCCGCGCGCAGGCGTAATCATAGGCGGTGAGGCAGGGAAGCTTGCACACGCCTTTCGAGGCCTTGATTCTGGCCACATTCCACGTTTTCATGTTCCCCATTTTAGCACAATCCGCATGCCGGGCAACCTGCTAAAAGGGGGCGGGCGCGCATATTTTTTGGCGGGGGCGCAGCGGGAAAACATGAAAAAGGAGCGGGTTTTGCGATTCCGGTGTTTCCCGGAGGCCGTGGAGCGGTTATGATGAACCCCCTCATGAATGACGTGTTGGGCAATATCCGGATTGTGCTGGTGGGCACACTGTACAGCGGCAATGTGGGGTCGGTCTGCCGCGCGATGGCGAACATGGGCATCCGCGACCTGGTGCTGGCGGGGCCGCAGATCTGCGACAGCTGGGAGGAGGCGTCCAGGATGGCGGTCCACGCGACCGATATCCTCGAGGCGCGGCGCGAGACGGCCGAACTCGCCGAAGCGGTTGCGGATTGCGCGTTCGTGGTCGGCACGACCGCCCGGGGCGGGCTCTATCGGCAGCACGTGAAGACGCCGCGCGAGTTGGCGCCGGAACTGCTGCGGCTGGCGGAGGGCGGCAAGGTGGCGCTGGTGTTCGGGCGCGAGGACAAGGGGCTGTCCAACGACGAGATCGGGCAGTGCACCCACCTCGTCCGCATTCCCGTGCATCCGGACTACACGTCTCTCAACCTGTCACAGGCGGTGCTGCTCTGCTGTTACGAGCTGTACGGAGCGCGGGGTTCTTACGAGCCGCCGGTCGAGAAGTCGCTTCCCGCGGTCGCGGCCCACAAGCAGAAACTGGCCGACATGTGGCGCCACATGCTGCTGCTCATCGGGTTCATGAAAGAGGACAAGGCCGACCACATGATGCAGGGGGTCCAGCGCATCTTCTCGCGCGGCGTTTATTCCGAAGACGACGTGGCGATCATGATGGGCGTGGCGCGCCAGGCCGACTGGGCCGCCAAGCACGGCCCCGGCGCGAAGCCCAAGGGCAGCACGTCGAACTGATGCGCCTCAGCGCGCGCCCGGCCAGGTTTCCTTGAAACTTCCCACGGGCCAGAGCTCCCAGCGACGGAAGATCGTCTCGGCAGCTTCGGTCTGGATGCAGACCCGGCCTTCGCGGGGGGAGACCTCGAACGCCTCGTTGACCACCTGGCCGTTGAAGAGGTAGCGCAGGGTGTCGCCCTGGGCGATGACCTCCAGCCGGTTCCATTCGCCGACCGGCGCGTCCACGTCGTCTTTGCCGCGGAACCCGAGACGGTCCTCCCAGTCCTCGTCGCGTTTCGCCCAGTTGACGCGCCCGCTCGTGACCGTCTGGCGCGGCGCGCCGCGTTTCCAGCGCTTCTCCCCGTCGCGGTCCGTTTCGATTTCGCAGGTTACGCTGGGCTTCAGGACCGTGCCGTCGGGCAGCTTGGAACTGATGGCGATGATGTCGGCCATGCCGCCCTCGATGATGTTGGCCTCGATGCTGGTGATCCAGGTGCCGCCGCACGCGCCGTGCGGGCCGAAGGCGTGAACGAGGACGCCGTTGTCGCGCGCCCGGTCTTTGCGCTGGCCCCAGGTGTATTCGCCCCATTTGAACTCGACTACCAGGTGGTAGTCGCTGAAGACGGGCTTTGTGGCCAGATAGCCGTAACCGCGGCCGCTGACGTGCAGCAGCCCGTCGCGGAGCTGAAAGACGCTCTCGGGCGGGTCGGCCAGATCGGCCTTGGCGCTGAGGTGGGCCTCCACTTGCCCGGCGCGGATGAGGTCGAACACGTTCACGGTGTTGGTGACCGGTTCGGCGAACGCGGCAAGGCTGGTGCCGATCAAGGGCGCTATCAGGCAGAGGGGGACGCTATAGGGGCTTGTCTTCATCTGGGGGACCTCCGGTTGTGTGTGTCGGTTGTGTGTTGATCGCATCTCGAACGGACGTCAGCAGCTTGAAAGTCGGATACGGCTTCGGCAGGAAATGGAATCCCTCTTGCTGGATCGCTTGCCACCGCACGCTGTCGTCCGCGTATCCGCTGCAGAGCAAGACGGAGAGGCCGGGGCGCTTGGCCCGGAGCTCGAGTGCGAGGTCGATGCCGTTCTGGCCGACGAGGACGACATCGCTGAACAGCAGGTCGAAACGGCCGTTCTCGCGCTCGAAAATGGCTTTTGCGGCCTGCGCGCTTTCGCAGGCGATGACCCGGTAGCCCGTGCCTTGGAGCACGAGCGTCGAGAGGCTGCGGACCCCGGGCTCGTCCTCGACGAGCAGAATGCTTTTGCCCAGCCCCTGCAGAGAGAGCAGGTTTTGCGACGGGTCGTCGTCGTCCGCGTTCTCGGGCGTTCGGTCGTGGGCGGGCATATAGATCTTGAAGGTGGTGCCCAGGCCATCCTCGCTGTAAACATTGATCCAGCCGCCGTTCTGTTTGACGATGCCGTAGATCACGGACAGCCCCAGCCCCGTGCCTTTTCCCTGTGCTTTCGTGGTGAAGAAAGGTTCAAAAAGGTGCTGCCGCATCTCGTTGCTGAGGCCGGTCCCGGTGTCGGAGACCGAGAGGCACGTGAAGCGGCCGGGCGACGATTCCGGGAATAGCGTGACGTCGGTCGCCTGCAATGCGACCGTTTCGGTGCTGAACGTCAGCCGCCCGCCTTGCGGCATGGCGTCTTTGGCGTTGACGGCAAGGTTCATGAGAATCTGCTCGATCTGGTTGGGGTCGGAGCAGACCGGCTGGACGTCCGGGGCGAGCTGGAGGATGATCGCGATGTTTTCGCCCATCAGGCGCCGCAGCATTTTCTCCGTGGAGACGATGATCTGGTTGAGGTCAAGCATGCGGGGCTCGACCCGCTGTTTACGGCTGAAGGTCAACAGCTGGCGGGTCAGGTCAGCGGCGCGTTTTGCGGCGCGCTCGATCTGCTTGAGGTCGCCGTGTTGGGCGTCCTGCTCGCCGACGCCCGAAAGCAGGATTTCGGTGAATCCAAGAATGGCCTGCAAAAGATTGTTGAAGTCGTGCGCGACGCCGCCGGCGAGGCGCCCGATGGCGTCCATTTTCGAGGCTTGCTGCAACTCTTGCTGCAGCTCGATCTCCTGCGTGATGTCGCGCGAAATGCCGACGAGTCCCACGACCTGCCCCGCGTTGTCTTTGATAGGGGCTTTCGACGCTGACACCCAACGGGTCCGCCCGTCTGACGTCTGTTTCTGCTCGACTTGCGCCAGCAGGGGCAGTCCCGTCCGGATGATTTCCCGCTCCTTTTCGCGGGTGCGGGCCGCCTCTTCGGCGGATTTGAAATCGGCGTCGCTTTTGCCGATCGCGTCTTCCGGGGTGGAGAGCCCCAGCGAGGCGGCATGCGCCTTGCTGATTTTGAGAAACCGGCATTCGGTGTCTTTGAAGTAGATCCGGTCGGGCAGGTTGTCCATCAGGGCGTAGAGCAGGTTGCGTTCATGAACCA
>DAOPZC010000061.1:0-7628 GCA_035353175.1 Kiritimatiellia bacterium | reverse complement strand
ATCCGGTCGGGCAGGTTGTCCATCAGGGCGTAGAGCAGGTTGCGTTCATGAACCAACGCCTCATCGGTCCGCTTCTGTTCTTCCACGGCGCACAGAAGGTCGCTGCGCGCGGCTTCCGTCTCTCTGAGCAAATGGAGCGTCTCCTCCGCGGCGCGGCTGACGCGCTCTTCCGCCTGGACGCGGTCCGTGACGTCTGTGAAAATGTTGGCCAGCAGGCCGGACTCGAAACGGAACAGGGCACCTTCATAATGCCGGTTGCGCGTCCTGTCATGGAAGGAATATCGGCCGGCCTGGCCACATTCGGCGACCCGGGCGTAGGTGGCGAACAGATCGGCAGGGAGGTCGGGACGAATGGCGAGGAGTGTCTTGCCGGTCACCGTGCCGGCGGCCAGGCCCGTGATCCGCTCGTACGCCGGATTGACCGTCGTGAACCGGAAGTCGGCGATGTGCCCCGCTCCGTCCGTCACCTGCTCGTACAGCGCGATGCCGTAGTCCATCTCTCTGAAAAGCGTCCGGTAGAGCTGCTCGGCGCGGCGCCAGGCCGTGATGTCGTTCAGGGTCACGACGACCCGCCGCTGGCTCTCGAAGAAAACGGGGGCGAGGCTGAAGCGGAGATGGAAGGATTCGGTTTTCCCGGAACGGTCGATCCGCGTCTCAAAATCTTGGTCATAAACGCTCGCCGCGCCGGCGGCCACCTCCCGGATGGCGCGGCGCAAAGGACATGCGGCGCAGTCGGGGCCGTGCCCGCAGCCGTCCGGAGCGTCGTGCCGCTTCACGCAGTTCAGGAAAACGCCGCAGCCTTCGTGCCGGCAACCGCAGGCTTTGGAGAGGAAGAGTTGCTCCGCCCTCTGGTTCGCGTCAAGGACGCGGGCATCCCCGTCGACGATCATCATCGCCACGGGGGTTGCGGCGAAGACCTCTTTCAGATTGTCGTGGGCGATTCTGAGGTCGGCGGTGCGCTTCTGGACCTCGCGCTCGAGAGAAATCCGGCGGTTGCTGAGCAGCACGACGACAACGGTGAGCAAAGCGGTGAGCATCAGGCCGGCAATGCCGGCGGTCACGTTGTCGCCGATGGGATTGGCGGCCAGCCAGTCCGGGGAGGCACGGATGACCACGGCGTAAGTTTTGCCGAAGCAGAAGATCGGCGCTTTAAGCCGGAAGTCCTCGTTGCGGGCGTTCCAGCACGAGGAAATTTTTCCGTGCGAAGGGGCCGAGGTCGCGAGAAAACGGGGCTGTTCGCCGGGGGCCAATTCGAACAGGTCGGCGAGCAGGCCTTTGTCTGGACGGGGTTCCCTGTTCATGGGGACGGTCGCAAGGGACTTCAGCGAGACCGCGATGGCGACCAGCCCCGTCTGGGTCTGAGAGACGGCCGTGTGGAACGCGAGGAGCCGGGGCGGCTGGTTGGTCTGGGCAAAGAAACGGACGGGGCCGGTGGCGGAGATGAGCCCGCCCCGGAGCGTTTCTTGCAAGGCGGAGACGCAGGTCGGGTCGGAGCCGAAGTCGAATCCCAACGCGTGTCCGTCCCCGTTTTGAGGTTCGATGTAGAGGGCCGGGTAAAAGGAGGGGCGTCCTTGGGCGGAAACGCGTTTGCCTTGGCGGTCAAACTGCCAGATCCGGAAGCCGTCGAGCCCCGCGCTTCGCGCGTGGGTCTCGAAGCGGGCGGCGTCGTCGGCTGCGACGGCGGGGAGCCAGAGGGTGGACTGAATGGTGTTGCCCGCATAGAACAGCGAGGCGTCATTTCTGAACTCCTGCCGGGTGACGGCTTCGCTGCTGCTGAACAGGCGGCTCAGGGCGTCGAGCTGGTTGCGGATGCTGTCCAACTCTTGCCTGATCGCCGACGCGTGCTGGTGGGCGAGCGTGGCAAAAGAGAGCTCGCGGAGACAGCTTTCACCGTAGCGGATTCGCCAGACGGTCGCGACGGTCAAGGTCAGCATCACCGAGGCGCACAAGAACGCCTCGGCGTACCTGAGGCACCAGCTGGCGGGCGAAGTCAGGCGGGAGCGCCGGTGGATCACCGAGAAGCCGCTCGCGAGCAGGACGAGCACGAGAACGCTGAATAAAAGGGGCACGAGCCGGGCGCTCCGGATTTGCGTTTTCCATTGCGAGACGCTCAAGTCGGCTCCGACCAACAGCAGGACGTCTCCGGTCCGGGGGTCGATGACGGGCACAAACGAGGAAACGGACGTGCCGTACTCGTCCGTGTAAAGCGGCGTCACTTTGGGCTGGCGGGACGCGAACGCCTGAGCCACTTGGGGCGGCGGTTGACGATACGGTGTGCCGGGCGGACTGGAAAGCGGATGCCCTTGCGGGAAACTCTCGGGGCCGAAAACGAAATGCCCCTCACGCAACGCAACGGTGTACAGCCCCGTGAGCCCCAGGTGTTCGGCCGTGGTGGACAACTGCCAAGCCACCCGCCGGAAGAGCGGGTTTTCACGGTCTTCCGCGGTGAACGAGAGGGCCCGGACCTGGTCGGGGGAGATCGCCTGGGCGACCGTCAAGGTCTGCATCAGGAGGGCCTTGCGCGCACACCGGTCGGCCATGCGTCCCAACAGGCACATCTGCCAGATGCCGGTGCCGGACACGAGGCAACACAACAGGACCAAGCCGATCAGGCAACTTTTTGATATCCGGGTGCGACGGTTCTCAGGCATGCGTCAGTTTTTCTTCTCTTGGCGAGACGTTCGGGCTTAGGCGGGGTCGAGCGTTCCGTCCGCACCCCTCCGCCAGGGGATCCAGCAAAGGCCGACAATGCCGACCGAGATGTCTGATTTGCGGGGGCGGACCGGACGTTTCCGGATGTTGATCGAAGCGGGCGCGACCGCCTCCTGAAGTGCGGCAACCTCCTGGTCGAACTGGGCTTGGAGCGCGTTCAGCCGCTCCTGCAGAACTTCCGCGCTTTCTGAGGCCCGGACGACATCGGCGGACTCTTTGCCGATCTTGCTCGCGTTCTTCATGGCCGTGGCGGCGCGTCCGACCGTGCCGACGCGCGCCATGCCGCGTCCGAGAAAGGCGCCGAGCAACGTCGCGCCCACGGAAAGAACGGTGTTGATTCGCTGCTGTCCCGCCTGCGCCTTTTCGCGCTCCACGCGCTCAGTCGCCCGTCTGATCTGGTCGGTGAGCGTTTGCAGTTTGGGCGCGTATCGGGCTTTGAGCTTGTCGACGTCGTCGTCGCGCTGTTCGCGCAGAAGTTGCGCCACGCGGATGCGGAAATCGCCCTCGCTTTCCTCCGGTTTCGCCGCCAGATCCCGCTCGGGATAGGTCAGAAGGTCGAACGTGGCATTCTGGTAGAGCGATTCCTCCAGGGAGCGGGCCCAGGCCGCATAACTCTTGGGGCTCAAGGCGCTGGCGGGCAGTTCCGCGAACGAGGATCCGGGGAGCGGCTGACGGTCGAGTTCGGCCGCGAAGTCGCGGTGCAGCGGCGCATCCTCCCACGCCGCATCGCGGCCGTCTTCCGACAACGGGGCGAGGCACGCGCCGCTCAGCCACGTGTCGAGCTCCGCCTTGGCATCGACGAAATGCAGTTTGCCCATGCCGATGACGCGGGGCTTATACACGATAGCCCCGTCAGGATTCCGGGGGCGTTGATAGAAGACGGGCACGTCGGGCGGCAGAACGGGACGGCCGGACGCCGCGGAGACGGGCGCAGCGCCAGCGTTGTCGTGGCCGGCGGGCGCGGCCGGCGGGGTAGCTGCCGGAACTCCCGCGCCGGCGGTGAAGGCGGCGAGTTGCGGCAGGGTCAGCGGCCCGCGCAGGTAGCTGAGGGTCCAGCGCGTCTGGAAAAGGACCGGCGCATCCTCGTGGACGTTGCGCATGAGAAAGACGCGGTTGCCGAGGCCCGCGAGCAACTGTTCGGTCTGCGCGCGGTCGAAGCCCGCGCCGGTGTTGGCGGCCGCGCCTTCGAGTCCCTCGATGACGCGCAGCTTGTCGCGTTCCGTCTGGAGCCGGCCGATGAACCAGGTGCCGCAGTTGGCGAGACCCTTGTAGTCGAGATCGACGGGGTTCTGGGTAGAGAGGACGACGCCCAGTCCGAAAGCGCGCGCCTGCTTGAGCAGAGTCAGCATGGGCAGCTTGGAGGGCGGGTTGGCGGTCGGCGGGAAATAGCCGAAGATCTCGTCCATGTAGAGCAGCGCCCGCAAACTCCCCGTGCCCGCTTGGGACCGCATCCAGGCGAGGAGCTCGTTGAGCAGGATCGTCACAAAAAACATGCGCTCGGCGTCCGAGAGGTGGGCCAGGTAGAGGACGGTGACGCGCGGTTTGCCGGCGGGCGTGTAGAGCAGGCGCTGGATGTCGATGGGCTCGCCTTCCGTCCAGGCCGCGAAGCCCGGAGAGGCGATGACGTTGTTGAGACTCATGGCGAGCCCGAAACGCTCTTTCGCCGGATAGAACGATTCGAGGTCGAACACGCCGACCTTGTCGAACGGCGGCTTCTGGACGTCGTGGATGATCGCGGCGATGTCGAGGCTGCGGCCCTCGCGCCAAGCGTGGCTGAGAATGTTCGAAAGCAGGATGTGGTCGCGGCTCTGGACGGGGTCCGCGTCGAGTCCGAGCAGGCCGAGCAAGCCGGAGACGGCGGACATGACGCGGTCGCGCAACGCGGACGTGTCCTGCGCGAGCGGGGCCGGCGGCGCGGCGAAGGATCGCAGGACCTGCAGGGGGCGCCCCGCGGTGTTGCCGGGCGTGTAGACCGCGACCTCGGCGGCGTCCATCAGGCGGCGGACACGCGCGCCGTCCTGTCCCCACTGCGCCAGCCCGCTCCGCCAGGTCTCGGCGGTTTTCGCGGCGAACGCATCGGGAGAAAGGCCCTTGCGGGCGGCCTCTGCCTCGTCCACCCAAGGGCGGAAATCGGAGGGGCGCAGCTCGGGGAACCGCAGCAGGACGTTGCCGAGGTCGCCTTTCGGGTCAATCAAAAGAGAGGGGATGCCGTCGATGGCTGCCTCTTCAAGCAGGGCGATCGCAAGGCCCGTCTTGCCGCTGCCCGTCATGCCGACGATCATGGCATGGGTCGTGAGGTCCTTGGAATCATACAGCACGGCGTTGCCGTTCGACGAAGTCTCGGACGGGGCATATTCTCTGCCCAAATAGAATACCCCCAACTTCTCGAAATCCTGCATAACGCACCTCCCCGGGGTGATCGGCAAATCGGGAAGCTCTATATGGTAGGCCAGGCGGGAGTCGAACCCGCGACCCCCAGATTAGGAATCTAGTGCTCTGTCCTACTGAGCTACTGGCCTTTGTGGCTAAAAAGAATAGCACAGACCGGGAGGTTCTGACAAGCCTGCCGCGTGCCGCACGCGGCCGCCCGTTTTCAGCAAAAGATAATGTAGTTGTGTGGGGGAAAAGGGTGCCTTATAATAAAAAGACGATTGGAGTATCAGCGATGTTGAAATGGAATCCTGAATTGTATGGGCGCTCCCTCCTCAGGTTGGCCGACTTGAGCGACGGGGAAATGTTGGATGTGATCGAGCTTGCCGTGGCGTTGAAAGCCCGGCGCCGCGCGGGGATCCGGGGGGGCCTGCTGAAGCGGCGTCAGGTGGCGCTGATCTTCGAGAAGAGCTCGACGCGCACGCGCAATTCCGCTTCGGTGGCGATCCGCGACGAGGGCGGCTCGGCGGAGTACCTCACCAAGAACGACATCCACCTCGGTGCCAAGGAGTCGGTCAAGGACACCGCCCGCGTGCTGGGCCGCATCTTCGACGGCATCCTCTTCCGCGGCTTCGCCCAGAAGACCGTGGAGACGCTCGCGAAATATTCGGGCGTGCCGGTGTGGAACGGGCTGACAGACGACTTCCATCCGACGCAGATCCTGGCCGATCTGATGACCATCCAGGAGAATTTTGGCCGGCTGAAGGGGCTGAAGGTCGCCTATGTGGGGGACGGGCGGAACAACGTGGCGAACTCGCTGATGCTGGGCTGCGCCAAGGCCGGCGTTCACTATGTGAACTGCACGCCGTCCGAGCTGCTGCCCGATCCGGCGCTGGTCAAGGAGGCCGCCGAGACGGCCAAGCGCAACGGTTCGACGGTCGAGATTTTCCAGGACCCCAAGCAGGGCGTGGCGGGCGCCAACGTGCTCTACACCGACGTGTGGGTCTCGATGGGCGAGGAGTCGAAAAAGGAGACCCGCCTGCGCCTGTTGCGCCCGTATCAGGTGAACATGGACCTGGTGAGGGCGACCGGCAATGCGGCCGGGGGCCTGATCTTCCTGCACTGCCTGCCCGCGTTCCACGACTGCGAGACGGCGGTGACGGCGGAAAGCGGCGCGCTGGAAGTGACGGACGAGGTGTTCGAGGCGCCGTTCTCCAAAGTGTTCGACGAGGCCGAGAACCGCATGCACACCATCAAGGCGCTGTATGTTTCGGCGCTGGCCGACCTTTCTGCGCTGTGAGACCGGGGCGGGCCGTCAGGCTTGCCCGCAAGTGAGGGAGGTTCTATGTCAAAACGCTTATCCGATATCGCCTGGGAACAGTTCCAGGCGCTGCCGCTCGCCGAAAAGACGCCTTATCTGATGCAGGCGGACGGCACGCCGTATCACACGCTCTTCGCGCAGCAGTTCGGGCTCGGGCTGCTGGATCAGCTCGCCGTGCTGGCGAACGAGATCAGGACCATCGCCAAGACGCGGGTCGGGACGGAGTTTCTGCGGGAACAGGCGACGCACAAGCGGGCCATGCTCTATTTCTCGCAGCCCAGCTCGCGCACGTTCCTGTCGTTCATGTCGGCCTGCCAGATCCTCGGCGTGCCGACGGGCGAGGTGCGCGACACCTCGATCTCCTCCGAGTTCAAAGGCGAGTCGCGCGAGGACTCGGTGCGGACGTTCAGCTCCTATTTCGACCTGATCATCATGCGCACGCCGGAAAAAGGACTCGCCGAACACATGGCGTGGGCACTCTCGAACTCGGAGCGCCCGATCCCCATCATCAACGCCGGCTCGGGCCAGGACCAGCATCCGACGCAGGCGCTGCTGGACATCTACACGCTGCTGCGCAGCTTCGAGCGCGGCGGCGGGCTGCGCGACCGGACCGTGCTGTTCTGCGGCGACCTGCTGCGCGGCCGCACGGTGCGCTCCCTCTCGTACCTGCTGACCAATTATCCCAACATCAGGCAGATCTTTGTGGCGCCGGAGCCGCTGCAGGTCGGCGCGGACGTGCTGGCGATCCTGAAGGAAAAAGGCGTGGCCTTCGAGCGGACGGACGATTTCCACGCGGCGATCCCGCATGCCGACGCCGTCTACATGACGCGCATCCAGGACGAGTGGGATACCGCCCAGGGCGAAAGCGCGAAGATCGACACGCGCCGCTTCAAGTTCGGCTTGAACGAGCTGAAGCTGCTGCCGCCGCGTTCCATCATCATGCATCCGTTGCCGCGCCGCGACGAGATCGCCACCGATGTGGACAGCGATCCGCGGGCCATGTACTGGCGCCAGATGCGCAACGGCATGTGGATCCGCACCGCGTTGATCGCCATGACGTTCGGCTGTGAGAAGCGCATCCATGAGTATTTCCGTCACAACTACTGAGGGGTTGCGCCGCTTTGACGGGCAACCCATATGATGAGCCTTTCCGAATATCTCAGACGCCCGGCGGGGCGACACGGGCGGAGAAGGTCAAGCGCGGTTCCGCGATGGCTCGCGGTCT
>DAOPZC010000060.1:0-27432 GCA_035353175.1 Kiritimatiellia bacterium | reverse complement strand
GCTTTGAGCGCGGCGGCAACAAGGAGTTTGTCAATTTTCTGAGTATCGCTAAGGGATCTTGCGGCGAGGTCCGCTCGCAGCTCTATGTGGCCTTCGATCAGGGGTATGTCGACCAAGCCCCGTTTGAGAGTATGGTCCATATGTGTATCCGTGTATCCGTGATGCTTGAGGCATTCATCACCTCCCTTCGCAACTCCGATTTCAAAGGCCCTCGCTACAAATGACAAAACGAACCTTGCACCAGCGGCGTCAGCCGCGATTGAACCCTTGAACCTTTAAACCAGCGCCGAAGGCGCGATTGAACCCTTGAACCTTTAAACCAGCGCCGAAGGCGCGATTGAACCTTCTTATGAAGATCTTGATTACAGGGGCATTCGGATTTGTGGGCACGAACCTTTCGGCGTATCTGGCCGAGAGGGGGCATGAGCTCTGGGCGCTGGATGTGGTGAATGGGCAATCGGCAATCGGCAATGAGAATGATTCCTGCCAAGACGCCAAGGCGCAAAAGGGGGCGTATTCGAGGTGTTTCGGTTGGGAGAAGTTGGAGAAGATCCCGTGGGGCGAGGTCGACGCGGTGGTCCATCTGGCGGGAAAGGCGCACGACACGCGTAACGCGAGCGATCCGCAGAGCTATTTCGACGTGAATGTCGGCTTGACGAAAAAGGTGTTGGAGGCGTGGAAGGACGGGGAAGAAACCACAAAGGACACAAAGAGCACAGAGGGGGATGCTGTTGTTGTTTCCCGCCAAGACGCAAAGGCGCAAAGGGGCGAAAGCGACAACATTCCAACATTCCACGATTCCAATATTCCAGTTAAAAAGTTCCTTCTTTTCAGCTCGGTGAAGGCGGTGGCGGACCGGGTGGAGGGCGTGCTGACCGAAGAGGCGTTGCCGGATCCCAAGACGCCGTATGGGCAGAGCAAGTTGGATGCGGAGGGAGTGGTGAGAAGTTCGTTAGTGCATTATTGCGTTAGTGTATTAGTTGGGAGGGCGGAGGACGGAGGACAGAGGACGGAGGGCGGGGAGAGCGTCGGCAATACGCAATCGGCAATAAGCAACCGGCAACCGGCAACCGGCAATGATTCAACTCATGCACGAATGAACTCGCGCACTAATGAACTTCTCTACTATATCTTACGTCCCTGCATGATCCACGGGCCGGGGAACAGGGGCAACCTGAATCTGCTATACGGCGTCGTGCGGAAAGGCCTCCCGTGGCCGCTGGGCGCGTTTGAGAACCGGCGGTCGTTCGCGTCGATCGGCAACGTGTGCGCGGTGGTGGAGGGGCTGCTGACAAAGGAAGCGCCGGCGGGCATTTATCAGGTGGCGGACGACGAGACGCTCTCTACGAACGAACTGATCGGTCTGATGGCGCGTGCGCTTGGAAAGCGGCCGCGGATCTGGCGCGTGCCGGCGGGATTGATCCGGTGGGTTGCGCGCTGCGGTGATCTGCTGCGCCTGCCGCTCAACAGCGAGCGCCTGAAGAAGCTGACGGAGTCGTATGTGGTCTCGAACGCAAAAGTGAAACGGGCGCTGGGGTGGGAGCGGATGCCGGTGAGTGCGCGGGATGGCATGCGGAAGACGATTGAGAGTTTCTCCCGCCAAGGCGCAAAGTCGCCAAGTGAAGAGACCGCGCCTGAGGGTGGAGAGAGAAATGACGGAGAATGAAATCGGAAAGATTGTGGTGGATGTGGCCGTCAACGTCCATAAAGGGCTTGGCCCCTGGTTGTTGGAAAGTGTGTATGAAGCGGTCCTGGCTAAATAACTCGTAAAACGGGGGTTGAACGTATGTCGTCAGGTTTCCATTCCGATTGTCTTTGACGGTGATCGTTTCGACGAAGGTTTCCGCGCGGATATTATCGTGAACCAGAGCGTGATTCTTGACCTGAAATCGATTGAGCAACTTCACCCGGTGCATTTAAAGCAATTGCAGACCTATTTGAAATTGACGGGGTGCCGTCTTGGATTTCTTCTGAATTTTGGCGAGTCTTTAATGAAGAACGGCATTCACCGTTGTGTCAACGGTCTGCCTGACAATCCATCCATCTAACTTGGCGTCTTTGCGCCTTTGCGGGAAAAAAGTATGAACTTGAATTTCGATCTGGAGCGTTTCATTCGGGAAAAGGTCACCAAGCGCGAGCGCAGCCTGCTCGCCGAGGATTTTGCGCGGTATGATGCGGAGCTGCACGCGCGCCTCGACGGCCGGCGCGTGCTGGTGATCGGCGGGGCCGGGTCGATCGGCTCGCACTACATCAAGGCGCTGCTGCGCTTCGACGTGGCCAAGCTGGTGGTGGTCGACATCAGCGAGAACGGGCTCACCGAGCTGGTGCGGGACCTGCGCAGCGCGGGAACGTGCCGAATCCCCCGCGACTTCGTCACCTATCCCGTCAACTTCGGCGACCGGGTCTTTGGGAAGCTGTTCGCGGCGCACGGCCCGTTCGATGTCGTGGCGAACTTCGCCGCGCACAAGCACGTCCGCAGTGAAAAGGACGTCTTCTCGATCGAGGCGATGATCGAGAACAACGTGCTGCGGGCCAAGGGACTGTTGGATTTGCTCGTGACCTGCCCGCCGCAGCACTTCTTCTGCGTTTCGACGGACAAGGCCGCCAATCCGGTGAACATCATGGGCGCGAGCAAGAAGCTGATGGAAGAGTTGATCATGGCCTATGCGGATCGCCTGCCGATCAAGACGGCGCGGTTCGCCAACGTGGCCTTTTCGAACGGCAGCCTGCCGCTCGGCTTTCTGGAACGGCTGTTCAAGCGCCAGCCGTGGTCTTGCCCGCTCGGCATCCGCCGTTTCTTTGTCTCGCCGATCGAATCGGGCGAGCTTTGTCTGATGGCGTCGATCATGGGCGAGAGCGGCGACATCGTGTTCCCGAAGCTGGATGAGGCGCGCGACATGATTCCCTTCGACCAGGTGGCGGTCGACCTGCTGCATGCGCTGGGGCTGGAGCCGGACGTGTGCAAGTCGGAGGACGAGGCGCGCGAGAAGATGCGAATGAGAAGTTCATTAGTTCATTGTTGCGGGAGTGCGTTAGTTGGGGGACAAGAGGCAACCGGCAATCGGCAATCGGCAATCGGCAATGATTCAACTCATGCACTAATGAACTCACGAACTAATGAACTTCTCCGCTGGCCGGTCTACTTCTTCGAGTCGGACACGAGCGGCGAGAAGACGTTCGAGGAGTTCTATACGCCGGGCGAGGTATTGGATCTGGAGACGTTCGTCAATCTCGGGGTCGTGAAGAACGCCAAGCGGCGGGACTTGAAAGACATCGATGCGATCTTCACCGCGTTGCGCGCGCTCTTCGGTCAGCCCGACGTCACCAAAACCGATGTGGTTCACGTGCTCAAAGACTATCTCCCGAATTTCGCGCATATTGAAACAGGAAAAAGCTTGGATCAAAAGATGTGAAGCGCGTTAGGCGCGATAAGCCGGGTAAGCGCGATAAGCGGGATAAGCTGGTGAAGCGCGGTAAGCGGGATACGCTGGTGAGGCGGGGGATAGCGCGGTGAGCGAGTAAAATTGGAAGCGGAACATGAGTGTCGAAGAATTACGGTATCGGAAACTTGAGATTTGGAAACGCGGGATTCAATTGGTTAAAACAGTCTATGCCTTGCTGAATGAGTTCCCAAAACATGAGCAGTATGCGCTCATGGATCAGCTAAAACGGGCAGTCGTTTCGGTTCCGTCGAATATTGCTGAAGGGTCGAAGCGTAACACGGCCAAAGAGTTCAGTAACTTTCTGTGCATCGCATCCGGCTCTTTGGCGGAAGTAGACACCCAACTTGTGATAGCCCATGAACTCGGCTATATCGTTTATCAAAATGAGTTGGCCGAAGAGATTGTCGCGATAATGAAGATGATCGGTTCTTTTGCCGCATCCTTACACGACTCCTAAGTTCTTGCTCTGCTTTTTCCGCTTACCTTGCTTATCGCGCTTAACTCGCTATTTCTTATTTGTTTTTTGAGGAGACACATGTATCTCTTTCTTAAACGTTTGATGGATATCACGTTGTCCGGTTTCGCATTGCTGATATTGTCGCCGCTGCTGATCCCGGTCTGCATCGGGCTGCTGCTGACCGGCGAGCACTACGTGTTTTACTTCCAACAGCGGATCGGGCGGCACAACAAAAAGTTCGGCATCTGGAAATTCGCGACCATGCTGAAGGACAGCCCGAACCTGAATGGCGGGTTGCACACCACGCGGCGCGATCCGCGCGTGCTGCCGCTGGGACACGTCCTGCGCATGACCAAGATCAATGAGCTGCCCCAGCTGCTCAACATCCTGCTGGGCGATATGTCGATCGTGGGGCCGCGTCCGCTGGTAGACAAGACGTTCGACCCCTATCCGGAGCACGTGAAACGGGTCATCTACAACGTCCGCCCGGGGCTGACCGGCATCGGCTCGATCGTCTTCCGCGACGAGGAGCGCTTGCTTTCCGAGTCGGGCCTGCCGCTCGACCAGTTCTATGCGCAGTATATTGCCCCAGCAAAGGGCGAACTGGAGCTATGGTATCAGCGGCACCTGTCGTTCCGGACCGACTGCCTGATCATTTTCCTGACCGCCTGGGTGATCGTGTTTCCCAAGAGCAGACTACTGAAAAAGGTCTTCAAAGACCTGCCGGACATTTCCGTGCCGGGACTGGAATGAGTGGTTTCTCGCAGAGGCGCGGAGCGCGCGGAGATGTGGCCGGAAACCGGCGCTAGGCAATGGGGAATAGAGTTTTTCCGCAAAGACGCGAAGGCGCAAAAAAGAGGAGAGGTGGTGGCAAGGGGCTTCCCCTCATTGCTCGGCTAACGGATACACTTCGCGCCTTGGCGTCTTTGCGGGGGCCTCTTCCAAGCGGGGCCTCTCATTCGGGGTTCGGCGAACGCGCGCCTGTGTATTCCTGGATCCCCTTCCCAAACCCGAACGCGTCGCGCAGTGACATCCAATAACATTTGGCGTTCGGATGGAGCCTGATAGCCTCCGCTTTTTCCTCCTCGGTCCAGTGTCTTCCGCCTTGCCACTCGATGAAGACCGGCTCCGACGGCACCTTGTCTTCTAATCGTTTCAACCTATTTTCTTTGTTTTTCATCATTTCCTCTCTTTCTGCTGTATCGCCTCACCGACCTACCGCTTGTTTTCGTTCGCTTCTCCATCGGCCTCTGACCGATGGCCTCGAATCTCCGCTCTTTTCTCCAAGGCCACGAGCCGCCGTTCGAAATCCTCCAGTTCGCGGACGCGCCAGGCGTAAAGCAGAATGTCGTTGCAGACCAGACGCCGCAACCGTTCGTCGCTGACGGTCAGCAGCTTTTCAAGCTCGGCGACCGCCCGCGATGCCTTGGATTTGAGGCTGCCAAGAGCCTCCGAGAAGGCCTGCTCGCGGTGTTGCGCGAGGGCTGACTGGACCTCCGGGTCTTTAAGCCAGCGGTAGGCGGTCGTGCGTCCGACACCTGCCGTGGCACAGGCCGCCTGAACATCGTCGTCGGCCGCGAGCGAGGCGACGAGCTTCAGTTGTTTGGGAGTGAGCGTATTCGTCATAATGATTCTCCTTCTTACCTAAGGACAGATATCAACATTTCCCGCGCCGTTCCGCCGCGGTCGTCTCCCGAGTCGCTTCGCCTCGAGGGATGGACGGCGGCCTCGCCTGTCCTCTCATCTCATCCGGGCCCAGAGATGAACGTTTCGGCATCGTGGTGGAAGTGGAACGCGCGAACCCCGTGGCGGTGTCATAAATAACTGTAAATAAGATAGTTATGGCTGTTTTATGCGGTTTATCGTGCCGGTTACTGTCCCATTTTGTTCCGTTTTGTACCGCCGGCGGGTTCCGTTCAATGTCCACTTTTTCTAGTGCCCGCTCCCCAATATGTTGATTCTCCACGTTATGTGGAGGCAGCGCACGCCTCCTCACCTACGAAGGAAGACAACGATGATTTACCCCGGCATCAGCAGCAAATCCCGCGCCCCCCGGCCGACAGGCCTGGCAGGCATCCCGTTGTTTTTATTGTTATTAATTCCCCGTCCCTCCGATTCATCCTCCATCCTTCATCCTTTAGAATTCATCCAACTTCCTCACCACCAAAAATCTACAACAACACAGGAACGCACGCCGCATCCCGCCTGGCCCCTTGCCTGCGACGACCAGAACCGCCGTTCCCGCCTTGTTTGCGCCTGCAACCGCTTCGGAAATCCCCTGTTTCGGCGTTTGTTCCTAACCCTTCGCATCGTCAACATCATGCACAACCCCTTTTCACGCCGATCACCCGGAGACGCGTCCTTCGCCGACCTTTCACTAGTCTGGAAATATTATGCTTTCAAGCATAATGATTCTGTGTATAATTTTGCACCATGAAGTTTCTTGATCGGACAGCCGAGTTGGATCGCCTTGATGGGTTGGTTAAGCGCCGAACCGCAGGGCTTGCCGCTTTGTGGGGGCGGAGGCGTGTCGGGAAAAGTCGGTTGCTGATGGAATGGAGCGCAAAAAACGGCGGCGTTTACACCGTTGCGGACGTGTCGGCGGCAGCCGTACAACGGCGGTATTTCGCGGATGCCGTGTCAGCAAAATTGACGGGTTTTAACGACGTTGAATATCCGGATTGGGGTTCGCTGCTCAGACGGCTTTCGTCAGATGCCCGCGCCTGCGGTTGGAAGGGCCCGCTGATTCTGGACGAGTTTCCGTATCTGGTAATGGGCACCCCGTCGCTTCCGAGTGTCTTTCAGAACTGGGTTGACCGGGAGCGGGAGACGGACGGGTTACTGGCCGTGATCGCGGGGTCCAGCCAGCGGATGATGCAGGGATTTGTACTCGACGCGTCGGCACCGCTCTACGGGCGGGCCTCTGAGGCTTTTACACTGCGTCCGCTTCCTCCGGGGTGGCTTGCCGAAGCGCTGGGGGGGCACGATCCGGTGGCGGTGATTGAGGCCTATTCGGTTTGGGGCGGAATTCCCCGGTATTGGGAGTTGGCGCAACCGTTCGGCATGGCGCTGGACGATGCCGTTGACGCGCTTGTGCTGGATCCGATGGGGCCGCTGCATACGGAGCCGGACCGGTTGTTGCTTGAAGAGACGCCGTCTGCTCTCAGCCTTCGCCCGTTGTTGGATGTGATCGGTGGTGGCAGCAACCGGGTTTCAGAGATGGCCGGCAGGCTGGGGTGTCCGGTGACCTCCCTGGCCCGACCTTTGGCCCGGCTGCAGGAACTCGGAATTGTTGTCCGCGAGACGCCTTTCGGAGAAAGCGAGAAGACATGCAAGCGGGCGCTCTATAAGATCAGCGATCCTTTTTTTGCGTTCTGGTTCCGTGTAGTCGCTTCGCGGCGGGGTTTTCTAGCTGGAGCCTCTCGGCATGCCCGGTTGGCGGTATGGCATTCATTCAAGCAGGAAATCGTTTCTCGCGTTTGGGAAGATTTGTGCAGGCGTGCGGCACCGATTTTGGCGGCCGAAAAAATGGGAAACGGCGCTTGGCAACCCGCAGCCCGCTGGTGGCAGGCGAATCTGCCCGAATGGGATATCGTCTCGGCGTCGGTCGACGGGCGATGCGGACTTGTGGGAGAGGCTAAGTGGTCTGCGAAACCCTTCGGCGAGAACGACGTGTGCGGCACCGGAACCCGGTTGGTTTCCCGTGCGCTTCCCTTTGGAGGGCCGGATCGGGTCGAAAGATGGGTGTTTGTCCCCTCTGCGCCGAAGATCGGGAGACGAAAGGCCGACGGGTGGTCGGTCGTGGACGCGGCAGCGGTCCTGTCGTGTTTGCGTTAAACGTCGGAACGGATGTTCATAAGCGTGCGCGGGCAATGAAAATCCTTTGGCTCCATCAGTATTTCGCGACGCCCCGGGGCTGGGGCGCGGTGCGGACGCATGCGTTCGCGCGGCGCTTCGTCCAGGCGGGGCATGCCGTGGACGTGGTCTGCTGTGCAGGGTACGACGACTCGCTGCGGCCGACGGGCCATGAGCCGGCCGTGATCGACGGCGTGCGCGTTTTCGTGAGCGGCACGGCATATCGTCCGCACATGGGCTTTTTGCGCCGGATCGTCTCGTTCCTGTCTTTCATGGCTCATGCGCTGTGGTTCGTGATCCGGCGCGGCGGCGGGTATGATGTGATGATCGCGTCGAGCGGCCCGCTCACGCTGGCGGTCCCGGCTTTGATCGGACGGTGGTTCCGCGGCCTCCCGTACGTGTTCGAGGTGATCGATGTCTGGCCGGACTCCGCCATTGCGGCGGGGGTGCTGAAAAACCCCATGCTGAAGTGGCTGAGTTTCCGGCTGGAGGCGCTGGCCTACCGTTATGCCGCCGCGATCGTGACCTGCTCCACGGGGATGACGGAGAGAGTGGAGAAGAAGTTAGGAGTGAGGAGTGAGGAGTTAGGAGTTGGGGACGGAGGGAAAAAAAGTGCATTAGTGGGGGAGGGCGTTAGTGCGTTAGCGGGTCGAGAGGGCGGCGGACTGAGGTCGGAGGACGGTGGGAGAAATTCTAAAGTTCGAAAGTGCGAGAGCTCTAAAGTTGTGACGATTTCGAACTGCTGCGATCTGGGGGAGTTTGTGCCGGATGGGGCGCGGCGGGAAGAGATCCGTGCCCGTTACGGTGTCCGGGAAGACCAGACGGTAGTGCTTTATACGGGCGCCATGGGTCTGAGCAATGCCGTCGGTGACTTGGTTGAAGCCGTGAGAAGTACCGCCGGGGATGAGCGGATCGTGTGGTGGTTCGCGGGGGGCGGACCGAGAAGTGCGTTATTGCGTTATTGCGTGAGTTCATTAGTGGGAAGAGGCGAAGTTCTAAAGTTCGGGAGTTCTAAAGTTCGAGAGTCGGAGACCGCGAATGTTGAGTTCTCCCGCCAAGACGCCAAGGCGCTTGAACCCTTGAACGAGCGCGAAGCGCGATTGAACCCAGGAACCCTTGAACCCGCGCCGCAGGCGCGCTTGAACCCTGTTGAACCTTTGAACCAGGCCGCAGGCCGTTTGAACCTTGACCCCCTTGAACCCGCGCCGCAGCCGCGCTTTTTCGGCAGCCTGCCGAAGGTGGAGTTGATCGGTCTGTATCTCGCGGCGGATGTGAACGTGGTGACGTTCATGCACGCGCCACTTTTCTATGAGAATTCGCCGAACAAGTTCTTCGACGGGATCGCGGCGGGCTTGCCGGCGGTCTTCAACCGGAGCACCTGGCTGGAGCCTTGGCTGAAAGAGTACGACTGCGGCGTGATTAGCGAGGGATCTGCGTCGGGGATGAGCATGGCCGATGCGATCCGGGCTTTGGCTGATCACCCCGAGCGGCGGAAGCGGATGGGACGGAGCGCGCGGCGGCTGGCCGAAGAGGTGTTCGACCGGGACAAGCTGGCGGCAACGTACTTGGAGATCTTGTGGAAGAGTTGTGAGAACGAGCCAGGTTTTCCTGCCAAGACGGGTATAAAATAATAGATTGACCTACGAAATATAGTAGATTAATCTAGCAAATATGAAAGAGATATCCCGCGCATTCACCCACGAGTTGAAAGCCCGATTGGGAGAGTCGTCCGCCTTGATTCAAGCTGTGCTGGGGCCCCGGCAGGTCGGGAAGACAACGGGCGTCAAGCAGTGTTTGGCGCATTTGCGCACGAAATCGCTGTATGTCAGTGCGGATGACTTGCTGTCGCCGCAGCCGGAGTGGTTGTTAGCTCAGTGGCAGAAGGCGTTGCTGTTACCTCCGGGGTCGGTCGTTGTGATCGATGAGGTTCAGAAGATCGACCGTTGGCAGGAGGTCCTCAAACTGGTGTGGGACAATCAGAATCCAAAGCGTCTTCGTGTTGTCGTATTGGGTTCAAGCTCGTTTGAGATTCAGCAAAGACTCAAAGAAAGTTTGGCGGGCCGGTATGAGATTTTGTCCGTGCGTCATTGGAATGCCGCGGAATCAGCGAAGTTGGGTGTGTCGTTTGATCAGTTTTGCGTTCAAGGTGGATATCCTGGAAGTTACCGGTTTGTAAAAAACGCCTCCCGGTGGCAGGCTTACCTGCGGGATGCCATTATCGAAAATGTGTTGAACAAGGACATTTTTCGTCTCCGTCCTCTGTCGAAACCCGTTCTGTTCAGGCAGTTTCTTGAGATTATCAGGGCGTATCCGTGTCAGGAAATAAGCTACACCAAATTGCTCGGGCAGTTGCAGGATCGCGGAAATGTCGAGCTTGTGAAGCATTATCTGTTTCTGCTGGAGTGCGCCTATCTATACAAGGGACTTGAGAAGTTCAGCCGGAAAGAGCACCTGAAGAAAGGGTCGAGTCCCAAGATTCTGCCGCTGTGCCCCGCGTTGTGTACGTATGCTGGCGGGTTGAAGGCTTGGTCCGAACCCGAGAATCGCGGGCGCTTGTTTGAGGTTATGGTTGGGGCTGTTCTCAATCAGTTGCCGGGCAGGCTATACTATTGGCGGGAGGGAACCGACGAGGTTGATTATGTCTACGAGGCGGACCGGACGTTCGCCATCGAAGTGAAGTCGGGAAGAAGCCGCAGAGCGGGCGGGCTCACCACCTTTATGGCCCGGTATCCGGATGCAATACCGGTGGTGGTGGATATAGAAAGCTATCAGCGCTTCGAGGCTGATCCAGAGGGTTTCTTGGCGTTGATGGCGGGTGTCCGGTGATCGGTCTTGTCGTTGCGGGGACAGGTGGAGAATACGCACGGGGTAACCCTGCCTCCGGACCGGGTGGTGGTGACGCCCGAAATGCGGGCGTTGTTGCTGCGGCTGGCAGAACTTGGCGATTTGTTTTTTGTTGTGCATGTTGGTTCGTAAGGTACGCATGAAGCGTCTTTTCGACATAACGGCGGTGGTGGTGACGGCGGCGGTTTGGCTGCCGCTGTTGCTGATCGTCGGTTTGGCAGTCCGCCTGGCGCTCGGCCGACCTGTACTGTTTGTGCAGGAGCGGCCGGGGCTGGGGGGGCGTCCGTTCAGGCTGATCAAGTTCCGGACGATGAGGGAAGGTTCGGGACCGGATGCCGAGCGGCTGACGCGGTTGGGCCGGTGGTTGCGGGCAACGAGCCTGGACGAACTGCCGGAATTGTTCAATGTGCTGCGGGGCGAGATGTCGCTGGTCGGGCCGCGTCCGCTGCTGATGCGGTATCTGGAGCGTTATACGCCGGAACAGGCCCGGCGGCACGAGGTGCGTCCGGGGCTCACGGGCTGGGCGCAGGTGAACGGCCGCAACGCGCTCGGCTGGGAACAGAAGTTCGCGTATGACGTCTGGTATGTGGACCATCGGAGCGTGTGGTTGGACCTGAAGATCCTCTGGCTGACGGTGTGGCAGGTGTTCGCGCGGAAAGGCATTTGCGCTGCGGGCGAGGCGACCATGGGCGAGTTCACTGGAAAGACGTGAGCGGGAATACGTCAGCGAGGGAGAAGGGAACAGCGGCAAAATGAGGGTGTCCGGTCAAGAGAGTGACGCGGGATGGAATTGCGCGTGGCGCGTGTGGCTGGCTCTTACGGGGCTTGTCGCCGTTTCCTGTTTGGCGATTTACCTCCATGCAGGGATGACGGGACTGTCCGCGCTGGTCCAGAGCGGACCGCTGTCGATCGTGGCGCAAACCGCAGCGTGCGTGGCGGTTTCGTGGTCGGCGTGGGGAATCGGTCTTGCGCTGTTGAGGAGCCCGAGAATCCGCGTTGAACACGGCGTGGCGATCGCGTGCTCGTTTGTTTTGCTGCTGTTGTATGTCAATTTCCTGCGCGAGCGGATCCACTATGCCGATGTGGACGATTATGTGAAGGCGGCGTTCAATTTGCGTGACGGCACGCCGTTTCATGTCCGGTACATTTATCCGCCGCTGCTGGCCACGCTGTGCCAGCCCTTCTTGCCGCTTGGGGCGCACGGCGTCGCGGCGCTGTTCTGGTCCGCCAATCTGGTTTCGCTCGTCGCGTTCTTTTGGTTGCTCTGCGCGGCGCTTGAACGCTATGGTTTCGGGCGTCGGTTGGCGGAGGGGCTCGCGTTTCTCTTCTTGGTTGTGAATGTGCCGGTCCTCCGCACATTGGGGTATGTGCAGATCAATCTGCACGTCCTCAACCTGATCCTGCTGGCCTTCCTGCTGTTTCCCCGGCACCGCATCGTTTCCGCGCTGGCGCTGGCGCTGGCGGTCCACCTCAAGGTCTCTCCCCTTCTGCTGGCCGTTCCGTTCATCTGCGTGAGGGACAAAAGGTGGATCACCGCGTTTCTCGCAGGGCTGGTCGGCCTGGCGGGCCTCACGTCCGTCTTTTACGGGTGGGCACCGTTCGCGTCTTTTCTCGCCAACGCCAGCCATATCTATGCCGCGAACGGGATCTGTTTCCGCGAGAACTCGATCGACTCGCTGATCCGCGGCGCCGGCGTGTTGGCGGGAACAGATACGGGCGCGCTGGTGCCGTATGTCAAAGTTCCGTTCCTGGTTTTCTTTTTGGGGTGCGCTGGCTACACGATGCGGCGGGTGACCTATGTCGAACGTGCGGACGCTGGTGCCGGGGTTCTCAACGGGCTTCCCGCCTGGTCGGCTGTGATGGTTCTTGCGTCTCCGCTGATATGGGAACATCATCTGGTTTTTCTGGCCATTCCTTTTTTTGCCGTGGCCAAGAAAATGAGGATGCCGTCAGAGTGGGTGGCTTACAGTCTCGCCTATCTGCTGACCTTTCTGCTTCCGACGTTCGACTTCTACCCGTGGTCATTCGGCCGGCTCTTCAGCGCGGCCGTCCTGATGGTTCTGATGGTTCGGTCGTGCCGCGCGGCGGATGCGGAGTGGGTGGCGCGTGCGGGGCAGCGGGTTGACGCGTTTTTCGGCTTCGGAAAGAAAGGGGCATGACGCGATGAAACGGATCGTGATTGTCGGGGCGGGCGGCTTCGGGCGGGAGGTCGCGTGGGTGATCGAACGTCTCAACGCGGTGTGCCCGATTTTCGAGGTGCTGGGCTTCTGCGATGACGCCGCAGATAAACGTGACGGCATGTGCGGAGCCTATCCGCTGCTGGGCCCTCTCAAGGCGCTGAAGCCCGGCTTCGGCACGGTGGGCGTCTTTTGCGCGATCGGGAACAACCGCGTGAGGCAATCGGTGATGGCGGATGCGCGGATAGAGGGCCATGAACCGGTGACGGTTGTCGATCCCAGTGCGGTCATCGCGCCGGATGTGGAGATCGGGAAAGGCAGCTATGTCGGGATCGGCAGTGTCGTCTCGGTCGGCGCACGTCTGGGGCAAGGCGTCCTGGTGAATCACCATGTGTCCGTCGGACATGATGTGACGGTCGGCGATTTCGCGCAACTGTGTCCCGGCGTTTGCCTTTCGGGCGGTTGCGAGGTGGGAGAAGGCGCCCTGTTCGGGACGCTTTCGGGCACGATTCCGCTGAAAAAAGTCGGAGCATGGTCTACCGTCGGAGCGGGCACGTTGTCGCTGCGGGATGTCGCGGACGGCGCGACGGTCGTCAGGTTGTCGCGCGGGTAAGGAGCCGGTCGTCATCACAGCTCATGAGCGATTCCGTCCATTCTTTTTTTTCTGTTAAACGTCTGCTCTGCATCGCCGTTTGCGCGGCTGCGGTGTGTTCGGCGCTGTGTTCGCTGTCGTGGAGAATGGTGAATGATACGCCGATCTTGCTCTATTTGGCCAAGCTGATGGTGCGGCAGGGCGCGATACCCTACCGGGACTTCTTTGACATGAATCTGCCCGGTTCGTATTGGATGTTCGGCTGGATTGTCCGGGTTTTGGGGACCTCCGATCTGTCGGTTCATGCCGCGAATCTCATCGTGCTTGCGGTCATCAGCGGTTTGATGTTCGCGGTGCTTTCCAAGCCCTGTGCCGCATGCGCGGCGTTGGGCGTCGGTTTGGGCGCGCTGCGCGTCTTTTCGGGGGAAAGTGCTTTTGTTCTGCAGCGCGAGCTGTTCGCGCTGATCCCGATTTCCGCATTGTTGGTGCTCGGCTTGCGCCGTCCGCTCCACGGATTCTGGCAAGGCGCCGTCGCGGGGGCGCTGCTGGCGTGGTTGGCGCTGATCAAACCGCAGCTTGCGCTGTATGGCTTTCCGGTTCTTGTGCTGTTGGGCACGGAGTGCGAAAATGGGCGTCAGCGTGTTTGCCTGTATGCCGGGATGGGTGCCTGTGGCGCGTTGCCGCTTGTGGCCTGCGGACTATGGCTCGTGAAGAGCGGTGCCTGGCCGGCGTTCTGCGAGGTCGTCCAATATTGGCCGCTCTATGGGCAAATGACGCACGGGCTCGCGTTTGTCACCGCCGGCGACCGGTTCTATGACACCATGAACGGCATGATGCGAATGCTGTTTTCGCCGTATGCGGTTGTTGCGGGGCTGTCGCTTTTTGCGGGTCGGCAAGCCGGCGCGCTGTCACGCAAACAGCTGTGGTTGTGGGGCAGTCTCTTGGCGTTGACGGTGATCGTGCCCGCGATGACGGGCCAATTCTGGGGGTATCACCGCTTGCCGTTCTTTTATCTCACGTTGTGTGTGTCCGGATATCTGCTGGCGGGGCGGAAGTGGGCAATGGCTCTGAGTGTGCTGCTGGTCGCGTTTTGGATACCATTCACCGGTTGGCGTGTCTGGCGCGAAACTTCCGTGCCCTCCGTTGTCAGTCAGAAGCATGAGGTCCCCGACGCGTTCGCGCGTTATCTGACGGCGCATCTGCGGCCGGGCGATCGGGTGCAGCCTGTGGATTGGTCCTGCGGTGCTATTCAGGGGATGCTCTCGGCGGATGCTTTGCCGGCCACGCGGTTCCCTTACACGTTCTATTTTCTTCATCATGTCCATCACCCGTTGATTCAGAAGATCCGCAAGGAATTCATGGACGAATTGACGCGGAATCCTCCGCGTTTTTTGCTTGAAGCCACAACGGTTCCGCTGCCGACGGGGGTCGATACGGAACAACGGTTCCTGGCCTTTGAGTCGTGGCGGGCAGCGCACTATCGGACCGTTGACGAAGGCGAACATTATCGTATCTGGGAATATCAAGGGAAATGAGCGTTTCGCAAATGGAAGGTCTGGCGAGTAGGAGAGATGTCGGCATGAAGTGGCTGTTGATCGCAGCCGCAACCCTCGGTGCCTGGGCGAACCGCTTCGTTCAAGATGACGCGTTCATCTCGTTCCGTTATGCGCGGAACCTGGCCGAGGGCCATGGCTTGGTCTGGAACATCGGCGAGCGCGTGGAAGGGTATACGAATTTTTTGTGGACGGTCTGTTTGGCGCCGGCGTACTGGTTTGGCGTGGAGATTGTCGCGTACGTGTTCGCTCTGTCGCTGGCGGCTTTCGTCTGCACCCTGTGCCTTGCGTATTCTCTGGCAACGGAGTTGTGGCGGGATCGCCGGGCGGGGTGCGTGGCGGTCGCGCTGTTGGGCACGAACTATTCGTTCAGCAGTTACGCGACGGGCGGGCTTGAAACGCAGTTTGGTACGGCGTGGGTGATGGCTGCGATCTGGCTCATCGTGCGCTGGCAAACGACGGGAATGACGAAGATGCTGGTCGGGGCGGCGCTGGTCTCCGCATGCGGCGTGATGACCCGGATGGACGCGTCCGTGCTGCTTGCGCCTTTCTGGTGCCAGGTGGCATGGCTCGTCTGGAGATCGAGGCGTACGGAGCGCTGGGGCGCTTTGGCGTGTGCCGGGATTGCAGGAGCCTTGCCCGTTCTCGCCTGGCTGTTTTGGCGGCATGCCTATTATGGTGCGTGGGTTCCGAATACTTTTCTCATAAAAAGCAGCGGCGTGTCATGGGTCCGGGGCCTTTACTATGTGGGGCTGTTTTACCTCGTGTACGGCCTCTGGATTGCGGTCCCCCTGTTATGGCGGCAAGCGGGATTCCTCCTGAAGAGTGCGTTGGGGGGGGGCGTCTGCGCCTCGTGGCTGATGTGGCAGCTCTATGTGATTTCCATCGGCGGGGATTTCATGGAGTTTAGGATGATGATGCCGGCCTGCCCTCTCGTGATGGCGGTTCTCGCGGGGTTGGTCGTGGCGGCGCGCGAGAAATGGAAACAAGGCGTTTTTTGCGCTGGGGTCATGCTTTGCAGCGTGTTACATGTGGCAGAGGCCTGGCCGTATCCGTATCCGGGCATTCAGACGATTGCGAATCTGCGGATGTATTGTGACGAATGGCGGGAGGTGGCGTTGGTGCTGAATCGCGGCCTCG
Source organism: Kiritimatiellia bacterium (assembly GCA_035353175.1). Lineage (GTDB taxonomy): Bacteria > Verrucomicrobiota > Kiritimatiellia > RFP12 > UBA1067 > DAOPZC01. The sequence continues at coordinate 11,371 of DAOPZC010000060.1, read as the reverse complement.
GGGCGGGAGGCAGTCAGGTGAAAATCGCGGTGACTGCGGCGGGGATCATCCCGTATTACACGCGTTGCTGGACGTTAGACCTGCTGGGGCTCAATGACCGTGATGTGGCCGTGAACGGGGAGCCGATTCGTCCCGGAAGATTGGGAGTCCGGCCGGGCCATGCCAAGGTCGCTTCGTATCGTCAGGTGGAAGGGCGGGAGGTCTCCCTGTTGCTCAATCATCCGTGGGTCGTGAAGGACTTGCAGACCTTAAGCGCGACGCCGAAAACCATGGCCGAGACGTGGTGTTTCGGCGTTCCTCCGGAGCAAGTGCATTCGACGCGAGTCCGATTCCTGACAGGCCAACTGCCGCGTGTCGTGGCTTGGCCTTTTGCGGACGGAAGGTATTTGATTTCTCTGTACGTGTCTTCTGACCCCCATGTTGACGAGGCTATCCAACGCGGAAGAGCGATTGTTCTTGGTGAATAAAGCATGCCCGAGACATCTCCACAACAGCGACATCTCCTGCGGCACTGGCTGATAAGCGCTGCGGTGTTTGTCGTTTTCTTTGCGCTCTATGCGGCGACGGCCCAGCGTGGCGTAAGTTGGCAAGACAGCGGAGAATTCCAGTACCGTGTTTTGGCCGGGGATTACGTGTGGCATTCCGGCATCGCGCGGGCGCACCCCTTGTATATTCTGATGGCGCGCGGTTTTGTTCGCTTGTTCCCGCAGTCCGCCTGTTTTTATGCGATCAACCTGTTCAGCGGGGTTGGACTTGCGCTGGGCCTTGCGTTGCTGTCGGCGAGCGTCATGGCGTTGACCCGGTCCGTCCGCGCGGCGGTGCTGTCGGCTGCCGTGCTGGGGTTCGCGCATATGGCGTGGTGGCTGGGAACGGTTGCGGAGGTTTACACGTGGTCGCTGGCCTTTCTGATGGCTGAGATCTTGTGTCTGGTCCGGTACTTCGAGAAGAGGGAAGGCAGCTGGCTGATCGCGCTGTTTGCCGTGAACGGCGCGCATTGGAGTGTGCATAACTTTGCGCTGATCGATTTCGCGGTCGCTTTCGCGGTGCTGGGACTTGAGTGGTGGAAAGGCGGCCGCCGACGCGGGTGGCTGGCCATGGGCTGCTTGGCGGGATGGAGCCTCGGAAGCCTGCCGCTGCTGTGGCTGGCCAACGCGTCGCTGATGGGCGGCGAAAGTGTCACGGCGGTTATCAAGAGCGTGTTGTTCGGAGAGGGCTACATGGCGCAGGTGCTGGGCACCGGAGGCTGCGGCGGCACGTTGTGGTTGGCCAATCTGGCTTTGGCGGGGGTCAGCCTGATCAATCCCCTGTGGCTTTTTGCGGTGACGGGCGTGCGGACGAGCCGGGATGACAAGAGGGGCCAGCCCCTGTTCTGGCTGGGGATCTTGACCCTGTTTCATCTGCTGTTTTGGGTGCGCTATCCTGTGCCGGATCAAGCGACGTTTTTTTTGCCGACCTTGGGCCTGATATCGGTTTGGGTGGGCCTGGGCGGGGCGCGTGTCGGCATGCGTCCCGCGCGCTGGGCCCTGATGGTGACTTCGGGCTGCTTATGCGCGGTGGCGGGGCCTCTGCTGTTGAGCGTCGCGGCACAAAAGACAGGCGCGGCGGTGATGCGCAGCCGGGCGTTGCCGTTTCGCAGTGAAATGCCGTACTGGCTTTTGCCGTGGAAGCATTCCGAAGATTCTGCGGCGCGTTTTGTGTCCGAAGTCGGGCGGCAACTGTGCTCCGGAGATGTGCTGGTGGCGGACGCGACGGCGGCGGGGCCGCTGTTGGCGGCGCGCGAGGCGGGAGCGACCGGACGGGATTGGCGCTTGCTGACGCCTTGGTCGGGCGAAACGGAAGCGGTTTTGCGGACCTTGTTGCAGGACAGGAAAGGGCGCGTGTTTGTAGTTTCGCCGGTCGCCGGATATGCGCCGCGGCCGGTGCTGGAATTGACAAACGGGATGGAGCGCGTGGGCGCGTTGTATCGGCTCAGGTAGGGGCGAGTGCGCGGTTTCTGAAGTGCCGCCAGAGAGGCTGTTATGAGCAAGAGGATCTATTTGTCGCCGCCGTGGATGAGCGGCTGTGAACGGGCTTTGGTAGACGAGGCCTTCGCCTCGGGGTATATCGCTCCATGCGGGCCGATGGTCGACCGGTTTGAACGCGAATTCGCGGGGGTGGTCGGTATTCCCCAGGCGTGCGCGGTGTCGAGCGGCACGGCGGCGCTGGATCTGCTTTTCCACGAGTTGGGCGTGACGAAAGGTGACCGGGTGTTTTGTTCCGATCTGACCTTTGTGTCGTCGATCGCGCCGGCGGTGCATCGCGGCGCGGAGCCGGTGTTCATCGATTGCGATGAAGCGACGTGGACGATGGATCCGGACCTGCTGGAGGAGGCCTTGGCGGATGCGGCCCGGACGGGGCGGCGGCCGAAGGCGGTCGTGGCGGTGGATCTGTATGGGCAATGCTGCGATTATGGCCGGATCGGGCCGTTGTGCGCGAAATACGGTGTGCCCTTGATCATCGATGCGGCGGAAGCGCTCGGTGCCCTTTATGGAAGCTCGAATGTGCGCGAGTCGGTAACCGCGAATGGCGCGAATCAGGCGAATAATGGCAACTTTAGAAGCGCCGGGAATGCCGGTTGGGCGGCGGTGTATTCTTTCAACGGGAACAAGATCATCACGACCTCGGGCGGCGGCATGATCGCGTCGTCTGACGACGGGGTCGTGGCGAGGGCACGGAAACGGTCGCAGCAGTCGCGCGAGCCGGCGGCGTGGTATGAACATGAGGAACTGGGCTATAACTACCGCATGAGCAATATTGTGGCCGCGATCGGAGCGGGGCAGCTCCAGCATCTGGACGAGATTGTGGCGAAAAAGCGCCAGATTTTTGCGTGGTATCGGCAGAGACTGGGAAACGTTGCGGGAATTGGTTTTATGCCGGAAGCGGCCTACGGACGGTGCACGCGGTGGCTGACGGTGGCGTTATTGCGACCACTCAGTGGTCGCAATGGCGAATGTAAAAACGGTCCGGAGACGGAGGACGGCAAGCCGACGGAGAGGGTGATGCGGGTGATTGAGGCTTTGGAACGCGAGAATATCGAGTCGCGTCCGGTATGGAAGCCGATGCATCTGCAACCGGTGTTCCGAAAGGCGGAGGTGGTGGGCGGCGGAGTGAGCGCGCGGCTGTTTGAAAACGGGCTGTGTCTGCCTTCTGGCGCGGGTTTGGGCGAAGCGGACGTCGACCGCATCTGTGGCCTCGTTGCGCGTGTGCTCGGATAATCTGGGCTGTAAACGGCGGCGTTTTTTTGATTCAATAAATACCTTTAATGAAACCGGAGTGGAAAGAGCAAATCGGTGTCTGGGGCAGCCAACTCGGATGCTTCGCGGTGGATTCTGCGGTGATGGCGGCGGCCTATCTGACCGCTTTTCTGCTGCGCTTCGATTTCAATGAGCCGTGGTGGGGATGGCGGCTCGTGGCGGCCTCGTTTGTGACGGTGTGGGCGGTGCAGGGGTTGGCGCTGGTTCTGTTCGGGTGCAACCGGCTGCTGTGGCGGTACGTGAGCGTGGGCGATGTGCCGCGCTTCATCGGCGCCGTCACGGCGTCCACCGCCGTGCTGCTTCTGCTGCGCGTGATGCTTCCGGAGTATCACGGGATACGGCCGCCGTACAGCATCACCTTTTTCAACAGCTTTCTGGTGACGGGCGGTCTGCTGGGCGTCCGGCTGGTGTGGCGGCTCATGTCCGACGGTGAGTTCGGCTGGGAGGCGGTGAAGCGCGGACGCGTCCGGCGGGTGTTGCTGGTGGGCGCTGGCTCGGCCGGGAATCTAGTGGCGCGCGAACTGCGGCGCCAAGGCGGACGCCGGCTCTCGGTGGTCGGTTTCCTGGACGATGATCCGGCTAAACGGCATGCCAAGATTCAGGGCCATGCCGTGCTGGGCAGGATTGACGATCTGCCCGCGATGGTGCGCAAACGCGCGGTGGAAGAGGTGATTGTCTCGATGGCGCGGGTCCCGCGCGATGTGATCCGGCGGGTGGTGCGGCTGTGCGAGCGCGCGCACGTGCCGGCGCGGATCGTGCCCGGCTATTATGAACTGATCGACGGCAGCCTGACCGCCTCGAAGATCCGCAACGTCGATGTGGCTGACCTCTTGGGCCGCGAAGAAACCTCGCCGGACGGCCGCGCGGTCGTGGAGCTGTTCAGCCAGAAGCGCGTGCTGGTGACCGGGGCAGGCGGAACGATCGGCAGCGAGCTGGTGCGGCAGATCTTGCGCGCGGGACCGGAACAGCTGGTGATGGTGGAACGCTCGGAAAACGCGCTGTATGAAATCGAGCGCGAGGTCCGGAAGCTGGGCGTTGAGACGCCGGTGGTGGCGCTTCTGGCCGACATCGGCGACCGGCGTCGGATGGACGCGGTCCTCTGCCAGTATAAGCCGCAGATTCTGGTCCATGCGGCGGCGCACAAGCATGTGCCCTTGATGGAACAGAATCCGTCGGAGGCGGTGAAGAACAATGTTCTGGCGACGCGGATGTTGGGCGAGGCCGCCGTCGAATATGGAGTGGAGCGCTTCGTCTTCATATCGACGGACAAGGCGGTGAAGCCGGTGTCGGTCATGGGCATGACCAAACGGCTGGCGGAAATCGCGTTGCAGGAGCTGAACCGGCGGGGGAAAACGCGTTTCTCGGCGGTGCGGTTTGGAAATGTGCTCGACTCGTCCGGGTCGGTGGTGCCGCTCTTCCGCGAGCAGATTAGAAAAGGCGATGCGGTGACGGTCACCCATCCCGAAATGAAGCGCTATTTCATGACGATTTCGGAGGCCGTGTCGCTCGTGCTGCAGGCGGCGGCATTGGCGCAGGGCGGGGAGATCTTTGTGTTGGATATGGGCGAGCCGGTCAAGATTGTCGAATTGGCTGAAGAGATGATCGCGCTGTCCGGGTTGCGCCCGCATGAGGATGTCCCGATTGTCTTCACGGGCATCCGCCCGGGCGAAAAGCTGTTTGAGGAGCTGGATGTGAGCGAGCGGTCGGCTTATAAGACGGGGCACGCGCGGATCTTTGTGAGCAAGATCCGGGAGGCGGAGCCCAAAAGCGTGGCGGCGATGTTGTCGGTCTGCCAGACGGTGAGCGCCGATGGGCTGGACGCCGAAAAGGTCCGTGCGGCCGTGCGCCAGGTGATGTCGACGTTGGCTTTGGCGGCTGAGGGCTTGGGTGAAAGGACAGGGGCCTGATGAAATGGCGCATGGGCATGTCGCGCTGGCTGGCGCTGGCGGTGATTGCGGTCGCGGCCGGTTTCAACTACCGGTACATGATCGATTTCACCATGGTCATGTTCGCGTCGCCGCTGGAGGACATGTCGCACGGCTGGCTGGTGCCGTTCGTCAGTCTGTATGTGCTGTGGGCTCAGCGTAAGGCCCTTCGCGTCGCGGCGGGAGAACCGTGCTGGCGCGGGGCGGTGTGGGTGGCGCTGTTTCTGGTGATCGCCTGGTTCGGCGGGCGCGGCGGACAGTCGCGGCTGGAGCAGGTCTCGTTCATCGGTTTGGTGTGGGCGGTGCCGTACGCGTTCTGGGGCCGCGGCGTCGGGCGGCTGATGCGGTTCCCCGCCGCCTATTTGGTGTTCACGATACCGGTCTCGTCGTTCATCGATTTCTTCACGATCCATCTGCGGATCCTGTCCTCCTCGTTGGCCACCGGGATATTAAACGGCGTAGGTGTGGCGGTTGAACGTTCGGGGACGGCGCTGTTTTCGCGTGTGCCGGGGGCGGAGTTTAACGTGGATGTGGCGGACCCCTGCAGCGGCATCCGCTCGCTGTTCGCGCTGATGGCGCTGACCGCGGCCTATGCGTACTTTACGCAGAAGACGGTGCTCAGGAAATGGGCGCTGTTCTTCTGCTCGCTGCCGATCGCGATGATCGGCAACATGGCCCGCATCATGTCGATCTGTCTGGTCGCCATGGGGTTCGGTCAAGAAGCGGCGACGGGATATTATCATGATTATTCCGGATATGTGATTTTTCTGGTGGGCGTGCTGCTGATGATCAAGTCGGGCGAGTGGATTCAGGCGTGCGGACCGGCTTTGGAACGGCTTTTGCCGTGGGTGGGCGCGGGCGAACAACGGACTGGTGAAGCGGGTGCGGGCGGGGCGGCGCGCGCGGGATGGAAAGGCGTCGGCATCGTCGGCGCCGTGTGCGCGTTGGGGGTGGCCGTCTTTATCGCCAACCTGTCGATGCCGTCGGCGGTGTATGACTCGGCTTCCTTTGTTGCGGATGCGTTGCCGGAGAAGGTGGCCGATTTCGTGAGCGATGTGCCGTGGTTCTGCCACAATCCGCAGTGTCTGGAGGTTACCGAAGAGCAGGCCCTGGCCAAAAAAGGACGGGGAGGGGCGGAGGGATATGTCTGCCCGTCTTGCGGCGGGGCGTTGCACAAGGTCTCGCTGGGCGAAGAGTCCGACCTGCCCAAGGACACGGTGATTCTCAAGCGGAACTATCGGGCGGTGGACGGGCTCGCGTATGCGGTGAGCGTGGTGATCGGCGGGCGGCAGCGCAACAGCATCCACCGCGCGGAGCTGTGTCTGCCGGCGCAGGGTTTTGCCATGTTAGACGCGGAGCGGACACCTTTACGCCTCAGCGGCGGCAAGACGCTGTTGGTCCGCAAGATCACCGCCAGGCGCACGGGGGGGGGCACGATCAGTCTTGTCTATTGGTTTTTGAGCCGGGAACGGGAATGCTGCTCGCATACGCAGCGGATCCTCTTGGATGTTTGGGATCGCTCGGTCCATAACCGGATCAACCGGTGGGTCATGGTGGCGGTCAGCGTGTCTTCGGAGTTGCAGACGCCTGAGAGTATGGAGCGGTTTGAAGGTTTCTTGTCGGATTTGTGTCCGCGCATCCTGCCGGACCGCTGAAGGGTTGAATATGACGGTGAATTGGGTCACAGAACTGATCGATTATTCCGGGAGCGTGTTGGCCCGCATGACGACCGACGGGGCTAAATATGCGGCGGCATTTCTCGGGGCGCTGGCGGTGACGCTGGTGTTGACGCCGATCTTCCGTGAGACGGCCCGCAGGATCGGCATGGTGGATCGGCCGGACGCGCGGCGCATCAATAAAATCCCGATTCCGCGCGGCGGCGGGCTTTCGATTTTCGTGGCATTTCATGGGGTGCTCGGCGCGTTGGTGCTGGCCCTCGGCTCTCCGCTCTGCCAGCATTTTTCCTATTTCTGGCAAGGGCGTTTCCTGCTGGCGTCGGGGGTTCTGGTGACGGTCGGCCTGCTCGATGACAAGCTGGGCTTGCGGCCGGTTGTTAAGCTGGCCGGCCAGGTGGCCGTGGCGTTGATCCTCTATCTTTCGGGCGTGCATGTGGGCGGTATCGCGGTGGCCTTCCCGCCTTGGCTGGACTGCCTGGCGACCGTGTTCTGGATCGTCGGCGCGATCAACGCGTTTAACTTGATCGACGGGCTGGACGGCTTGGCGACGGGCTTGGCCCTCATCGCCTCGGTGGGGCTTGCGGGGGCGTTGCTTTTTACGGGCAATACGGCGGCAACCCTGCCGTACCTGGTGTTGGCGGGTGCCTGTCTGGGGTTCCTGCGGTACAACTTCCACCCGGCGTCGGTTTTTCTGGGCGACACGGGCAGCATGTTTCTGGGGTTATGCGTCGCGACGTTGCCGCTCATGACCGGTTCGCGGAAAGAACTGGTGGCCTCGCTGGGGATGCCGCTTCTGGCGATGGGGGTCCCCATCTTCGATACGATGCTGGCGATTTGGCGGCGCTCCGTGAGGGCGCTGTTGCCGCAGGGCGTTGTCGGTGTCGGAGCCCGGATGCGGGTGATGCAGCCGGACAAAGAGCATGTGCATCACCGCCTTTTGCGCGCCACCATGAACCAGCGTTCGGTCGCGATGATTCTTTATTCGATCAGCGCCGTTCTGGTGGCGGTGGGGCTCGGGGGGACGCTCCTCCGGGGCCGGGCCCCCGGTTTGTTTCTGATCGCGTTCATCATCGCGATCGCGGTGGTGGTGCGGCATCTTGAGCGGGTCGAGCTGTGGGATACCGGGCGGCTGCTGTCCGGCAAGCGCGGCACGATCCGGCAGGGGCTGTTGGTGCCCCTCTACATTGTTTTAGATGTTTTCTCCCTGAGCGGGGTCTGGATGTCGGCGCGATGGCTGGCGGGCATGCCGTTGGGACGGAATGATTTTCTCGGCAACCTTCCGCTGTTTGTGGTCCCGGTGTTTATGACGCTGGTGGCGACAAAGACCTATTGGCGCGTCTGGACGCGGGCGCAGATCCGCGATTTCGCGGTGTTGGGGATGTCTGTTTTGACGGGGACGGCAATGGGGTTTGGGCTGGTGTGGCTGTTCAACGAGCATGAGCCGAACATGCTCCGCTTCACCGTCATGTTCGGGACGCTGGCCGTATTGCCGGTCTCCGGCATCCGGCTGTGGCGGGATTATATCCGCGGTCTCATGCAGATGATGGAACGGCGCGTTCTGCTTGAAAAGACGGAGACCTTGCGTTTTCTCGCGTATGGAGGTGGGCTGCGGTTCCGCAGTTACTTGCGCGAACTGGCCGAGCGCTCAGGCATGAATGACCGCGTGGTGATCGGTGTCATTGACGACGACATCCATTTGAAGGGGCGCATCGTGGCGGGGCTCAATGTGTTGGGCGGCATTGAGGAGATCGCCGGAATCGTGACGGAACATCGGATTGACGGCGTCATCATCACGTGTCTGATGGACAAGCAGAAGCAGGCGCGGGTGGCGAAGCAGTTGGAGAAGATGGGCGTGCTGGTGTCGGTCTGGGCCTGCGAGGAGCATGTCTTGTCTGATCCGAACAGCCGGATGGACGAGAAGAAAGCGAATTAGTTCGCTGCCGCGGCTGTGCAGGCGTCGCGCGGACTGTGAAAACGGGGGTGTGATGAAGAGTTATCGCAAGGAACTGTGGTTCAAGTTGAGCAGCCGGAGGGGCTATGTGAACATCACCCCGGATGTCGAATCCTGCCTGCGGGAGAGCGGAATCCGCGAAGGGCTCTGCCTGGTCAACGCGATGCACATCACGGCCAGCGTGTTCATCAACGACGACGAGCGGGGCCTCCATGCCGACTTCGAGCGCTGGCTGGAGAAGCTCGCGCCGGAGAAACCGCATGGCCAGTATGCGCACAACGGGGCGGAGGACAACGCGGACGCGCACCTGAAACGGCAGGTAATGGGCCGGGAGGCGGTTGTCGCCGTGACGGAAGGGAGGCTGGATTTCGGGCCGTGGGAGCAGATCTTCTACGGCGAATTCGACGGGCTACGGAACAAGCGCGTGCTGGTCAAGATCATCGGAGACTGAGGACATGCTGTTCGCGCTGATGAAATTCGTGACGTGGCTGTTGAGCCCGCTGATGCTGGGGCTGGCGGGTGTTCTGGCGGGCGGCTACTGGGTGTGGCGCGATCAGACGCGGCGCGGCCTGTGGACTCTGGCCGCGTCTCTCGTGTGGCTGTGGATCTGGTCTTCGCCCTGGTTCCTGATTCTTTTCGGCGGCGCGTTGGAGCGCGGGTTTCCTCCCGCCAAAGTGGAGTCGCTGCCCCGGGCGGATGCGATCGTGGTACTGGGCGGCGGCATTGCCCCGCCGACCGCTTGCACGCGTTACGCGGAGCTTTCCTCGGGGGCCGACCGCGGCTGGCATGCGGCGCGGTGTTACCATGCGGGCAAGGCGCCTGTCATCCTGTTCTCCGGCGTTGCGGAGGGCCCCGGAATGAAACAGTTCCTGATGGACCTGGGCGTGCCTCCCGCCAAGATCGTTCTGGAGACGGAGAGCAAGAACACCTTCGAGAACGGCGTTTTCGTGAAAGAGAAGCTGAAAAGCTTGAAAGCCAAGCGCGTGCTTCTCGTGACTTCGGCGTGGCACATGCGGCGGTCGGCAATGACCTTCAGAAAAATGGGGGTGGAGGTGATCCCTGCGGGGGCGGACTATGAGGCCTTGACCGCCCGCGGCTCCCTGACGCCCAAGATGCTCGCGTACTATCTGCCGACTGCCGATTGCCTGAACAAGAGTTCTGCCGTGCTGAAAGAGCACATCGGGTATTGGGCGTATCGCGGCTATCTGTTGGCGGGCGGAACAAAGCGCTGAGCGCGGACCGCCCTCCTCGTGTTTCTTCCCGTCCCCCTGCCTCGTTTTCGCGCTTGCGTCGCGTGCTCGGTTTTGATTAAATGTGCGCGATTACGAACATAAGTGAACACACATGAGCGAGGCGGTTTCCAAAGAGCTGGCCGAGGCCAGATGGCGCAAGCTGAGGGGCTTTCTGCGTGAGCGCGGCATTCTGCGCGTCGAGGAGCTGGCGTCGGAGCTGGGCGTTTCGGCCGCGACGGTTCGGCGTGACTTGGCCGCGCTGGAGGCGTCCGGCGAGCTGCGGCGCATCCATGGCGGCGCCATGGCCCCGGAGGGGCGCGACGAAGAACCGCTTTTCGATGACAAGACCTCGATGGCCGCGCTGGAGAAGGGCCGCATCGCCGAGGCGGCACTCAAACTGATCGGACCGCGCGACATCGTCTATCTCGACGGCGGCAGCACGATTTTGGCGTTGGCGCGTCTTTTGACCGCGCAGACGCAACTCACGGTCGTGACCAACTCGCTGCGCGTGGCGCAGGTTTTCAGCAACGGCGGCCCGCGCATGATTCTCACGGGCGGGGAATGCCGGTTGCTCAGCCAGACCTTTGTGGGGCCGTTGACGAGGGCCGTGTTGGAGCAGATGCATCTCGACGTCGCTTTCATGGGGACGATCGGCGTGTCGGCCGAGCAGGGCCTGACCACGACCGATCCGGCAGAGGCCTTTACCAAGGAGCAGGCGATGGCGCGCGCAACGCGCACCGTGCTTTTGGCGGACAGCTCGAAATTCGGGAAGACGAGCTTTGTCCGCTTCGGCACACTTTCAACCCTTTCCGCACTCATCTCAGACAAACAGATGCCCCCCGCGCAGAGGAAGGCGTTCCAGCGCGCCGGAGTCGAAACGATTCTCGTGTGATATCGGGAACGATTGGCCACGAACGAACACAAGGAACACTAAGAATGGCAACCAACAATTACCTCAGTACGCTGAAGCCCAGTTTCAAACCCACCACGTATAATCTCGGCAAGATTCAGGCCTACCAGTACAAGGGCACGCTGAAAGACGAAATCGCCGCCGGCCATCTGACGGCGGCGCAGGCGGTCGATGTGCTGGAGGACATGCTGACGATCCGCGAGTTCGAAGAGATGATCGTCAAGCTGCGTTCGGGCGCCTATGACGCTTGCAAGGACTATCAGTATCGCGGTCCCACGCATGTGTCGATCGGCCAGGAAGCCACGGCGGTCGGCTGCTGCGCGGCGCTTCACTACGACGACTTCATCACCTCCACCCACCGCGGCCACGGCGACTCGCTGGCCA
>DAOPZC010000059.1:0-29771 GCA_035353175.1 Kiritimatiellia bacterium | reverse complement strand
CGGTTTCGCGCGTGGCGTCGGCGCGTGCCTTGAGTGCGCTGCGGCTGTCGGCGTCTGGGCCGCAACGGGCGCGTACGAACACGTCGAGCGGGCCCTCCGGCAAGACCAGCAACAGCAGGCGCTCCTGCGCGGCATCGCGTTCCGCGTGCATGGCGGCGAGGTCGGCGAGGTTCTGTTCACACAGGGCCTTGAGGCCCTTGACGTTCTGGTCTGCGCGCCCGGATTCCCGGATGTTGGCTTCGGTTTCGGCCTTGTGCTTGGCGCACTTTCGCTCGACTTCTCTGATCCGCTCTTCGAGCCCGTCGAGGCCGGCCTTCTTCATGGCCACGAGGATGTCGGCGTGGAGATCCTTTTTCGCTTGGAGATCTTCTTCGTGGTACTGGCAGGTCTCGCGGGCGTTGAGGTAGTCGCCTTTGGCGAGAATCTCTTTGCTGACGCTTTGGGAAACGGCGTCGCGCAGCCGCGGCAGGTCTTCGCCGATTTCGTTGAGCAGGGTCTTGAAGAGCGCGAGCTGCTGGCGGCGGCCGTGCAGATGGTCATGTTCGGCGGCGATCTCTTTGCGCTCTTTCTCGGTCGCGAGGCGTTTCTTGTCCAGCTCGCGCAATTCGCGTTCCAACTCGCGGCGGCGCAACTCTTCGCCGATGAGGCGCGGCGGCGTGTCGGCCAGCGGCTGTTCGCGCAGGCGGAAGTGCAAGATCGGCAGGTCGAGGAACTTCTCCACATGCGGTCCGTGCCGGGCGGAGAGCTGGTGCTGGAGCACAAGGATCGCACCGGGATCAGAAGCTTTCAGATCAAAATAGCGCTTCATCCATTCGGCGGGAACGGGCTCGGTATCGTCGCCCACCACGGCGAGGCTCTGTTCGGGAAATTCGCGGAACAGGATGCCGCGCACGTCGGCGGCACTGGCTTCGTCGGTGATCCACGTGGCGAGCGTCGCATCGCCGATGAGCTGTTCGAGGGCGGCGAGTTCGCGGACCGTCACGCCGGGCGCGGGCGCGAGGCCGGCATAAAGCGGACGGGCGCGGTGCAACCGCTGCTGGAGCATGCGCTGCGCCTGTGTGAAGCCCCTGACCAGCGGCACGGTCTCGCCGCGGTTCCGCTTCTCCTCGCCTTCGGCCGCGAGCGCGGCCAGGCGTTTGTCGAGCGTCTCAAGGTGGATTTCCGCGGCTTTCAGCTGGCCGTCCAGCAGCTGCGCCGCCGTGTCGGCGGATGTGCGGATCTCGGTCAGCGGTAACGCGGCGAGGCCGGTTTCGGGCGTTTCGCTTTTGGGAGCGTCATCGAGCGCGGCCGCGAGCTGCGAGGTGGAAAAGGGCATGGCGCGGCCGAGCTTCTGGAGCGAGCGGCCGAAGGCCTGCGCCTGTTTGCGCAGCCCCTCACGGAGACGGGTCACGTTTACCGCGGCTTCATCGTGGCGGAGCTGGCATTCGATCAGTTTTTTCTTGGCCTGTTCGTAAAGCCGTTTGGTGTTCTCGACGGTCAAGCGCGCTTCGCGTTCTTTTGAAACGAGGCCTTGCGCGTCTTGCTGGCGCAATTCGTGGAGCCGCAGCGCGGTGGCCTCCACGAGGTTTTCGAGGCGCTTCTGGTCCTCCTGCAGGTCCGCGACGCGCTGCGTTTCGGCGGCGAGCAGGGCGGCGTTCTGGTCGTAAGCCTTTTGGAACTCGCGGGCCGCGAGGTGGCGCTCCTGCCACAGGCTGGCGGCGTGGTCGATGCGGGCGTTCAAGACCTGTGAGCCGAGGCCGGCGAGGTCTTCGACGAAACGGTGCTTGGCGCGGAGCTTGTCGAGGTCCTGGCGGCTCTCCTCCAGCGACTTCAGGTTGGAGATGACCTCCTCGAAGACCTCATGCGGCGGCTCTTGGAGCAACTGCCGGAAGAGCTGGTGGTAATCGTTGGTGTGGGCGGCGATTTCGCGGTAGGCCTTGCCGGTGGCCAAAAACTTGCAAACGTCTTCGAAGGTTTCGCGGTCGGAAAAAAAACGGGCCGCGAGGTCGTCCGCATACGCGCCGATCTGGCCGTAATAGCCGGCGCCGCCAAGGGCGGCCTTGAGCTCGGTCTTGGTCGTGACGCGCGTCTTGCCGCCTTCGCGCCGAAGCAGGGGCAGGTCTTCCACCGGGCACTCTTTGATGACGCCCCAGCGCTCGATCGCCTCATCCATGCTGTGGGTGCTGATGCCGATGGCGGCGGTCACGGGGCGTCCGTTGCGGCCGGTGATTTCGACGGCGGCGTAGGTGATGCCGCCGTTCGGGTTGAGCGGCCCGTTGGTCTCGATGTTGTAGCGCATCACGATGCCCTGCACCGAGCGCCCGCCGGAGTTCTTCGCGCCCGCCACGCGCGCGGCGGAGTTGAATTCCATCGACCGGCCGGCCGTGAGCACGTAATGCGCCGCGTCCAAGACGGTGGTTTTGCCTGAGCCGTTGTCGCCGAGCATGAAGAGGTGCCCGCCTGAAGGCAGCGCGATGGTCTCGTCCACGAAATTGTGGAAATTGACGAGACGGATTCGGGTGATGCGGTAGAAGTCCATGTGAAGAAAGGGCCGTTTAGGAGTTGGGGACCGAGGGAATTACCGGCTCGTCGATGGGGCGGGAGATGCGCTGGACGCTGTAGTGCCAAAGCGCCGGCAGGCATTCGTAGATGGTGTCGTCGGGCTCGATGGTCTCGTCATCCGGCGGGTCGAGCTTCAAAAGAAAACGGTATTTCTCGAGCTGCGGCATGACGGGGCGCATGATCTTGCGCACATCCTCGTCGGTGTAGCTGTCGGCTTGATCCGGAAAAAGCTCGAGGAAGCGGGTGCGTTCGAAGATCAGAAGGTCGCCGAAACGGAAGCGGATGTTGTCGGGTTCCTCGACGCTGGCGGAGTCTTCTTCCAGTTTATGTTCGAAGAACTCCAAGAGAAGCATGAAGGCCACGCATTCGTCGCGTCGGGTGAAGTTGAACATGTCGCGGTTCGAAGGCGTGATGCGGTCGTTGTACCAGCTCTCCTTGTAGAGCCGGGCGCACTTGGGGTCGATGACGAGTTGCCAGCCGAAGGACTCCTCGAAGAAACCCGTGAATTCACGCTGGTAGCGGCGCAGAAAAAGGAAGTGCTCCTCGTGGTCGGTCTTGTAGAAATAGGGGCTCTCGAGCAGAATGTTCAGCACGGCCTGCACGCGGGCTTTCTGTTTTTGGAGAAGATCGTCAAAGGCGTTCATAGCGGCGGACTTTAGGCTGAAGGGGGTTGAGATTGGGGCGGTTTACGGGTCACACGTACGATGAGGTCTTGGAAGGCGAGCGCGTGACGGTCGGCCTCGATGCGGACGGCGTCGGCGGCGGGGTCTAGCGCGAACCCGAGCTTGGCGAGGCGCGCGCCGCGTCCGAGCAGGCCGCTGCGGGCGAGCTCGATCAGACGCGGGAAATCTTCGAAGGAGGAAAAGTCGCCCTGTGACACGCGGCGCAGTTCGTCGGGCGAGGGCGCGAGGCCGCGCCGCGTCATCCAGCCTTCGAGCGCATGCAGGCGGGCCTCTTCGAGCGACTGCGGGGGGCGGCTGGCGGCGCGGGGTTTTTCGTCGAGCCACTGCACCGTCTCTTCGCGGATGCGGTAGCGATCCCAGCGCGGCTGGGGGGGAAGGGCCTTTTCGTTCTCGTCCCAGAAATGCATGTCGCCGATCATGCGGGCGGGGGCGAGCAGGCGCCGCAGATAAAGGGAGGGCACCGCGCCGGCGGGAAGCCTTGACATCTCGGCGACGCGCATGCGCAGATCCTCGAGGCGGTGGCTGCGGCGCTCGAGTTCGCGCAGGTGCGTGTAGAGCTTGCGCCAGACTTGGAGCGCCGCCGTGTTGACGCGGGCGCAGAACTGCTCCAGGGTGCCTTCGGCCGCATAGAACGCGGCGAGCCCGGCGAGCGTGCGTTCGGGGTGGGGCAGCCGTAGCCGCATCAGGTGCGAGGTCGCACGGCTTTCCTCCTCCATGCGGTCGAGACACGTCTGCCACCGACCCGCCAAGCGGGCCTGCCGCAACTTGCTGATTTCCGGCGTAATTTCCGTGCGCAAGGTGTGGATGCGGTTCAGAAACTGTTTCAGGAAGCGTTCGAGTTCCCCGAGGATCGCGCGCGCGGTCGGCGCGTCATAGCGGCTGGAGGCGAAGCCGAGGAGCCGGACGTTGAAGTCGCCGAGCGTGCGGCTGACGCTGTCGGTGAGGTCGCTCATGCGCGCGAGCCGGTAGAAGACGCCGCGTGCGGTCTCGTAGTCGAGCGCGTCCGCCCCGGACTTGTGGAAAAGGCGGACGGTCTCGCGCAAGGTGCCGATCAACTCGGAAAGCAGGTCGCGCGTGTCGGTGTCGTTGGGTTCGAGGTCGTCGCGCCGGCGGGCTTCGAGCCAGAGCAGGAAGGCGGCGGATTCGTCGGTGAGGCGATAGCGGAATTTGCGGCGGCGGGTATCCTTATAACCGCGCAAGCGCTCCTTCTCGAGGCGGTCCGTGATGAGGTCCCACAGCAGGAGCTGGCGGATGTCCTGGTTGAACGCGTCGGGCGTGTAGGCCCCATCGCTGTCCAGGCCGGCGCGGACTGCGGCATAAAGGTCGTCGTGGAGCGGTTCCAGTTCATGCTCGCGGCGGAAACCGAGGAGCGCGGCGAGGATGGTGACATAGGCGGCCGCCCGTTCCGAAAGGAGCAGATGGCCCACTTCTTTGTTCCGGTTCGCGAGCAGCGCGGCAGAATGTTCCGCGGGTTTTTCTATGGGAGTTTCAGACATAAACGGACAACGGAAGGGTAACAAAAGGGGGAAGCGGATACAACGGGCAAAACGGAGGTTGCGGCGCAGAAATCCTGAGATTGTGAAGGGTCGCCGGATGGTCTAAACTACCGCACATGCTGAATTACCTGCAACAGTTGGCCGACCGGCGGCGGTTCGGGATGAAACCGGGCCTCGACACGATCCGGGCTCTGCTGGAGCGGCTGGGGCACCCCGAACGCGAGATCGCCGCGATCCATATCGCGGGCACGAACGGCAAGGGGGCCGTGGCCGCGTTGTGCGAGTCGGTTCTGCGGGCGGCGGGGTATCCCGTGGCGCGCTACACCTCGCCGCATCTGGTGCGCGTGAACGAGCGGTTTCTCGTCAACGGCGAGCCGGTGGATGATGCGGCGTTGGAAGCCGCCGCGCAGGAGGTCGAGGCGGCGGTCCGCGTCGTCGAAAACGCGTCTATGTGCGAGGTCACCTTCTTTGAATGTCTCACGGCCGTGGCTTTCGTGCTGTTCCGCAGGCTGGGCATCAAGCTGGTCGCTTTGGAAACCGGACTGGGCGGCCGGCTGGACGCGACCAACGTGGTGACGCCGCTGGTGTCGGTGATTACGCGCATCGGGCTCGACCACTGCGACTGGCTGGGCGATACCGTCGACAGGATCGCGGGCGAGAAGGCGGGCATCATCAAACCGGGTTGTCCGGTGGTGTGCGGGGCCATGCCGGACGAGGCGCGCCGGGTGATCGCGGCGAAGGCGGCACAGGGCGGTTCTCAGTTTGTGGACGCCGCGGACGCGGTCGCTGTGGCGGTCAGCAAGAGCGGGCTGGACGGGCAGACGATTAAGGTGTCAACCCAAGACCGCGCGTTGCCGCCGGTGCGCCTGCCGCTGGCCGGGGCCTTCCAGGTCGAGAACGTCTGTACGGCGGTCGCGGCGTTGGAAACCGTGGCGCAGTGCGGCTTGCCGATTCCGGACGAGGCCTTCGTCAAAGGGCTGGGAACGGTGTGCTGGCCGGGACGCTTTCAGCTGGCGGTGAAGACGCCGCCCGTGATCGTGGACGGCGCGCACAATCCGGAAGGGGCGCGGGCGCTGCGTCAGGCGCTGAAGCGCTGTCAGGTGAAAAAGCCGATCGGGCTCGTGGCGGGTTTCTGCGGCGACAAGGACGCGCTGGCGCACCTGCGTGTGCTCGCTCCGGTCGTCAAGCGGGCATGGGGCGTGGCGACTCGCAATCCGCGTTCGCTGACGGCGGAGCAGACCGTGGGCGTCATGCGCATGGCAGGCCTCGATGCGGCTGCGGCCTGCGGAAGCGTGCGTGACGCTTTAGAGGCGGCGCAACAGTGGGCCCGCGAGGCGGATGGCGTCGTGCTGGTGTGCGGTTCGCTCTTCCTGGCGGGCGAGGCGCTGGTGGCGCTGGGGGCGTTTCCTTGGCCCAGCGACCGCAATGACGCGAACGAACTGCTGAAAAGCACACCTTGAATCATCGGCCGTCTCGGGGGAGCGGCCCTGCCGGTTTGATTAGGAAAGGGACCCAATGTACGAAAACGCGAATGTGGAGGTGATCGCGCGCGGCGTGTGCGTGGTCGACGGGCAACTGCTGCTGTGTCATGGCAAGAAGGCGGCGTTGACTTATCTGCCGGGCGGGCATATCGAGTTCCGCGAGACGGCGCGGCAGGCGCTGGTGCGCGAGATCAGGGAGGAGCTGGGACGCGATGCGCAGGCGGGGCGTTTCCTCGGCTGCTGCGAGCACTGCTTCGTGCAGAAGGACGAGCCGCACGCGGAGATCAACCTCGTGTTCGAGCTGAACATCACGGGCCTCAAGCCCGGTGCGCAGGTGGATGCGGCGGAGGACTGGATCGGCTTCCGGTGGCAGCCGCTGGACCAGTTGGATGAAGCGAATCTTGAGCCCGCTCCGTTTCGGAAATGTATCGCCGAATGGCGGAAGCGGCCCGGGGGGCATTTCGTTTCCGGCGATGCATGGAATCAACGTGAAGGGTGATGACGTCCTTTGCGGGAGATCACACCCGTCGCCCCCGGGAAAGGGGCGGAAGCGCATTGAGAACAGCGGGGGCATCGGCTATAATCCCGGGCCATGAGCATCAAAACCATCGTGCCGCAAGAACTCGCGCGGCTACAGGCTTCCGACGCGCGCTGCCCGGTCAAATGAAAGACAAAGGTTTTCAGGAAGAAGAGGATGTATGCGATCTCTGGTGATGGACCGTTCGTCGGGCCGGCCCGGCATGGCGGTGTTTGAAGATCGGGAACTCGTGTTCGAAAAGGCGTGGGACGTGGATCCAACGCGCGCCCCCGGGTGGCTTGCGGATATGGATCAGGCGTTGGCAGGCCAGGCACTGCCGGTCGCCGCGTTTGACCGGTTCGTATGCGGGTTGGGCCCGGGCTCCTTTTCCGGAATCCGCGCGTGTCTGGCGGCGCTGCAGGGCATGGCTCTGCCGGGCGGCAAGCCGGTGAGTGGCGTGGCGAGTGCGGCGGCGCTGGCGTTGGGGCAGTCGGACGGCGCTGAGTATGTGACGGTGGTCGGTGACGCGCGCCGCAGCCGGCTATGGAGCATCACGTACCGGGTGAATCCCGCCGCACCTCACCGCGTGTTGCTCGCGGACGGACGTAGACCGACGCATACGGCGGCGGACTTCGCACTGACGCCGGCCGAAGCGCTGGCGGAGGTCGTGCCCGAGGGGACGCGGATCGTCACGTCCGATTGGGGCCGGTTGAGCGCGGTGTTGAGCGGCATGTTTGCGGCGGAGCGATTGGTGCCGCAGGCGCTGTTCCCGTCGGCTTCCGACTTGGGCCGGGTGGCTCTGGCTGATCCGGACGCGTGCGTGTTCGAACCGGTGCCGGTTTATCTGCATCCGGCGGTCGCGGTCCATGCGCCATGAGGGTGTCGTTCGTGATGGGCAGGCGAAAAACCATAGCGGGAGTCATCGCGCTGCTGATGGCGCAGGCGTATGGGGATACCGTGTTCCGGCGCAGCATGGACCGGGTGTCGAGTATGGATCCGGCGGACGCCGCCTCGCTCTATGCCGCGCGTGCGGTGCAACTCGTTTACGAGCCGCTGCTGGAATTCGACTACCGCGCGCGTCCGTATCGTCTGATTCCCGGCTTGGCGGAGCGGATGCCCGAGGTTCAGTCGAATGGCCTCGTCTATGTTTTTTCGCTTCATCCGGAGGCGCGCTTCCAATCCGATCTCTGTTTCGGGAAGGACGTGGCGGGGCGGTTGCGCGGCAGGCCGGTGGTGGCCGAGGATGTGGTGTTCTCGCTCAAGCGGTTGGCGGACCGGCGCGTGGCTTCTCCGGGGGCGTGGCTGGTTGAGGACTCGATTGCCGGAATGAGGGCTTTTTCGGAAGCTTCGGCCACGGGGCCCGCGACCGATTATGCGCGTCCGGTGAGCGGCTTGGCGGCGATCGATGAACGGACGGTCCGGATCACCCTGACGCGCCCGATGCATCAGTTCATCTGGTATCTGGCGATGTGCTACACGGCGGTGGTGCCGCGCGAGGCGGTCGAGGCTTACGGCGATGATTTCGGCAGCCATGCGGTCGGCACGGGGCCCTATCGTCTGACGGAGTGGCGGCGCAACCACCAGATGTCCTACGCGCGCGATCCCTCTTGGCGAGGGTGGCGTGAAGGCCCCTCGGCGGTGCGGCCAGGGGACGCCGCGGCGCCGTTCGACCGCGTGGTGTACTATGTGATCGATGACGTGTCGACGCAGTGGCTCAGCTTTCTGGCGGGCGAACTGGATTTTCTCGGCGAGATCGCGCGTGACAACTGGGACGTGGTGATCGACGGGGCCGGCGGGCTGAGCGCGCCGTTGCGCGCGCGCGGCATCTCGCTGTATTCGATCCCGACGCTGGAAGTGGCCTATGTCGGCATCAACATGGACGACCCGGTGCTGGGCTCCAACCGCGCGCTGCGGCAGGCGTTGAACTGCGCGTTCGACAGCGCGGCGTGGGTGCGCTTCTTCAACAGCCGGACGGTGGTGTGCGACGGGCCTGTGCCTCCCGGCACGGAGGGTCGGCTGGAGACGCCTTTTCCTTATGCGTCCGACGTGGAGAAGGCGCGCGTGCTGATGCGTGAAGCGGGGTATCCGGAGGGCATCGATCCGAAGACCGGCAAGCGGTTGGTGCTGACGCTGGATCTGGGGCGGACCTCGCAGGACATCCGCGAATCGACGGAATTGATGACGGCTTTTTTCGCGCGGGTGGGCGTCGACCTCAAGCCGCAGTACCACAATTGGCCGACCTTCCTGCGGCGCGTGTCGAGCCGTCAAAGCCAGATGTTCCGGATCGGATGGACCGGGGACTATCCGGACGCCGAGAACTTCCTGCAGCTTTTCTACGGCAGGAACGCGTCGCCCGGTCCGAACCGCTGCAACTATATGAATCCGGAATTCGACCGGCTATACGAGGCGGCCTGCGCCGCGACGGACGCAACGCAGCGCAACGGTTTCTGGGCGCGGGCGCAGGAACTGGTGCGCGAGGACTGCCCTTGGATCTTTCTGCATTTCCAGAAATCCTACAGCCTCTGCAATCCGCGCGTGCAAGGGTTCGTTCCCTCGGATTTCCCGTTCGGGACGGAAAAGTATTTCCGCACGGAGGCGCGCTGAAAAGAGCGGCGATCTGTCCGTCCGCAAGGCCCCTCCGCCGGCGAGAGCGGCTTCAATTCGTGGGTTGGGGCCATACTAAAACGGAATGCGATCGAGCGCAAAGCAGGGGCTACTCGTAACGGAGGCAGTCGATTGGGTTGAGGCGCGAGGCTCGCAGCGCGGGGTAGAAACCGAAAAACATGCCGACCGCCGCGCTGAAGAGGAAGGCGATCAGCACCGAGGATTCCGTGACCAGGATCGGCCACTGCTGGAGCTTGCCGACCAGACGTGCGCCGAATATGCCGAGCAGGACTCCGAGCAGTCCGCCGGCGGTCGAAAGCGCGATGGCCTCGGAGATGAACTGCAGCAGGATATCGCAGGGCGTGGCGCCGATCGCCATGCGCAAGCCGATCTCGCGCGTACGTTCCGTGACCGAAACCAGCATGATGTTCATGATGCCGATGCCGCCGACGAGCAGGGAAATCGAGGCCACGGTGGTGAGCAGGATCGTCATGAGTTTCGTCATGCTGCCGATCGTGTTGGTGATTTCGGTCATGTCGATGAGGCTGAAATCGTCGTCGGTATTAATGCCGAGCTTGTGGCGTTGGCGCAGAAGCGCGCCGATCTCATCCTTGGCGGCGGGGATGTCATCGAGGGAATAGAGGCTGATCATCAGCATGTTGACGTTGTTGAAGATCGAATTCTGCAAGACCCGTTTGACGGTGGTGTAGGGGGCGAGGATCACGTCGTCCTGATCGGTCCCCATGGTATTGCTCCCTTTGCGCACCATCACGCCCAGCACGCGGAACGGCATATTGCGGATGCGGATGGTTTTTCCGACCGGATCTTCGTCGGGAAAAAGATTGTCGGCGACGGTGCTGCCGATCACACAGACGCGGGTTGCGGAACGCTGGTCGGCCGTCGTAAAGAAAACACCGTTCTCGACCCCCCAACTCCGCACGTCGGGGTAGTCGATGGAGACGCCTTGGATCTGCGTGGACCAGTTGTTTTCCTGATAGATCACTTGGGAGCCGGTGCGGACCATGGGCGAAACCGCTTTGACGAGATGGACGAGATCGTGGGCGATCACCTCGCCATCCTCGGCGGTCAGGGTCTGGCTGGCACCGGAGCCGGCGTGGACGCCGCCCTGATTGCGGCTGCCGGGGAAAACCATGATCAGGTTGTTGCCGATGCTGTTGATCTCCCGCATCATCATGGTGGTGGCGCCTTGGCCGATGGCGACCACGGCGATGACGGCGGCGATGCCCACGATGATGCCGAGGGCTGTCAGCAGCGACCGCGTTTTGTTGCGGAAGATGGCTCGCAATGCCACTTTGAGGATCATCCACAGGTTCACGGCTGGGCCTTTCCCGTCGGGGAGGTGGTGACGATTTGTCCGTCGCGCATCATGATCCGGCGTTTGGCGCAGGCCGCGATATCCTCTTCGTGCGTGACCATCACGATGGTGATGCCCTCGTTGTTCAGATTTTTGAAAAGGCCCATGATTTCGATGCTTGAGCGGCTGTCGAGATTGCCGGTGGGCTCGTCGGCCAAGATGACGGGCGGATTGTTCATCAGCGCGCGGGCGATCGCCACGCGTTGCTGCTGCCCGCCGGAGAGCTGGGCCGGCGTGTGGTCGAGGCGGTTGCCGAGACCGACGCGGCTCAGCATCTCTGCGGCGCGTTTGCGGCGCTGGGCGCCGCGGAAGAGTCGGTTGTAAAAGGTCGGCAACTCGGCGTTCTCAAGCGCACTGGTGCGCGAAAGCAGGTTGAAGTTTTGGAAAACAAAGCCGAGTTTGCGGTTGCGGATGCCGGCCAGCTGCGTGCGGCTCATGCCGCTGACCTCGACGCCGTCCAGCAGATAGTTGCCCGTGGTCGGCGTATCCAGACAGCCGAGAATGTTGAGCAGGGTGCTCTTGCCTGAGCCCGACGCGCCCATGATGGCGACGAACTCGCCGGCCGCAATGGTGAACGATACGCCGTCTAATGCGTGGACGGCGGTGTCGCCCATGTTATACGTCTTGAACATGTTCTGGATGGTGATCAGCATAACCGTCCTTTAGCGTATGGCGCGGCGTACGTTGCGGTTCTGCGATCCGCCGGGGGACGCCGGCATAAAGGGGTTTTTGGGACCGCTGGCGGCGGCTTGCCCGTTGCTTTGGAAGCCGAGGACGACCTCACGTCCTTCCAGATTGTCGGGCGTTTCAATGGCGGTGCAGGTGCCATCCGAAATGCCGAGCTTGACGCCGATCGCTTCGGGTTTTCCGCCCTCCGACAAGACCCAGACTTTCGGCCCGCGGATTTCGGTCACGAGGTTCGTCGGCGCGAAGCGCAAGGCGGCGGCCGGAATCATGAGAACGTTCTCCTTGCGGGCCACTTCCACGTTGATGTTCGCGGTCATGCCGGGAAAAAGTTTCTCGCCGGGGTTGTCGGCCTCAACGATGACGGGATACGTGACGACGTTCTGAACGGTGGTGGAGGCCAGCCGGATCTGTTTCACCACGCCGGAGAAGCCGTCCCGGTAGGCGTCGACGGTGAAGTCGACCGGCTGATTGGTGCGGATGAGGCCCACGTCGGCCTCCGGGATGCTGGCCTCGACCTGAATGCGTTTGAGGTCGGTGGCGATCATGAAGAGTTTCTGCGCGTTCATGGAAGAGACCACGGTTTGGCCTTCGTCCACGTTGCGGGCGATCACCACGCCATTTACGGGCGAGCGGATGGTGCAGTAATCGAGATTGGTTTTCGAAAGTTTGACGGAGGCCTTCGACTGTTCGACGGCGGCGGCGGCGATTTTTGCCTGGGCGACGAGCGCGTCGCGTTCCGCGCGCGCGGTGTCGAGGTCGGCTTTGGACAACATGTTGCGGTCCGCGAGTTCGGTCTTGCGGGCCAGATCCTTTTCAGCGAGTGTCAGCTTGACGGCGATCTGCTCGACGTTGGCCTGGTTGGACGCGAGCTGTGCGCAGTCTTTGGCGTGGGTGGCTTCATAGACGGCAGGGTCGATGAGCGCCACGACCTGATTGGCGGTCACAATCGAATTGAAGTCGACGTAGAGGTTGAGGACGCGTCCGTTGACCTGCGTGCCGACCTCGACTTCTTTGATGGGTTCGATGGTGCCCGTGGCGCGGATCTCCTGGACAACCGTCCCGCGTTTGATCGTGGCGGTCCGGTAGGTGGCTTCAACTTTTTTGGGATGCCGCTTCTGATACACATACCACCCGCCTCCGGCAAGGGCTGCGAGGATCAGAAAGAAAATGAGTTTTTTCATGGATTTCCTTGGGCCGGTTTTTCCGGCTGTTGGCGGGGTGGACGGTCGCCCGTCGCGACGGGGCTGCCGATGAGGTAGGCGATCCGGGCGTGTGCGGCCTGTTCGTCATAATAGGCGCGGATCACTTCGGCCTGGGCCTCCGTGACGGCGGTCTGGGCATCGGTGCGCTCGATCGAAGAAGAGATCCCGACCCGGTACTGCTCATTGACAATGTCGAAATTATCTTTCGCCCGCTGCAGGGTCATTTTGGCGATGTCGGTGCTTTTGCGGGCGCTTTCGCGTTGGGCCGCCGTGGTGGCGAGGTTGAGGTAAAGCGTTTGTTCCGCATCGGCGATTTCTGAACGCGCGGCGCGGAGTTTGGTGACGGCTTCTTCGATCGCGGACGTTTTCTTGTAGCCGCTGAAAAGGGTTTGCGCGATGCTCGCGGCCCAAGAAAAATTCCACACGAGCGGGAAGCCGCGGCCCGACAGTTTGGCGTCCGAGCTGAGCGAAAGGTCGGGGTAGAGGTCCGCGATCGTCTGGTCCACATATGCGGATGCGGCGCGTTCGCGTGCCCGCAGGACGGCAAGAGAGGGCGCATTTTCGCGTGCGGTGGCCATCAGTGCGTCGACCGACTCCTCGCGCGGCGCCAGTCGGGCCTGGTCCAGCGCGTAGCCCGGATGGTCGGCGAGCCCGAGCTCGCGATTGAGTTTTGCGTGTGCGACGACGAGGTCGTTGCTTGCGGTGACCACTTCGAGCCTCGCGTTACCCAAATCCACCTCGGCTTTGGTCACGTCGTATTTGCGCCGCGTGCCGACCTCGTTCATGATGACCGCTTCTTTGAGGTGCTCGGCGTATTGCAACTCGTTTGTCCGCGCGACCTCATACAGCTGGTCGGTGCGGTGGCGTTCAAAAAAGGCTGACCGGACATTGTAGATGACGTCCAGTTCCGCTTGCCGGGATTGCTCTTCAGCCGCGATCAGCGATTCGAGCGCCTGCTTTTCTTGGGCGTCCAATTTGCCGAAGTCGTACAGCAGCAGATCGAGGCCGAGGCCGCCGCTCCATGAGCCGCTCATTTTTTCGGAGGTCGAGGCGCCCCATGAGTTCTGCGTGGAGCGGTTGTAGGCGCTGCTGGCCGTCACCTTCGGCAGACGGGCGGAGCGCGTCATTTTGCTCTGAAGACGGGCGGCTTCGACAGCTTGGCGCGCTTGAAGGACCGAGGGGTGGTGGCGCAAGGCGATCTGCTCGAGCGTGGCGAGAGCGTAGGTGTGGCCTTGATCGATGCCGGCCCGCGCGGCCGGGACCGTTGTCTCGCCGGGAAGACGGTCGGTCTCAGACTGCGCCTGACGTGCAAGTTTCACGGTTTTGCAGCCACAAAATAAGAGCAGCGGAATCAGCGGCAGATAGGTGCGTGACAGGTTCATGTGGAAGTGTATTTTTTATTGGTCGGATGGGGCGGCCGCGTCGGTGCTGCCGGGGACGGCCTCGGGATTGTCGCGGTCCAGCCCGGCGTACGAGGACCAGATGGTCGCCGGATCCAGTGATTCGGAGTAAGACTCGAAAACGGTGCCGAGGTCAAACGCAGAGACGTCGACCGCATATTCGGATCCGCAGGGGTAATCGCAGACGCAGGGAAGAAGCCCGTTGCACTGGCAGGGACAATAGCACCGTGTCGCCGTCGTGTCGATGCGCTCGGTGGACGGAGCGACATCCCAAACGGTCGTCTCGGCTTGTGCGGCGGAACCCGAGACGGTCGTCTGGGACGAAATCGCGGGTTCTGTGACATAGACGGTTTGGGAGGGGGGCTCGACGTATTCGGTTCCGTAGAAATAACAGGTGCTGTAGACCGGCCAGGGGTTATAAATGTAGGAAAAACCGCCATACCCGCCATGCCGCCATCCGCCGTGGAAGACATTCAGAAAACCCGGGCCGCCGCAGGCCCAGCTGTCGTAATACGGCGTCTGGCAAGGATCGGCAGGCGGCCCCCAAAAGGCGGGGCCACGGTATCCGCTTGCGATGACGATCACGGACCCGGCGTCCGGATGGCCGTCGCGGAAGTTCCAGGGATCGAAGCGATAGGGCGGACGGCGCCGGTGCGGTTCGTCGCGGTCGCTGCGGGGGGCATGCAGCTCCGAAACGGTGCGTCGGTCGGTCGTGCGGTAGATGGCGTTACGTCCGTCGCGGTAGCGGCTGCTGGAAAAAGGATTGGGTTCGGTGAACGCACGCATGTCGCGCTTCGTGCCTGTTGTCGGCGTGAAGAAGGGTTGAGGGGGCGTCGTGCGGGAGCCGCTTTGGATACTTTCCGTGACGCGGTTCGGCGGCGGTCTCGGCGAGGGTAAAAGGCGGTTCTGCTCTTGTGTCAACGGCGCGCGCTCCGCAGGGCCGGACCGCAGGCTTGTCGCGCCAGGCGAAGACGGCAAGACGGACAGGCCAGAGGCGGGAGGATTCGCGCGGAGGGGGGGGCGGTCCGTATTGAGCCGGGCCCCGGTGGGGGTTGTCAATGCGGGAACGTGGTTGCCGGCGCCGCGGTCGGCGGAGGGGGGGCGCAGGACGGCGGGAGCCTGGCTTGCCGGCCTTCCCGGTGTGGGTAATCGGTCGATGATCGCCTCGTCGGAAGGACGGGGCGAGGGCGTGACAGAGACTTGAGGACGGATCGTTGGTTCAGGGGTTCGGACAACTGGCCGCGGTAACGGGGCGGGACGCTGCGAAGGTGGGACCGGACGGACAACCTCCACAGCCCGCGTCGAGGGAGCGGGGGGCGTCATGTCGCGCGGCGGCGGTGTCGATGAAGGTTGTAGGGTTCTTGTCGGCGGGGGGTCGCTGCGCACCGTGACGGCGGGGGCACGGATGCGCTCGGCCGGCTCGGCGGAGGGAGCGGTGCGCGATGGGGAAGAAGCGCGGATCGCGTCTCTGGGAGGCGGTGTGCGCGTGCTACCGGTGGTGGGCATGCGCGCGTTCTCCACGGAGGGAGCGGTGCGCGATGGGGAAGAAGCGCGGATCGCGTCTCTGGGAGGCGGTGTGCGCGTGCTACCGGTGGTGGGCATGCGCGCGTTCTCCACGGAGGGGACCGGCGTGAGAGTCCTGCCGGGGACACCGTGATCGGGTTTTTCCCGCGCTCCGGCAAGCGAAGCCGTGCACATAATGAGCGCCACGTAAAGGCAATGGTTCGCGGTTTTCATGACGAGCCTCCTTTTGGCTCTGCAGAGCAAACCCCTGAAGCGTCTTCTGTTAAAAACAGTGTAGAACTTTGCATCGAATCACGTCAAGCTGTGTCCTGTGTCCTGTGTCATCTTTCATAAAGCTGGAGTTATGAACTGTTAAACGGGACGGCGAGGGATCTATTGTCGCGCGAAACGACGATTTGAGCGATTCCGGGAGAGGAAACCGAAAGAGTGGGACAAAAAGACCCTGTTTTTGGGAGTGGGACAAGAAAACTGTGACGCGGGCTTGTCTCATTCGGCGGTTGAACGGGTGTCAGGATTTTGATGATATTGCTTATCTTATTGCTGTGTAATATGTTACATATTTCTCCACACGCTGTTCTGCTGCTCTTGGCATATGAGGTGCTTAAGACAATGCGTTCGCAGTGAAGAGAAGAACAGCACTATGGGGCGAACGGAACGGAGCGGAGATTATGGCGAAAGTTTTAGGCATAGATTTAGGGACGACCAACTCGTGTATGGCCGTTATGGAAGGTGGCGAGCCGGTCGTGATTCCGAACGCGGAGGGTCTGCGCACGACCCCTTCGATCGTGGCGTTCACGAAGAGTGGTGAGCGGCTGGTGGGTCAGGCGGCGAAGCGCCAGGCGGTCACGAACCCGAAAAACACGATTTATTCGATCAAGCGTTTCATGGGGCGCCGTTACGACGAGATGGCGCATGAGATCTCGATGGTCCCGTACGATGTGGTGCGTGCCGCCAACGGCGACGCGCACGTCAAGGTCGGCGACAAGACCTATTCGCCGCCCGAGATTTCGGCCATGATCCTACAGAAGCTGAAGGCCGATGCGGAGGCGTTTCTGGGCCAGACGATCACGCAAGCCGTCATCACGGTGCCCGCCTACTTCAACGACAGTCAGCGTCAGGCCACGAAAGATGCCGGCCGCATCGCGGGACTTGAGGTGCTGCGCATCATCAACGAGCCGACGGCGGCTTCGCTCTCGTACGGGCTCGACAAGAAAAAGGACGAGAAGATTGCGGTTTACGACTTCGGCGGCGGCACGTTCGATATTTCCGTTCTGGACATCGGCGACGGCGTATTCGAGGTCAAGGCCACGAACGGCGACACGCATCTGGGCGGCGATGATCTTGACCAGGCGATCATGAACTGGCTGATCGGGGAGTTCCGTAAAGAGAACGGCATCGACCTTTCCAAGGATATGATGGCCCTCCAGCGCCTGAAGGAGGCTTCCGAGAAGGCCAAGTGCGAACTCTCCTCGGCCGCGAGTTCTGAAATCAACCTGCCGTTCATCACGGCGGATGCGAGCGGCCCCAAACATCTGACCGTCACGCTGAGCCGTGCGAAACTGGAACAGCTCACCGATGCGCTGATCGAGCGCACCACGCAGCCGTGCCGCAAGTGCATGAGTGATGCGGGCCTCTCGACGGTCGACGAGGTCGTGCTCGTCGGCGGCCAGACGCGCATGCCCAAGCTGCAGGAGAAGGCCAAGGAGCTTTTCGGCAAGGAGCCGCACAAGGGCGTGAACCCGGACGAGGTCGTCGCGGTCGGCGCGGCCATCCAGGGCGGCATTCTCAAAGGCGAAGTCAAGGATGTGCTGCTGCTCGACGTGACCCCGCTGACCCTCGGCATCGAGACCCTCGGCGGCATCATGACCCCGCTCATCGAGCGCAACACCACGATCCCGACCAAGAAGAGCGAGATCTTCAGCACGGCCGCGGACAACCAGCCTTCGGTCGAGATCCACGTCTTGCAGGGCGAGCGTAAGATGGCCGGCGACAACAAGACGATCGGCAAGTTCCACCTCGACGGCATCCCGCCCGCGC
Organism: Kiritimatiellia bacterium; assembly: GCA_035353175.1. Lineage (GTDB taxonomy): Bacteria > Verrucomicrobiota > Kiritimatiellia > RFP12 > UBA1067 > DAOPZC01. Next base: position 12,224 of record DAOPZC010000059.1, on the reverse strand, counting down.
CGCGCGGCCGCCCGCAGATTGAGGTGACGTTCGACCTCGACGCCAACGGCATCCTGAACGTGAGCGCCAAGGACCTCGGCACCGGCAAGGAGCAGAAGATCACGATCACGGCTTCCAGCGGCCTCTCGAAAGAGGAGATCGAGCGCATGCGCAAGGACGCCGAACTGCACGCGACCGAGGACGCCAAGCGCCGCGAGGAGGTCGAGTCCCGCAACCAGGCCGAAAACCTCTGCTATCAGGTCGAGAAAATGATCTCCGACAACGCCGACAAAATCCCCGCCGAGAAAAAGGCGCCGGTCGAGAAGGCGGTGGCCGACCTCAAGGAGGCCCTGAAGGGCGGTTCGCTCGATCAGATCAAGGCCAAGCAGGAGGCGCTCACCAAGGCCATGGACGCGGTGACGCAGGGCATGTACAGCCAGCAGTCGGCGGGCGGGCAGCCCGGCGGCGACGCGGGCTTCAGCGGTGAGACGGAAACGGAGGACACCTCCGCCAAGAAGCCCGGCGACGACGGTGTGATCGATGCGGATTACACCATGATGGACGACAACAAGAAGAAATGATTTCGATTGCGCGGGTGCGCGACCTGAAACGATTGTAGGGGCGGGCGCTCGTGTCCGCCCGGCACTTAACACAACAAAGGAGAGCAAACATGACGAAGATTCGTCCGCTCGGCGACCGCGTGTTGGTCGAGCCTATTGACGTGAAGGAAGTCACCAAGGGGGGCATCATTATTCCGGATGCCGCGAAAGAGAAGCCGATGGAAGGCAAAGTCGTCGCGATCGGCAAGAAGCGTGACGATGACGGCAAAGAGATCCCGTTCGATGTCAAGGTCAACGACAAGGTGCTCCTGCCAAAGTACGGCGGCACGGAAGTCAAGTTCAACGACAAGACCTACCAGCTCGTCCGCGAAGAGGACCTGATGGGCGTGATCGAATAACTGAAACCGCAACGTTTTTACGGAGAAGAAGAAAATGGCTGCAAAGCAACTGATGTATGATGTTGAAGCCCGTCAGAAAATCCTGGCCGGCATTTCCAAACTGAGCCGCGCCGTCTCGTCGACCCTCGGGCCGTGCGGGCGCAACGTGATCCTCGACAAGAAATTCGGCTCGCCCGCCATCACCAAGGACGGCGTGTCCGTGGCCAAGGAGATCGAGCTGCCCTGCCCGTTCGAGAACATGGGCGCGCAGATGGTGCGCGAAGTCGCCAGCAAGACCAGCGACATCGCCGGTGACGGCACCACGACCGCGACGCTGCTGGCCGAGGCCATCTATCGCGAAGGTTTGAAGAACGTGACCGCGGGCGCTAACCCGATGTCCCTCAAGCGCGGCATCGACAAGGCCACCAAGGCCGTGATCGAAGCCATCGCCAAGCAGGCCAAGAAGGTCAAGGATCCCTCCGAGATCGCTCAGGTCGCCACCATCTCCGCCAACGGCGAAGAGGAAATCGGCTCGATCATCTCCGAGGCGATGGACAAGGTCGGCAAAGACGGCACGATCACGGTTGAAGAGGCCAAGACCCTCGAGACCACGCTCGACGTCGTCGAAGGCATGCAGTTCGACAAGGGATACCTCTCGCCGTATTTCGTGACGAATCCGGAAGAGATGGAGTGCGTTCTCGAGAACCCCTACATCCTGATCTACGAGAAGAAGATCTCGAACCTGAACGACATGCTGCCCCTGTTGCAGAACGTCGCCAAGTCCGGCAAGCCGCTGATGATCATCGCCGAGGACGTCGAGGGCGAAGCCCTGGCCACCTTGGTCGTGAACAAGCTGCGCGGCACCCTGCAGGTCGCGGCCGTGAAAGCCCCCGGCTTCGGCGACCGCCGCAAGGCGATGCTCGAGGATATCGCGATCCTCACCGGCGGCAAGATGCTGAGCGAGGACCTCGGCATCAAGCTCGAGAACGTCGAGGTCAGCGATCTCGGCTGCGCCAAGAAGGTGACGATCAACAAGGATAACACCACGATCGTCGAAGGCGCCGGCAAGACCAGCGACATCCAGGCCCGCGTCGCGCTGCTCAAGAAGCAGATCGACGAGACCTCGTCCGACTATGATCGCGAGAAGCTCCAGGAGCGCCTCGCCAAGTTGGCGGGCGGCGTGGCGGTCATCAAGGTCGGCGCCGCGACGGAAGCCGCGATGAAGGAGAAGAAGGACCGCGTTGACGACGCGTTGCACGCGACTCGCGCGGCTGTGGAAGAGGGCATCGTCGCCGGCGGCGGCGTGGCGCTCATCCGTTGCCAGAAGGCGCTCGACAATCTCGACGTCCAGGGCGACGAGAAGGTCGGCGTGGCGATCATCGGCAAGTGCCTGGAAGCCCCGCTGCGTCAGCTCGTGGCGAACGCCGGCCTCGAGGCCGCGCTGATCGTCGAGAACGTGAAGAGCGGCAAGGGCGCGTACGGCTACAACGTCGCGACCGGCTCGTATACCGACCTCGTGAAGGACGGCGTGCTGGATCCGGCCAAGGTGACCCGCAGCGCGTTGCAGAACGCCGCTTCGATCGCCGGCCTGCTGCTCATCACCGAGTGCATGGTCACGGAGATTCCCGAGAAGAAGGAATCTCCGATGCCGAACCCGGGCATGGGCGGCATGGACATGTAAGAGACCCCTGCGGTCAATGCTTCACTCAGAAGGGCGGGCGCTTCGGCGTCCGCCCTTTTTTTGTCCGGCGTGCGAAGCAAAACAAAAAGACGCAGGCGCGAACGCCTGCGTCGTGATCGGTCGGACTCTGAAAGCGTCGTCCGTTATTCGTCTTCGAGCTGGGCGGCGACCGCGTCGTCCATTTCCATGTTGGTGTAGACGTCCTGCACGTCGTCGTGCTCTTCCAGCGCCGCGATGAACTTGTTGACGGCCTTGGCGACGGCCACATCGGACACGGGCACCGGCGTGAGCGCCACGAGCCCGACCTGCGAGTTCTCTTGGTCGATGGCGATCTTGGCGGCCTCGAGGGCTGCGCAGACTTCGGAGAAGGCGGCGGGCTGGCACGTCACGGTGAACCCGCCCTCTTCGGCGATCAGATCATCCGCGCCGGCGCCGAGGACGATCTCCATGAGGCCGTCTTCGGTCACGCCGTCGGCGGCCGGGATCATGATGGTGCCCTTGCGTTCGAAACTGCGGGAAACCGAGCCGAGGCCGGCGAAATCGGAGCCGCTTTTCTTGAAGATATTGCGCACTTCGGCGGCGGCGCGGTTCTTGTTGTCAGTCAGCACTTTGACCACGAGGCCGACGCCACCCTGGGCGTACCCCTCATAGGTGATCTCTTCAAGGATGTCCGCCGCGAGTTCGCCCGTGCCCTTCTTGATGGCGCGGTCGATGTTGTCGTTCGGCATGTTGACGGCCTTGGCCTTGGAGATCAGGGTGCGGAGCGTGGGGTTAGACCCGGGGTCACCGCCACCGGCCTTGGCCACGATGGTCATTTCCTTGGCGATTTTTGAAAAAATCTTTCCGCGCTTGGCGTCAGCCGCGCCCTTCTTGTGCTTAATGGTGGACCACTTATTATGACCGCTCATCGTAACCCTTTCAGCCGCACATCCGGTGCGGCATGATTTCACTCTACACTGCTTTTCGCAGGTGCGGTTTGTCCCGCTCCTACGGCGCCTTCTCCTGCGGACATGGCTTGTCCCAACAGGTCGGCGGGCGCATCGCCTTCAAACTCCTGTATCCAGCCGTTCTCGAACCCGAGATCCGCGGCCGCCTCCGTGAGGAGGGCATATTCGTCTTCCGAAACCTTCCGGTCCCAGCCTGAGAGCCGCATCGCCCGATACACCGGCGTGTACTGCGACATCACGCTGACGTGCACATCCGTCCCCGCGTGCTCCGCCAGCCACTCCAGATTGGCGACCGCCTCGGATACACGCCCCGGCAACGCCAGCAGGCGACATATCACGCCTCGCTTGGCGATCCCGTCCGCATCCGTTTGCAACGGCCCCAGCCGGTCCCAAAACCAAAGGAAAGCGCGGCGTGCGGCCTCGACATAATTTTGCGCATCTGAGCCTTCGGCCGCGGCATCGGGCGTGGCGTAACGCAGGTCAATCAGCGCGATATCCGCCAGCTCGCTGAACGATTTCAAGGTCTCCGTTGCTTCAAAACCCGACGTATTATACACAAAAGGCAGAGAGATTCCAGCGCGAATTAGCGGCGCGACCGCCGCCCGGATCTGGGGCAGCCAAGGGGTCGGCGAGACGAGGTTCCAGTTGTGGCATCCCTTTTCCGCAAGCCGCTGGAAAATGTCGCGGAGCGCTTCTGCGGAGAGATCGTCGCCTTGGCCGCCTTGGCTCCAGGGATGGTTCTGACAATAGACGCAGCGCAAGGTGCAGTGCGAGAAAAACACCGTGCCGGAACCGCGCGTGCCGCTCACGGGCGGCTCCTCGCCGAAATGCGGCCCGTAACGGAAAACGCGGGGTTGAATTCCCGCCTTGCAGTAACCGAGCTGGCCTGCGAGCCGGTTCACGCCGCACGCCCGCGGACAGAGACGGCAGGCGGAGAGGGGGGAAGGGGCGGAGTTTAGTGGTTCATGGTTCATGGGTTAATTCGAACGCCGAACGTCCAACGCCCGACGTCGAAGTGGAATCCGGGTTTCTCATTCTCCATTCGGCGTTTCTACAGCTCCACCGGCAGTGTGTCACCCTTGCCGAAGGGCGAGAGGGACCGCAGCTTGCGCACGATCTTGGGCATCTGCTCCAGCACGTAGTCCACTTCGGCTTCGGTGTTGTAACGGCTGAGCGAAAAGCGCACGGAGCCGTGGACCGCGGTGAAGGGCACGCCCATGGCGCGGATCACGTGCGAAGGCTCGAGCGAGCCGGCCGCGCAGGCCGAACCGGTCGAGGCGCAGATGCCGAGGTCGCTCATGTGGTAGAGGATCGCCTCGCCTTCGATGTATTCGAAGCTCATGTTGGTGGTGTTGGGCAGGCGGTGGACACGGTCGCCGTTCACGCGCGCGTCCGGACACGAGGCGAGCAGGCCGTTCTCAAGTTTGTCGCGCAGCCGCGTCAGCACGCGGCGTTCGGCGTCCATGTTCGCCGCCGCGAGTTCGGCCGCCTTGCCCAGCCCGACGATGTAGGGCACGTTCTCGGTGCCGCCGCGCCGCCCGTTCTCCTGGTGCCCGCCCAGCATGAACGTCTTGAGACGCGTGCCGCGCCGCAGGTAGAAGATGCCGATGCCTTTCGGCGCGTGCAGCTTGTGCCCGGAGATCGAGAGCATGTCGACCGGCAGCTTCTTGACGTCGATCGGCACCTTGCCGGCCACCTGCACCGCATCGGTATGCACAACGGCGCCGGCCGTTTTGGCGATCTCCACGATCTGCTGCAGGGGAAAGATCACGCCGGTTTCGTTGTTGGCCCACATGATGCTGACGATGGCCGGACCGTGCCCTTTCAGCGATTCGCGGAACGCTTCGAGATCGAGCTGCCCGACGCTGTCGACCGGGATTTCGGTTTCGAGGAAGCCCATGTCTTTCAGGCGGCGGCAGGGACCCAGCACGGCGGGGTGTTCCACGCGCGAGGTGATGATTTTGGCCTGTGGCCCGAGCAGTTCGGCACTGCCGTGGATGGCCATGTTGTCGCTTTCCGTGCCGCAACTTGTGAAGATGATTTCCGAGGGATCGGCGTTGATGAAGGCCGCGATTTTCTCGCGCGCCTCCTTCACGTATTTGGCGACTTGGCCGCCGAAGGCGTGCATGCTGGAGGGGTTGCCGTAAAGGTCGTTGAAAAACGGCATCATTGCGTCGCGCACTTCGGGTGCCACGCAGGTGGTCGCGTTGTTGTCGAAGTAGATGGTGTTCATGGAAAGACTCGAAATTGTAAACGTGACACTGATTGGGGGTTCCAAGGCGGACTCACGTCCGCCTTCATTTTCCCTCTTCCTCGACGCTGATCGCGGGGTCGACGAACTCGCGGAGCTTCGACTCGATGAAGTCCTGCCGGGTGAATGCCGCCGAGTGGCATCCCGCGCACATGCCGCGGAAGGCGATGATCACGCGGTCGCCCACGATGTCGATCAGCTCGATGTCCCCGCCGTCCTTCTTGAGCTGCGGACGGATCTCGCGGTCGACGATCTCTTCAACCAGTTTGATTTTCTGGATGTTCGAGAGCCGCTTGTGCGGCCCTGGCGCGGCCGAGGCGGGCCGCGCGGTCTGAGTGCTGCGGATGGAATCGATGATCTTCTGGATATCGTCGCGGCACATGCCGCACCCTCCGCCCGCTTTGCAGAAGTTGGTGACTTCGTCCACGGTCGTCAGACTGTTTTCGGTGACGACGCGGCGGATCTCGTTCTCGGAAACACCGAAGCAGGTGCAGACGATGTGGTCCTCGAGGTTCTTGACCATGGTCTCGCCCGTGCGGTAGTTGTGGATGGCCGCTTCGAGCGCTTCGCGCCCCATGACCGAGCAGTGCATTTTCTGGTCGGGCAGCCCGCCGAGAAAGTTGGCGATATCCTTGTTGGTGACTTTTTCGGCCTCTTCGATCGTTTTGCCAAGAACCATTTCGGTGAGGGCCGACGAGGAGGCGATCGCGCTGGCGCAGCCGAACGTCTGGAACTTGACGTCGACGATGCGTTTGTTCGCGTCGAGTTTGAACATGAGCGTCAAGGCGTCGCCGCAGGCGAGCGAACCCACCGTGCCGGTTCCGTCGGGGTTATCGATCTTGCCGACGTTGCGCGGGTTGCGGAAATGGTCCATCACGGTTTCACTGTAGTTCCACATAATCTGCCTCCTGAGTCTTGAAAACGCATTATTTTATCACGCTCGTCGCGGATAAGGAATAGCGAATCAGTGTCCCTAAGGCCGAGTTGATTGGAGCCGTGCCCCGACCGGCGCCGCGCGGTTCCTCGCAGACCGGCTAATCGTCGTCGTCCGAGCTGGTCACCGATGAGATCAGGCCCCGGTACTCTTTGATGAGCTGTTCGCAGACGTGGCGCGTCGTGAATTTGTTCAGTATCTGATTGCGGCCGGCTGCGCCGACCTTTGCGGCACGTGCGGGATCGGCCAACAGGGCGAGCGCCTCCTCGGCCATGCGCTGCGGGTCACCGTCGCGGACGAGGATTCCCGAGGCGCCCTGCTGGATGATCGAGGCCGGGCCTCCCGAGGCCGCGGCGATGACCGGTACAGACGCGGCCATGGCTTCGCAGATGACGCGTCCGAAGGGCTCCTGCAGGGCCGGGTGGAGCAACAGGTCGAAGGCCGGCAGGATCTCGTGGGCGGCATCGCAGTCTCCGACCCAATGGAAGGCCTCGGCCAGGCCGTTGCTCGCGACCCTTTCCTTCAGTTGCGATATCCAGCGCGAGTGCTCGTTGAACAAGTCGCGTCCGACGGCCACGAAATGCGCGTCCGGACGTTGCCGGCGGATCTCGCCCGCGGCCTGGATGAAAGCGTCGTGGCGTTTCCAGGGGATCAGGTGCGCAATCATGCCGATGACCGGCCCGTCAGGCGGAAGTCCGAAGCGTCGGCGTGCGTCGCTCCGGTCTCCGGCGGCGAACCGTGTCGGATCGACGCCGTTGCGGATCACGCGGATCCGTCCGAGGACGCGCGGTGAAAGGATGTCGACGAGGTGCTCGTCGATCGCTTCCGATGCCGCAATGATGCGGGCGGCCTTTTTTGAGGCCTCGCGGGCCAGCATGACCGGGATCCGGAGGTCGCGTACGTGCCAGATGATGGGAATGGATGAGAAGGCGTGATGTGCGGCAAGAAAAGCAGGCAGGCTGTTCGCGTGGATGATGTCCGGCTTGACGGTGCGGATAATTTGCGAGACCGAGCTCGGCGCGCGCATCAGCTTGGCGGCCGTGGTGAAAAGGCCCCAGCCCCGTTTTCTGGCCCGCACGGGCGAGACGGGAAAAACGGGCAGGCCGGCGGAGGTCAGGCGATCGAACAGCGGTCCGTTGGGGACGGCCGCGACCACATCGATGCCGGCCGCCTTCAGCGAAAGGCAGACGTCCGCTAAGCTGTGTTGGGCGCCCCCGAATTCAGAGACCAGATCTACCCATAAAACTTTCATAAGACTTCATCTTATATCGCTTATAGGGAGATAGTCAATGGCTTGGATAGGAATTTATCCTATAGCCGAACTACTCGCAACCGTCAGTCCGTTCCGTGTCGGGCTGGTATTCCGCCACGGTGACCGGCGGCCCGACGTGGGTGCCGGAATCGGCGCCGTCGGGGCGGGAAGCGTTGTTCGGCCGCGGTCTGCGTCGGCGTCTGCGTCGGCGGGGACGGTCAGGTTCATCCTCGGAGTCGCGCGGTTCATTGGCCTCCTCGTCTGTCGGCTCAGCCGTGCCGGGCGCGGGCGGCGAATTCCGGGCCACTTCGCTTTCGTACAGCGCTTGCCATTCGCGGATCAGGGTGGTGTCGCCGCCTTCGGCGGCAAGCAGGATCCGTTGGAACGCCAGCGCTTCGGGGAAGGCGGGATGGAACAGGAATCGGTGGCCGCGGCCCTTTTTCGGCGATTCGGCGAAGCGGCGCTGGACATCCATGAGGGCGACCGCCGTGAAAAAGGTGGACTTGGGAATGTGGAACTGCTGCGCGATCTGATGGAGCACCATGCGGGCGACGTGCTGCTTGTTGACGCGCCCGTGCGGGTATTGGGCTTCCTCTTTCCTGAGCTGTTCGAGGAAAAGGGGGTAATAGAGGCATGCGGTTCGCACGCCGTTGGAGAGGTCGGCATTCTGAGGGTCAGCGTCCAGCGCCGCCAAATACCGCCAGAGGGGCGATTTCTCGCCGCCGGTGGCGTCGACATAGGCGTTGACGTCGGGCAAAAGGTCCTGAAGAAGCTCGAACTCCCACATCAGGTGAAAGGCCGCGTTGGATGAGTTGAAGGTGAAAAGGCGATAAATTTCCTCGCAGAGGCGGGGCACCGACGCGTTGAGGATGTCGGCGTGGTGTTTGATAATGGCTTTGCGGCTGGCGCGGTCGATCGTGAACCCGAGCCGGGCCGCGAATTTCACGGCCCGCATCATGCGGACCGGATCCTCGCGGAACCGGATGTTGGGGTCGCCGATGCACCGCAGGACTTTTTTATCGAGGTCTTTGAGACCGCCGACGTAATCGATGACGGCGAAGGTCTTGATGTCGTAAAACAAGCCGTTGACGGTGAAATCGCGGCGTTTGGCGTCCTCTTCGGGAGTGCCGAAGGTGTTGTCCTCGGTCTGGTAGAGGCCGTTTTCTTTTTCGCTGGCTTCGGGCTGCTTCCGGAACGTGCTGGTTTCGATCACCTTCCTGCCGAAGACGATGTGAGCGAGGCGGAAGCGGCGTCCGATGAGAAAGCAGTTGCGGAAAAGACGGCGGATGTCGTTCGGGCGCGCGTCCGTGCCGATGTCGAAATCTTTCGGCTGTCGGCCGAGAAGGAGATCGCGTACGCTGCCGCCCACCAGATAGGCGGTATGGCCGGTGTTGGCGAGACGGTAGAGGACCTTCAGCGCGTCCGGATCGATATTCGCGCGTGAGATGCAGTGAGCGGCGCGATCGCGGACAATGGGAGTATCTCGTTTGAAAAAGCTGATCATCGTTTGTTTCTGTCTCTAATTTGAAAAACAACAAGCCTAATTATGACAGAAAATCGGGCTCGAAACAAGAAGGGATCCGGTGTGGTTCAGGGGCCGCGAAGCGCCCCCCGAGGCCGGGCCTTGTCTTTGCTTTGCGCGGCTTGTGCCGCGATGCGAAGAAGGCGTATACTGTTTTGACACGGAGCCGTAGGCTGAAAGGCCCTCATGAAAAAATGTCCCTATTGCGCGGAAGAGATTCAAGACGCGGCGATCAAGTGCAAGCACTGTGGCGAGTTCCTCGACGGCTCTCTGCGGCCGCCTTCCGCTGAAAACCGCGTGCCGTGGTATTTCGGCACGACGTTCATTGTGCTCATGCTGGCCAGCGTGGGGCCTTTCGCCTTGCCGCTCGTCTGGTGGCAACCCAAGTACAAGCGCGCCACGAAGTGGTGCGTGACGGTCCTGGTGCTCGTCCTGACGGCGGCGATGTCGGCGGCGACCGTGGAATCCTTCCGCGTCTTGAAGCAGTTCTACGGCATGCTGAGCCACATGTGAAAGGCGCGGACCGCCGAGGGGATCCGCGCCTTTTTTTACCGCCGGGCGCTCCCCGCTCGCTTTACAGCTCGCGGATGTAAATGTTCTTGAACTCGATCGGGTCGCCGTGGCACTGCAGCTCGATCTGCTCTTTCGGGAAGATCGGCCGGTTGCGGTCCCAGTAGTTCTCCAGGACGGTGTTGTCCACCACGAGCACGCCGTTGAGCTTCACGGTGACCTTGTCGCCGACCATCTTGATGTGGAAGGTGTTCCAGTCGCCAATCAGCCGGTCGGCGATCGACAGCGCTTTGCTCGGGTTCTGCTTGTTGTTGTAGAGGCCGCCGGACCCGATATTCCACTGGTTGTGCGCGTCCCAGATCTGAACCTGGGGCGAACCGCGCAGGTAGAGGCCGCTGTCGCCGCGCACCGTGAGCAGGCGCCAGTCGACGAACATCTCGAAGTCGCCGTAATCCTTGGCCGTGGCGAGGCTGTACCCCTTGCCGCTGAAATAGAGCGTTCCGCCGTCACGCACGAACCAGCTCGCGCGCATCTCCTCGTCCGCCTTGGCCTGGATCTCCGCGCGTTTTTCCGGGGACGCCGCCTGCCGCACGAGCGGGCTGTCGAACTTCTCCGTGCGGGTCACACCCTTCCAGTTGGTCAGGTCTTTGCCGTTGAAGAGGGCGGTGAAGCCGGCGGGCGCTTTGTTGTCGGTCGGCTGCGCCACCTGGTAGTCCGCCGGGACTTCCTTGATGCGGATGTTGCGCCAGTCTACGCGCGTGCCGTGTCCGAGCCAGCCGATGTGGCCCTTGGCGTTATGGAGCCCCGGATGTTGCTTGTGGTCCATGGTGTCCATGATGCCCGCGATGTCGGCATCGACGATCACGCTGCCGTTGAGGATGACGGTGATTTTCGAGCCGATGGCGCGCACTTCCTGGACGTTCCACTGTCCGACCGGCTTCTGGGAGCCGCGTTTGCTGGGGACCACCCCGTAGATTGAGCCGTGGTACTGATAAGGTTGGAGCTTGGTGTACTGCGACCCGGAATCGTCCAGGATCTGCAGTTCCATCGCGCTGTAAGCGGAGTCGCCGACTTTCGGACAACGGATGCCGAGGCCGTTGTTCGAGTTCGTGTAAACGAGAAACTCGAACCGCAGAATGAAGTTGTCGTACTGCTTGGCCGTGTACAGGTTGCCGCCGCCTTTCGGCTGGCAGAACAGGATGCCGTTTTCCACCGAGTAGCCGTTCGTGGCGCCGATCCAGCCTTCCAGGTCCTTGCCGTTGAACAGCGAGACAAAGCCCGCTTCGCCCCCGGCCTCTGCCGACCAAACGTTCCCCGCCACCGCGAGCGCCCCAACGGCGCCCAATAAAAGAAGCTTCATGATTTACCCTTGTTAAGTGTTCAGGCGATTTCGCACCGCCACCCCAGAACTGTCATGTATTAAACGCGATTCCGTGCGGAAATGCAATGCGCGATTAGGCGTGATTTTTTTCCAGCAGGGCGGGGAGCTGGCCGACGTGGTCGAGGATGAAGTCGGGGCCGAAGCCGAAGCGCGCGAGGTCCTCGCGCTGCGCCACGCCGGAGAGCACGAGCACGGTTTCGATGCCGGACTCGATGCCCGAGATGATGTCCGTGTCCATGCGGTCGCCGACGATCAGGGCGCTCTCGCGCGGGCAGCCGAGCAGGCCGAGGCCGGTGCGCATCATCAGCGGATTGGGCTTGCCGACGAAATAGGCTTTTACGCCGGTCGAGAGCTCGATGGGGGCCACCAGCGCGCCGCAGGCGGGGATGATGCCGCTCTCGGCCGGCCCTGTCAGGTCCGGGTTGGTGCCGATGAGTTTGGCGCCTTTGCGGACGAGGCTGACCGCCTTTTTGATGGTCTCATAGGTGTACATGGGCGTTTCACCGACCACCACGTAGTCGGGGTTGACGTCATTGGTCGAGAAGCCCGCGTCGTAGAGCGCGTTGATCAGGCCGGGCTGGCCGATGACGTAGGCGCTGCCGCCGGGCGTCTGGGAGGCGAGAAACGCCGCCGTGGCCATGGCGCTGGTGTAGAAATGCGTTTCTTCGATGTCCACGCCCATGCGGTGCAACTTTTCGCTCAGCTCGCGCGGCGAGCGCTCGCTGCTGTTGGTGAGGAAAAGGAAAGGGATTTGGGTCGCACGCAGCCAGGCGACGAAGTCGAGCGTGCCGGGCAGGATCTTGTTGCCGTGGTAGATCACGCCGTCCATG